>JAOAFT010000010.1 GCA_026416125.1 Bacteroidota bacterium
ATCCCAATGTTACATTGGATGAATTTGTAATCATGCCAAATCATATACACGGGGTTATTATAATCAATGAAAATGATATTGTAGGGGCAATTCATGAATTGCCCCTACAGGATATAAAACAACGCCGGTTGATGACATTACCCAAAATCATTGGACGTTTTAAAATGAATGTTGGAAAACACATCAACCAATTACGCAATACACCAGGTATCCCTGTGTGGCAACGCAATTATTACGAACATATTATTCGTAATGAAAAAGAATTAAACACCATCAGGGAATACATCATCAATAATCCATTACAATGGGAAATAGATTCAGAAAATCCAATAAATAAAAATGGAAAATAACATAACCATTGAATTGTTAAACACCTATGGCGAAAAATGGCTCAATGCTAAAATTCAGCGAATGAAAAATCTCTTACAAATCGCTGAACCTGATGAGGCTCTTTACAGAGAGATTATGCTCTCCTTAGGATATCCCAAAAATAAAACCCAATTTCTGGAACTTGCTCTTATCCTCCCTTTTAAAGAACTAAAAACAATCAGAACAAGAGAAGAAATTGAAAAAGCTCTATTATACCGTGCAGGATTAATTGACAAAGCAAACAATTTACCAGAAAATTTTGATCATTCATTAAAAATGGATAAATCAGTTTGGAATTTTAAAAACATTAGACCAGTAAACTATCCTTCAAAGAGAATCTCTGCAATTTCATATTTACTTGACAAAACTACTACTGAAGGTATTGTACAATTTTTTACAAAAATGATAAATCAAGAAATAAAACCAATAACAACTCCTTCTATTGCCAAAAAAAGTGTATTAAACATTATGAACTTTCACCAAATTGGTACACAAAGAAAACAGGAGATGTTTTTTAATATCATACTCCCATTTATTATGGCTTTCCTTCCCAACGATGTAAGTAAGATTTCTAAATTTCTGCATGAAATCTTTGAAACCCATCCACCACTTGCTGAAAATTCTATAACAAAAGAGTTTAGAAATCGAGTAGGAAACGCTTCGAAAGAAAGTACTCCTTCTACAAGAAGTTACTTTGGAATACATTATTTCGTAAAAACACTTAGTATTGTTCAAGGGAACTCATAGAATCCTTAATGGCATAGCAACGTATTTGCTCATCGCCGTGTTTTTCTCTTACCAAAGAATACATGAGGCTTTGGTATGGAAACCTACCATCGCAGTAAGTTTATCGACTCATTGATTCCTATTGAAAGTTTAGCATTTCATCGGGCTACAACGATCGAAAAAACTTCACGACGGCATGAGGAAGGATGACTTGTTAGAAAAATAGCTTCGCTAGTTTCAAGATTCCCTGTTTCCACGGTGTACGGTGGGAAATGCCCGTACGTTTTGCAAATTCATTGTAGTGCTCAAGGTACCACTGGTAATTCCGTATCAGCGCATCTTTATTTGAATACCGTGGAGTAAAACCAAGCACTCGTTCAGCCTTCTCGATTGAAACGAACGAATCTTTTGCCACTGTTTCGTAAACCCATTGGTACAAGGGCGACAACTTGAGAAATTCAAAGATCCGAAGGAGCGCAATGACTGGACCAGCCGGAACACAGACTATGCGCTTCCCTTTCCCTGCATAATCGAGCACAGCTTGGAAGTCTTCTTTGAGGGTCGTGAATTCTTTTGCACCAATGTTGAAGGTATCGTTTACAAGAGATTCATCGAGAGTAAGTACGAGTCCGATTGCCTCGCATAAGTCCTCAACATCTAAAAACTGATATCGATTCGTTCCTTTCCCGAGGATGGGAAAATGATGACCTTCGGTAGCCCACTCATAGAGAAGTGCAAATACACCCAATCGTTCTGGTCCGATAAACGACTTCGGTCGAAGTATTGGTACACACATTCCTCGTGATCGATACTGAAGGCACACGTCTTCTGCAAGAATTTTCGCTTTTCCGTATGGTCCTACACCAATAAGCGGATCCGATTCGAGGAGCGGATGATGGTCCGGTACACCATAGACCGCCGTCGATGAGATGTGGACTACCCTTCGTATTCCATGATTCAAAGCACACTGGAGTACAATACGTGTACCATCGACATCTGTTGAATAAATGTCTGCTTCGGAATAGAGTGGAAGTGCAGCAGCACAGTGTACTACTGCAGTACACCCTTGGAGAGCACGAGACACTGCTTCTGAATCCCTGATATCTCCTTTGAGAAATGTAATTGTACTTTTCTCAGGATAGTCAAAGTCAGCTATATCGAGAACTGTCAGGGATGCTACTCCATGGTTAAGTAAGTACCGTACAAGGTTAATCCCTAAGAATCCAGATCCACCCGTTACACAGATGTTCTGGTTTTGAAGTTGTGTCCTCATCGTTCGCTCGTAAAAAGTGTTGAGAGCCGTTTTCGCCGTCGTTTCTTCCACTGTGCATTGTGGTACAAATAACTAAAGATTAGCGGTACAACTGTCGTTGCTTCTGCATAGACCATTTGCTCATAGGTGGTATCGACTTTTCCCCACGAACTTGCTTCTTTGAGTGTTGAACTCGAACAGCCACCATCCCGTACATCGGCCACCGTAATTTGTATTGCATACTTGTGCATTGGCACTGGATATCCAAGAATTTCTGCACAAACTACTGTATCTTGAATAAAATTCTTTGGAACACCACCACCAACCATAAATAACCCAGATGACGGAGATTGAATTTTGATTTGGGTTAACTCGTAGAAATCTTTCACAGAGTCTATCCCAACGTATGCTTTCCCCTTCTTAATCCGTTCGTGTTGATGCTTTACCAACCCAAATCCTGCACTTGAATCAGAAAATGCAGGGCAAAATATTGGTACATCGTGCTCATAGGCTAACTGGACAAGGGAATTTTTCTTCTTTGCCTTCGTTGTTAACCACTTCCCCATTTCGCGAATAAACTCGCGCGAAGAGTAGTACCCAGGTTCTAATGAGTCTGCGATACGTTTGATTGTTTCATCACAGTATTGGAGTTCTTCTTCATCAATGTACGTATCGTAAATACGATCGATGTAGAGCTTGCGCAAGAGTTTGTCATCGACATTCGGTGTACCTTTGTAGTGCTTAAAGCCAAGAGCTTCAAAGAAATCCATATCAACAATCGACGCACCTGTTGCAACAACGACGTCGATCATGTTGTACCGTACCATATCTGCATAAATGTTCATACAACCACCAGCGCTAGTACTGCCCGCCAGCACTAACACAGTTGTACATTCTTTCTCATCAATCATCATTTTTGCAATTTCTGCGGCACGCGCAGTGTCCCGTGAACTAAAGGACATGTGGCTCATTGCCTGAATAATGGGTGTTGCATCGAATGATGTACCATCAATGTGCTTGATCGGTTCTCGCAAAAAGTCTTTTTTACCTTTCTTCATATACTCCCTTTCATTCTCGCACTTATAGTGTAGCATACCCTTTTAGTAAATAGTTTTGGACATAGTCTGCAACAGCATCTTCTAACGATGTTGGTTTATGCGGATATCCTGCATTCACCAGTTTCTCCATCCGTGCTTCGGTAAAGTACTGGTAACGATCTCGCAATTCATCGGGCATTTCAATGTATTCAATGGCTACTCGCTTCCCCATTGCCCTGAAAATTGCATGGGCAAGATCATTCCACGTACGGGCAGTGCCACTTCCGAGATTAAAAAGCCCATTCACGTTTGGGTGGTTGAGAAGCCACCAGAGAACTTCAGTGCAATCCTTCACGTAAATGAAATCGCGCTTCTGTTCACCATCTCGATACTCTGGTTTATAGGACTTGAACAAACGCAATGAACCATTTTTCAGAATCTCGTCGTATGCCTTACAGACAACACTTCGCATTGGACCTTTGTGGTATTCATTGGGGCCAAAGACATTGAAGAATTTTATTCCAACGACATGCTGAAATAGCGCATTCCGTCGCACCCAACAATCAAAGATATGCTTAGAGAAACCATACGCATTGAGTGGTTCGTAGTGGTCCAAGAAAGATTCATCATCAGAAAAACCTTTTGTCCCATCACCATAGGTTGCAGCACTACTTGCATAAATGAAGCGTACAGAGTGTCGTACAGCCCACTCCACTAACCGCTGTGAATACCTATAGTTGTTCTCAATAAGGTGTTCAACATTTGTTTCTGTGGTTGATGAATTTGCACCCAGGTGAACAATTGCCGTAATTGTAGAAAATGCATTATTCGTAAGGTACTGAAGAAATGTTTCCTTGTTAAGGTAATCTGAAAATCGTTTTCCCACAATATTTTTCCACTTTTCAGATGTACCTAGTTCATCAACAATGAGGATATCATCTACATTCATCCTATTCAAGTGTGCCACAAAGCAACTTCCGATGAATCCCGCACCACCAGTGACAACAATCATTGGCGTTCTCCTTTCATTATACTAAGTATAATACGAAGAATTCGCACTCAGAGCAAGGTAACGTGTTACGATTTCTCTTATCGTGTTACTCATTGTAACTCTGTGTCGGTGTACCTCGTAGTGACCTGGGATAGAAAGGAAAACAGGTATAATACGTATTTGAGAAACGTGTTTCACAAACTCTTTCGGATATCTTCTGTAGCAGCAACCATATTTTTGAGCGCTAATTTTACCTCTTCCCATTTCCTCGTTTTTAGTCCACAGTCTGGATTAACCCACATCTTTGATTTATCCAACACCTGAAGTCGTAATAGAATTTGTTCCTTAAACTCATTAATAGATGGTATTCTTGGAGAATGAATATCATAAACACCCGGACCTATCTCATTTTTATAACCAGTAGATTCAAATATTTTAAGGAGTTTATTACCACTTCTGGCTGTTTCGATAGTGATTACATCAGCATCCATTGCTTCGATAGTATGAATTATATCTTCAAACTCACTATAGCACATATGAGTATGAATTTGAGTCTCTTTTTTAGCAAGTGAGATAGTTACCTTAAAACTTTCAACAGCCCATTCTTCATATTCTTTTATATTTTCTTTACGTAATGGATATCCTTCTTTAAAGGCGGCTTCGTCTACCTGAATAATTTTTATACCCGCCTCTTGGAGATCACTTATCTCATCTCTTAGAGCAATAGCAATCTGTTTTGCCACTGTAGAACGAGGAACATCATCTCTTACAAAAGACCAGTTTACAATTGTTACTGGTCCAGTAAGCATCCCTTTGACAATCTTGTTTGTCTTACTTTGAGCATAAGTAATCCATTTAACAGTGATAGGTTGTGGTCTACTGATATCTCCAAAAATAATTGGAGGTTTTACACATCTACTCCCATAACTTTGAACCCATCCATTTTTTGTAATATGAAATCCTCTCAAATTTTCTCCAAAGTATTCAACCATATCATTTCTTTCTGGTTCTCCGTGAACAAATACATCAAGTCCAGCCTCTTCCTGAAAAGCTATACACTCGTCAATATATTTCTTTATACCATCTTCATACTCTTGAGCAGAAATTATTCCATTCTTAAAGTCGCTCCGCAGTTTACGTATCTCACTTGTCTGAGGAAAGCTACCAATTGTTGTAGTAGGTAAAAGAGGTAACTTAAATTTTTCTTTCTGGATTTTATTCCTCTCCTCAAAAGAACCTTCTCTTTCTTTAGGAGAAATATTTTTAAGCTTTTGTATTACTTCTATATTGTTAATCAAATTAGAACTCTTTTTTAGCTCTATAATTTTTTTGTTCTTTTCTAATTCTTCTTTGTATTGTGGTGATAGTTCGTTGGTGTTGAAAACTCTTCCCATAAAGGCAACTTCTTCTACTTTTTCTAAAGCAAAAGAGAACCATTTTTTTAGTTCACTGTCTGGCTCATTTTTTACAGTATATGGTACATGGAGAAGAGAACAACTTGTAGATATAATAATATCTTCCTTAGGAATTACCTTCTCTATTCTTCTTAGAGAGGAAAGAATTTTCTCATAATCAGAAGTCCATATATTTCTTCCGTCAATAATACCAGCTATAAGTTTTTTATCTTTTATCAGATTGAGAGATTCAAAGTTTTTGGGTCCATATACAAAGTCTAATCCAATTCCCCATACATTACTTTCCACAAGTTCTCGTGTTGCTTCGGTAGAGTGTTCAAAGTAAGTAGTAACAATAATATTTATCTTCGAGCTAATAGAGGAAAGATATTGATAGGTCTTTCTAATATTTGACAATAGAGAAGGTACAGGATTTTTCACAAAAATTGGTTCTTCAAATTGAATGGTAAGTGAATCATCAATCTCCAAAAGCTTTTTAAGCAAGTCTCCATAAATAGGTATAATCTGATTAATATAGTAAAGAGTATCTTTATTATCTGTAATCTTTGAGAGTCCTACAAATGTTAAAGGACCAATTAAATTAATCTTAGTTTTTATTCCTATCTCTTTTGCTTCTTTGTATTCGTTAATAATTTTTTCTGGATTGAGATTAAATTTAATCTTACTATTTAACTCTGGTACAATATAGTGATAGTTAGTATTAAACCATTTTACCATTGCCATTGCTGGGATATCGTTAGTACCTCGAGCCATTGCAAAATATCTATCAATTGGATTTTCAATAGATAGAAATCTTTCTGGGATAGCATTTAACATTACTGCTGTGTCAAGCATTTGATCATAATAGCTAAAATCATTTGAGCTAATAAATTCAATTTCTCTTTTTTGTTGTTCTTGGAGATGTTTTTTTCGTAAAGAGGCTGCTGTTTTTATGAGCTCTTCAAGAGAGAGTTTCTTTGACCAGTAACTTTCGAGAGCTTTTTTTAACTCTCTATTTTCTCCAATTCGGGGAAAAGCAGTAATAAGAGTGTTTTTAATCATTTTTTAATCTCCTTTTGTTGACGCGACAAAATTCGATTAGCTACTGCCATGGTATTCGGACTTAGAGCTTGCGTGTTATTGTTCTCTACCGAATCAACAATTCTATAGATGACGGAATTGCATTTCGAAGTTCACTCAATTCTTTTTGCGTATACGGCTCACAACGATGAAATGTATGCGGGCGACACTGTTGCAAGCATAAACGCTTGCATTCCCGGAGTGTTGTACTACAAAGCATGATGATATCATCGGGTTTGACAAAGTTCCTACACATGGTAGTACGAAATTCATACTCAACCCCACTTGTAACAATGAATTCAATAGATAATTGCAACGATGTGAGATGGGTATCATTCATTATGACTCCTGAAACTTCAGAATAGTATTTTTTCACCAGAGCACTTTTTACATCCATGGCAATATAATCAATAAGTTTTTCATCAACACCGCGACGCACTACAGAGGGATACGAACCATTTGTATCAAGCTTAACAAGATATCCGAGGTTCTTAATAGTCTCCAGAAATTGTAGTAGATCAGGTTGTAGTGTAGGTTCTCCACCTGTTACAACAACACCATCGAGGAAATGCCTGTGTTGTTCAAGGTATTCAACAATGTACTGTTCTATGAATGTATTTTGCGTACGATGCCACAACAGACGATTGTGGCAGTATGGACACCGGAAATTGCAACCTTGTGTAAACACAACTGCAGCAACTTTTCCAGGGTAATCTATTAAACTTGTTTTTATAAATCCGCCTATTTCCATTCGATTGTCTGTTCAACAGGTAGTACAGATCGATCGAATAATCGCCGTTCTTTAAATTCAGCTTGTTTTCCCTCGTTCCAATGTTCGACAGGTCTCAAGTAGCCAACAATTCTTGAAAATACTTCGCAACGTACTCGTTCACCCGCGTGTTCACACGTCGGACAAAAGTGATGCTCACCAGCGAGATATCCATGTGTTGGACATATACTAAACGTAGGGGTAAGCGTGATGTATGGTAACCGAAAATGATTTGTAATTTTTCTCACAAGCGATTTAACTGCCTCGCCTGTAATGTGCTGTTCGCCAACAAAAATATGGAAAACTGTACCACCTGTGTACCTTGTCTGAAGCTCATCTTGTAATGAGAGTGCTTCATATAAATCATCGGTATAGGACACCGGAAGTTGCGTTGAGTTCGTGTAGTATGGATGCGCTCCCTCCTCCTGGACTGCTACTTCGTTCGCTACGATAATATCGGGGTACAGCGCTTTATCAATGCGTGCAAGACGATACGACGTACTTTCAGCAGGAGTTGCCTCAAGGTTATACATATTTCCTGTTTCGTCCTGGTATTCCTGTAAGCGCGAGCGCATTACATCCATTACCCGAAGTGCAAACTCATACCCGGCCGGTTCTGCGATAGACACACCAAGAAAGTTTACAACACACTCATTCATTCCTACAATACCAATCGTCGAAAAATGATTTTTCCAATACGATCCTGAACGTTCTTTCACGGTACGAAGGTAGTACTTTGAGTACGGATAGAGCCCCTGTTCTGTAAGTCGTTCAATAACTTTTCGTTTTGTCTCAAGACTTTCTTTAGCCAAGTCCATGAGTTGTAACAGCTTTGTAAAGAATTCATCTTCAGTGCTTGAGAGATATCCGAGTCGAGGCAAATTGATCGTTACAACACCGATACTGCCAGTGAGAGGCTTTGCACCAAAGAGACCACCTCCGCGTTTTTTGAGTTCACGTTTATCTAACCGTAATCGACAGCACATACTTCGGACATCATCTGGTTGCATGTCTGAATTGATAAAGTTCGAAAAGTATGGAATACCATACTTAGCAGCCATTTCCCAAATGTTCTTGTATGCAGGGTTCTCCCATTCAAAATCACGTGTAATGTTGTATGTCGGTATAGGGAACGAGAATACTCTCCCTTTAGCATCCCCATCGAGCATAACTTCTGCAAATGCCGCATTGAAAAGATCCATTTCGTGCTGAAATTCACCGTACGTTGCATCTTGTAATTTTCCACCAATAACAACTGCCTGATTTTTCAGAAAGTCTGGTACTTTGAGATCTAACGTAACGTTCGTGAACGGTGTTTGGAAGCCTACACGTGTTGGCACATTGACATTGAAGAGAAACTCTTGCAATGCTTGTTTTACTTGACCATAGTCTAATCCATCGTAGCGAATAAAGGGAGCGAGGTATGTGTCGAAATTCGAAAATGCTTGTGCACCCGCTGCTTCACCTTGAAGTGTATAGAAAAAATTTACAATTTGGCCCAACGCCGAGCGAAAATGTTTTGCTGGACTACTTTCAATTTTCCCTTCTGCACCCTGAAATCCAGAAAGTAACAAGTCTTGTAAATCCCATCCGACACAGTACACACTTAAGAAGCCCAGATCATGGATGTGGAAATCACCAGTTACATGTGCTTCACGCACACGAGGTGAATAAATACGTTCGAGCCAATACTGTGAACTAATAGTTGACGAAATATGTTGATGTAATCCTTGGAGTGAGTAGGTTGAGTTTGCGCTTTCTTTTACACGCCAATCGTTTCGGTGTAAGTACTGCTCAACAACATCGATGGATGAGAATAATTCTTTTGTGTTTCGGAGATGTTCATGCTGCTTCCTGTAAAGAATGTACGCCTTTGCTGTGTGGAAAAGTCTATGTTCAAACAAAGTCATTTCAACCGCATCCTGCACTTCCTCAACAGTTGGTACTGCACGATCGGCACGGAAGAGATCGAGTCTACGAAGAACATCGAGCATGAGTTGCTCTGCAAGTACTTTATCGCGTATGTTCGTTGCATGGAGTGCTTTTGTGATTGCAACGGTTATTTTATGTGGTTGAAATGGTACAACCCGTCCATCCCGTTTGATAATCGATAGTGTAGTAACACTTCCATTGCTTTGCATAGCATCCTCCTTCCATATGATTTATTAAATAGTAACGAAAGCAATGGATGAAAAGAACTATAAGAGGTAAAACTTGCCTCTCACGCTTTTCACCCGAAAGCTGAGATCGAGCATTTCCCGGCAGGTCTTCTGGCTCGTCCACTTTCTAGCTGCCTTCCCATCCCTTGTGCGGGACAGTGGCTGGGGTGCTAAAAAGCTTTTCTGGACTCACAGCTACGGGGATAGCTCCAGATTTTCACTGGATTCCCTTTTCATGCCTTTCGGCAACCGAGAAATGTGCGTATGAATTGTAAAAAGATTTCCAAGAGAAGTCAAATGAAAATTTTAAAGAATCTCAATTCTAGTTTCTCTTGAAAAAAATCTAGCTTCCTACAAAAAATATAGAAAATTATATCTCTATCGTTCTCACTATTTCCACAATAATACCACTTAATGCATTGAGATGTATTGAAAGAATCTACCTGTAGATTCGTTATTCATTACTCATTGATAACAGTAAATGATTCCAATTTAACTTTAGCAGGTGAAATTGAATTTCGAAAATTTTCTCGTACCTTTCTGTTAAGAAAAGAGCCACCACACAAATGAGGGAGTATTTTTTATGGACAAACAAATTACCCTCCATGGGAAAACAAAGACTTTTAAACCTGAAAGTCTTATGATGAGTTACGGGTACCACCCTGAGTGGTCCGAAGGTGCAGTGAAATGTCCAATTTTTCAAACATCAACATTCGTATTTGCTACAGCGGAGGATGGAAAAGAATTTTTTGAAATTGCGTATGGTAAGAAAGAACCGGGCATTCATGGTGCGGGTCTCATTTACAGTCGAATTAACAATCCAGATTTAGAGATTCTCGAAGATCGCCTTACCCTATGGGATGAAGCAGAATCCTGCGCAGTATTCGAAAGCGGTATGGCAGCAATATGTACAACTCTTTTTGAATTTCTCCAACCGGGCGATGTTATTCTCTGTACTGAGCCAGTGTATGGAGGTACCGATCACTTGCTTAGTAGCATTCTCCCAAAGTATGGTATAACGACACTTGATTTTGACTGTTCCTTCTCGAAAGAACAAATTATCAAACTTGTGGAAAAAGCAAATGCGTCCAATCGCGTAAAACTTATTTTCATAGAAACACCAGCAAATCCAACAAATTCACTCTTTGATTTAGAAATGCTCGTTGATGTTGCGAACCATTTTTCCTCTGACACTCATCGAGTCATTACCGTTGTCGATAACACATTCTTAGGTCCACTTTTTCAACATCCACTCAAATTTGGAGTTGATCTTGTCATTTATTCAGCGACAAAGTATATAGGGGGGCACAGTGATGTTGTTGCGGGAGCATGCGTAGGTCCGAAACACCTCATCTCAAGAATCAAATCTTTGCGGAGTATGTTCGGGAACATGGCCGGTCCCTGGACAGGGTGGCTTCTCTTACGCAGCCTCGAAACACTTAAAATCCGTATGGAACGCGCAGCAACTACAGCACACTGCGTTGCAGAATGGCTTGCACACCATCCTAAAGTTGAGAAAGTACACTATCTCGGTCTTCTCCAACCAGGTACTCTTCAATACGAAATATATAAAAAGCAATGCCTAGGCCCCGGTGCAATGATAAGTTTCGAACTCCACGGCACCGAAACGACGGCATTTAAATTCCTCAATGCTTTGAAGCTTTTTAAACTTGCTGTAAGTCTGGGTGGTACAGAATCGCTTGCCGAACACCCAGCAACTATGACACACTCAGCTGTTAAACAACACAAGCAACGTGCCTTTGGGATAACTGAAAATTTGATACGTCTTTCGATCGGAATGGAAGATCCTGACGATTTGATCTGGGATATCGGACAAGCACTTGCAAGCATATAAAATTACGGAGAATTAGTCTGTGTGAGGACAACACCAAGAATTGTGACAAAGGCTCCAAGAATGAAGTGAATATGTATCTCGTAGTTAAGGAATATCATCGAGAGAATTGTCGCAACCACTGGTTGACCATTCATGAACACAGCGAGAGATGTAGCATCAATTCTCCCAAGTGCATAGTACCACAACAAATAACTTACAACAGAGGTTCCCACCCCTAAGTAAAGGATTCCAACCCCATCCATTGGCGTTAGAGAGTTTAACGTCATAGCTGGTACTGAGAGAATTCCAAACGGAGCAATGACTATAAAACCAACAAGTGCAATGTACGCAGTCACTGGCAAAGCACCGTATTCAATAACAACGGACTTCCCAAGTGTTGTATAGAGTGACCAACAGAGAACAGCAAGAAGCATTATACAGTTCCCATACATGGAATCATTGTGAAAATTAATCCCCTTCTCGACAAGTATGAAAGCAACACCGAGAAAAGCGAGGGTAACACCGGTAATCTTCTTTGGGTTGAGACGCTCCTTTGCAAACCTGGATGAAAAGAGCAATACGAAAATGGGGGTCGTTGCATAGAGAAGTGCACCATTTGCAGCTGTTGTAAATTTCAAGGCATAGAGGTAGAGAAATTGATTGATAACAGCAAGAATTCCTAAGAATAGTAAGAGGTTTCTGTGTTTCCTTGAGAACGAAAATTTCATTCGACGACACTGAATTAAGAGTAAAAATCCAGAAACAGAGAGAAGGCTACGAAAAAAGGTTAATGGGAGTGCATCGACGTGCTGGATTACTGATTTTGCAACAACATGGGTGCCACTCGCAATCAGTAGTTGAAGTAGTAGAACTATGTAGATAGACATAACACACTTAATATACTACATTTTTCCTGAATTAATTTCAGTCGGAGCATCAAAGAGCATTGACTTTTCAGTTGAAACTACGTAGAATCACTCAAGAATATTTCGTATTTTTTGTGTGAATGTAAGCTACTGGAAACATCTTTCCCAATGGAAAACGAAAAAATTACAGTACTCATCGCTGATGACGAAGACCCTCTTCGGACAACAATAGCTGCATGGCTTACAGATGAAGGCTTTGACGTAGACGAAGCATCATCTGGAATAGAAGCTATTGCAAAAATCCAAGCAAAAGACTTTGATATTGCAATGCTCGACATTAAAATGCCTGGCGTCAATGGACTCGAAGTGTTACGATATATCAAAAAGAATTCGTCGTTAACTGAGGTTGTGATGATGACAGGTATGAGCGATATTAGCATGGCCGTTGAGGCCATGAAGCTCGGTGCAAAGGAGTACCTTACAAAACCGATTGATATGGAACAACTTGTCCCTCAACTTCGAGCAATCATCCAGAAGCGAAATGCCGAAGACCGAATTCGTCGCTTGCAAGCTGAACATACATCTCGCCTTTTGTACGACCTTCACACCCCCATTGCCGGCTTGAAACAAAGTATTGGATATTTACTCAAAGAAATGGCTGGCCCACTGACAGATCACCAACGTGAACTCCTCGAGTACATGACTTCCTCAATTGATAAAGTAATTGCTATTTTGAACGATATGATGGATTTAACAAAATTGGAAGGCGGAAGAGTACGACTCAATAAAGGAATTGGAAGTCTCCCAATGACAGTGCAAAATGTTTGCCATGAGTACCAGGTCCCCATGCAATCAAAATCAATAACGTTCGATTTCTATGCTGATACAGAACTCCCTGCACTTGACTACGACGCAGAAAAAATTTCCCAAGTACTTCATACAATACTAAGTAATGCAATTGCCCATACACCTGAACGTGGTGCAATCGTCGTTCAGGTCCAGCGAGCAGCGCTTGTCCTTGAAGAGGGACAAAAGCCCCAAGACCATGTTGTTGTATCGATCTTCAATACAGGGAAAGGAATCCCAAGAGACGAGATTCCCTACATTTTCGAACGCTATCGTGAAATTCTAACAGGCAAGACAAGCGAATCCAAACGATCGGGGTTGGGCCTCATTATTGCTCAACGTATTATCGAAGCACACAATGGAAAAATATGGGTCGAGTCTGAACCAGGGAAAAGTGTGACATTTTACTTCGCACTCCCTATTCGTTAATCTTACGAAAGGCTACCTATGGCAGAGAAAAAAGTCTCTATCCTCGTTGTTGATGATGAAACAGCGTTTTTACAAGTTGTTGAGTCATTACTCGAAAATGAAGGTTACTCTGTCAGCACTGCTATCGATGGTGTAGCTGCAATCAATCTTCTTCAACAAAAAACATTTGACGTCGTTCTTTTGGATATAAAATTACCTCGTGTTGACGGTATTGAAGTTCTGAAGTTTATTCACGAGCACTTTCTTAACACCCAGGTTATTATGCTCACAGGAGTCCACGATATTAAAACTGCAGTCGAGTGTATGAACCTGGGAGCATTTAACTATGTAACAAAACCGTACTCAGCTGATGAACTTTTAAGAACTATTGAACGGGCTGTTGAGCAGAAACGACTTCGCATTGAGAACAAAGCACTACGATCTGAATTGTCTCGTCACGTTTTTGCAGACAATATCATTGGCGAGAGTAAATCGATGCTCGAACTTCTTAACATAGCAGCAAAGGTTGCTCCAACCGATTCACCCGTACTCATTCAGGGAGCAAGTGGGACCGGAAAAGAATTAATCGCTCATTTTGTCCACAAGAATAGTCAACGGAGTGATAAACAATTTGTTGCCCTCAATTGTGCTTCTATTCCTGAAAATCTTCTTGAAAGTGAACTTTTTGGACATGAAAAAGGTGCATTTACAGACGCACACCAAACTAAGCAAGGGATCGTTGAAATCGCTGATGGTGGTACACTTTTCCTCGATGAGATAGGCGAAATAAGTCTCACTCTTCAACCGAAACTACTTCGTTTCTTACAAACAGGTGAATTTCGCCGCGTTGGTGGAAATAAAACACTCAGGTCAGATGTCCGTGTTATTTCAGCTACTAATAAAAATCTTATCGACGAGGTTTCTCTTGGTCGATTCCGTGAAGATTTAATGTACCGCATCAACGTTATTACCCTTAACGTTCCCTCGCTCAAAGATCGCAAGGAAGATATTCCTCTCCTCGTAGATTATTTCCTCAAGAACCGTGTTCGCCCACGGGGATTGATTATGATCGAGCCTAAAGCACTTGAGTTACTTATGAAGTACGATTGGCCAGGAAACGTGCGCGAACTCGAGAATGTTATTGAACGCGCAAGCATTTTATGCAAAGATAACCTAATCCGTGTTGAAGATATCTCTTTGCCAATAGGACTTCGTTCAGCAATCCAGAAAGAAGCTCCTCGCGATGTTAGCGGTATACAAATTGGAGCTGCTGTACCTATTCGCGAAATAGAAAAGGCACATATTGCTGCTGTCTTAAACTCAGTCGGTTGGAATAAGAATGTTGCTGCAAAAATTCTTGAAATAAGTCTAAAAACTCTCTATACAAAAATACAGCAGTACAACATTACGAAACCCGAATAAGTAGTGGGTGGACTATGCTCTGTTACTTTGTCAGACATGGGGAAACCGAACAATCACATTCTATCCATGAGAGCGAACGAAAGCTTTCTGATTTTGGACTCCAGCAAGCAAAAACTGTAGGGCTATTCATTTCAAAGTTACATCCTCTCCCTGAGTTAATTTTGACCAGCCCGCTTTTAAGAGCCCAACAAACAGCAACCGTAATCAATGAGTACTTACATCTCCCTGTTGAATGTACTGAGTACCTCCTCAACGGTGTCGATATACGGCAACTTTTTAATCTCCTCAATGCAAACCCTCATACCTCTTTAGTACTCGTTGGACATCAACCATCGCTCGGAGAAATTATTTCCATTCTCCTTTCCCATACAACCGACATCGAAATTCAAATTAAGCCATGTACTCTTGTAGCTGTCGATATTCCAAAACCAGTAAAACCAGGAAATGGAAAATTGCTTTTCATTGTCCCTTATACACTCATCGAAGAACAATGGAAGAAGGAGTAACCAATGGAACTGAAAATCGTAAAAATTCATAAACCTGACACAGTCAATGTTATTCTTGGTCAATCACATTTCATCAAAACCGTCGAAGATCTCCATGAGGCGATTGTCCAAACAAATCCAACGATGAAATTTGGCATTGGCTTTTGTGAATCTTCCGGCGCAGCACTTGTGCGATGGTCTGGTAATGATCAAGCAATGATCGACCTAGCGAAGCAAAATGCTTTTACCCTTGGGTGTGGTCATTCTTTCCTCGTTTTCATAGATCAGGGATACCCGATTAACATCCTCAATACCATTAAGAGCGTTCCAGAAGTATGCCGCATCTATTGTGCTACCGCAAATCCTCTTGAAGTAATCGTTGCGGAAACTGATCAAGGTCGCGGTATTCTCGGTGTAATTGACGGTGTCCGCACAAAAGGAATTGAAAGTGATGACGATATCAAGTGGCGTAAAGAATTCCTTCGCAAAATCGGATATAAACTTGGATAACAATGATATCTTTATCGCAAAGATCAATAATAATAGTCATCCTGCTCATTCAGTTTCATGGATGCCGAACAGAAAATCAGAATATTAATACACAAACTCACCAAACAATGGTACAGGTTAATCATTATACATCACCAGAAATTTCAGGACCATATTCACAGGCTGTACGATGTGGCAACTTTCTCTTTGTTGGAAGTCAATCGAGTACTGACCTTAAAACATTGGAATTCATTGATGGCACTATTGAACAACAAACTCAAATTGTGCTAAATAACATTGTAAAAATTTTAAACGATGCAGGGTACGATTCATCTCATATTGTTCACTGCACTATCTATCTGAGAGATAGGAACGACTACCAAAAAATGAATCTTGTGTACGGTGGGTACTTTGAAGAAGGAAAATACCCAACACGGTCAGTAATTATTGGGACCGAGTTTCGAAACCCAAAAACGCGTGTTGAAATATCTGCTATTGCATATAAACCACACTGAATGAATTTAGTACTTCGTAATATACGGCAACTGGTAACTGTCGCAGCACATAGTACACCGTTTATAACTGGAAACTCAATGAGAGAACTTACTTGTTTAGCCAATGCAACTCTCGTTATTCAAAACGGTAAAATTGTATGGATCGGTCCAGAATCCACCTTTCATCCTACATCGTTTTCTGACATTGATTCCTTTGATGCATCGGAATACGTTATTCTTCCCGGTTTCATTGATGGACTCACTCTTCCTTTCTTTGTCGATTCATGGACGTCTGTATTTACTCCGTGGTCTGAACCGTGGGAAGCTAGAGCCTCATTTCAAAAATACGAGATTATGAACTCCCTGTTAACCCAAATACCAAAAGCACAAATAAAAAAAGCACTCCAATCACACCTCGAAAAATTCTTTAACTGTGGAACTACGACTACAGTATGCGCAGTAGGTTGTACAGCTTCTGAAAATCTTCATCTCCTCCTGTTTCATACTATACGGGAATTAACCCAAGAACTCCTAATAGATCTTATTCCATCGTACTACATTCCGCCAGTACCTGTAGAATCAGATTGCGAGTCATATACGAAATGGCTTCTCCATCGATTTCTTCCTTACTTAAGGGAGCGCTTCTCAATTTCACATATCACTTTCGAGTGGAGTACATACCCAGAGAAACAAATCCGCCAAATCTTACAGGGTACTAATTCCCTTGGAATTCACAAGATTACATTCATTGATACCTACCATAGAACGAATAGCACTTACCTCATAAATCAAATTCCGCACTCACTATGTTTCCTTACTGCGCCACCGACTGAAAACGACATTAGGTTATTTCACCAAAATAAATCCGTTGTTCTTCTTAGTCCAAGCTATTTTCTCTTTACAAAGCAACAATCTTTTTCAGTACGCTCTCTCATCGATGCTAAGATTCCTCTCGTTCTTGCTTCGTATTTCCATCCTCTCCTCATGCGAACACCATCTATGCAGTGTATTCTTTCACTTGCTTGTACATACTTTGACCTAACACCAGAAGAAGCCATTGTTGCTGCTACGTACAACTCTGCAGCAGCGTATAGTTCTTCATCAATACTAGGAAGTATCGAAGTTGGGAAACGAGCAGATCTCATTCTTGCGCGATGTTCTTCATACCATGAGATAATTTTTGAACCAGGAATCAACCACATACGGTATGTAGTCAAAAATGGCACTTTACTTAAACTCTAACACAATGAAAACACCAATCATTGAATGTGTTCCCAATTTCAGTGAAGGGAAAAATCAAAAAACTATCGATGCGATAGCAGAAAGCATTGCAAAAGTACCAAATGTCGCTTTGCTTAATGTTGAGTCTGACCCCGATTACAACCGTACAGTTGTAACATTTGCCGGATCACCTGAAGCCGTGCTAACTGCTGCACTTGATGCAACACGTGTAGCAGTTGAGCGGATTGATATGTCTAAACACCACGGAGAGCATCCTCGACTTGGTGCAGTTGATGTTGTCCCCTTCGTTCCACTCCTCCATGCAACAATCGATGATTGTATCACACTAGCAAAACGGTATGGCAAAGACGTTGCACAAGAACACAACATACCAGTATACCTCTACGAGTATGCTGCGTCTGCACCACATAGGAAGGATTTAGCTTCTATACGGAAAGGTGAATATGAACATCTTTCTGAAAAATTAGCTGATCCACAGTGGTACCCTGATTTTGGACTGCCGATTGTTAACAAAAAGTCTGGGGCTACCGTGACTGGTGCTCGAACCATTCTCATTGCCTTTAATGTGACACTCAATACACCCTCTATTCGCATCGCTCAGGAAATTGCATCAACAATTCGGGAACGAGGGAAACCATTGAAGGATACCTATGGAAATATCCAAACGAAGAGCGATGGTACTGTTATTATGATCCCCGGAACATTAAAAGCTGTTAAAGCCATAGGAGTTTATCTACAGCATTTACATTGTACACAGGTATCAATGAATCTTGTTGATTATGAAAGAACGCCGCTCCACCGTGCTTACGAAGAAGTTAAAAAATTTGCCGAGCTTTTCAACGTTGAAGTACTTGGGAGTGAAATTGTTGGTCTTGTACCTTTACGAGCTTTACTTCAAGCAGGAGCATACTACACAAACAATCAACCTTTTCCCGATACCGTCCTCATTGAACAAGCAATTGCCTCACTTGGATTGAACAAAATACGACCTTTTAATCCCGAGAAAAAAATTATAGAGTACCAACTCGTAAACGTACCACGCTGAATAGACAAAAGTACATGCTATGGAGTTCATGTAGTTCAAAAGCGACTTCTTATCTCGGTGTCCTGGTTAATTATTTCAGTAACTTTTTCAGAGCTTCGCCGGCTTTCTTCTTTACGTCCTCAGTCCTTTTTGTTTTCTCACTTTCGATTCGCTGTTCAAGTTCTTTTTTCTTACTCTCAACAAACGCCAGTTTATCCTCAACCATCATTTCATACTCTCGCACCATTACTAATAGCATGTCACGTTTTTCTGTATAGAGTTTCTCAATTTCCTTTTTCTTTCCTGCGAGAAGATCATCGATATTCTTCTTGATCTCATTCTGAATTTTCGCTAATTCAGCACCGATGACTTGTTTTGTTCGCGCCATTAATTGATTATCAAGATCTGTTTCAAATGCTACCTTGAATTGATTATCCACTTTCCACATTCGAAAAAGTGTACTGAATCCTTTCAATGGCATCACAACTTCCTGCACAATTCGTTCAACTACCGTTGTAGGAGCTCGCTCAAAAATGATGTTTATGTTATTTATTTGCATTGTTGCTCGTGCGTCAAATCCTCTGTGTGGTATTTCGACAGTAACATCCGCGTCCATTCGTGCATTTGATACCTTGGATGGCAAGAAATTCGGAGATCCTAACTTCATGGTTGCAATTGGAATACCAGTAATACGTACATTATAATAATCGTATGGAAGATTCTTAGTACGATCAAAAAGAAATTTCATCGATAAGCTTACAATACTACCTCGCGTTGCGAATAAATCTACAGTAAGGGGTACCCCTGTAATTCGTTGGTCATTTGTTATATTCCTTACTTCACCCTTTGCATAAAAGTAATTGGGGTTTTGGTGCCTCGCTGTACCACCGGAAATTACTATTTTCTTAATCCAAAACTTTGGGTACGATCGTTCAGCCGGAAAATGAATTGTTTGCCCTCTCATTCGCTGAGGTTTCTCCATTGCTGGTGTACTGGAGGTGTTCTGTAAAATAGTCCGAGCCTTTTCTGCGTATTTCAAATACTTAATCGCTTCAGTGAATATTTCATCACCAAAAAAGAGCTCAGATAATCCTTTCAACGATAGATCAGGCAACTTTGCAGCTTGCACGACTCGTACATAGTCGTTCTTTACAATATCATCGATTGCATTGAGTGAAGTATTGAATTCGTTAACGGTTTGTATTACGGCTTGTCGTCTCTTTGATACTGCCTCTTGTATTTCTTTCACCTCAGCTACAGCTGTTCGTATTTTGGTGAGGGTTTCTGTAGCTGTCTGGATATCTTGTATTGCGTTTACATCTATACTTTTAATGGATACTTCGATATCTGTTAGTTTCTTCCTGATCCCTTGGAACTCAGCAACAGTGGTATTCCAAAGTGAATCAAGCGCGCGGGCTTCTTGTCTCAATGTATCAAGGTAACGTAGCGTATAAAGGTTTGCTGGATTGAGAAGACTATCGTACCTAAGATCGCGTTTGATTTTTTCGATGTCGAACGACACCTGTGAACGTTTTCTATGTTCTTCTGCCAGCGCAGTACTCGGTAAAGACTCCGATGGACTTGTTGCTCCTATGGAGGTTGAGGTAAATTTTGATTCTGGAAGTTCATCCTGTTTTTTTGGTATTGATCCATCAGACAACCGTTGTGTTCCGAGAATGAGTTCATTGATTTCCATGGTCTCAACGATGTACTTTCCTCGAAGCAATTGCCCCAAATCAAGAGCAAATTTTGCTTTTCCAACTTCAAAGAGGTTTTTCCAGCCATTGTGTGGATCAGTCACTTGCAAACGAGAAAATTCTCCTCCAAGTGGGTTGATGGTAAGTTTAAAATTATCAATTTCAACTTTAGCCCCTACAAGCTGTTCACCAGCATATTCTAGCCCTGATTCAATCCAACTATTGAGATATAGGTAAACAACGATCCCCAGAATAACAGTAGGAACGAGTACAAAATAAACAAAGTTCTTTCTCATAGCACACCTCCTAGATCTCGTATCCGAATATACCACTTGTAAAGTGTGCTTGTTTTCATAATTTGAACAATTCTCCATTTATCAACAGTTGCTGCCAACGTTTTGCGATAGAGAATTACAAATTCCCGCATTCCAAAGTATATTGGAACTGAGAGAAGAATCGCACAGAGAAAACTTCCCATTACAACAGTATTGTTGAACCGTGTTAATGGTGCAAGGGGAGCATTGTAGAGAGTTGTCCATAGACTACGAAGAGCATCAATCTCAACGAGTACAAAATAGCCAATGTAGTGAAAGAGAGGATCAAAGATATATGCAATAATACTGCACACTGTAAATCCTAACACTGCTGCAGAGAGATTTACATTGAGTATTAAAATGATAAACCATACCACTACACCCTGCAATGTTAACATAGGAGAAAAACCTACAATTGCCCCAAGGGCAAAGCCTCCCGCAATTTGTGCAGGTGTCTGTCCTTCACGCATAATCCGTAAAAAATTACTCAGGAGTTTAAGCCACAACATTGTTATACCTTTCCTCTTTAATAGAACTTTGTGTAAAGAATCGATTTCTTTACAATCCTATTACCAATACCCCGCACGTTCAAGATCTTGCAATGTTCTGAAAGGATATGGCGGTTGTAAGTACCGTTGTAAGAAATGGTATATTTTTAAACGAATTTCCTTCGCACGCCTTGTATCAATTCGATCGAAACTATGTCCGCCTGGTTCATTCTCGAAAATTTCGTATTCAAAGTGTTTCCCAGCTTTCTTCAGTGCGTCAATAAGATGCAGAACTTCTTCAACATATACATCATCATCGTTCGTATTGGTATGGATGCGAAGGGGTGTTTGTAACTTTGAGGCATGAGCAACGGGAGAACGGATGTAGTATTCAAGTGTATCCTCCTCAAGAGTTTTTCCAATATGGTAGGGAGCGGAAAAATACTCTTGATATTCCCTTCCGCGGTACTGAATACGCATAATCAAATCACTTACTGGTACTCCAGCAAATACAACTTGATACGCATTCGGATAACGCGTTGCAGCTAAGAACGCAATCATCGCCCCATGGCTCCACCCTACAAGACCAATTCGCGTACTATCAACGTACGGGCAATTTACAACCATCCAATTCCTGGTTTCATGAACATCCTCTACTTCACGACCACCATAGTCGATGTACTCATAGAATGATTTACCATACCCAGTACTCCCTCGATACTCTGGGGCTACTACGATATAACCTTGTGCCATACACTCGCGTATGATATGAGCATGGTATGTGGTAAAGTTTGCGTGGACACCGCCGTGTGGTATTACAAGGAGAGGATATTTCTTCGTCTTATCAATTGATCGAGGAATGAAGACATACGACCAAAACTTCAAAGGATTTTTTGCTCCTCGGGCATTTGAATCGAGGACTTTTGACGGTGGCGGACCAACTATCAAAATCTTATCAATATATGCAATATCCCCAACCCGCTGAAACCATAGAACATCATCCATTACCTTTTCCACTATATCAAGCCGATGAGATAGCTCTTCATACACTCTCTTTAGTGAATCGATCGATTGTGCTTCCGTACTGGAAAAAGTAACGATAGTACTCGTGATAATGAGCCCATATAGCAGTTTTCGATGATACCTTTGCATTGTGTTCGGCTGTATGTACTGTTTACTTTATGATTTCTTTGACTAAATCAATAAGCGCATTGGGAGTTGTGTTCGCTTTAACCACTAAGTAAACATTCTTTTCGGTCTGACATTGCTCTTGAAGTGCTTCTGAAGGATATGCAGTGATAATAATTGCAGGGACCATCGATTTTTGTTCTCGAAGCCACCGTACAATCTCAATCGCATTTCGCCCAGGAAGAATGTAGTCTAATACAAGGAGATCGTATTGTTCTGTCTTTAATCTCTCAATTGCATACTCTCCATCAATGCAACTCGAGCAAACATATCCTGCATTCGTAAGAAGTTGATAGAGGAACAATCTGTATGTGAGTTCGTCTTCGACAATTAAAATACGTTTCTTCGAGCCTTGAATTGTCATACCATGGTGCTCCTACACTAGAATACTACAAAGAAGCTCGTAGAGAAACAAGTACAATCGGAACGAACGTTTTTTCTACTCAGGTTCTGCATGAATTGTAATGCGACTAATTTGAGGAATATTTTTGTAGAGCGTTCGTTCGATGTTCGAAATAATACTATGTACTTCTTCGATTGTTTTGGTCCGACGCAAGGAACAATCGAATGAGACATGGTATTTTTCACCCCCTTGAAGTATGGTAACATTCCTACAGGAAAGGATATCATCGTGGGTTAATACAAGTTCACAAATTCTTTTTGCTAGAGAGTCTTCTGCATTTGTTACATTCGTGAGTGTATGCTCATTCCCCTCCACATTTTCAATGTGAATTGTTACCTTCTCAACCGAGGGTAGTTCCTCTTTAATTTTTTCCTCTATCTTCGATGTAAACGCATGTGCATCAACAAAGGTATAGCTATTTTTATATTCTATGTCAAAATCAACATGGTACTTACCATCACTTTCATGGACCTCAAGGTTATGAGGTGGTGCTAAATGGTGATCTACTACAATCATCCGAATTTTATCAACAAGTGTTTCATCGTTACTCACATATGGTTCAGCATGCACAATGACATCCGCCAAAGGCTCAATCGCTAAAACTTTCTTTTCTATTTTATCCATAATATCGTGTGCATATTGGAACGGCAAAGTTCTTCGTATCGCAACAACTGTATCAACAAAAACATGAGAACCGGAACTTCGTACGCGTATGTTCCGTACCTCTTCAACACCTGGCACAGAACGGATTGCTTCTTCTATAGCACGGAACTTCTCTTTTGGTACCCGGTCCATTAAGACATCGATCGTTCGCTGCCCCATCCTATAACTAACAAAGAGTATAAGAACAGCAACAATTATTGCAGCGAATGCATCAAACTCCGGAAAGCCAAGAGACACAAACACTAGTCCGACAATGACCGTAAATGATGACCACACATCACTTGAGAAATGTAAAGCATCCGCTTCAAGCGCTTGACTATGGTACTTTTTTGCTGTTTTATAGAGTGCCCGTGACCGACCTATATCGATAACTATAGAGATCGCCATGACAAGGAAACTCCACACTGTAACTTCAACATGGTGAGCACGATTAAAAAAACGGTCAATTGCTTCGTATATGATCCAACCACAAGTGATAATGAGAAGTAGTGTCTCAAAAAATGCTGAAATGCTTTCCAATTTCCCATGACCATAGTGGTGTTCATCATCAGGAGGACGATCTGCAATACGGACTGCCACATATGTCATTCCTGCAGCAAGTAAGTCTAGTCCAGAATGAGCTGCTTCAGAGAGGATACCTAAACTATTTGTTGAAATCCCAACAACAAATTTCACAGTCGTTAAGAAAATGGCTGCTACAACAGAACTAAGTGCGACTCGCTGTTTCTCATGTACATCGTACGTTTTCATGTTTAATAACCCTTGTGGAATATACCAAGTGTAGAAATGGAAGGCAACCTACTAAGTAGCATAGTGGAAGCTCATAATATTCAGTTTTGACTTTTTTTAAGGTACTCCAAGAGGTACCGTACATTACGGATATACACCGCTGTTGTGATATAGTAAGTACTATCCATACTTTCATATGGGGATGTATCATACTCATCACCAACTGATGTTTGTGAATATGTTGTAGTACTTGAATCTCCAGTAGGAGGATCTCCTTTGTATGGATTACTAATCCAAGCATGCTGTGTACTCCATATCCTTTCGCGTTGAATTTGTGTAACAAGGTCCAGCACCTCTTTGGAGGATACTTCAATCTTTGGATTTAGGCGTTCACTCGGAAGGGTTAGGTATGAACGCAACGCATGAAATTTCCGAACAGAATCGTGAAGAGTATCGATACTTGGAATTGATAGTTCCATGCGCAATGGAATTGTTGTGGTACATATGCGTTTGTATTCCTCCTTGATGAGATCAAGTGCAAGGAAGCGTGTACTTCGGTAGTGTATGAGCGTGTTCTCAGGGCTTTTATCAAAATAGTAGCGACCATACCTTACATTTGAACCGCGACGATGAGTAAAGAGCGGTTCATTGCTACCTACTTCCACAAATTTAGGAACAACTACACTCCCGTTTTGTTTTTCGAGTACCACCGATTCGAGCCAGTGGATCGCTGGAGGAATACAATCGAGATACGTTCTACATCCCGTGACCTCGTAGAACTTTACCAACGCTTCAATGTGCTTTCCAGTAACGATGGGATCAAGTGAAGCTGGTTCATAGGATCGTGCTGCAACAGGACGAAGGTCAAAAGAATACTGCATCGCCCACCCCGCTTGTGGTGGTGGCAATTGACTTAAAATGTAAAAGTCCATTCCTCGTTTAATGTAGGTCACTACCGTTGTATCACCGAAAAGCTTGTAGTACACGAGAAGAAAACGAATATTATTGAAGGTAACATCATCGTTAAATGTGTAGTATCGTGGATACAATGGGTATCCAGCCTTGTAGAGTGAATCCGGGTGAGGGTACCGTTGGGGCCAGGCACCGATTGGGTACTGACTTTCTTTTACAAATTTAACGAGTTTTTCGAGTGCTCCCCGTACCTCTGGAGTAGGTTTGAGAATTTCCAACCGTAGAAGGAACATACCACAATTGTATGTAACGCCATCATCAAACGTCGCATTACCATAGTAGTGATGGAACTCCTCTAACCGCCAACCATTCTTTCCGATTGTTTCATACCAACGACGTAACGACTCCTCGCCAGCAGCATCTATCATGTAATTCCATCCACCACAGTTAAGTTGTCCATCGATCACTACTCGTGCAACTTTGAAAGCGAGATGTAGGTAGTAATGGTCATGGGTGGACTCATATAAATCTAGAAATGTTTCACCCATTTGTACTGTCCCTTGTCCTTGAAGCCATGCCATTGTAGGATATGCTTCCATTTCCCCCCAACGTCTAGATCCATCGAGTGTATAACACCATACAAAACGTCCTTCGCTGTTAATGTTCTCATCAAAAAATCGTGTCGCTATTTTCAATGCATGAAGTACCTCATTCTTTGTTGGTGGCTGTATTTGTGAAAAGCACACAGTACAAAAAACATAGAGCAATGAAAAAAAAGAGTGCCTCATTCGAATATTCATTCCATTCTCCGTATAGAGCTATCGAAGAAATTCAACCTTACACGCTACAACGAGTTGTGACGCTTTATTTTAATTGCGCAAGAATATCAGCAGATTGGCGTTCGATATTCTCATGGAGACTTTTCCTGTGCGAGTCCATTGTCACAACAACGGGAAAATCCTTGACCTCAATGTGCCACATTGCTTCCGGTATTCCAAATTCCAAGAAGTCGACTCCTACAACTTTTGTAATGCGTTGAGCATAATACTGTGCCGCTCCACCTATCGCTGAACAATACACTGCACCGACTTCGTTGAGAGCTTGAAGAGTATTGGCACCCATTCCGCCTTTACCAATAATAATACGAACACCATGACGTCGAAGTATCTCTGCTTGATATGCTTCCTGTCGTATACTTGTTGTTGGTCCTGCAGCTTTTATGTCCCATCCGTTCTTTGTCTTAAGGGCCACAGGCCCACAGTGGTATAGTGCACCTCCGTTCAAATCAACCGGCGATGAATTAGTTACGAGATATCGGTGGAGTACATCACGCCCCATGTGAAGTTCTCCATTCAGTAATAAAACATCCCCTACTTGGAACTCTCGTGCCCGCTGTTCTGTGATTGGTATTGTTACAGAAATAGTACGTCCGGTTCCATAGAATTCACCTGATGAAGCCATGGCATGATGTACATTACGCTTGTGGTTATAGAACCAACGAGAAATCGTACCGGTTCGCGCGTTGAGTTCAACTCCCAACCGGCGAAATGCCCAACAGTTATACGAAACACTTACAAAGTAACTCGCCGGTATACGATGGAGTACCCCGATTTTACATCCCATCAAGGTTGAATGTCCGCCGAACCCCATCGTACCAATTCCTAAGGTGTTACTTTGTTCCACAATAAGTTTCTCAAGTTCAGCAAGCTGAGGATTTGGATTCACATCATTTAGTTTTCGCAAGAGTTGACGCTTTGCATACTCATAGCTACGAGCTCTATCACCACCAATAGCAACACCAATAATACCAGCACTACATCCTTGACCTTGTGCATTCCAGACAGCATGAAGTAAACATTTTTTTACACCTTCTAGCGTACGCTCAGCGAACCCTACATGTGGTAGCTCACAAGGTAAAGAATACTGAGTACTTTTATTTTCACACCCTCCACCTTTGAGAATAAGACGTACATCGATTCCCTGCTTACCCCATTGTTCAAAGTGAATAATAGGACACCCTGCACCAACATTGTTTGAACTTTGAGTACCATCAATCGGATCTACTGCATTCGGACGAAGTATTCCTTCCTTTGTGGCTTTGCGTACAGCGTTTTCTATAGCTTTTCTCATGTAAATATGGTTATACCCAGGTGGTACCTTCACCCAAAATGTCGGCATTCCAGTATCTTGACATAAAGGTGCTCTTCGTTGCCTAGCTAAATCAATATTGATCGCTATCATTTTTAGAGCTAGCGCAGATTGGCTCAATGGGTCTTCACTTAATAGCGACTTCTTCAACGCTTCTCTCACATCAGTGGGCAGGTCCGTCGACGTTTCAACTAGTAATTCATAAATACTATGCTGAAAATTTTTGTAAAACGATGTTATCATTCTTTTTTTCATGTTTTTCGTGTTCATTGACTATAGCAATGCACTGTGCGTATAAGTGATGATACATCAAACCCCTTCTCTTTTACTTCGTCAAGGAGTCTTCTGTAAACATCATCCGGCAGTGAGGGTGTACGAGAGAGTATCCAGAGATACTGTCGGTTTGGTGTACCAACAACAGCATAGCTATACTCAGGTCCGAGAGCAAGAATCCAATAATCACCTCTAAATGGCCAGAAAAATTGAACCTTTAATTTAGCATTGTTGGAACCTTCAACAACAAAGGCTTTCCCTGTAACCTGATCAATTCTACCATTCACAGAATCTTTTCTACATGAGTTTCGTACTGCGATTGTCCCATCACTTCTGAGTGTGTACTCCGCAGTTGTACAGTAACATCCTTCTTGAAAATTATTGGGGAGACGTGCAACTTCATACCACACGCCGACGTAGCGAGAAAGATCAACAGAAGCTACTGTATCCAATGGTACATACGCACTACTACATCCATACAAAGCCAAACATAATATACCACACATTAATCGCATGGTAAATTCCTTTTGTTCTTCAAGTAATATTAAAAAATCAATATAAATGTAAAAGAGAATTCCCAAAAAAACACATTATCTAATGAATTATTAAAGAAATTTTCTTTACTTCAATTATGAATAAAAGAAGCAAATCATGCGAGGGAATAGAAATGAAGAAAAAAGATTTCATATCAATAGCAAATTGGTCTGCAAAAGAATTATTGGATATTATTACATTATCGTATCGTATAAAAAAAACACCCCATCGTTTTTCAAGCGCTTTGAAAGATCGAGCTATTGCTTTGATTTTTGAGAAGCAATCGTTACGAACACACGTTGCGTTTGAACTTGGAGCAAAGCAATTGGGAGCACACACAGTGTATCTTACTAATGCTGATATCAGCCTCGGGAAACGAGAGAGTATTTACGATGTAACGAAAAACTTGGAACGATGGCTTGATGCAGCTGTAGTCCGTACATATGACCATAAATATCTCGAGCAGATGGCAAGTACTGGAAAATTGTCTATCATCAATGCGCTCTCTGATTTTGAACATCCATGCCAAGCCGTTGGTGATTTCATGACGATATTAGAAAAACTAAAAACAGTGAAAAAGAAAAAATTTGCCTGGGTTGGTGATGGTAATAATGTTTGCCATTCGCTTATGCTTTTGGCTGCAAAATTAGGCATGGATTTTACAGCAGTTACCCCAGAAAAGTTTGAGCCCGATACATTTGTTACAACCCTCGCACGAGATGAAGCTCAACGAACCAAAGCCTCGATTGTCCTTACCAACGATCCTACAGAAGGTGTCCGGAACGCTGACATTGTTTATACGGATGTCTGGGTAAGCATGGGCGAAGAAGCTCATCGTGACGAGAAAATAAAAGCATTTGTGAACTACCAGGTAACCACATCATTAATGAAACTAGCGAAACCTACAGCTCTCTTCATGCATTGCCTCCCAGCACACCGCGGAGAAGAGGTAACGGATGAAGTTATCGATTCACCACAATCAATTGTCTTTGAACAAGCTGAAAATAGACTCTACAGCCAAAAGGCAATTCTTGTTACTCTTCTCAGGAAGAAAAAAACATCAAATATTGCGGGCGAATAAAAATACACTCGCCCGCAAAAATTTTTATCCACAAAGATGCTACTGGAGAGTAAATGACCATATTGTAGAGTATGCGCTAGATCCAGCCGAATTGCTTGCCTGAACACGCCAATAATAGGTTGTACCACTAACTAAACCACTTACCGAACTCAAACTAAGCGAGGTTGAAGAAATATTTTCTTTATCATAGATAATAGTAATAAATCCTACGTCTTTAGAAATTTGCACTCTATAAGATTTAGCTCCATTTGCACTCCTCCATGTAAGAATAGCATTGCTTGCTATACCAGTAGCATTATTCGCAGGAGATTGTAACCGTGGTGCAGGAGGTGGAGAAAATTCATAGGTATTTAATGTATCATCCATTGCATTTCCAGCTAGATCTACAACTGATGAACTAACTCGAATTGATAACCCATCCGGTAGTGTGTTTCCATTAGTAATTGATACAGTAAGTGCTACCTCATATATTCCTGCATTGTGTCCGAGGTAAACGGCATTTTCTTTCGTAAATTGGACAGTATCAGTGTTTTCTATCAAATAGTTCGCAATATTTTCCGACGGTTCCAGTTTTAGTGGCTCAGAAAATTGCATCCTCAGTTGATACCGTTGAGTCCCAAATGCTGTGGCCTGTACAGTTATAAGAGCTGGTTGAACATTATCACTTATTGTAATAGTATTACTTGCAGGACCTTCTACTAGATCTTTACTTACAGCTCGTACTTGATACTTAACTGTATGAGCCCAAAGTGGCTGTGTGGTTTTTGGAAACACAAGTGGCCCTGTATTATTAGTATCGTAAAGAGAAAATACATTTTCATGGATTCGCTCGAATGGACCATCACCAATCTGACGATAGAGATTGTAACTACGAGCATGTTCTACTGCATTCCATTCCAACCGTACGACACCTCCAGAAAAGTCAAGATTACCAAAGTTCAGTGTGGGTGCAATGATCCGTTTCAAAACAGGTGCCGCTGGAATTGGAGACGCCCCTGTTGTTGTAAAGTTCAATACCTCGAAATCACCAACAATACTTGCATTATTGACAACTGCTAAACCAGCTTCATCTTGAAGTTTGGGTAAAGCAGTTCGAACATCGACTGAATATCGGGCTGATCCCACTAAACCAGCTGGTTGAATTGTCAATTCTGTCATCGTTGAATTCCATGCAAGTTGAGCTGAGACAACACCGTCTGTTTTCTTCATTCCATTGTAAGACACAACAATATCATCAACGATGGTTCCATGGCCTTTACCAAGGTCTGTCCGTGTGTAAGGTGTTTGTTTAATTGGCGCAGAAAACGTGTAAGTAATGATAAGGTTTGTTGGAGATACATCTGCATTATTTTGGGGTGAAATATTAATGACATAAGGAGCAACATTGTTTGCCCACCGAAGTTGAATTCTTTCGGCGTTCACAAATGCACGAAGTGAGTCATAGATTAAATTACAGGGAATGTTAAATGGTGCAGGAATGCTTCCTTCATATTTAGCGTCACTGCTTTGAGCAAGTATATTCACAGTAATTCCATTATCAACACCACTAAACTTATACCTTCCTTTTTCATCTGTTAACGCTTGTTTCAAGATGACACCCGGTGTAATAGATTGATCATAGAGGAATACTCGTGCATTAGCAACAGGTTTCATGTCTTTATCAACAACTTGACCAACGATCGTTGTATTGAGTTGAGAAATATTAAAAATAACACTTCCAACTAATCCACTTACGCCAAGGGAATCACCTGGAACTAATGATGTGAATGTAATGGTAACGGTACTGTAGTAGTAATCGCGGTATCGTTTTGTCGTATCGGTTACAGATTTGTTATAATCGACCAGGGAAGCTGTGACAGTATATGTGCCTGTAGCAACAGTTGACCCATTTATGACCTTGAATTGTCCTGCAGGAACGTTATCGAACGAAAACTGACCAGCATCATCTGACTTTACCGAACGTACAGAACCACTGTACGATAACGAAAGTACGGCTCCTTTAATTGCTTGGTTAGTACAAGCATCTTTAATTAAACCAGTTATTGTTCCCTTCGGTTCGTATGTTGGTAATGATGACTTCGATGACTCCACAACGACAGGATTGTTATCATCCTTGTCACACCCAACAAGGTAAGTACAAAGAATACCAAGGATGAGAAGTGTAAAACGATTAAATCGCATAGAATGCCCTCCATATTGATAGTTAAACATAGATCCCCACAATGTGTTTTACTTTCCCCTCTCTTCGTCGTACTACGAGACTTGAATGAACTGTCGTTCCCCGGAACGAACTACAAGCACTGGGCAGGGAGCTTTACGGACAACTTTTTCTGCTGTACTTCCAAAAAGAACGTGTTCAACACCCGTATGACCATGGGTAGCAATAATAATAAGGTCAATAGCCTCCTCACGCGCGTATTGAATAATTTCAAAAAAGGGTTTTCCTACTCTAATAACTTTTTGCGATTGTACCCGTTTTCCGATCTTTCTAGCTATTAAATTCTCAAGTTCTTCTTCACCTCGCTTTCGTAATTCATCTTCTATATTGGGAAATCCGATTTGACCAAAACTAAAATCGGCAGGGTAAACGGTCGGTTCAACTACGTAGAGTAAATCTATCGATGCATGGAATTGTTGTGCAAAAGGGATGGCATATTCTAGTGCTTGTTTTGAATGTTCAGAAAAATCAATCGGTACTAAAATTTTTTGAATGGATATCTGGGTTTCTTTTCGAGTGTTAGCACTATCTTTTCGTTGTTTCGTTTGTGTCCCCTTTTTTCGAACGCGCACGACCTTTTGTTTTGCCATGCTCTGACTCCTCCTCCATATGTTTGTAGTGTTCGAGTTGTGATCGCAACCGTGATAATTCCTCGTCTGTACGTCGCAATCGTTGCGTAACTATCTCTGCAAGCTTAAGAACTATCTTTATTCCTAATGATGGTTTCTTTTCGATGAGTTCAAACAAGTCAGGACGAAAGAATCCAATAAGTAAGCAATCTGTTCTACACACAGCATTTGCAGAACGAGGAGCTTCATCAATGAGTGCAAGCTCACCAAAAAAATCTCCCTCTCCTAGCACAGCTATTTCATCTGTTTTACCTTCCTTTGTGGTAAGTGTTATTGAAACTTCTCCCTTCTGCACTATGTACATCCCAAGCCCTGGGTCACCTTGGTAAAAAACAGGCTCCCCACGCAGATACTCTCGTTTGTGAACAATCGCCGCAACCTCCTTTAATTCCCGCGAAGTCAGCTCTGCAAACGATGGAACTTTACTTAAGATTTCCTCAACTGAGCCCTTCTTAATCATTCGGGCTGAGAATATATTCTGCCATAACGAGCTTGAGACGTGTTCTTTTTCGGCTATCATAATCTCACATGAATGTACTGAGGTCTTATACAAAGGTCAACCAGCCATGGGTATCGTTAGCATTGTGAACAATATCAAAAAAAGCTTGTTGGAGCGCTTTTGTAATCATACCAGCTTTCCCAGTTCCAATAACAATTTTATCAATCGAACGAATAGGCGTTAGCTCTGCTGCTGTTCCTGTAAAGAAAACTTCGTCAGCAATATACAACATTTCTCGTGGTATTTGTGTTTCAATTACAGAATATCCCAATTCTTTTGCAATAGTAACGACACTTGATCGGGTAATTCCAGGAAGAATTGCTGAAGCAAATGGTGTGGTATAAAGAACACCGTCCCGAATTACAAAGATGTTTTCGCCACTTCCTTCACTGACTGTTCCAAACGCATCAAGAGCAATTCCCTCAGCATACCCGTTAGCAAGTGCTTCCATTTTAATGAGTTGGGAATTTAAGTAATTTCCACCAGCTTTTGCCATCGTCGGAAATGTCCCAGGAGCCGGTCTGTGCCACGATGACGTACACACGTCGATTCCATTCTCTAATGCTTCGGCTCCAAGGTACGCGCCCCACCTCCAAACAGCAATTGCTACGTCGACAGGGCACCCTAATGGATTTACACCAATTTCACCATACCCTCGATAGACTACCGGGCGAATGTAGCATTCTTTCAAATTGTTTACTCGAATTGTTTCAAGCACTGCTTCTGTCAACTCTTCAATTGTGTATGGTATTTGAGCCCGATATATTTTAGCAGAATCGTACAATCGCTTGAGATGCGCATCGAGCCGAAACACTGCAGATCCTTTTTTGGTATGATAGCAGCGAATTCCCTCAAACCAACTTGATCCATAGTGCACAACGTGGGAAAGCACATGAATTTTTGCATCATCCCAGTTTACAAAAGAACCATTCATCCAAATTTTATCAACTTTTTCAATTGGCATAGAACGTTTTTCTCCTACAATGGCATTTCATACACACGATATCGCTTATAGATCTTCGCATTCAGTGCTTCAGCAGCACGTATCATTGGTTCATTATCTTCAAGAATCCAACTCGCCTCGCCATAGTAAATTCCCAGCTTCTTTGCACGTATTGCTGTCTCATAGAACAACGCGGCAGCTGCGCCAGTTTTGAGGTATTCTGGCAATACTCCGAGAACCATAATTCGAGCTGCGTTAATTTTTTTCTTTTTCGTCAACAAATGGTATATTGCGGGCAAGAGATAGCCATGCTTATTATACTTCAGTACGATGTTAATATCGGGCAAGGTTAATGCAAAACCAATTGGTTCACCTTTACGTTCTGCAAAAATAACAAGCTCTGGGACCACAATCATTTTCAAGTCAGCTGCAAGAGCATCCATTTCCTCATCGGTCATTGGGACAGCACCCCAGTTCCGTGCCCATGCTTTGTTATAAATATGCTTTACTCGTTCAACTTCGTCGTAAAAATGTTTCATGTCTAACGTACGGAAGGTAACCTCTTGCCTCTCTTTTACTATGTTATACACCCTCTCAAGTTTATCTGAATATACTTCATCTTGATTAAGTTGATACGCATAAAGATCCTTCACTTTCTTAAAACCGTAACGTTCAACCAAGTGAATATAGTACGCCGGATTGTAGGGCATCATGATAGCTGGACTTTTATCAAAGCCATCAATTAACAAACCAAGATCATCATTGATTGAGGGATTAACAGGACCCCGGAATGCTGTTGCTCCTCGTGTTTTTACATATTCTTTTGCCGTATCGAACAACGCATTTGCGACATCTTGATCTGGAATGCATTCAAAGAATCCCCAAAATCCCATACTTTCATTATGTACCTTGTTATGGTTGTAATTAATAATTGCAGCAATCCGTCCAACCATAACACCATCACGCTCAGCAATGAAAAATTCAGCATCAGCATGTTTGTAGAAGGGATTTCTTTGTTTGTTGATAATTTTCCGACGATCGGCAAGAAGGGGTGGTACCCAATAAGGATTATTCGCGTAAATTGTCCATAAAAATTGGATGAAAGCACGAACATCGTGCTTCGTTGTTACTTTACGAATTTGAATTGGTCCCATTCAATATCTTTCCTTAAATAACCCCCTCCTTCTTACCGACTTTCTTAAATGCATCGAGAATTTGCTGGAGGTGGTGATCCTCATGCGTAGCCATGTAACTCGTCCGCAACATTTCTAAACCAGGTGGCACTCCTGGACGAATAAAGGCATTCACAAACACTCCTTCATCGAAGAGTGCTTTCCACATCCGTAATACTTTTTCTGTATCTCCAATGATAACGGGTACAACTGCAGAATCATGATCTGTCACAGTATACCCCATCTCTCTCAAACCTTTTCTCATTGTACGAGCGTTGTACATAAGCTTATCAATGAGTTCTGGTTGAGATTCAAGAATATCGAGAGCTGCTAAAGCTGCTGCAACGGAGGCAGGTGTTGGACTGGCACTAAAAATCAACGCTGGCGCGTTGTGTTTAAGATAATCAATTACCTTATAATCTCCTACAACAAATCCACCGAGAGAGGCAAAGGTTTTGCTAAACGTACCCATGGTCAAATCGCACTCATTTACTAAATTGAAGTGACTTGCAGTGCCACGACCACCTTTTCCAATCACACCAATTGCATGAGCATCGTCGACCATCACACGTGCATTGTACTTCCGTGCGATTGTTATAATTGACGGTAAGTCAACTATTTCACCTGAAGTGCTAAAAACACCATCGGTAACAATGAGCTTTCCAGCATCGACTGGAAGCTTTGAAATAACGCTCTCAAGGTGCTCCATATCTCCATGTTTGTACCGTATGATATTAGGCTCATCGCTCACAAATGAATTCATACCTGCTGCAACGAGCGTGCCCGCTACAATGCTTGCATGGTTATCTTTATCAGAAATAACATACTCTCCTTTCTGTACTAAGACTGGAATTATTCCTTGTGCTGTTTGGAACCCGGTACTATAGAGAAGACATGCTTCTTTTCCTAAAAACTTTGCAAGACGGTGTTCAAGTTCAACATGCAAATCGAGTGTACCTGTTAAATATCGTGAACCCGAACATCCACTACCGTACTTTTTTATGGCATTGATTGCTGCTTCCTTTACCTTTGGATGCGCTGTAAGTCCAAGGTAATTGTTTGAGCCTGCCATAATGATTCGTCGTCCCTCAATTGTAACGACTGGACCTTCACTTCCCTCAATTGGATGAAAGTATGGATAGTACCCCTTTGCTCTTGTTTCGTCCGCCCGTGTAAACGCATAGCACTTATCGAATAAATCCAACTGTATCTCCTTTCTTTTTGGTAAAACCTTCACTTTGCTTCTCAAAACTTTTTTGAATATACTTTATTAAGCAAAGAAAGTCAACGAAGAGAAATAATCTACGCAGGAAGGAGAAGACGTTATTCCAAAAGTACTCATAACAGGAGCTACAGGGTTTATTGGTAGCCACACTGTAGAAAAATTCTTAGCGCATAAGTGGAGGGTTGTTTGCCTTATTCGTCCTCACCATACTTCACTTGGCTGGCTTGAGGGGCTACCCGTTGAAGTTATTACCGGTGATCTTCTAAAGCCCAACTCTTTGGAGATAAAAATCAAAGATGTGGAATACATCGTTCACATTGCAGGGGTCACAAAAGCTAAAAAGCGGAGTGAGTACTTTCAAGGGAATGTTGTAGCAACTCAAAATCTCCTTGACATTGCACTTCACCATACGAACATCAAAAAGTTCACATACATAAGTAGTCAAAGTGTTGCTGGCCCGAGCAAGAACGGTATACCTCTCGACGAAACCTCTCCATGCCACCCAATAACGACGTATGGAAAATCAAAACTCGAAGCTGAATACCGTTGTAAAAAAGCGATGAATAAATTGCCAATTACTATCTTGCGTCCATCTGCTGTGTATGGGCCACGTGATACTGATATTCTTGAAATCTTTAAGTGGGTGGCTCGTGGTTTTAAACCTATCCTTGGTTCCGGAGAAAAAACAGTAAGTCTCATCTACGGACCCGATCTCGCTGAAGCAATCTATCAAGCAACCGTATCAGAGAAAACAATTGGCGAAACCTACTTTGTAGCGGACCGTACTATTTTTACCTTCTCCTCCCTTATTGATTATATTGCAACACTCATAAGTAAGAAAAAAATTCCTCTCTACCTCCCCAAAGGCCTTGTGTACTCAATGGCTGGAATTACACAGTTCTTCTCATACTTTGGACCGAAACCAGTTGCATTCAACATAGAAAAAGCAAAAGACCTCCTTCAAAAACATTGGGTATGTAACCCTCAGAAAATCTACGATCATATTGGCTACCACACGACCACATCCGTTTACAACGGATTACAGTATACGTTCTCGTGGTATAAAAAGGTAGGATGGTTATAAATAGGTATGGTCCTTTGCACTACCGCACTCCTTCAATCACTACTACAAATTCTCCCTTGTGGTTGAGTGTTGAAAGTTTTTTATAAATCTGAGTGGCAGTACCGTAGTAAAATTTCTCCGAAGTCATTGTAAGATCGAATGCTACACATACTCTTCGTTCTTCCCCGTATACCTCTGCAATATCCCGAAGTAATTGTACTAGTCGATACGGCGTATCCATCACAACAACTGCTCGTCTCTCTTTCTTTAATTCCTGAAGTTCACGTATACGTTCTTCACGCTTTGGCGAAAGAAATCCCTGGTACACGAAACGATCAATAACAAATCCAGAAGCAACAAGTGCAGGGAGCAACGACGACGCGCCGGGAATAGGAACAACACGGATTCCTTCGTTACTGGCGAGGCGTACAAGTTCAAATCCTGGATCAGCAAAAACGGGTGTTCCAGCATCCGAAATTAACGCAAGAGTCACTCCATTCTTTAAGGAATTGATAAGCACAGGTGTTATTTCCCGCTCATTGTGTTCATTGAGTTCTTCTATTTCTTTCTCGATACCGAAGTGTCGCAGTAAACGAATTCCTTCACGCCGTTCTTCGCATATGACACGATCAACTTCTTTCAAAATCCGAACAGCTCGAAGAGTCATATCGTCGTAGTTTCCAATCGGAGTAGCTACAAGGTAAAGAATTCCTGACATATACAATAAATTACATAGGGGTTCTATATTGAGGGAGTTTTCCCTTTCTGCGATCTTCCCAATCTTTAATAAAAAGAAGAATAAGAGCGGTAATGGGTATAGCAATAAGGAGTCCTACAAATCCCAAGAAGTACATAAAGACAAGCAACGAAAGAATAATAAGTAAGGGATGAAGGCCAACTTTACTGCCGACAATTTTCGGTGAGAGAAGTGTAACCTCCATAATATGGAGGAAACCGATCGTCCCAACGGCAAATGCCAATTTCAACAGTATGGGAGGATCACTGAATAACGCTGCCACTGCTGAAAGTATAAGGATGGCAACTAAACCAAAGTATGGAATAAGGTCAAAGACCCCAGCTAACAAACCTAAGAGCAGAGAATATTTTATACCTATAATCGAGAAAAATACTGCAACAGCTATTGCCTGAAAAAGTGCAACAAGTAATACACCACGTAAGTAATGTCCTATGAGCTCATCAGCTTTCCCGAGAAAGTCAACCACACGATCTCTGGTATGTCGAGGAAACAATTTCTGAAATCGCTCACTAATTAGCGGAAAATCTGCTAAAAAGTAAAACGTTAGGAAAGGAATAATAATTATGTAAAAGATTTGTGTAATGAACGCACTAATGCTCGACATCAATGAACCTAATCCAGCAACTGCTGCTTTAACAATATCTTCAAAACGTGGTGTTAACTGCCGTTCAAATGTACTTCGAATTTCTTTCGCAGAAATACCGTATCGCTCTAAGATTCGTATAAAGTCGCTATTCCAGAGCATTTCTCTGTATTCATTTAACAGTTTTGCTACTGCTGCCAGCACTCCTTCCAATTGGGTTAAAGCAATTGGGACAACAAAAAAGATTACCAATGTTACAATCCCAATGAAAAGAAGAATGAGGATAAGCGAACTTATCCATCGGGCAACACCTACTCGTTGAAACCAATTTACAACTGGATTTAGCATGTATGCGAAAATGAAAGATATAATGAAAGGAGCAAGAATGTTCGCTATGGAATTGAGGAACCACAGTGAAAATAACACAATCGAGAGCCACATGATATTTCGAGCAAGAACATAGCGTCTTAACGGATAGAGCACGAAAACAATTGCTCCTAAAACAAGGAATGGTGAAAGTATTTCAGAAATGGTGTAGATAAGTACCAACAATAAGAGCACTGCACCAACGAGTTGAACAACTTCGATCCGACCAAGCATTGAAAATAATGAATCGAAGCGAATCTCACGCTCTGTACTACCAAGTTCTTTCTGCATTTTAACTTGTTGTTTAGCCATTCCTACTTACTTAATGAAATTCCAGAGTGACCAAACCCACCCGTACCTCGGGTCGACTCTGTAAGCTCCTTCACTTCGTTCCATTCAACCCTACTGAACCTACTTACAACCATTTGAGCAATCCTATCCCCACGACGTATAGTGTACGGATTCTTCCCAAAATTTGTAAGAATAATTTTTACCTCACCACGGTAATCGGAATCGATTGTCCCAGGCGAATTCAAAATACCAATCTGATGTTTTATTGCCAATCCGCTTCGTGGACGTATTTGTGCTTCGTATCCGATTGGTAATTCAATCGCGAATCCTGTTGGAACAAGTACTGTTTCGCCAGGACCAATTGTTAACTCTGATTGGACCGCAGCACAAATATCCATTCCCGCTGAGCCCTCCGTGGCATAGAGCGGGAATGGTATATCATCGTCCTCAGGACGGAGTCGAATAATATTCACTTTTATGATTTCCATCGGTATCTCTAGAAATTATACACAAAACTTACCTTCGGTTCTATGCGACGTTGTGTTTTGTACACGCCAACTGGATTTCTTGTCCAAGTCCATTGGTATACTGTTGATACCACCATAAACGGTATTGGTTTATAACCGATCTCAGCGTAGAGAAGTGAATTTTCATCCAACTTCAGTAGCTGTCCAATATTTTTTCTATCATATCCAGCACTAAGAACGAACGATGGAATTACATCTGAAACATTGAACTCAGCATGAAAAATCCCTGCGTTTTTTATACCAAGTGTGGCTTGATAGCCACCAAGAATAGTGACGGTATTTAACACTGAAATCAGCAATTCACCATAGTAACCATGACTCGAGCCAGTTGTTCGCAACTGTTCTGCTTTACTTGTAAATTGAAAAACTCCAGGTAAAGATGGTGGGAGAACAGCATAACGTTCACGTTCATAGAGAGCATTAAAGTAGGATGGTATAAATTGAGCCCCAATGAATCTACGCTCATATTTTGCATTAACAGCTAAAAGCCCTAAGCCTGAAAAATGGAAATCAATACCAAGAGTTGAACCACTCCCATAGTGAATTATTTTTGCGTAGTCAATGTAGAGTGTTGATTTCATAACTCGATATGAAAGCAGCGGCAGCCCTAAATCGAATCCGAAGATCGACAACGCACCGCTATTCGTTGGATTTGAATAGGTCTTATTTGCATTATCGTTCCAATCACTAACAACTGAAGCTCCAATTTCAAAATTATTGATGACAGGAATAGTTTCCAACGATGTAAACTTCAATGGTTTGATATAGCCCCGTATCCCAACAATACCAGCGTGAGCAAAATCACTGATAACTGATTCGAACCCAAACTTATCGAAATTAACATCGAGTTCCATTCCAACTTTCCGCAAATCGTAACTCGCTGTATTTTTGTAGTTGTAAAGAATAAAACCATGGCCCAATTGGGCGTAATCCAACAAACCAACACGAATATAGAATGGATCACCTTTCTGAGCCCATCGGACATATCGAATTATACGCAGATATTCTCCGAAGTTCTTGTACTCTGCTCGCACTTTTCCATTCTTTGAAAAACGAAGGTTTAAGTCCAATCCACATCCAAAATGTCCAAAAGCAACCTCAGGAGTAACGTTCAGCAAATAATACATTTCTCCATCAACAAACGTAGCACCAATACCAACAGGTAATGATCCTAGAGATGATTTTATTCCATCCTGATCCTGTGCTAAACAACTACCAGCTAGAAAATACCACCCAAGGAAAAGAGCTGTACATTTCTTTATGACCATTGTCTGCTCCTACAAGAGATTAAAGAATACCAAAAAGTACTTTACAGATGATAAGAGCTCCAAGCATTCCACAAACATCGGCAATAATACCAACTGGTACTGCGTGCCTAGTTTTGCGTATGTTGACAGCACCAAAGTACACAGCTAGTACATAGAACGTTGTTTCTGAACTCCCATACATTGTTGATACTAACACCCCAATGAAAGAATCTGGTCCATGTGTTTTCATAATCTCAGACATCAACCCAAGTGATGCACTTCCAGACAGAGGCCTCATCAATACCATTGGAAGTGCTTCTGCAGGCATACCAATAAGATTTGTGAGTGGCGATAGAACCATTACAAAAATATCCATTGCACCACTTGCTCGAAACATTCCGATTGCGAAAAGCATTGCCACAAGATAGGGAATAATCCGCACGGCGGTTGTAAATCCTTCTTTGGCTCCTTCAACAAATACTTCGTACACATGTACTCTTTTCACAAGCGCCCACAAAATAAATAGAGCAATCACAAGTGGAATTGCAATGATAGATAGTATAGTAATACTATTCTTCACGACCACGTCCATATTCACTTCTCTTTTTCATTATTCGTTATCTCATTGTTGTATCGTGAAAATCGTTGAAGCACTTTTGACGCCGTAACACCTGCAATGGTAGCACATAATGCTCCTATTATTGAAGTACCAATGATGATTCCAGGATTTGATGACCCTGCAGCAGCTCGTACAGCAATTGCCGTAGCTGGAATAAGCACAAGTCCTCCTGTATTAATAGCAAGGAACGTAATCATTGCATTCGTAGCTATTCCTTGTTGTGGATTGAGCTTATTGAGCTCTTCCATTGCTTTCAACCCTAGTGGTGTCGCTGCATTACTTAGCCCAAGCATGTTAGCAGCGGTGTTCATAAGGATTGCGGCAATTGCAGGATGATCTGAGGGAATATCTGGGAACAGCTTTCGGGTGAGAGGTTTAAGAATCTTTGCAATAAACGTTAAGAGTCCAGCTACTTCAGCGATTTTCATCAAACCAAGCCAGAGAGCCATTACCCCAATGAGTCCCAATGCGATTTCAACTGCCGTTACCACAAAATCAATAGCAGCTTGCGTTACACTTCGCATTTTGACGAAGTGCGTCGGTTCAAAACAAAGAACAGCATGAGCCTCTCGATGAGTACCTACGAAGCGCACTCTGGATATCACACCAAGTAAACTCCCTTTCACGGGTGAATATTTTGCCATGGTCAACCATGGCTGTGGTGCTTGTTCTGGGAGAAAAAGCTGAAAGGTCCCATTGCCAACTGAATCTACTGTGCATTGAATTGGAATATCCATATTATGCGCTAACACATTTTTTCCATAATGAGCGTTGTAGTATTCAGCAGTAACGTGAGCAATACCCCTAAAACGGCCACTCGATGATTGATCAGTGAGCGATATTGTTACTGAGAACTCTTTCCCATTACGATACGTATCGAATACCTCGTCATAAAGATCGTACCCGATAGCCACAACCAGCGATACAAGAACTAAAAAAGTCCAGATGTAATTGAGCATAGATTCAAGAATTGATACTTACTATATCACTCGATTCAATTATAAGTAATTTTTGGGAAAATGTCTGTGGGTATAAAAAGAGTTTGGTGCGACAGTAGCGGAGAGCGAGGGACTCGAACCCCCAAGGCCTTTTGGGCCGCCGGTTTTCAAGACCGGTGCATTAGCCATTCTGCCAGCTCTCCGTTTTCTAGTAAAATATAAAAACTTATAATACTATTCAACTATTTCACTTTGTCTACTCACTTGGGTGAGGAATAAGGTTAGGCTCGAGTTCTTCTCAACGCACTGCCTGTTTCACTATACTCCGCTGGCAAACCGTTGAAACAAGAAATTTTGAACTGGAAGTTACTTTTCTGATGAATACCGTTAAAAGCAATCAACTTAAGTCTGAACATGTAACTCCTATGTTCTGTAGATTAAACGTACTACAGAATGTAGTGTTTCTTGCGAAACGAACAATTATTGGGTACATTTTCTATTGATGAAAAAATGTTGCTTTTTCATACTCATTCTTGTTCCTTCAATCCTTGCTGGACAGGATACGAAGGAAAACTCAGATTTTAAACTCGCAGTAAGTCTTTACAACGATAAACTGTACGATCTTGCATACGAACAATTCCAACGGTTTATCAAACAATACCCAACCACTCAGCAAGGTATCGAAGCGCAATTCTACCTTGGGTTAACACAGATGAAATTAAAGAAGTATGATGAAGCAAAAAACACTTTCCAAAACTTTGCCCTATTCTATACCGAGCACCCAAAAGCACCAGAAGCCTGGTTGAACGTTGCAGAATGTTACTACAATAGTGGAAGGCTTCAGGAAGCTGCTCTTGCATATGAACGAGTTAAAACTTTCCATCCGCACAGTAAGCATGCACCTGTTGCTTTGTATCGAGCTTCTGAGCTCTACCAAACACTCTCGGATACTGAAAATTATCGTCGTACACTAACGACTCTAACTCGTGAATACACAACGCCGGAAACCCTTCCAGCCCGATTAAAACTTGCTGAGTTACTCATTCATGACAAGTACTTCAACGAAGCAATTCAAGAGTGCCGTACTGTCTTTTCTGCAACGAATGAACAATCACTAAAAGCGCAAGCACTCTTAACCTTGAGTAAGGCCTTCAGTGCTCTTGGTAATTTACCTGAAACCTACTCCGCTCTCTCAGAAATTACCACAAAGTACACACTAACAGATGCATACAATGAAGCTCTCGTTGAACTTGGTACATTTCACGAATCATACGGTAACGTTGATGGAGCAAGAACCCAATGGAAAAAAATCTTGGAGATACCGCAAGTCCCTCAATTACTCAAGCAACGTGCAGCTCTTGAACTTGCTTATTCACACATCCGCACTCAAGATTACAGGAATGCGCTCATCTATTTTTCTAAAGCAGCTGAAATTCCTGGCAAGTGGCGCCAACAAGCTCTTTTCTTCAATGGCCTGGTAGCTGAACTCATTGGCGATACAATCACAGCTATCCAATGCTACAGCCGACTCTACAACGATACAACAACCTCAACGACAATGAATATTGCACTCGTGGCGGGATACAAATTCGCTCGTTTTACAAAACAATACTCAGAAGCACTCCGCATTCTCCAACTTCTCCAAACACATTATCCTTCAGATCACTTAACAATTCAATTAAGTCTTGAAGGAGCACAACTTGCACTCAATGAATTACGAACTCCTTACACTACTATCGACTTTTGTGATTGGATACTACGAACAAAACCACATTCTTTTCTTGCTGATGAAGCACTCTACACACTCGGCCTTGCTCAACAAATGCTCAGGCACTACGATGCTGCACTAGCAACTTTCGATAAAATTCTTATAGAATACCCGGCAAGTGAACTTAGTGAGCGTGCTGCATATCAAAAATGGTACATTGAAACTTTTGAATATGAAAAGAAAACATCTGGAATAGAAAAATTAGCAGCACTTGTTGGAGATGTAATCACTCAAAGACCACAAGGTGAACTTGCATTTCGACTCGGTGAAATTTACTTTGATGATTTAAAGGACTACCTACGTGCTGCACATCAATTCACACACACTCTCTCCTTGAGTTTGCCCGATACACTTAAACAACGAACACTTTTTATGGTAGCACGTTCATATGAACTCCAAGCATTGAAAGAGGGGGTTACGTCGAAAAAAGGGTTGCAGTATATACAAAAGGCCATTCTTTTCTACGACTCCCTGCTTTATTCATACCCATCCTCACCATATGCACCACAAGCTAGGATAGCATCGTTCACTTACAAGGTAGAACAAGCAAAAAGTACTCCTGAATTAGTAAATATAGCTCGCTCTCTCGATCAACTCTCTTCAACAGATGGTATTGATGATATACTTCTTCGAATTGGAACTGCGTATGTAAAGAATCAAAATTTTGAAAACGCAATGAGTACGTTTAAACTCATTTGCCAGCAATATCCCTTATCTCCACATTACCCAACAGCGCTTTACCAATTAGGAGTAACTCTCCTGAGCCTTGGGAAAAAAGATTCTGCTGCACTTATTTTTGCGAAGTACGTTGAACAATTTCCGAATCACCCATACAGTGCCAAAACTCTTCGCTCCCTTATTCAGTACTACCTTGATGGAATGAAGCTTGAAAACGCTCGTAATGCTATCACAAAATTACGAGAACGTTACTCATACACTACTTCGTTATTTGAATTACAACTTTTAGATGCTCAAACAAATATCCGTGCCCGTGAGTTCTCTCGTGCACTTCGCCTCTATACAATGATAAGGGACACGATACTCACCTCCCCATACACATTGCTTCGCTACAGAACAGAGCTGCTCGAGTCGCTCTACGGAATCGCAGTATGTTATGACTCTCTCAAAAAAACGATTGAAGCACACCGGGCATACTCACAATACGTTACATACGATACACACTCAGATCGAACAGCTCGCATCTTCTTAACCCTATCTGTACTTGCACGGAATTCACGCGATGTTGAGAGAGCAACCTTTTACTTAAAACAAAGTGCATCAATCAGTTCAAAATCTACTGGACAACAATCAAATATTGCCTACGAAACAGCACAACTCCTTTTTAATGCCGGAAAGTACGATGAAGCGCTCACAAATTACCTTGAAGCCCAGAAACAAAATACTAATGACAGTTTGAGAACTATCATTGATGGTGCCATTGTCTGCAGTCTCTTCCGACTCGATAAACTTGATGAGGCTAATAAACGTGCTGGAGAATTCCAAAAGAACTATCCAAAACAAGAACAGTTCTTTGCACAATTTGAATTTGAACGAGGCTCATACTTCATGCGCAAAGAAAAATACCCCGTTGCTTTCCAATACTTCGAGAATGTTACAAAGAAATATTCGAAAACATCAGTCGTTCCAGAAGCTTTGTATTGGAAAGCACGAATTTATGAAGCCGATGGGAAACTCCAACAAGCAGTTGCTCTCTACGATTCCATTGTACAATTATACCCAAAGAGTTCAATCGTTCCAAAAACTCGTTTGAGTTTAGGGAATGCATACTATGCAATGGAACAGTGGGAACAAGCAGCCCAGCATTACCGTACTATCCTCAATACCGAAGACCAATTCTCAGACCTCATTCCACTTGCAATGAGCAACTTAATTCTTACATACAAACAAATGGAAATGTACGATGCCGCACTTGAGCTTACGCGAAAGTACATAGAAACCTATCCAACTGATCCTGGTATAATCGATAAGAAAATCGATATCGGTTTACTATACCAAAAGCTCGGGTATTACCAACAAGCAATATTTCACTTCCAGAGTCTTATTGTTCCCGGAAACAACGATCTCGAAGCTGAGCTGCGATACTACATAGGTGAATGTTATTACTTAAAAGGTGAGTATCAACAAGCTGTACTTGAATTCTTAAAGGTCCCATATCTGGTTTCAAAGATCGGAAAAGTAGATTGGATTGCTACATCCTATTACATGGCCGGACAATCATATGAAAAACTTGGTAATCCAGAAAAAGCAATACAAATGTACAAGCAAATCGTCGACCGCAAAGAATCCGACTCACAATTCAAAATTGCTGCTCAGAAAGAAATTGAACGTGTAAAAACAATCATGGGAATTAAATAGGTTCAAGCGTGGGATACATTTTCGAGCATGAAATTGAAACAATTATCAATGTTGTCCGCACAAGGACGATTGGTGAAGATGATGTAATACAATTAAAACAAATACTTAAAGCAGCAATTCACCCTTCCATCAAAGCGTACTTTCATGCTGAGGTAGAAAAAATACTCCGTCAGGAACGCGCACACGAATACTACTCAAAGAAATTACCTTACGGAATTCCTGAAGTTCTCGTTCTTCGGGCACAAATTGATAAACTACTCACTTTGCACTATCAGTTCTCGAAAAGTGAATTTGAATCTCTCCTCGATGAATCGGTCCACTTTCAATTCAATTACCTCTGCCGCCCACGGTGGACTTTGCTTAACTTTATTTTTGGTTCAAATAGAAAAGTTTCTACAGCCTTCATCGCATCAAAACTAAAGTACTGCGTCGATTACTCATACTTTCCATACTTCATCCAACGGTACAATACACTCCATGGATTTACTGAGATGCAATACGAAGATTTTCAAACACTCATCAGAAAAATTGATAATGAGATTGTAGCACTTCACTCTCCACAGGAACTTCCGCGTATGCTCACTCCCCTTTTTACATTCCTCGAAGCTACACTTCCACCTTCGACGAATGAATTAACGATTCCAATCAATGCTGCCATAGTGTTCTTCGAGGATAAACAATTAGATACTATTAAAGAACGCCTCGAACTTGAACGCGATGTGAAGGCTCATCAATATGTAACAATGGATCAACTCACTCAAATTATTGAATCGATTTATATCGATTGTTCAATTTCCATTCAAAACAATGAACCGAAAGACCCCTCTGCTTTCAAAGATTCACATGAAGAACTCATGGAACTCATTGAGTCCTCATCACAACACTTCGATGAACCGACCGAAGCCGGCACATCCTTGAATAAGTCAGAATGCCAACACACTACACATTCAACCATTCAAAATGATTTTACAACTAATGGACTTGCACAAAAACTTGAAGAATTGAGGGCTTTGTTTCCAAAGAAAGTATACGACAACATCCAACGTGTTCTCTTCAAGAGAGATGAAACAAAATTTCTGAATGTTCTGAGTGAGATTGCAACACTCACCACATGGGATGAGGTTGCACACTACCTTGATTCATTCTACCTTCTTGGAAATATCGATCCCTTCAGCGAGGAAGCCGTTTTCTTTACCGATACACTCTACGAATATTTTCATACCAAAAAGTAACTCCTATGCAATTCATTGACGAAGCTCGCATTATCGTCAAAGCAGGTGATGGTGGAAATGGTTGCATCAATTTCCGTCATGAGAAGTACGTACCAAAAGGTGGGCCTGATGGTGGTAATGGAGGTGATGGAGGTGATGTTATTATTCAAGCAACAAAACATATGAATACACTCCTCGATTTCAAGTATAAAAAATTTTTTAGAGCAAAGAACGGAGAACATGGACGCGGTAAAAAGCAAGAAGGAAAGAGCGGAGAGGACCTTATTATCAAAGTCCCCTGTGGTACTGTTATTCGAGATGCACACAGGAAAAAAGTCATTGGTGATCTTACACACGATGGAGATAAGCTCATTGTCGCTCGTGGTGGAAAAGGTGGTCGTGGAAATGCCGAATTTGCAACATCGACAAATCAAGCACCTCGTTATGCTGAAGAAGGAACTAAAGGTGAGGAACGGGAGCTTATTCTTGAACTCAAACTGTTGTCTGATGTTGGTCTTGTCGGATTTCCAAATGCTGGGAAATCAACATTGATATCCGTTATTTCTGCTGCTAAACCAAAGATTGCTGACTATCCCTTTACAACACTTGTTCCCAATCTTGGAGTTGTTCGCTACGATGTAGGAAAAAGTTTCGTTGTTGCTGACATTCCAGGTCTAATTGAAGGTGCCCATGAAGGTCGTGGATTAGGAATCCAATTCCTTCGCCATATTGAACGGACGCGAGTTTTAGTTTTCCTTATCGACGCACTCTCTGAAAACCATAAACGCGATTTCGAAATTCTCTACAATGAACTTCGGGCATATAAATCAACACTTCTACGGAAAAAGAAAATTGTTACAATTTCGAAAATTGATACGGTCGATGATAAAGCAAAAAAATATCTCAAGGCACTGAAATTCGGTCGTGGAATACCAACTCTGCTTCTTTCATCCGTTTCTGGTGAAGGAATTCAAGAACTCCTCAAAACACTTTGGAAGATACTATCTCACGATTTGGATGAATCCTCATAAACATGGTAGTCATCTTATATTGAAAACGATGATGGTTTCACGGCGAAAAGCACTCTACTACATTGGAACAATTAGCATAGTTCCTTCTGTTTTGTTGGCTGAATCAACAGAGCCACCGAAGAAACGTCGGTCGTGGTGGGATTTTCTTTTTCAATCTGTAGAAACAAAACCTTCCCCACTTAAACCAACGCCACACTCGTGGTCCAATGAAACCATTACGATGGCATGGATTGGCCACTCAACTGTGCTTATTAACTTTTTCGGAACAATCATCATTACTGATCCCGTACTAACTGAAAAAATAGGCATTGAAATCCTTGGCCTTTTTAAAGCTGGTCCACGTCGACTTGTCAAGCCAGCATTGAGGGTTCAAGAAATTCCGAAACCCGATCTCATTATTCTCTCACATGCACATATGGATCATCTCGACATTGAAACACTTCGACAGTTTCCAAAAGATATTCCTATTATAACCGCAAAGAACACATCCGATGTTCTAGAAAATATCAATCGGAAGTTTGTGCATGAACTTGATTGGGGTGAACATACTGAATGTTGTGGCGTATACATTGAAGCTCTTCGTGTTCAGCATTTTGGGTGGCGCTATCCATGGGAAGAAGATCGATCACGTGGTAACTGGAATGGAAGAAGTTTCAATGCCTACCTCATCACAAAGAACAACCACACTATCCTTTTTGGTGGTGATACAGCATACCAAGAATACTTCAAAGAACGTAATATCACAGTTACTTGTGCAATAATGCCAATTGGTGCATATGACCCTTGGATCCATAATCACTGCACTCCAGAACAAGCATTGCAAATGGCCGAGCACGTCCATGCAAAAACCTTCTTTCCAATCCATTGGGGTACGTTTATCCAAAGCAATGAACCGACGAACGAGCCTATTGAACGACTTCAACGAGCTGTTCAATTTTCAAAAATCCAACTCGGCTGGATAAAACATGGTGAAACTTGGTCATTATTACCCACATTAACCTTGACTGAGGGGGAAAAAGGTCGTATATTTAGTATGGAAAAAACATCGCGGGGTGGAGCAATTGGTAGCTCGTCGGGCTCATAACCCGAAGGTTGTAGGTTCAAGTCCTACCCCCGCTACAATATACGAAAGCCCGAATGCAATCGGGCTTTCTTTGTTTTATATCATCTTTATCATTTTAGCATTGTCATACACACAAGCTTGCTCGCTGTGTTTCTATCACGAAAGTTTCCTATATTCAACGTAAATACAGAGAAAGAAGGGCTATGGTTATGGTTGGATTAGTAGCATGTATGGCGACTTTCTTTTTTTTCACTGCTTCTCCATATTTACAGATTAAAAACGATACAATGATTATACTGCCAGCACCCAAAATAAAAGGTACATACACAGTAGAAGAAGTTCTTCAAAAACGACGTTCAGTACGTCATTTTTCGAATAGGCCTCTTACACTTGATGAACTCTCTCAACTCCTTTGGGCCGGACAAGGAATAACTAATCAAGATGGTTTGCGAACTGCTCCTTCAGCAGGTGCAACATATCCTTTAGAACTCCTCGTCGTAGTTGGTAACGTTATAGGAATTTCACAAGGAATTTACCGATATGTTCCAAGTAAACATTCCCTCATTGTAGAACAACGGGGTGATAAACGAAAGGATCTCTACAATGCTTCCTTACGACAGAGTTCTATTCTTCAAGCTCCATGTTCACTTATTATTACAGCTATTTACGAACGAACAACAGAAAAGTATGGAGAACGCGGAGTAAAATATGTTCACATGGAAGTTGGTCATGTAAGTCAAAATATATATCTTCAAGCAGAAGCGTTGAATTTACACACAGTTGCCATTGGTGCTTTTTTCGATGATCAAGTTTCATCAGTTCTTAGATTAATGAAAAACGAGCACCCGCTCTATATTATGCCTATTGGAAGATAAGATTCCGATATGTTACATATTAATGTTACTTAAAAATCCTTCATTCTAAGGGTACGTTATAGTATGGAACTCGAGTTCGTAAAAATGCTCTCACCAGTTCTCTTAGCACTCTTGGCAACCCTTTTTACTTGGGGAATGACAGCACTTGGTTCAGCCACGGTTTTCTTCGTACATTCACTTAATAAGAAACTCCACAATGCTATGCTGGGTTTTGCTGCAGGTGTAATGATTGCGGCTAGTTTTTGGTCACTGCTTGAACCAGCTATCGAAATGCAACGTGTTCATGGTGGCATTGTTTGGTTACCACCTGTTATAGGCTTTACTGTGGGTGGACTATTCCTTTACATTGTCGATAGAATACTCCCACATCTTCATATGGGACTTGAACTTCACAATGCCGAAGGTATTCGCACATCATGGCAACGGAGTATCCTTCTTATCTTAGCTATCACACTCCACAACATTCCTGAAGGTCTAGCTGTTGGTATAGCTTTCGGTGTACTACACGAGGTATGGACTCCTGCCACGTTTGGTGCTGCAGTAGCCCTCGCATTAGGTATTGGTATTCAAAATTTTCCCGAAGGAGCAGCAGTCTCAATTCCATTATATCGTGAAGGATTTTCAAAAATAAAAGCTTTCTGGTATGGTCAACTTTCCGGTATTGTTGAACCAATTGCTGGTATCATTGGTGCTGCACTCGTTGTTCTCGTAACTCCTATCCTTCCTTACGCATTATCGTTTGCTGCTGGAGCTATGATTTTTGTAGTTGTAGAAGAATTAATTCCTGAATCACAAACAGGGCAGCAGACAGATATTTCAACGCTCGGTGCATTAATTGGTTTTGCACTTATGATGCTTCTCGATGTTTCACTGGGTTAGCACGAATATTTCCCAAAATTTTACCGAACAAATAAACTATCGAGCTTTACACCAATAGAATCTAGGAATCGTACTTCTGCTGAGAGAGCACTTGAATCACCGAGTTTTTTGAACACCTGAAGACGTTTTACCCGGATATCAACAGCACGAGGCACAACTGAAAGAACATTTGTATAGTCATGTAATGCCTCCCGATAGGCACCTGCTTCGTAGTAGGCATCACCTCGAAGGATATATGCAAAGAGATTCGATGGTGCAATTGTAATCACAGTTGTAAAATCCTCAATTGCTTCATGATACTTCTGTCGCTGCAAATAATAGAGACCACGATTATAGTAAATTTGCTCATCAGCCGGATTAAGCTCTACTGCTCTAGCGAACATTCTATGAGCAAGGCTATCCATCCCAGCTTGTGCATATGAGACAGCAAGATTGTTGTATCCTTCAGCATACAGAGGGTTGTCATTGACTACTCTGTTCCAAAGTGAAATATCTGAACACCAAACGGGAATATAATCTTGTGTTTGCTTTATCAAGAACATACATACCACACACACAACTACCACTCCAACAATTTTTCTCGCACCACTTCCATTAATTCTTTTTACTACTCCATACCCATAGTAAACAACCAAAAGCATAACTCCAAATAATGGTACATAGCTAAATCGTTCTGCTACCATCATTCGTCCCACGGGGATCAATTGTGCAACTGGTAATAATGTTATACAGTAGAACAGAATTCCAAAGAGAAGAACTTTTTCTTTACGAGAATACCGATATATCCAATACCCAAGCATCCCGAGAATCAACGGTGAAATCCAAAAAACAAATGGGTACTCTTCGCCAACAATCTCTGGATACGGATAAACAGGTGACAAATGTATAGGGAGAAAGAATTTATAACAGTAGAAGAGATAACTATACGAAGCAAGGAACATTGACTTCCAAACACTCAACGTTGGATCTTTGTACATCGTACCTGTTGAGTACTGTGCGAGAACGGCAATAACACCAAATAGTATTGATACTGCTATAAGTGGTATTATTTGAAGGAATTGAGACTTCTCAATTTTCCCAACTTTGTAGTAATCATATAGAATATACACTAACGGAATCGTAACTGCCATAGCTTTTGATAATAAAGCCGCTACAAAAAAGAGGAGCGCAATTAAGAAAAAAAATACTACTTGTTGTTCACGATATCGAATGTAATATATTATCGAAAGAAACATAAAAAATGCACAGAGTACATCTTTTCGTTCAGCGATCCACACAACAGATTCCACACGAAGAGGATGCACAGAAAAGAGAAGACCCACTACGAATGCTACGTGAATATTTTTCGTTATAGTATACGCTAGGAATACAACGATGAAAGAATTTATTGCGTGAAGGAGTATATTCGTATAATGAAAATGGTACGCCGAGAGACCAAATAACTTGTATTCAAGAGCATAAGAAAGAGTAACAAGAGGATGGTAATGATTCAACGAGTACGTTGAAAATATTTTAACAAGTGATTCGAACGAGAGTCTTCGAATTAAAGGGTTTTCTGTAACCAGGTAGTTGTCATCCCACTGTGTAAATGAGCACTGTGTTGCTGGGTAAAATACAAGAAGAGCAATAACAAAAACAATGATCGAATACAGTACTATACCCATAGGATTGGGTAGCGATTTAATTTGCACAAAATTCCCCTTCTTCTTTCCTTGTGCAGTACATAAAGGATTATTGTTCTATTGGTAGTTTAATGATAACGATTGTTCCCTTTCCTTCCTCGCTCTCAATGTCAATTGTACCTTTATGGTCATCAATAATCTTCTTGACAATCGACATTCCAAGTCCTGTTCCATGTTTTTTCCCATAAGTCATAAAAGGTTCGAAAATTCTTTTCTTCACTTCCTCAGGCATACCAATTCCAGTATCTTTAAATTCAATTCGTACAAATGGACCATCTTGACGTGTGGATGCCGTTAGTATTCCTCCATCTGGCATTGCATCGCGGGCATTACTTGCTATATTGTAAAAGACACGTGTTATTTTATCTTGATCGAGCCGTACTTTCCCTGTAAATTCACACTGTCGGATAAGCTGTACATTATTCTTTTCAAGGTCTTTTTCAATGAAGTTGAGAACATCATTCATTACTCTTTCAAAATCTAGTATTTGGAAGTTACTAGCACCAACACCTCGAGTAAAATCGAGTATTTCTTGAGCCATATTGACAAAACGGTCAACTTGCCGAATCATTTCATCAGCTAGCTTTGCAGCTTCTTCATTTCCAGATTTTCTCTTCATAACTTGTGCGTACACTCTCAGCGTTCCCATTGGATTTTTAATATCGTGAATGATTGTACTAGCCATCCTTCCAACCGCTGAGAGTCGCTCGTTCTGAACCATTTGTTGTGCAAGTCGAGCGTTCTCAATAGCAACCGAAGCATGTGCTGAAAGAGCGTCAATGAATTCAACATCTTCGCTATCAAATTCACCACATTTTTTATTAAGAAGCTGAAAAACACCAATTATCTTACCATCTTTATTACGCATGGGTGTGCAAAGCATTGTGCGTGTCCGATATCCGCTTTTCTTATCGATTTCAGGATTAAAGCGTGGATCAGCATATGCATCGGGGAGAAGAACAGTTTCACCAGTTTCTGCGACATACCCAGCAATGCCTTTGCCAAACGGTAATCGAATCTCTACGATGTTCTCACCTTGTAATACTTTCGACCACAATTCCTTCTTTATGTCATCAACGAGGTACAGTGTACCACGATCAGCCCCAATACTTTGGGCTGCGGATTCGAGAATTATTCCTAGAAGACGATCAAGATCAAGGGTTGAATTTATACTTTTACTAGCTTCTATGAGCTTATGAAGTCGAAGGTACCGTGCTTCAAGTGCATTTTTTTGTTCTTCCAACCGTTGTACTATAATATCATCTGCTTTGCGAATTCGTTTTGTAAGCTCACGTAAGAGGTTAAACGCTATAGTTTGATTTCCTTTAATCAGCTCCTCAAATTTAGAACTACTTATGGTTAAAGCACTTGTATCCTGAAGACATGTTGCACGTGCAGAGCGCGGCAAACCATCGATAGATGCCATTTCCCCAACAACTTCACCAGGACCAACAATATCGAGTGTTGTTTCTTCACCAAACGAAGTAACACGAGAAATTCGTATGGCCCCCTTTAGTACAACATAGACTGTATCACCCGGTGTATTTGCATCGAACAACATCGTGCCTTGCGCATATGTCTCTTCACGAAAATACTGTAAGGAAGCTTTTACTTGATCTTCAGATAACCCTTCGAAAAGAAGAGCAAATTGGAGGTTGGGATATCCATTTGGCATTATGTACCTCTCCTCGTTGTATAATCATAACCATAATAGCAATATTCGCATACTTAATCAAGCAACGACCCTACCACTGGAGTGAAGCCTCAAGGGTGTCTCGGTACTTCAGAAGAATCTCCCGCATTTTAGCAAATGACTTTGAGCGATGACTTATACGATTCTTCTCTTCTGCTGTTAATTCAGCGTACGTACAGGAGTACCCATCAGGAATGAACAATGGGTCGTACCCAAAACCATTTGTTCCGCGTGGTAACTCTGCAACCATACCAAGACAAATCCCTTCAGTTGTTTGCTCTATTCCCTTTGCTACCAATGCAAGCACAGATCGAAATTGTGCTCTGCGTTGTTCGCTGGGAACCCCACGTAATTCATTTAATAGTTTCATATTATTTTCTTCATCTGTTGCATTCACACCAGCATAACGCGCTGAGAAAACACCTGGACGTCCATCAAGAAAAAAAACTTCTAATCCAGAATCATCGGCAAGTGATGGTAATTTGGTTGCATCATATACGATGCGCGCTTTCTGGAGTGCATTTTCGTAGAATGTCGTTCCAGTTTCTTCAAGAACGATGTGCTGTGGTATATCATCCAACGTAATTACTTTGAAATCTAAATCACTGAGAAACGATTGTAGTTCTCGCGCTTTGTGTTGGTTTCGTGTTGCCAAGACAAGTGGTACAATTCTTCCCATTGCTAGTATCCTTTATTATTCCAAGAGTATTTCGATTGCTCTCTCAATTCGCTCAACTGGTACTATTTCGATATCACCGTTTTGTTTCAACCCCCGCATGTTATTCTGTGGAACAACAATTTTCTTAAATCCGAGTTTCGCTGCTTCTTGAATTCGTTTCTCGATGTGACTAATTGTTCGAATTTCTCCACTTAACCCTAGTTCTCCAACAGCAACAGATGTTGAATCAACAGGAACATCCCGTAAACTCGATGCTATCGATACAGCGACACCAAGATCGACTGCAGGTTCAATAATTTTCAACCCACCAGCGATGTTCACAAATACATCGTACTGACCAAGATTCATTCCAACACGTTTCTCGAGTACTGCAAGAAGAAGCGAGAGCCTCCGAAAATCGTACCCTGTGCTGTTACGCTGCGGTAAGCCGTAGCTTGTAGGTGTAACAAGGGCTTGTACCTCAACCAAGATTGGTCGTGTCCCTTCGATACTTGCAACAACAGTAGAACCAGAGGTACCATAGTGACGTTCTGAAAGAAATATTTCTGATGGATTTTTAACCTCATGGAGTCCCGTTTCACGCATTTCAAAAATGCCAATTTCATTCGTAGAACCAAAGCGATTTTTTAATGCTCGAAGTATTCGGTATGAATAGTGTGCTTCTCCTTCGAATTGAAGTACCGTATCAACCATGTGTTCAATAATGCGTGGTCCAGCAATGACCCCTTCTTTCGTCACATGGCCGATAAGAAAAACTGGTACTTGCTTAGTCTTGGCAAATCGTAACAACAATGCTGTCGATTCACGTACCTGGCTCACACTACCAGGTGCACTTTCGAGACCTGGTCTGTACATTGTTTGAATAGAATCAATAACAAGAATATCTGGAGGCGTACGTTCCAAGATATCGAGAATAATGTCAAGGTTAGTTTCTGCAAGAAGTAAAATATTTTTGGCATTCTCAGCGTGTAATCGTTCAGCACGCAATTTCAGTTGTTGAACAGATTCTTCCCCTGTAACATAGAGAATACTACTGTTGGCAAGGAGCACAGCAACTTGCAGCATCAATGTCGATTTCCCTATTCCTGGATCACCACCGAGTAAGATAAGTGACCCTGGAACAATCCCACCACCAAGAACACGATCAAATTCATCTAATCCTACTTTTACCCGTGGTACCTGCTGTGCTTCAATTTGTCCAAAAGATACTGGCTCAAAACGTGTTGGTACTGCTGATTTACGGCTCGCTTTAACAGGTTTTGGTGCCTCCTCAATAAATGTGTTCCACTGATTGCAATTAGGGCACTTTCCAATCCACCGTGGAGAGATGTAACCACACGATTGACAGACATATTGTGATTGCAGTTTAGCCATCAATTTGCCCATTCAATTTGTAGGAAGATCAGTAATTTGTGCAATTAATGGAAGTCGCATTTTAAACTTATTGTTTTCATAACGAGCACGAATCGTTTTCACCGCCACCTGAGAAAATCCCATCTCAACGAGTTTCTCATCGGACGTACTCTTATCAACCATGTAGTACAATAAGCGATCGAGATCTGAGTACTGTATTCCTAAGTCACCTTCATCTGTCTGTCCACTCCATAAGTCTGCTGTGGGAGCTTTTTCAATTATTCGTTTTGGAACACCGAGAGCTTCGGCAAGTTGCCATACCTGTGACTTGTAGAGTTGACCAAGTGGATTCAATGCATAGGCAAGATCACCGTAAATAGTCCCGTAGCCTGTTAGAAGTTCACTCCGATTGCTCGTACCTACAACGAGTGCACGTTCTTGTGCAGAGAGATCATACAACACAATCATACGCATTCGTGCCATAATATTGCCACGACGTCGGACGTCTGTTACATTGTAGCGTTCACAGTACGCATCAACCATGGGACTAATATCAATAAACTCAGACCGTATTGACAGTGTATCAATAACGAGTTGTGCATCATCGATGCTTTGAGGAGTACTCGTTTTGTATGGTAACACAACTCCTAGAAGATTCTTTCTTCCCAGGGCTTCAACAATAAGGTGAGCTACAACCGCAGAATCAACACCCCCAGAAATCCCCAAAACTGCTCTTGAAAAACCTTCTTTCTTGAATTCGCGTACAAGAAATTCAACAAGGATAGTTCGAACTGAATCGATATCGAGAGTTAACTCCAACGGACACACCCGCATAGGACGTATAAGCATATCAAGCAATTTACTTGTTTCTCAAGATTATATTATTTGTAGAATCGGTATTGTATCTTAATGCCTTCAGTTCGAATATAAAAAAATTTTCTGCGAAAGTTGCATTCACTCTGTCTTTTAAGTAACTTTTTTAGCGTACAAGCCCTTTGTTTAACAAATTATAAGGAGGGTGAGGATTTGGACTATGTCTTATATTTTGTGGGGGGATACTTGATAGGTTCGATTCCAAGTGCATACATTATTGCAAAAATTAAAGCAGGAATCGACATTCGGAAAATGGGTAGTGGTAACGTTGGAGCATACAATGTATACGATTCAACGAAATCACGAAGCGCTGCAATCCTTGTGGGAATTCTTGATGCAATGAAAGGATTTATTGTCACCTATGGTGTATGGAAATTTTGCACACTCGACATTTGGGCACAAGTTCTTGCATTCTTAGGTACCATTATTGGGCACAATTACCCTCTTTGGTTAAAATTCAAGGGTGGGCGTGGGCTTGCTACAGCTGCTGGAGGGTATATTGCTATAGGTTTTCCACACATAGTGGTCTGGTGTTTGCTATGGGTTGTAGCGTATCGTTTTTCAAGGAAAATACTCCGAGCAAACCTCTACGCAATACTACTATCACCATTAGTAATCCTTATACTTCCGAGTTCAATGATAGCACCATACCTCATTCGCGATATGGAAGTTATTGATTATCGTCTCCTTGTATACATAGTGAGCACATTCCATCTCCTAAGTCACCTTGACGAAATTAAAAGAAACTTTTTACCACAAAGGACTGAGTAGTTATGCGTTTGTTCAATAATCTCTACGTACGCATTGCAATTGTTGTAGGAGTACCGCTCCTCGTAGGCTTTGGTCTTGGGTATGCACTGAAATCAAGCAAGACACCTCCAATGACATTTTCTAGTGAAAATCACTTTCTTCACCCAACCACACTTATTCAAACTGGAGAACAAACCGATGAACTTCGGCAGTCTCGTCACAACGCTATTACACGAGCTGTAGCAAAAGTGAGTCCAGCTGTTGTTGGAATTAATGTCATTGCAGTAAAGGAAATACGGTACCGTGATCCTTTTTCACAATTCTTCGATGATCCCTTCTTTAGACGTTTTTTCGGTGATAGAACATTTCGACAAGAAGTAAAAGGTTTAGGTTCTGGATTTATTATATCACCAGACGGGTACATTGTAACGAATGACCACGTTGCTGGAAATGCAACAGATATAACTGTTACGTTAATGGGTGGAAAACAAATGAAAGCGAAAATAGTTGGTACTGATCCAGTTTCAGACATATGCCTCCTTAAAGTTGATGGCGAAAATCTCCCGTTTGTAACTATGGGAAACTCCGATGAGGTTATTATTGGCGAATGGGCAATTGCATTAGGAAATCCTTTTGGACTTTTTGAGATTAACGATAAACCTACGGTCACAGTTGGCGTTATAAGTTCGACAGGAATGAAACTTGGCCAAGTTGATAATCGATTTTACCGCGATATGATCGAAACAGACGCGGCGATCAACGGTGGAAATAGTGGTGGCCCGCTTGTGAATGCCGATGGCGAAGTCATAGGAATGAATACGCTTATCTATACTGCTGGACAATCAAATACATTCATTGGGTATGGATTTGCCATTCCAATTAACAAAGTAAAACGCATCGTCGCAGAACTTAAAGAACAAGGTAAAGTTACTCGCAACATTACTGCTGGATTTGAATGGCAACCTATCGATATACGAATAGCTCGCTACCTCGGTCTGCAACGTGCTGAAGGAATCATTGTAAGCGACATTACACCGAATGGCCCAGCTGAAAAAGCAGGACTTCAGATCGGAGATATAATCCTGGAAGTAAATGGAGAAAAAATAACGTCTGGTAACGATATTCTCAGTATGATGGTCGACCTGAAACCAGGTGATACCTTGAAACTAACTGTATACCGTGCGCGGAAAATTATTACTCTTAAACTAGTCTTAGAGAAAGCGGAATAGGAGCAACAAACTATGATTCAACGATACACGCGCCCTGACATGGGTACAATTTGGGAAGATGAAAATAAGTTTCGTATTTGGCTCACAATTGAGATTCTTGCCTGTGAAGCTCAAACAGTGCTCGGCATTATACCGAAAGAAGCTTTTGATGTAATTAAACAGAAGGCGAACTTTTCGATCAAACGCATCGATGAAATTGAGCGTGAAGTAAAGCACGATGTTATTGCATTCCTTACTTGCGTTGGTGAATATGTAGGGCCAGAGTCTCGGTATATTCATTTAGGCATGACCTCATCCGATGTTCTCGACACAGCACTGTCGGTTCAAATGAAACAATCCGGTGAACTATTACTTCGTGACCTTGAACGCTTGCGTGATGTTCTTGCACAACGAGCAAAAGAGTTCAAACACACTGTCATGATTGGCCGTACACACGGTATTCACGCTGAACCAATAACTTTTGGTTTAAAACTTGCACTGTGGTACTCCGAAATATTGAGGAATATTGAACGATTGAAAAGTGCCATACATACTATTTCTGTCGGTAAAATATCGGGAGCTGTCGGTACATACCAACATATCGATCCATTTGTTGAACAGTACGTATGTGAAAAGCTAGGTCTTACACCAGCACTTGTATCTACACAAATTCTCCAACGAGATCGACATGCAGAATTCATGACCACTCTTGCACTTATTGGTGCATCATTGGAGAAATTCGCTGTTGAAATCCGACACCTTCAACGAACAGAAGTACTTGAAGCAGAAGAGTTCTTTTCAAAAGGTCAAAAAGGATCTTCTGCTATGCCACACAAACGAAATCCAGTCATTTGTGAACGAATTTCTGGTTTAGCACGGCTCCTGCGGTCAAATGCTATCGCCGCACTGGAAAATGTAGCTCTCTGGCACGAACGGGACATTTCACATTCTTCTGTTGAACGTGTTATTATTCCAGATAGTTGTATTGTTCTCGATTACATACTCAACGATATGACCCGTGTTCTCGAAACCCTCCTTGTTTATCCAGACCGCATGCTCGAAAACCTCAATCGAACACATGGACTAATTTTTTCCCAGGAGGTTCTTCTTGCACTCACTAAGAAAGGTATGCGACGTGAAGAAGCATATCGAATCGTACAAAGCATTGCTATGCAAGTGTGGCAAGAACGTACTGACTTCAAAAATCTGCTCATGGAAAACAAAACGGTGCAACAATATCTTAACGCTGATGAATTGGATGAACTCTTCAATCCACAACGGAGTTTAAAACACGTCGATACTATATTCCAACGTGTTGGATTGTAACTACTCACTCTTTACTTACAAAGCTCCGTTTTGTAGATTAAGTTTTTAGAACTAACAATGGGTAACCACTATGGTAGTAGAAGAACGGAATGATTTTATACGGGAAATTATTCGGGATGATTTAAAAACAAACAAGTACCATGGACGTGTCCATACACGCTTCCCTCCTGAACCTAATGGGTACTTGCATATTGGTCACGCAAAATCTATCAATCTCAATTACGGTATTGCAAAAGAATTCAACGGTAAGTTTAATTTGCGTTTTGACGATACAAATCCAGAAACAGAAGAGCAGGAATACGTGGATTCAATCATCGAAGATGTGAAGTGGCTTGGTGCTGATTTTGAGGACCGCGTATTCTTTGCTTCTGATTACTTTGAGCAAATGTACGAATGGGCTGTACAGCTCATCAAAAAAGGAAAAGCCTACGTCTGCGATCTTAGCGCTGAAGAAGTAAGTCGTACGCGCGGTACCCTTACTGAGCCTGGTATCGAAAGCCCATACCGCAATCGAAGTGTTGAAGAGAATTTAGACCTTTTTGAACGGATGAGGAAAGGTGAGTTCCCATCTGGTTCAAAAACACTCCGTGCAAAAATCGATATGGCGCACCCAAACCTCAATATGCGCGATCCGATTATGTACCGTATAATCCATGCACCCCACCACCGTCAAGGAACGAAATGGTGCATCTATCCAACGTATGATTGGGCGCATGGTCTTGAGGATTCAATCGAAGGCATCACACATTCAATTTGTACCTTAGAATTCGAAAACCATCGTCCGTTGTACGATTGGTTCCTCGATGAACTTGGGATTTATCACCCACAGCAGATCGAGTTTGCCCGATTGAATTTGACTTACACTGTTCTTAGTAAACGGAAACTGTTGCAACTTGTACAAGAAAAGTATGTAACTGGCTGGGATGACCCCAGAATGCCAACTATTGCAGGACTCCGTCGACGAGGCTATACCCCCACATCAATAAAAACTTTCTGTGACAAAATTGGCGTTTCCAAGAAAGATAGCATTATTGATGTTGCTCTTCTTGAGTGGAGTATTCGTGATGAACTTAACAAAACCGCACAACGAGCAATGGCTGTCCTTCGACCATTGAAAATAGTTCTCACGAACTACCCTGAAGGTACGGTAGAGTATCTCCCAGCTGTGAACAATCCAGAGGATCCCACTACAGGTACACGATTAGTACCATTCTCACGGGAACTGTACATCGAAACCGATGATTTCCGTGAAGTGCCACCTCCAAAGTATTACAGACTTTACCCTGGTAATGAAGTCAGATTACGCTACGCTTACATTATCAAATGCGAGAATGTGGTAAAAGATACGAATGGAAACATTGTTGAACTTCACTGTACATACGACCCTGAAACTAAAAGTGGGACACCAACAGCAGATAAGAAGAAAGTGAAATCAACAATTCATTGGGTTTCTGCTCCACACGCAATTGATGCTGAAGTACGACTTTACGATCGACTCTTTAATAAAGATAATCCCGATGAGACAGATGTAGGTCAAACGTTTCTCGATAACATTAATCCCCATTCATTGGAAGTGCTCCACTCATGCAAACTCGAGCCTATGTTGAAAGATGCAAAACTTGGAGATCGATTCCAATTTGAACGTTTAGGGTACTTCTGTGTTGACAGTAAAGATTCTATTCCTTCAAGACTTGTTTTCAACAGAATTGTAACTCTCAAAGATACGTGGGCTAAAATTGAACAACGATTAAAAGTGATCGATCAAGTATAATCGAACCCACACACCAACATGTTGTACCAAACAATGCTGTTCGTTTAGAAAAACCAATTAAACAGCATCATTGAGAATCTCTGCAATATCACGCACTTTTACACGCTCTGCAGCTTCTTTCACCTTCAATCCATCATCAAACATTGTTAAACAAAATGGGCAAGCGGTTGCAATTGTTTCAGGAAAACACGCAAGTGCTTCCTCAGTTCGTTCAACATTAACTCGCTTCCCTTCTTTTTCCTCCATCCACATTCGTCCACCACCTGCACCACAACAGAATCCTTTCGATGTATTCCGCACCATCTCATGAAGTTGCACTCCCTGGATCGATTGAAGTATGACCCGAGGTTCATTATAGATGTTGTTATATCGACCAAGGTAACAAGAATCGTGGTATGTAATTTTTTCACGAACTGTTGTAGTTGGACGTAAAACACCAGATTCAATAAGAGATTTTAAAAGTGTTGTATGGTGAACAACTTCATAGTTCCCACCGAATTGTGGGTACTCATGTTTCAGTGTGTTGAAACAATGCGGACACGTTGTTACAATTTTCTTCACACCGTAGGTAGTAAGTGTAGCAATATTTTCTTTCATAAGCATTTGGGCTAGATACTCATTCCCTAATCGCCGTGCTGAATCACCAGTACATTTTTCATCTGCTCCTAAAATTGCAAATCGCACCCCTGCTTTCTTTAATAGTTGTGCAAAGGAACGAACTACTTTTTTATATCGCTCGTCGAATGCACCAGCACATCCTACCCAAAATAAATATTCAACATCAGGAGCTTGCGCGATGTGTGGTATTTCCAATCCTTCTGCCCAATCTACTCGGCTCGATGGCGGGAATGCCCACGGACTAAAGTTCGTTTCTAAATTTTTAAAAACAACCTGAACTTCGGTGGGAAAATTCGACTCCATTAATACAAGGTAACGCCGAAGCTCAACAATCGTTGGTACATGTTCAATGTTGACAGGGCACTCTTGCATACATGCCATACACGTTGTACAGGCGAAAAGCTCATCTGTTGTAATATAATCGTGCACGAGCAACTTTTCATTTGGCTTTTTTTCCCCTTCGTGTACTTCGACCCGTTCATTACGTACAACTTTTCCCTTTTCCTCCAGCCGCTTTCGAATGTTCATCACTACAGATCGAGGCGACAGTGCTTTCCCTGTAATGTTTGCTGGGCACGATGCTGTGCATCGACCACACTCAGTACATGTGTACCCATCGAAAAGTTGCTTCCACGTTAAATCATCAACATCTGCAGCACCATATTTTTCAATCCCTTCTTCCTCAAAATTCAATGGTTTTAAAGCTCCCTTTGGTTGTAACGATGTAAAGAACACGTTAGGAATAGAGGTAAGTATATGAAAGTGTTTTGACGTTGGTAAATAATTTAAGAATCCAAGTACGAGGAGGATATGAGCCCACCAAAAAACTTCATACCATACATGTGTAGAAAACGAATGAGGTTGGAATACAGAGCTCAAGACATTTGAAAGTACTCTGCCATGAATTTCACCATAAAGAGTACTTCGTGTTGCGTATTGCCCAAGCATTGTAATCATGATAAGAATAATAGTGCAAAGAATTGCAATAGCATGCCAGTGTGAATGTGCATCGACTTGTAGTCGTTTCGGCTTAAGAATAAGACGTCGGTAAAGTGCAATTCCAACTCCCACGATGACAAGTACCGCAAAGACCTCTTGCGAAAAGGCAATGATTGTATACACCTCACCGAGTGATGTTAAGTCGATTCCGGGTATTAAACCTTCAACAATCGCCTCTAGGATTGCTGAGAGAAGGACAAGAAATCCCCAAAAAATAAAAGCATGCATAATTCCAGGTATTGGTTCACGAAATAGTTTTGTTTGTCCAAAAGCAACTTTTATAGTTAGCCAGATACGTTGCGGGATGCGATCGAAACGATTCTCTGGTTTCCCAAGTCGAATATTGTGGAGCACTCGCCGCATACTGAAACCAAATGTTACGAATGAAATGATAACAATGATACCAAACAATATATTTTTTATTTCCACAGTGACCTCCTTCTTAAATAGAAAGTGTACCCGAAACTACTGTAATTGCTTCACCAACAATTGAGAGTCGTTGAAGTGTATGACCTTTAGCTGCAACTCGTACCCGTACTCGCCCTGGCCTTCCAAGTTCATCACCTTGTTCACCAATAAATTCTAAACGACCATCAGGGAGCGTTCTATAGACGATTGAGTTATCCCTTAAAATTCCATACTTAAAGAGATATGCTCCTAATGGCCCGTTTGCAGAACCTGTCACAGGATCTTCAGGAATACCAATATGAGGTGCAAAGAAGCGAGAATGAACCGAGGATGTTTTTTCTACTGTTTCAAGGGAGAAGATACAGAGGCCCGATACTTTTATACGACGAAGTAGTTTTGCAAGTTCATCGAACTTTGGATGTAATTTCTGGAGAACTTGTAACCGTGCAACAGGGAAGTATAGGTAATTTGCTTTGACAATTGGGAGCGCTATCTCCCGATCCCGAACTGAAAGGTCCAGCGCCTTCATGAATCCAGATGGTATATTTTTGACAACCGAGAACTTCGGATGAGGAAGATCAAGCTCAATAGAGATACGACAGAAATTTTTCTCAACCTTTACAGGGAGAATACCACTCTTTGTTTGCAATTGGAAGTAGTGTTGCCCATTCGTATGCATGCCAGCTTCACCATCTTCTGCTAATGCATGGAAAGCAGCGACAGTTGCGTGACCACACAACGGAACTTCTGTTGTTGGAGTAAACCATCGTATCCTGAAATCAGCGTGTGGAAGTGTTGGCCGAAGTACAAATGCAGTTTCAGGGAGATTCATTTCACGAGCAAGAAATTGCATTTCTTTTTCAGATAATTCATCTGCATTCAGTATCACACCAGCGTAATTCCCACAAAACGGCGTCGTTGTAAAAGCGTCGACGTGCTTAAAGCGAAGTTGCTTCATTTCCGTGTTCCTATCATTTGTAGAATTATGGTACGATTTCTTCCACGAATATCGCACTCGATCAACACAATTTGTTGCCATGTACCGAGTTGTAAGTTTCCACTACACACTGGAATTGTTAATGATGGACCAATAAAGGCTGCTCTAATATGGGAATGTCCATTTCCATCACCCCACGTATCGTCATGACTATACCGAACACCCGTAGGGGCGATACGTTCAAGCATTGCAGGTATATCTTTTCGAAGTCCTGGTTCATACTCTGTTGTCGTTACACAAGCTGTTGAACCAACAACAAACACTGTCACAATTCCATCATTCAAGCCATTCTTGCGAACCCTGTTTGCTACTTCATCAGTAATATCAATAACATCTGTATTTCCATGCGTTGTCACGTGGAGATTTTCAGTTATGACCTCCATAGTGCAACTCCTATCAATGTTCGTTGTTCCCGTACATAGTAAAGCATCGATCCAGCAATAAAAAAATTCTCCTGCACCGGATACCGGCAGTTGTTTTCTTGGAGTACTGAGTACAAACACTGTTGCTTTTCTTTCTCGAACACATTAAGGTGAAGATTTAATGTTGGGTTGACTGATTGCGTATAGTATCCAACAACAACATATTGCTCTGTTGGAATAACTTCAATAGTAGCACTGAGAATAGTATCGGTACCATGGTGTTGTAAACATTGATCGACAAGGTTTTTTTCTTCATACAGGTCGTATGGGAAAGGTACTCGAACATAACTTTGTTGATCTGGAACGAAATGGAATGAGTGGCTTGTTGGGATTTCTTCAAGAATTCCACCTGTCTCTTTCGAAATCCAGTATGCACGCCTACCTTCAAAATAATCTTTGTACCCGCAGACTTTCTCTGGACTATCGAACCAGAACGTCACATCATTATTTTTCCACAATGTTCTACCATTTTCAAGGGAACAACACTCAATTCCACGATGTCGTGGAATATTCGGTTGCTCAAAGCGGGAAAAGAACACTAAGTGCTGATCAACATGTTCGAGTTCAATCCACCATTTTTCTTCCTTTTGGAGATCTTGCCAAAGTGGTGTACCAGTAATAGCATCAAGACAAAAGAATGACACTTCCCTTTTCTCAAGGTCTCTTACTTCTCCAACAATCCGCTTGGAAGGCGAATACTGTAATTTCCAAATAAAACCATGTGCGGTATATCTCCAACGCTCGTGTACCATCGCTAAGATTGATAGCTTTTCGACCTTCAATTTGTGAATGAACATACTATTTTTTTCAAGTACTATCAAGGTTATTTGATAGTACTAGTGACTTCCGCGTGTATCTGTTTTTCACTCTTTGTAAAATGTGTAGGGCCTCTATTACTTTTTGTTTATTATATCTTCGTGGAGGGACTCCGGATCAAAAACAATCGTAGCAGGACCATGTGTTACAAACATAGGAGTAAGACATCCAACCTTTTGAGGATATGGCTTTGCATCTGGTGCTGTACCGTTCAACAATGCTTCTGCAAGTTCACGCATTGCAGTAATGTACGATTTATCGTACGGTCTTTTTGCATAGATGTAGTGTCCACAATATAGTTTCTGAATTCCATCGTCCATAAGCTTCTCCATCTTCGAGCACGACTGAACGTATATTTGGAGTGGCACATGTGGTTTCAGTTGAAGCCATACATGGTTCGCACCAAATGCATCCCCAGAAAAACATCTTCCATTTTTTTTATCAAGGAGTACTATTGATCCAGGTGTATGGCCTGGCATGTGCGAAACTTCGATGGTAACATCACCAAGATCGAATTTATCACCATCGTTGACGAAATTGATTGTACCTCGATACTCTCGTTGAAGTAAAACAGTATCAGCAGGATGCATCCATATTGCAGGAAATGAACCAATGTTTCCAGCATGATCAAAATGGGCATGGGTAAGTACTACTATGAGTGGCTTATCTGTAATACGGTGTACCAGCGAATCTAAACCTTCAATGTCCCTACCAGTATCGATAAGGAGAGCTTTCTTCATTCCTTCTATAAGGTACATCGTTGTATAATCAGATCCTTCGAGTACCCAGAAACCATGTTCGAGCTTTGTTATTGAAACTGTCACAGACTGAGAGTATAAACGTGAAAGAAATGGTAAACTCAGCATTGTTATAAAAACTAATTGTAAAATATGAGTACGATTCATCTTCAATGTACATTCACTACGATCGAGTAACCATAGGAGTATTTTCTACTCCAACACTTGTAACATTTGATCAAATGTTTCCGTTTTTTGCTCTTGTGCACGCTGAGCTTCAACAACAGCCATCGCTGTTAAATTTATAATATCGTTTACTTCATTCGATGGGGACATAATGTACACTGGCTTATTAATACCAAGGAGAATGGGACCAATGGCAGTAGCACCTCCGAGTTTCCAAAGTAATTTGTATGAAATATTCGCTGCATTAATATCCGGACAAATCAACACATTCGCATCTCCTTTAAGTGTACAGAAGGAAAAGAACTCATTTACCATTTCAGGATTCAATGCTGTATCCGCCATCATTTCACCATCGACCCGCAAGTGAGGTGCTCGGTGCCTGATGAGTTCAGTTGCACGGCGTACTTTTTCAGCAGAAGAATGTTTCGATGACCCAAAATTGCTGAACGAAAGCATTGCGACTTTTGGTTCAATTCCCATCTCTTTCACTCGTATAGCAGTGAGAAGAGCGATATCAGCTAATTCTTCAGCTGTTGGGTCAATATTAACAGTGGTATCAGAAATGAAAACTGTTTTTTTCTGGAATACCATCATATGCATTCCAGCAATACGACGTACACCCGGCTTAGGACCAATGATTTGAAGTGTTGGCCTTAGTAATTCGGGGTAACTTTGAGTAATACCAGAAATTAATCCATCAGCATCCCCCATGTACACCATCATCAATCCAAAAATGTTGTAATCATACTTCAACAAGTGACGTACTGAAGGGAGCACCATTCCTTTCCGCTTCCTCAATGAGTAGAGCGTTGCTACATACTCTTCAAATCGTGGTGCTTTCCGTGGCCGGAGGATTTCCATTCCTTGCATATCTAAACCAAGATCTTTAATCCGTTGCGTAATAGTATCTGTTGTCCCTATTAGAATAGGTTTTGCAATCCCTTCGTCGATAAGAAATTGTGCAGCTTTGAGTATTTTATCTTCATCACCCTCTGGAAACACAATTCGTTTTGGTTCGTTCTTTGCTCTGTGAATGTAGAAACGCATAACTTCACGTGATTTACCAAGGCGTGCTTCGAGGCTATCTTTATACGCTTCAAAATCTTTAATAGGATTACGAGCTACGCCACTTTCCATCGCTGCTCGAGCAACTGCTGTTGCTTCCCATAAAAGTACTCGAGAATCGAATGGCTTTGGAATAATATACTCACGACCGAATTCCATTCTTTTAACATTGTACGCTTTCAACACCTCATCAGGAACATCCTCTTTAGCAAGCGCAGCTAATGCTCTCGCGGCAGCAATCTTCATGGCATCGTTTATTTGTGTTGCGCGAACATCGAGAGCTCCACGGAAAATAAATGGGAACCCGAGCACATTGTTTACTTGATTCGGAAAATCAGAACGCCCTGTTGCCATAATGATATCATCACGAATTGCAACAGCATCCGGATAAGAAATCTCAGGATCTGGATTTGCCATGGCAAACACAATTGGTTTATCTGCCATTGAGAGGAGCATCTCTTTGGTAACTATATCCTTCACGGATACACCGCAAAAAACATCCGCTCCTTTCATTGCATCGGCAAGCGTACGCGCCTCTGTCTCAAGAGCAAAGTATTCTTTGTATGGATTCATCCCTTCTGTCCTGCCTTTGTACACGACTCCCTTTGTATCAACAAGTATGATGTTTTCTCTCTTCACACCAAGCAATTCATAGAACTTGGCACAAGCAATCCCTGCAGCCCCTGCTCCACAAAACACAACCTTGACTTTCGTAATATCTTTTCCTTGAAGTTCGAGCGCATTTAACAATGCTGCACCACTGATAATTGCAGTACCATGTTGGTCATCGTGAAATACAGGAATCGACATCGTTTTTTGCAATGTTTCTTCAATGTAAAAGCATTCAGGTGCTTTAATATCTTCGAGATTAATTCCTCCAAAGGTCGGTTCGAGAAGTTGCACAGCCTTGATCACTTCTTCTGGATCTTTCGTATTGAGCTCAATATCGAAAACATCAATATCAGCAAACCGCTTGAAAAGAACTCCTTTCCCCTCCATTACCGGTTTCCCCGCTAGCGCTCCGATATCACCGAGGCCTAAAACTGCTGTTCCATTTGAAACAACAGCAACTAGATTCCCTTTCGCTGTGTACTTGTACACTTCTTCAGGGTTTTCATATATTTCTTTACATGGCTCTGCAACACCCGGCGTGTATGCAAGCGATAAATCTAATTGGGTTTGACATGGTTTCGTTGCAATAACTTCTATTTTCCCCCGCCGACCTGAGGAATGGTAATCCAGTGCATCTTGTTTACGACTCATTGATTACTCCTTCAAAAGACTATCACCATTCGTGAGGTTTATTCAGAAAAACTGTAATGCTTGCGAACAGACTTCAAAATCTTCCACCGACATTTCATTCCTTTAGGGAACCGTACAAGATCCCCCGCAGTAATAGAAACTGGCTCGCCATTCTCAGGTGTGACAATAACTTCTCCTTCAAGAATATAACACGTCTCATCGCAGTCATATTCCCACGGAAATTCTGAGACTTCTTTTGCCCAAATTGGCCACGATGACACATTTAATTCTTTCAACGTTCGTTCATCGGGATTTTTTTGAACGACGATCTTTGACAACATAGAGAACTCCTTCTTATAATCGTGAATTATGTGGAAACCATAAACGCTTGTTTTTAACAATTAAAATATATGGAAAAATTAACCAACACCACACTCACAAAAGAAAAAAAAGAGGCGCACTCTGAATTAGAGTGCGCCTCCGAATGATATCTTTTAGTGTTATTAATGTTATTAATTTGTTTGCCCTGTTGGATTTTGGTTTGCAAACATTTCGTACAATGCCCACCGAGCTTTAATATCGTCTTCTGCTAATTTTAAAAGTTCCTGTGCTCGTTGTGGGTCAGTTTTCATCAAGGCACTAAAACGAGTTTCCATAGAAGTAAAGTCAGACAAAGGACGCTTCGGTGGCTTTGAATCGAGTTTGAATGGATTTTTCCCTTCTTTAGCAAGATCTGGATTGTACCGGAAAAGTGGGAAGTAACCTGTCTCAACAGCAAGTTGCTGATTCGTCATCCCACGTGCCATATCGATTCCGTGAGCAATGCAATGCGAGTATGCAATGATGAGAGAAGGTCCTTCGTACGCCTCAGCTTCGATAAAAGCTTTGACAGTTTGCAAATCATTGTATCCCATTGCGACACGAGCAACATAAACATTCCCATAAAGCATCGCCATCAAAGCAAGATCTTTCTTAGGTGTTGGCTTACCAGCTGCAGCAAACTTCGCGATGGCACCCCGGTTCGTTGCTTTCGACATCTGACCTCCGGTGTTGGAGTAGACTTCTGTATCTAAAACAAGAATGTTAACATCGCGTCCAAGTGCAAGAACATGATCTAAACCACCGTAGCCGATATCGTACGCCCAACCGTCTCCACCAATAATCCATATACTCCGTTTTATAAGGAAATCAGCTATTGTAAGTAACCGTCTTGCTTCCGGAGACTTAATTGTTTCAAGTTTCTGTTTGAGTATTCGAACTCGATCTCGTTGTTCGTAAATTTCTGTTTCACTCTTTTGTTTTGCTTCGAGTATCGCTGTTACAAGATCGTTACCAATTTCATTGGCAAGTTTCACGCAAAGTTCTTTTGCTAGCTCATTTAACTTATCTACAGTAAGGCGCATGCCCAGGCCAAATTCAGCATTGTCCTCAAAGAGCGAGTTTGACCACGCCGGACCGCGTCCTTCACTGTCGAATGTCCATGGTGTTGTTGGTAAGTTGCCCCCATAAATAGATGAGCATCCAGTTGCATTTGCAACGAGCATTCGATCACCAAATAGTTGCGATGCCAATTTGATGTATGGTGTCTCACCACATCCTGAGCAAGCACCGCTAAATTCAAAGTAAGGCATGAGGAACTGCGATCCTTTTACAGTATCTACTTTTACCGTACGTCGATCGACATCAGGAATACTGAGGAAGAAGTCGAAGTTTGCTCGTTCTTGTTCGCGTATTGGGGGTTGTGGTTTCATGTTGATTGCTTTCACCGCTGGATCAGTTTTACTCTTTGCAGGGCACACTTCGACACAGAGTGTACATCCTGTGCAATCTTCTGGTGCTACTTGGACGGTGTATTTCATTCCTTTATACTCTGGACCCTTATAGTCGACATACTTGAATGTCGGAGGTGCTTGTGCAATATATGATGGATCATAGACTTTTGTTCGAATTGCAGCATGAGGGCATACTAATGCACACTTGTTGCACTGAATACAAATGTCCTTTTCCCATACAGGGATTTCGAGTGCAATGTTCCGCTTTTCCCACCGCGCTGTTCCAGTAGGGAACGTACCATCAACTGGCATAGCACTAACAGGTAATTGTTCACCTTTCCCAGCGATTATCATTGCTGTGACGTTCTTCACAAAATCTGGTGCTTTGTCTGATACAACTGGTGGCATTTCAATTGTACTTGTGACCTTATCAGGTACTTTTACTTCAAAGAGATTCGCTAATGTTTGGTCAACCGCTTCGAAGTTCTGTTGAACAACCTTATCACCTTTCTTCCCATATGTTTTCTTAATTGCATTCTTGATTGCCTCGATCGCTTTCTCACGTGGCAAAACACCAGAAATTGCAAAGAAGCATGTCTGCATAATTGTGTTGATGCGACTTCCCATTCCTGTTTTTCGAGCCACAGAGTACGCATCAATAACGTAGAACTTCATTTTTTTCTCAATTAATTGCTGTTGAATGTGGCGTGGGAGATGATCCCATACCTCGTTCGGTCCATAGATACTATTGAGAAGGAACGTACTGCCATAAATTGCAGGTTTCAATACATCAAATTTTTCAAGGAAGAACCATTGATGACATGCGATGAAACTAGCTTGATTAACTAAGTAGGTTGAACGAATTGGCCGAGGTCCGAATCGAAGGTGAGACACTGTAGTTGTACCTGCTTTCTTGGAGTCGTACACAAAATATCCTTGGGCATAGAAATCTGTATCTTCACCAATAATCTTAATCGAATTCTTATTAGCACCGACTGTACCATCAGAGCCCAAACCGTAGAAGATAGCTCGAACAACATCATCTCGTTCGACTGAAAATGTCTGATCGTACTGAAGGCTACTATAAGTAACATCATCCTCTATTCCAACTGTGAAGTGGTTTTTCGGTTGTTCTTTTTTAAGTTCATCGAACACAGCCTTCACCATTGCTGGTGTAAACTCTTTCGATGAAAGACCATAACGACCACCAATTATTCGAGGAATGGTTGAAAATGGAGCTTTCTTTGCAGCAATAGCTTCGTTAATAGCTCCAACCACATCAAGGTAAAGTGGTTCTCCAAGTGCTCCAGATTCTTTTGTACGGTCAAGGACTGCAATATTTTTCACCGTTGGAGGAAGTGCTTGTACAAAATGCTCAACAGAAAATGGTCGATACAAACGAACTTTCAGTACACCGACTTTTTCCCCTCTTTCAGTTAAGTACTCAACAGTTTCATGGGCAGTTTCTGCACCAGACCCCATCATCACAATAACACGTTCTGCATCAGGTGCACCAACATACTGGAACAATTTATACTCACGCCCAACGAGTTTAGCAAATTTCTCCATTTGCTTTTGAACAATGGAAGGGACTACAAGATAATAGGGATTCGAAGCTTCGCGTGATTGGAAAAACACATCGGGATTCTGTGCGGTACCACGTATAACTGGCTTCTCTGGGTTCAATGCTCGTTCTCGATGTTGCTGAACTAAATCATCGGGAATCATTGCTCTCATATCATCGTCGCTCAACTGCTCAATTTTCATAACTTCGTGCGAGGTTCTGAAACCATCGAAAAAGTGCAAGAACGGCACTCGCGATTCGAGTGTCGAAGCATAGGCAATGAGAGCTAAATCCATCACCTCTTGTACAGAATTCGATGCTAAAATTGCCCAACCACACTGGCGTGTTGCCATAACATCACTATGGTCACCAAAGATTGATAATGCATGCGTAGCAACTGTACGAGCTGCAATGTGGAAGACTGTTGGAGATAATTCTCCAGCAATCTTATACATATTGGGAATCATCAAAAGTAACCCTTGTGCAGCTGTAAATGTACATGCTAACGCACCTGTTTGCAAAGCACCATGAACGGCTCCAGCAGCACCTGCTTCACTTTGCATTTCAACAACTTGTGGGACTGTTCCCCACAGGTTCTTCCGACCTTGTGCAGACCACTCGTCAGCCCACTCCCCCATGTTTGAGGATGGGGTAATTGGGTAAATTGCTATAACTTCGTTAAGCTTGTGAGCAACGTAGGCAGCAGCCTCGTTACCATCAATTGTTACATAAGTACGATTATTGGTTGCCATGGCTTATATCTCTCTCAATTAATTTTATTCATTGATTGTTTGTTTTGTAAAAACGTTATAGTTAATGTAAAATCGTAATAATTGTCACGTTCTGCAAGTCCGAAATAATTATTTTTTCCTAACAAATTTGGCGTTTTCGATAAAATACTTCATTGTTGAAGCTCGTCATCGATAATTTCTTCGTAGCAACTAGATGGTGGAGTACTACAGATAATCCATCGACTGGTGCATGAAGTGCTTGTGCAAGGTCCTCAATCGTCATTGGCCTCCGTTCCAGTGCAGAAAGAATCGTATCTACCGTCGGCAGAGTGTTCTGATGGTGCGTTGTACCAGAAAATGTTGAAATTATAACAGCCTTATCACCAAAAAACTTTTGAATTGCTTGAAGTCGTTCTTCCGATACTGGTTGAGCAGTAGGATAAGCAGGTGGACGAACAATGGTGTTGAGATGAATCATATCTGGTTGTATACTTTCAATCACCTCTTTGAATTTCTGAAGTTCATTGTCACTGTCGTTTACACCTTGTGCAAAGAGAATCTCTAGCCATAATTTCCCTTTGTACTCTTTTCGGAATAACCGAATTCCTTCAATCACTTCTGCGATATGAATTTTAGGATGTGGCCTGTCAATTCGCTGGAAAACATCCTCTGAAACAGCATCCAACGATGGTGAAACAACATCCGCCTCAAGTAAACTCTGTCGAACCTCTGGCAACGGTAATAAAGACCCATTTGTCAGTACAGCTATAGGGATCATTGTAAATTCCTTAATAGAACGAATGATATTGCCAATTCCACTATGCAAAGTTGGTTCCCCCGAACCTGACAATGTAATATGATCGAGGTCGGTAAACTCAGCAACTGCCCTTTTTACTTCAGCAACAATTTCATGTGTCGGGTAGTACTCTTTCCGTGCCAGTCCACGTTTATCTGTTTTCCCCACTTCACAGTAAATACAGTCATACGTACACAGTTTCGAAGGAATGATATCTACACCCAGAGATCTACCAAGGCGTCTGGACGGTACAGGTCCAAAAATGTACTTGTAGGATGCCATACGAATTGTTCTTTCTTTATAAGATGCTAACAAATACGAGGGAGTTGCTCACCACTAATCATATCAACAACCCGAGTCGTTCCAAAGTTTGTGCGGAGAACAACCGTACATGGGTGTTTTTCGACAACCCTACCAATAATTGTTGCATTGTATCCTAATGGATGAGAACGCATTATCGCTAGGATTTTATGGGCAATTGAAGGAGGAACAAACGCAAGTAATTTTCCCTCATTAGCCACATAGAGTGGGTCGAGCCCTAAAATTTCACACGCACTCCGCACTTCCTCACGAATGGGAATCGACGATTCGTCGATTTCAATACCAACATTCGCTGCTTCTGCAATTTCATTGAGAGCTGAAGCTAATCCACCTCGTGTTGGGTCACGAAGCACGTGAACTTCCTTTGATACCGAAAAAATTGTTTGGACAAGAGAAGCAAGTGATGCACAATCACTTTTAATTTCTGTTTCGAATTCTATCCCTTCACGTACTGATAAAATTGCAATTCCATGCTCCCCTATACTCCCACTGAGAATAATTGCGTCATCAACTCGAACGTTTCGTGGATGAATATCAACTCCAGGTGGGATCACCCCAATACCGCTAGTAGTGATAAAAATACCATCTCCCTTGCCACGATTCACCACCTTCGTATCACCTGTGATGAGTTCAACACCAACCTGTCGCGCCGTAAGAGCTATAGATTCCACAATTCGTTTGAACTGTTCCATAGGCAATCCTTCTTCGATAATAAAACTTACCGAAAGGTACTTGGGAATAGCACCGCACATTGCCAAGTCGTTAGCAGTTCCATTCACCGCCAATGTTCCTATATCACCTCCTGGGAAAAAGAGAGGCTGAACAACATAGGAATCGGTAGAAAACGCTATTCGCTGTTCCCCAACTGTAAACATCGCTCCATCGTGTAGCTGTTCTAAAAGGGGATTTTGGAACGCTGGTACAATAATATTCTTCAGTAAATGCTGCGATAATTTACCTCCGCCACCATGAGCGATGAGAATTGTTTTATAATCAGTTATAGGTATTGGACATGAAAAATTCTGAACATCTTTGGAAACATGATCATCGTACATTGGTGTCACCTTCATCCTCACTTTTCAATGAAATGTTTGGGTACAACAGTCGTTGACAATCTGGACATAGTCCATGTGTAAATGTAGCTTCTGAATGTTTCATGAGGTAACCCTCAACAGCTTCCCAGTACCCTTTATCATCACGAATTCTCTTGCAATTAGCACATATTGGTAATAACCCCGAAAGAGTTTTAACATTTGCAAGAGCATCTCGTAATTCTTGGATTAAAGCTTCCCGCTCCTGTTCAACTTTTTTCAACTGCGTTATATCCCGACTAATACCTAGTAATCCAATGATGGTCTTTTTCTCATCATAGAGAGGTACTTTCGTCGATAGCTGCCAACCTTTCTTCCCATCAGCGCTAAACGATTCTTGTTCACGATTTATTATGCTTTGTCCATTCTGAAGTACAAACATATCATCTTCTCGATAGAGATCTGAGAGTGCTTTGGGGCGAAAATCGTAATCCGTTTTAAGGTAAACATCATCCTGACTTTTTCCACCAAGTGCTTCTATATGTGCTTTGTTGTTGAGAATGAATCGCCCTTGCAGATCTTTTACAAAAATCCTATCGGGAATCGCATCAATAATCGTACGAAGTAAATTTCGCTCTTCCTTCAGTTTTTCCTCGTATTCTTTCTGAATGGTTATATCTCGACTAATTCCAATTAAACCTATTGTTTCTCCATCAGCGTTCCGAAAAGGAATTTTTGAGGTCATTACCCACTCTTTTGCCCCATTAGGTAAAACTATTTGCTCTTCCTTATTCAAGATACTAATTCCTGTTTCCATAACTTTCTGGTCATCTGCTATTGAGTGCGCTGCGAACTCAACTGGTTTAAAATCAAGCTCCGTTTTCCCCCGTGTCTCCTCCTGACTTCGTACTCCAAGCACAGCTAAATCTGCTTTATTGTTCAGGATATACCGACTTTCCCTATCTTTCACGTATATTCGATCAGGTATACTATCAATTAATGTATGGAGTAGAGTACGTTCACGCTCGAGCGATTCTTCGATTTTCTTAAGCTCAGTTACATCTCGACTTATACCAAAGAGTCCAGTCACGTTTCCATTGTTATCCACAATGGGCACTTTCGTTACCAATAACCACCCCCACTCGCCAGAAGGCAAACGTTGTCGTTCTTCTCTACTGTAAAGTATTTGCCCACTTTTAAGTACATGTTGATCATCAGCATAGGAGAGAGCTGCAATGTGGTGAGGTCGAAAGTCAAAATCTGTTTTGCCAAAAACTTCCTCTTGTGTAAACGCACCTAGTGCACGTATATGCGCTTTGTTGTTGAGAACAAACCGTGCTTCTGTATCTTTCACGTATATTCTATCAGGCAAATTATCTATGACCGTTCGAAGTAAATTACGTTCCTTTTCAAGTTCTTCGCGACTTTTTCGGAGTTCCGTTACATCGTTGAGAACAACAATAATTGTACTGTGCAGTACCTTTGTCATTAACGTTATATACCGTTGTGTGCCATCTGCACACTGTGCTTCAAATTCAATTTCAGCTGGTTCTTTCCCGTGCACTTGAGATTCTGATGTCATCACCACCCAACGCTGATGAATTGCTGTTCGTTTGTTCTCATCAGGTATGAGCAGTTGAAAAAGATCACTTACTGATACCAAGTTACTCCATTGATACCCAAATATTTCAAGAAACTTTTTATTTATGAATTGTATTTTTCCACTTATATCGAGTGTCACGAGTGATACAGGGAGAAAGTCGAGCAACATTTGAAACTGTGTTTCTCGTTCTCGTAATTCTTTCTCTATGTTTTTTAAATATGTAATATCACGCCCAGTACCAACAAGGCCGATAACCTCTCCCTGTTGATTTCTTAGGGGTAATTTATTTGTAGATAGCCACCGAATTTCTCCATTGGGAGTTCGTGCAGATTCTTCTTTGTTGAGGAGTGGTAAACCAGTGCGTAGCAATTCTTTCTCATCCTTCAAATACATATCTGCAAACTCTTTTGGGTAGAAATCGTGATCTGTTTTCCCGAGAACTTCATCTTCGCATTGTGCACCAAGTAATTCAATTTGGGGTTTATTGACAAGAATAAATCTGCTTTCTTGATCCTTTGCATAAACAACATCTGGAATTGTATCTAGTAAGGTTCTAAGCAAAGCATGTTCTTTTGCAATTATTTGAGTGGACCACCTTTTCTCAGTTACATCGCGTGCAATGATAATAAATACATCCCTACCATAACACTGACTTACTGATATTGAACGTTCAACGTCAATAATAGTACCTTTACTTGTTCGATACTGTGTTATACCAAAGAATGGTTTTCGGGTACGGAGAAGTTCGTAGTACAACTGATCAAGATATTCTCTCGGTTCATTTACAACATCGCAAACCGAAAGTTTCGTTGCTTCGTTTCTATCTTTAAGCTCAAGCATTCTTAAAAACGAAGTGTTTGCAATTAGAAGACGTTTCGTTTGAGCATCAATAATTGCAATTCCCTCCACTACATTTTCGAACATTGTTTGGAATAGATGATTTCCAAATATCGATAACCCAGATGCCCCTCGTTTACTAATCCAGATGAATGTACCAATGCCAACACAACAATAGGTAATAACAACAAACATCGCATCAGGATAAACGTACTTAGTAAAAAGCGTTACACTTATTCCCACTCCTGCTAAAATACTTATATATAAGCCATAATAGCCAAACAACAACCCACTCCAAATCACAAATATTGACCCAAGACTTGCGTAGACGGGGATTACTGATGACGGTATAAAACTCCCTACGCAGAGAAACACTATAATAGTCCCCGCAAAGATGATAAAACTTGGACGTGTGTATCGTTGCAATTTCATAGCGTTGCGTCCTTCTATCAAGTTAATTTTACGTACGTGTACTACAATACACTTCGCTTAGATCGGTAGTATGCAGCACATGCCCCTTCTGATGACACCATAGGAGCACCAAGGGGATGATCAGGAGTACACTGTGTTCCAAAAGCAGGGCAATGCACTGGCTTTTTCGCACCTTGCAATATAGATCCCGCAATACATACTTCAGATTCTTGCGCCACAATATTCTCTACATTAAAAATCTTTTCTGCATCAAATTTCTCATACTCTGGTCGCAAGCTATAGCCACTTTCTGGAATAACTCCTATGCCTCGCCATTTCCAATCAACAATCTCAAAAACAGTTTCAAGTATTTTCTTAGCTTCTTTGTTTCCTTCACGAGTTACTGAACGTTTATAATGATTTACAACTATATATTTCCCTTCTTCTAACAGCCGTACAGTTCTAAGCACTCCACTGAGAATGTCGATTGGTTCAAACCCCGTGACGACGATTGGCACCCGAAACTGTTGAGCAAGTGGTATATACTCCTCATACCCCATCACAGTACACACATGTCCAGCAGCAAGGAACGCCTGTATGGTGTTACCAGGTGATTGTATAATTGCACGAATCGCAGGAGGCACCCGTACATGTGAACAAAGAAGAAAATAATTTGTTATACCTTCTTTTTTCGCATAGAGTAATGAAAGAGCATTTGCAGGTGCAGTCGTTTCAAAGCCAATAGCAAAAAAAACAACCTTTTTCTTTGGATTCTGTATTGCTATATTCAAAGCATCCAATGGAGAATACACGATCCGAACATCGCCTCCTTCTGCTTTCACAGTCAACAAATCTTTCATTGATCCTGGAACGCGCATCATGTCACCAAAAGACGTAAAAATAACATCGGGGCGAGATGCTACTATAATTGCTTTATCAATAATTTCCAATGGAGTAACACACACAGGGCATCCAGGTCCATGAACAAGTGTTACCTCTGGGGGAAGCAGTTCATCGACCCCATAGGAAATGATGGAATGGGTCTGCCCTCCACAAACTTCCATTATCGTCCAGGGTTTTGTTACTGTACGATGGATCTGCTGAGCTAACAAATTTACACCAGACGCCTTTCTATACTCATGGACAAATCGCATACTCTACTCACTTTTTCCCTGACTATCACTAGTTTTTTGGATCTCAGCAATAAGTCGCAATGTTTCTTCTGCTTCACGTTCGTTCACGATACTAATAGCAAAACCAACGTGAACAATGACGTACTGACCTACACGTACTTCAGGGACAAGATCAAGGCAAACTTCTTTCTTCACTCCTCCAAAATCAACCCTTCCCATACGTGGTTCTTGATCCTCTATGATCTCAATAACTTTACCAGGCAATGCAAGGCACATATTTATCCTTTCTACGCATAGTTCTAACAAACAAGTTGAAAAAATTCTCTCAACCTCTATTGGGAACTTCATACACTTGTAATATGGCAAAACGTGGAGCAAGGCGCAAACTTGAGATTTTTATTTCCGACCTATTATAAAATTGCGAAAATATTAAATCACTTGCTAAATACGTCGTACAAGGAGTGAAGAAAGAAAAAGCGGGGTACACTCTTTCACCCCGCTTTATAGGAAGAGCTATATAAATACAGCTTATTAAATTCTAACTTTTATACCTGCACTGACAGAAATCACATTAAAACTATTAGGTGAAAACACCATGGCAAAATTGTCTGTAGCAAACTCTAACGCGATGTAATTAAAATCAAATGCTGAACCAAAAGACCACCGAACATCATCTCCACCTCCAATGAGTACCCCTGTACGAATCGGCATAAATGGAATAATTTTATACTCCACCCCAAAAGAAAATCGTGGCTTCGTTGTATTCCCAAGCACGTTATTGAACCCTTGAGCATATTCGATTGCAAATAACATTTTTCCGGGTATACCGTGTAAGAACGGTACCTGATCGGAATGTAGTGTAGCACCAATTCGGAGAACTGTCGGTAATGCTGTTGAAAACGCCTCGCCTTCTGTGTTTTCCCCTTTTATTGTATTCCGTACTGTATCTCCTAAGTCTTTTTCAAATCCTTGAATCGTGAGTATTCCTTGCCGTTTTGTCTCAACGATATTTCTCTCCCATGTGATTTTTCCAATATCAACAACGCTTATACCTAGAATAATTCCATTGAGTAATTCTGCTGAAATACCAATGTCGAAGCCTACCCCTTTTCCAGCTGGATCAGGAAATAGTGAAAATCGAACATCATCACTATCACTTTTTGTTTTCCGGAAAAAATCTGTCCCTGCACGCCGGACACGATAGTTAAAATCGGCACGTAAAGTATTAATATCATCGGGGCTTAAATACACAGAATTCGTAAGAGACGACCGGTTTTCAACTGTTTGAAAAATGCCATATCCTCGTACAAACTTAATACCAGCACCTGTATAGATATTTTTTATAAATGGTAATACAATGGGGATTTTTCTTCCATACGACAGATTGTACTCACGGTACCACCATGCAGAGAAAGATGTACCATCAAACGTATAAGTACTATTTGATGGAAGTCCATTCAAATAGAACAGATCAAAGAAATCTCGCGAAAGTGTTATTCGACACCCTGCATGATCAATAATGCCAAAACCTACACCACCATAGTTCTCAAAATAAGCAGAAATACCAGCGTACATCGATTCAACATCAATGAAGGTGGCACCATTCTCTGGCAATTGGTCCCGAATTGTTTGTTTATCGTGGTCAGTTAGGTAGTATGGTGCACGTTTTGGGCCACCGGTATCAACCCCAGTGAAATATTTTTGGTACACATCATATGGGAACAGTTCGGTTCCTACTCGAACATTAACCGGTGCAAGGGAAATGGTTACTCGCTTGCCATCTGGTATCCCAAGGTTTGCAGGATTCACGCTGAGTGCCTCAATTCCACGTGTACTAGCAACTACTGTGCGTCCCATACCAAGTGAACGAACATTGTATCGATCGGAGGTATTTGCATCCGAAAATATAAGAACTATGCAGAGTGTGATAAGAATTACTTGTGTTGTTTTCATGCTCAACCTCCTCTATGGCCTAACGACACTGAATGTTAACGTACCTACAATATATACCTTGATGTAGTCAGTAGTACGTACTTTCACAGGGGTTGCATTGTTTCCTGTCGTAGAGAAATAAATATCGATTCGCATTGAATCTGCTCGATTAAAATTCTCAACTTGCATTTTATTAAGTGTCACCTTGACTTTTGACTTTACCGGAGGATCAATCGTATACCCATCAATTCCAACATTTGCTGCACGAATTGTATCAGCCGTATAAATTGAATCGATAATACCGTACAATGTACCAGTTGTATTTCGTTTACCTAGTAAGTAAGTTTTAAACGTCATCGCAAACGGTAACTTATTTGTGAAATTGTATGTGAGAGTGGCATCTTTAGTTCGTTCAGTCAACTCCGATGGAACTTTTTCGCCGTCATCTCCCTGTTCTCGAAGTGCAACAGTTTGTGTAAAGCACCCGTTTTTGATACCAGCTGCCAATGGAAATTTAACATCCATAGAAGGATAAACGGATGTTGTATCATAAATAGTATATGCAAGATTAGATTCATAAACATCGCGCGGGCTTACAAGTATATACCCTCGAACAATGAATGAGTCAGGTGCATCGGGGAAAAACTTACTAATGAATGCATCAAAATTTGGTACATTTGAAACTGTGATGATGGGTATTCCACCAGTTGGATCAATCCGTGGAAAACCTGGTGTCCCCGTCACCATTGGAATTGAATCAATCCAACCTTTTTTTGTATTCTTCGCATAGAACTTCAATGAGTAATCCATTGGGAACCCACTACTAATAGGAAGTTTCAGCGCTAATTGAATACCGCTAAAATTAATTTTTTCTGCTGCGAAATTCTTTAAATCTTTAAAATCAATGTTCGTTGGTACAGCGTAGTCCATCGTTATTGAATGAGGAGGTATTTTACCCCGAACAAAAGCAATATGTAACTCAGGTTCGGTTGGATCAGGTTGGAGAACAGCTTGAACATAATCATACTTCGTCAATTTCTTTTTTTGCCCTCTTGAATCTATAGTTTTAATCCCAATAGAAAACTGAATTTCAGTACCAAAATCTAACGGATGAACAGGAAGAATACGAATCCATCTGAAATCTAAAGTTTTTGTAGTTAAATGTTTCTCAGCGAGGATTGTATCAATATTATAAGTTACACCGTGATATAGAACA
>JAOAFT010000011.1 GCA_026416125.1 Bacteroidota bacterium
ACGAGCGTATAAACAGTGAGTACGACTGCAAGGAAAACAAGAAATGCTTGTATCCGTGTCATATGAATCTCCGATGTATCGGTAAATTATTCATTTAAAAGTTCGATTGAAAGTAAATATACTTATTTAGTACCGATGTTCTCAATACATAAAAGGTATGTACAAAACTTTTTCCTTATATGCCTACTTGCTTGTTATTTCTATTGAAGCATCTCTCCTTATTCTTTCGAATATATAAACTTGATCACATCCAATTTTGATCGTAAACTTCTCTCTAGTATTATGCAAGGCAAATGTTCGCTTTACTTGGATTTAATGTGCTTACATCTGTACATCTTGCTCTTTTCTGCTCCTCCTTGTTTCTTCGAAGAGATTTCAATAGAATAGAGAGCATCGAAGAAAGGAAGAAAACAATGAACGAATTTATGGAAGCTGCAATCGCAGAAGCTCGTGCAAGTTTACACGAAGGTGGAATACCTATTGGTGCAGTACTAGTTCGGAACAATACAATCATTGGTCGAGGTCATAATCAACGTGTACAACGGAATGACCCCCTTGCACATGCTGAGATAGAATGTATTCGAAATGCAGGACGAATTAAAACGTACACTGGTACAATTCTTTATACAACGCTTATGCCTTGCTATCTTTGTGCTGGGGCAATTGTACAATTTGGCATCGAACACATCGTTGTAGGTGAATCCCGAACGTACCGTGGAGCCGAGGATTTTATGAAAAACTTCTGGGTTTCAATTGAAGATTGGGACTTAGATGAATGCATTTCACTTATGAAAGATTTTATCCAAAAGAATCCACATCTTTGGAACGAGGATATTGGACGGCTATGATACCTACATACGATACACACGATTTGTTTATGCGACGTGTTATCGAGTTATCGCGTCTCAATGTCATTGAAGGACACGGTGGTCCTTTTGCCGCTCTCGTTGTGAAAAACGGATTGATTATTGCAGAAGGAACAAACCTCGTTACCTCGACAAACGACCCTACCGCACATGCAGAAATTGTTGCAATCCGAAAAGCATGTAATGTGCTTCAATCCTTTCAACTCACTGGATGTGATGTATACACTTCATGCGAGCCATGCCCAATGTGTATGGGTGCACTCTACTGGGCACGACCAAGCCGAATCTTCTATGCTAGTACACGACATGATGCAGCAGAGGCAGGATTCGATGACTCGTTTATCTACGATGAAATCTCAAAAGTTCCCACTGAGCGTACAATCCCGATGATTCAGCTCCTCCGAAATGAAGCCCTCATTGCTTTTGAAGAATGGAAAAGAAAAACTGACAGGATACCGTATTGACTTTATGGAACGAGTGGAACTTACTCCCATCAGCTTAGACCACTGCGATCATCTAACCACTCTTTAGCAAAAGACATACGTACTTCCCTCTTATTCGCTGAGGTATCTTCCTTTTATCCTCTTTTCATCTTCTTTACTGCTAGGTCAATTGCCTTTCGTACTGCAACTACTGTCGCAGGAAGAACAATTGGCGGATTTGGATATTTCGATTTTATTCCTTCCAGTGTTTGTTCGTGGTATTCTACTTTGAACTGAGAAAATTTTAATCCGTGTGCCGTTGAAATAACAACGACACGATCCTTATTTGAAATAATACCACGTTTAATAAGTTTCTCCGTTACTGCAAGTGCTACCCCTGTTTGAGGACATGTAAACAATCCAGCACGATCAGCTCGTGCTGCAGCATTGGCAAGCTCTGATTCTGTTGCCTGTTCAACAATGCCATCGAATTCTTTGAGAACTTTCACCGCACGCTCATAGCTTACCGGAGCACCAATCTGAATAGCTGAAGCTAACGTCTTCTTTGCTTTAACTGGACGATATTGCTCGAAATTTGCTTTGAAGCTCAAGTAGAGCGGATTAGCATTTGCTGCTTGAGCACAAACGATACGAGGAAGTTTCGTAATAAGACCTAACTCTCGCATCATTAATAGACCTTTCCCCAATGCACTCACGTTTCCTAGGTTTCCAGCTGGAATAATCATCCAATCAGGTACTTCCCAATCGAATTGTTGTACAATTTCAATGCCAACTGTTTTCTGCCCTTCCATACGAAGTGAGTTCATCGAATTTGCCAGGTAAATTGTTTGATCTTTTGTCACTTCCTGAACAATTCTCATACATCCATCGAAATCGGTCTCTAGCGAAAGAACAGTCGCTCCATTTGCAATGGGTTGTACCAATTGCGCTGTCGAAACTTTCCCTTTCGGTAAAAACACAATGGTTGGAATTCCTGCTGCAGCACCATAAGCGGAGAGTGCCGCAGAGGTATCACCTGTTGAAGCACAAGCAACAGCACGAATTGGCTTGCCATCTGCAATCATTTGCTTGACAGCAGAGACCAAGACAGTCATTCCTAAATCTTTGAACGATCCTGTGTGACTGTTACCACACAGTTTTACCCATAAATCGGGTATACCAAGTTCTTCTCCCAGTCGTTCTGCCCAGAAACAATTTGTGTGGCCTTCGTACATCGACACAACATTCCGATTTTCAATGCGTGGGCAAACCCACTCTTTCTTTCCCCACACACCACTTCCGTAGGGCCATTCATTCGTACGTGTTCGCTGATCAAAAAGTCTTTTCCAATACTGTGCAGACTTTCGTTTTAGTTGTTTCACGTCATGTTGTACATCGAGGAGTCCATCACATTCCTCACACCGATAAATGATATCAAATATTGAGTATTGTTTTCCACACCGTATGCATTCAAACCAGCAGTGCATCGTCCACTCTCCTCACGCATCGTTCATACGTTACTCGCTTACAAAATATTTCATGAGTTCATAGCCACGTTGGATAAGTAAACCACTTTGAGCTGCATTGAACTCACTGAAAGGAAGTTGTTTTTTCGGTTCAATCCCATCACCAGCTAAAGCGAAAGGTACTGCATCGGCAACATGTGCGCGCGTTGCAACAGGTGTTGGATGGTCTGGCATTACAAGCATCCGCCACGATGCATACGAGAGCAGATGATTGTAAATTGGACCAATGATATGTTCGTCAATGAGTTCGAGTGCGCGTTCTTTCGTTTCAGCATCTCCAGCATGTCCAGCTTCATCAGTTGCTTCAATATGAACAACAACCAAATCGTATTTTTTCAGTGCTTCAATTGCTGCCTCACCCTTTCCACGGTAATTAGTATTGAAGTACCCTGTAGCACCTTCTACATGCAATACATCAAATCCAATAAGGCGCGCTAATCCTTTTACCAAATCAACCGCAGTAATAACAGCACCTTTCAAACCATACTTTTCTTCAAACGATTCCATTGTAATTTTTCGACCCTCACCCCAGAGCCACACCGAGTTTGCAAGACGTTTTCCATTCTCTTTTCGAGTGGTGTTTACTGGATGGTGTGGGAGTATTTCTTGGCTCTTCATAATAATCGATTTGAGAAACTCAGCGTTCGTACCCTGTGGAAGAAGTGTATCAATTGGTTTTCCAATATTATCATGAGGGGGAACCGTAGCCACACCACCGAATTCCTTCCCTCGAACCACCATCAAGTGACGGTACCCAACCCCTGTATAAAACTGAATATCACGAGAACCGCAGTGACGGTTGATTTCCTGAATGAGTTCACATCCTTCTTCTGTCGAAAGGTGCCCTGCACTGTGATCAATCATTACACCGTTTTCGATCGTCACAAGGTTACACCGAAAGACCCAGTCTGTTTCAGATAATGGAATACTTTGTGCAACAGCTTCGATGGGAGCACGTCCTGAGTAGTACTTCTGGGCATCGTACCCAAGAACCCCCATCATTGCTACATCACTACCCGGTGACATTCCTTGTGGCACTGTGTAACATAATCCCTGTATCCCATTCGATGCTAGTCGATCAAGGTTTGGTGTCGATGCAGATTCGAATACTGTTTTCCCTCCGAGCTGTGGAATAGGGTAATCAGCAGCACCATCTGGAACAACAATGACATACTTTCGCTTCATTCGTTACACTCCATATTCTATTGTACATCACTCACGTGTAAGCACGTTACTATGAATTTTTCGTACCGCAGTATCAGCATACTCAGCACTAACTACGACGGAAACACTGTACTCCGATGAACCCTGAGCAATTGCAATGATGTTAATGTTCGCATCTCCAAGCGCTCCAAATATCTTTGATGCTACCCCTGGTGTACTACGAATACCAGTACCAACAGCAGTAACAATGACAACATTATCCATTGCCCACACACGGTTGATATCGCCGCGTCGAAGTTCAAGGACAAATTCATTTTCAAGCTCTTTCAGGACCGCTGGTACGTTCAGTGTTGGTATGACAAAACAAATCGATTGTTCAGACGATGCCTGCGAAATCATGAGAACGTTCGCTTTTTGACGTGCAACTGCTGAGAATGTACGTGCAGCGATACCAGGTACTCCCATCATACCTCGGCCTTCCACTGTAATAAGGCTTAGATTCCGAATCACTGTTACAGCCTTCACACCCCCGTTCCCTTTCTCTGGATCTCTGACGATCTTTGTACCTGGAAATGTTGGATTGAATGTATTCTTCACCCACAGTGGAATGTTCCGTTCAATGACAGGCCAGATTGTTTTCGGGTGCAAGACTTTTGCACCAAAGTATGCCAACTCGCTAATTTCGCTTGCCGACAGCACAGGGATGACCCGTGCTTCCTTTACAATACGTGGGTCTGTTGTCATCACGCCATCAACATCTGTCCAAATCCATACTTCTGTTGAATCAAGGCATGTTCCAATAATTGCAGCGCTGTAGTCACTTCCCCCTCGGCCAAGCGTTGTCACAGTTCCGCTCGCTGTAGCTCCAATGAATCCTGTGATAACTGGTACAATACCTTCTTCTAACAACGGAAGGAGTATGGTACGAACACGGTGACGTGTTTCTTCCATATCGGGTACTGCATTTTGGTACGACGCGTCCGTACGAATGAGTTCTGTCGCTGGAACTGCTTTACTCCGTATTCCTTTTCTCCGTAACACGGAAGATACAATCGGTGCATTCATGCGTTCACCGAAGGAAACAATAGCATCCATTGCCCGTGGCGTTACTTCGCCGAGGAGATATACACCATGGCACAATCCAATAAATTCATTGATAAAATCTTTAACAAGCGTTTTCAGTTCGGTTTGTTCTTCAAGCACCACTAGAGCTTCGATGATTTCTTTGTGTTTTGCCTGAAGTGTCTCAGCAATTTCCTTGTATGTGCGGTCATCCCCTTGGGCAGCACTTGATGCACCTTTGATAAGCAAATCGGTAACTCCGCTCATCGCCGAAACTATGACTGCCACTGCCTTCCATTCTTTCGTTGCATTTAGGATAATTGTTGTCGCTTGATCAATTGCTTCGATAGAACCCACCGAGGTTCCGCCGAACTTCATGGTTAGGATGTTCATACTTCTCCTTTTGTTCGTAGTAATTCTGTAAACTCAAAATATCACTTAACACTCCTGCTGCAGTTACTTCAGCTCCAGCACCAGGTCCTGACACTGCCAGTGGAATAGCATCGTACCGTGTCGTGGTAAAAGCAATGTAGTTTGCTGATCCTCTAAGAGCACCCCATGCAGAATCTCGTGGTACGGATACGAGTCCAACTTTCCCACCTGTTGAATTAACACGTGCAATGTATCGAAGTACATGACCTTTTGCTTGCGCTTCATGGTTCTCAGAACTATACACACTATCGAGGCGTGTTGTTGCATCCATGAAATCCTCAATTGAAAGAGAAGCGAGCGAATCTGGGTAGAGCGGTTCGACTTCAATAGCATCGGATTCCAGTGGCCAACCCGCTGTTCGCGCGAGGATAAGCGCTTTCCGTGCGACATCTTGACCACTCAAATCATCACGCGGATCGGGTTCTGTGTAACCAAGGGATTTTGCTTCTCGGATTGCTACAGAATAGGGAACTCCTCGTTCAAGTTCAGCACAAATGAAACCAAGTGTTCCACTCATGCAACCTTCAATTGCAAGAATTCTATCTCCTGTTTCGCGTAATTGCCGTACTGTCGAAATAACAGGTAATCCTGCTCCAACGGTAGCTTCATACCGGACATTGTCGTTCTCGTACAACCAGTGAGCTTCACTCCATCGAGCAGCAACAGGTTTTTTATTCGCAAGAACAATCCTGCACCCTAAATCGTAACCTGCTCGCAATACTTTTAGCATTTCTCCCGATGCTGTAACATCAACAATGACTGCATGAGGAACAAGTATGTCGTTGAGTGATGTTGCTCGCCGAGCATAGGGTAAACTCTCAATACGTTGTCCTCGAGAACGAATACGAATGATTGTTTGGAGAGTTTCTTCAGATATACCATCAGGATCAAAAACTACACCGCTGCTATCGGCAACACAAACGGGTTGTAAATAACATCCAGACCGTTCAGCGAACGAGTGTCGAATTTCGAGGAGTTGCCGAAGTACTGCTTTTCCTACGTTTCCAACACCAATAAGAATAATCGGTATTGAAAGGACTTTATTCATTTAGAGTCTCACAATCACTTCTTTGGACATTTCTTGAGTTGTCATGGCACCACCAAGGTCTTTTGTACGGCACCCGTCAGCAATTGCTTGGGCAACAGCTGTTTCAACGGCTATCGCTTCTCGTTCAAGTTTTAACGAATACCGTAATAACAAGGCAGCACTTAAAATTGTTCCAAGCGGATTAGCAATTCCTTTCCCTGCAATGTCAGGCGCTGAACCGTGGATTGGTTCGTAGAGACCTGGACCACTTGTTCCAAGCGATGCTGATGGCAACATCCCCATCGAACCTGCAAGTACTGATGCTTCATCCGTAAGAATATCGCCAAAAGTATTTTCTGTAACCATAACATCAAAGGAAGTGGGGGAAGTAATGAGCCTCATCGATGCTGTATCAACAAGCATGTGTTCCAGAGTCACTTCTGGATATCTCTTTGCAACATTGGTAACAACTTGTCGCCAAAGGCGTGAAGTTTCTAGCACGTTCGCCTTATCAACAGAGGTAACTTTTTTCTTCCGTTGTTTCGCAAGTTTGAAAGCAACCTCTGCGATTCGCTCAATTTCATACTCAGCATAATCCATCGTGTCGATTGCATGGAGGTGTCCTTCTAGTTCTTTTCGTCCTTTTGGCTCACCGAAGTACAATCCACCAGTGAGTTCACGAACAACGATCATATCGACGCCTGTGAGTACTTCCGGTTTCAAGGGCGAAGCATCAACCAGCTGCTGATACACCTTCACTGGCCGAAGGTTAGCAAAGAGCCCAAGTCCTTTTCGTAACTTCAAAAGCCCTTGTTCTGGCCGGACGGTCGCAAGAGGATCATCCCACTTCGGTCCACCAACTGCACCAAGAAGAACAGCATCCGATCGTTTACAAGCTTCGAGAGTTTCGTCTTTGAGTGCAGTACCATAGGCATCAATCGCACATCCTCCAATGAGGTGGTATTCAAATGTAAACGTATGACCAAATTTTTGCGCTATGTGATCTAGAACTTTGACAGCAGCATCTGTAACTTCTGGACCAATTCCATCACCGCTAAGAACAACGATATGTGCTTTCATTTGCAGGTATCCTTATTCTTCCATTGTGTCGATTACTGTTTTTACGCGACAATAATGTTGATCTTACAATTTCTTCCGTAACTCTTCTGACCGCAAAGCTGCTGCTTCAACAGCCCGCATGAAAGCTGCTCGTACACCTGCAGTTTCGAGTTCAAAGAGACCATGGATTGTCGTTCCACCAGGAGTTGTAATATCTTCACGAAATTCTGCAGGATGTACTGCATTTCCAATGGCAAGAAGAGCCCCCGTCCCAAGAATCGTCTGTGTTACAAGTTGTCGTGCAATTGGACGAGTGAGTCCAAGTTTGACACCAGCATCGATCATCGATTCGGCAACAAGCAAGATGTAAGCTGGACCACTTCCACTCAAGCCAGTGACTACATCCATATGTCCTTCGTGTACTTCAACAACTTTTCCAACTGTCGCGAAAAGATCGAGTACTTGTTGTTTCTGGTGCTCGGTAACACGTTCGCTCCACGCAATTGCAGTGGCACTCATCCCAAATACTGCTGCAATATTTGGCATTGCTCGTACCACTGCCATTAAACCATAGTGTTCGATTGTACGGATCTCCAATCCAGCAACAATCGAAACGAGGACTTGGTCCTTTCGAAGTACCGAACGCATTGCTTGAAGAACACCCAAGGCAACACTCGGTTTCACAGCAAGAAAAATTACATCCGCTTGACGCACAGCAGATGTAACATCGGTGGTTGGCTCGATTGAGTACTTACTTTTCAAGTCATTGAGCTTTACGGTGTCAACATCGCAGGCTACTATTTTACTAAAAATACGGTGTTTCGAATCTTGCAATCCCGATAACAATGCTTGCCCCATCTTACCAACCCCTATAATAGCGAGTGTTTGTGCTCCTTGCTTTCCCCGTTTCGTTTTCTTTACCATACTTTTACCTTTGTTATTTGTTGTGGGATTGTTCGTATAATTGTATTTGCTCTTCGAATCGACGTATATACTCGAGTTCATCAACACCATTCAAGAGGCAAAATTTTGAGAATGGGTCAATTTCGAACGAAGCCCGATGTCCCGAAGGATACACCACAACTTGTTCTTCAAGATTGATTGTAACTTTTGCATTTGGATTGGCAAGAATTTCTTCTTTAAGACGTCGATGTTCGTCTCCCGAAAGAACGATGGGTAAGAGTCCATTCTTTAGGGCATTATTCTTGAAAATATCTGCAATAGTTGTACTAATCACCGCACGGAAACCAAACGCTGTCAATGCCCATGGAGCATGCTCCCGCGATGATCCACAGCCAAAATTATCACCAGCAAGGAGTATTTGAGCACCTTGGTACTGAGCTCTATTAATAACGAATTCAGGATTCAGTGTACCATCAACGTTATACCGCCAATCGTAAAATAGTTTATCCCCTAATCCTTGTTTATCTGTTACTTTAAGAAATCGTGCGGGTATTATTTGATCAGTATCAATATTATCGATGAGTAATGGGACAACGATTGAGGTAATTGATCGAAATTGTGCCATATCATGTTCCTTTTAAGACGTATACTTTTTCATGGGTTTGTGTATGATGTAATCGTTGATATTGTTCTCCAGTATATATCCACGATATACAATACTCAGTTCGAGAGGAGTTTTCGAACATCTGTTATTTTTCCGGTAACGGCAGCTGCTGCTGCAATCAACGGTGATGCGAGTAATGTACGGCCACCTTTCCCTTGTCGGCCTTCGAAGTTTCTATTGCTTGTTGAGACTGCGTACTGTCCGGCGTGAATCTCATCGCCGTTCATTGCGATACACATTGAGCACCCTGGTTCACGCCACTCGGCACCGGCGGATTTAAAAATCTCGGCAAGTCCTTCTTCTTCTGCCTGACGCTTAACCATGTATGAACCAGGAACAATGAGCACACGAACACCAGGCGCAACTTTCCTTCCCTTGAAAATCATCGCTGCATCGCGGAGATCTGAAATACGCCCATTTGTACAACTTCCGATGAAAACAACGTCTATTTTCTTCCCGAGGAGCTGTTCACCAGGAACAAACCCCATATACTGGAGTGATTTCTCAAATGATTGTCGTTCGTTGCTATCTTGAATTTTCGATGGATCAGGAATTACCCCGGTAACCGGTATAGCCATTCCTGGATTAGTACCAAATGTAATCATTGGTTCAATTGTTGTAACATCGAGCGTAACAGTACGATCGTACTGTGCCCCATCATCGGTTGGAAGAGTCTTCCAATACTCAAGTGCTTCATCCCAATCTTCACCCTTTGGAGCAAATTCTCTGTTTGCAAGGTACTCAAACGTCACATCATCCGGTGCCATCATGCCTGCCCGCGCTCCACCCTCAATAGACATATTGCATATTGTCATTCGTTCTTCCATTGTAAGCGATCGAACAACAGGACCAGTGTACTCAATAACATGTCCTGTTCCTCCACCGACACCAATCTTAGCAAGGAGCGCTAGTATAATATCTTTTGCTGTAACCCCAAACCCTTTTCTGCCATCTAATCGAACTTCCATTGTTTTAGGTTTTCGTTGGAGTAAACATTGAGTGGCAAGCACATGTTCAACTTCACTTGTTCCAATACCAAAGGCGAGCGCACCAAAAGCACCATGGGTTGCTGTATGACTATCACCACATACAATTGTCATTCCAGGTTGTGTTAATCCGAGTTCAGGACCAAAAACATGCACGATTCCCCGTTGTGGATGTTCTCGTCCATATAATCGAAAGCCAAATTCTTTTGCATTCAATTCAATCTGTCGAATTTGCTTTGCAGCAAGTTCATCCGTAATCGGTACATGAAGCGGCAAGGTTGGAATACTATGATCAATTGTTCCAACAGTCCTATCTGGCCGACGTATTTTAAGTCCTCGACGCCGTAGTCCATCGAATGCTTGAGGGCTTGTAACCTCATGAAGGAGGTGGAGATCGATGTAAAGAATGGCTGGTGAGTTTGGTTCCTCAACAACAACATGACTTTTCCACACTTTCTCAAAGAGTGTCATTGGTTGCGATGATCCACGATTCATTGGTTGCTCCATTTATTAATACTACACTGTTTCTTCTTTCACTGTCCTTCTATGGCTGTTCTGTTGCCGTCGTTTCCGTGTAAGTGCTCTATTCAACGCTTCGAGATAAGCGTTAACGCTTCCAGTAATAATATCGGTACTTGCTGCTCGTCCATTGTACAGTGACCCATCAAAATCGATGCGGACGAATACTTCCCCAAGGGCGTCGTGTCCAGAATGCACTGCTTTAATCGAGTACTCTTTCAATTCACCAATAATACCAGTAATGCGTTCAATCGCTTTGTATGCCGCATCGACGGGGCCATCTCCTGTAGCAGAGTCAACTAGTACTTCGTTTCCATGTCGAAGTTCAACTGTCGCTGTTGGTCGTAAACTTGTACCACTTGTTATTTGCAAATTCTCCAACGTATAAATTTCCTCGGTTGATGTGAACCCAGCTTCAACGATTGCCTCGAGATCATCATCATAAATTTCTTTCTTCTTATCGGCTATAGCACAGAACATTTTGTAAGCCCGTTCTAGTTCCTCTTCTGTCAATTGATACCCAAGCTCAGCATATCGTTGCTTCAATGCATGGCGACCTGAATGTTTTCCAAGGACAAGTGTACTTTCTTTTATACCAACAGACTGCGGTGTCATAATTTCATAGGTAATCGGTGATTTTAATATGCCATCTTGATGAATTCCTGCTTCATGGGCGAAGGCGTTCGCACCAACAATTGCTTTATTTCGTTGCACCATCATCCCAGTTAAGCTACTCAACAATTTACTCGTTTTCATTATCTCTTCTGTCTTGACGTTGGTGTAAAGTCCATAGTACTCACGCCGTGTTTTTAATCCCATAACAATCTCTTCAAGTGCTGCATTGCCTGCTCGTTCACCTATACCGTTGACAGTACATTCAACCTGACGAGCACCATTCTTCAATGCAGCGAGTGAGTTTGCTACCGCTAATCCTAAATCGTTATGACAGTGAGCACTCAGAATAATCTTCCCAATGTTTGGCACTCGTTCTCGCACAGTGCGAAACATGGCACCGTACTCATCGGGTACAGCATATCCTACCGTATCAGGGAGATTAATGATTGTAGCACCTGCATCGATTGTTGCCTCAATGACTTTACACATAAAATCAATATCAGAGCGTGAAGCATCTTCGCAAGAGAATTCGACTTCATCACAGTACGATTTAGCAAGGCGTACTGCAGCAACAGCATCCTCTAGAACTTGCTCGCGAGATTTTTTAAGTTTGTACTTCAAGTGTAAATCTGATGTGGCGATAAATGTATGAATACGTGGTCTTGCAGCGTACTGAAGTGCTTGCCACGCACGTTCAATATCACCTTTCACTGCTCGAGCAAGTGCTGCAATGGTACATCCTCGTATTGTCTTCGCTATTTCTTGGACAGCTTCAAAATCTCCTTCTGATGAGATTGGGAAACCAGCTTCTATAACATCGACTTGTAAACTCTCGAGTTGACGAGCAAGCCGGAGTTTCTCTTGTACATTCATGCTACACCCTGGCGATTGCTCGCCATCACGCAATGTGGTATCAAAAACGAACACTCGTTCTTCCATGAGGTATCTCCTATACAGTACGATTCTCTAATGCGGCCAATTTGCGCACCCACTCCATAAGTTCTTCAAATTGTGGAATATTCAATGATTGAACACCGTCGGAAAATGCTTCTTCAGGCTTTGGGTGAACCTCAACAATGATTCCATCTGCCCCTGCAGCTATTGCCGCTTTTGCGACTGGTATAACAAGCGATCGAAGACCAGTAGCATGACTTGGATCCACAATGACAGGCAGATGACTAAGTTCTTTGAGTGCAGGAACCGCCGCAATATCGCAGGTGTTTCGTGTATACTCTTCAAATGTCCGAATTCCTCGTTCACAGAGAATTACTTGCTCATTCCCTTGCGCCATGATGTACTCTGCAGACATTAATAGCTCTTTTAGCGTATTGGACATGCCGCGTTTAAGAAGAATTGGTTTTTTAAGTTTTCCAACCTCTTTGAGTAATGAAAAATTTTGCATATTGCGAGCACCGATTTGCAAAATATCGGCATAGTCGGCAACAAGTGGAACATCCGCCGGTGTTATAACTTCTGTAACAACCGGTAGTCCTGTTGCTTCTCTTGCTTCAGCGAGGAGCTTCAATCCTTCTTCTTCTAATCCTTGGAAGCTGTACGGAGATGTTCGTGGTTTGAATGCTCCTCCACGAAGAGCATGAGCACCAGCTTTTTGTACAGCTTGTGCTGTGTGAAGTATCTGTTCCCGACTTTCAACAGAACAAGGTCCAGCAATAACCACGAAATGTCCATTTCCAATAATAAGCGGCGAAAGTCCATTTGTTCGTTGAATCGTAATCGTTGAGCGCGATGGATGCCACTCCTTGCTTGCCAACTTATATGGTTTGAGAATTGGAACAACGCTCTCTACACCATCGAGTATTTCGAGGGTTTGGAGTTGAACTTTATCACGCTCATCCCCAATGCATGCAATAACTGTCCGAAATTCACCATAAATAGGATGTGGCTTAAATCCTAATTCTTTCACCTTCCGTATTACGTGGTCTAAATGCTCCCGCGTTACTCCAGGTTTCATGACGATTATCATAGTGAGACACCCTGTTGTTGTGGACGTGCATTTACTTTCAATAAGTAATAGTACACACTATCAACAAGTGCAATCCAACTAGCTTCAATGATATTCGTTGATACTCCAACAGTGTTCCACGAAGAATGGGCATTCCGTGAAGTAATAAGTACTCGTACTTTTGCGCTTGTACCATCCTGACCTTCGAGTACACGCACCTTGTAATCGGTCAGCACCATATCTTTTATCTGTGGATAAAATTTCTCTAACCCTTTACGGAGTGCCTTGTCCAGCGCATTGACAGGTCCGTTACCATCAGCAGCACTGTATTCAACTTCTTCTCCCACTTTCACTTTAATAATTGCTTCTGATACTGTTTGAGCATCGTCTGATTCTTTATGAATAATTACTTTGAAACCACCGAGTTCAAAAAATTCATACCAATCTTCCAATTGCTCTCGAATGAGTAATTCGAGTGACCCATCTGCGTCTTCATAGTGGTACCCGTCGTACTCCATTTGTTTTATCCGATCAACGATTCGTTGTGTTGCTTCAGAATTTCCACCGAGTTCGATACCGAGCTCTTGGGCTTTATATACGACGTTGCTTCGTCCTGATAAATCAGAAACCAAAACTCGACGATGATTTCCTACGAGCTCTGGAGCGAGGTGTTCGTACGTCGTGGGGTCTTTCATTACTGCACTCACATGAACACCCCCCTTATGTGCAAACGCACTCTTGCCAACGTATGGCAATCGCTTGGGTTCTGGCTGATTCGCCAAATCGGAAACAAAACGCGATACCTCTGTTAACCGAGTCAATTGCGATGCGGTAATACAACTGTATCCCATTTTTAATTGTAAGTTTGGAATTATTGAACAGAGATTTGCATTCCCACATCGTTCACCGTATCCATTGATTGTCCCTTGAACATGGTTTGCACCTGCTCGAACTGCAGCAAGTGTGTTTGCAACTGCTAGGTCGCTATCATTATGTGTATGGATACCTATGTTTCCTCCTAGTTCAGCACACACTTCGCGTACAATTGCTTCGACTTCGTGTGTCAAGGTACCACCGTTTGTGTCACAGAGAACAAGTGTATGTGCACCTGCTTCCTTTGCAACATGGAGAGTTTTTAAGGCGTACTCCTTACTGTGCTTCCACCCATCAAAAAAATGTTCTGCATCGTAGATAACCTCCCTGCCGTGCGACACAAGGAAGGCAATCGAATCAGCGATGAGTTCGAGGTTTTCCTCTTCAGTAATGTTCAGAGCAGAGAACACGTGGAGTAACCATGTCTTTCCAAAAATGGTAACAGCTGGTGTTTCAGCTTCAATTAACGCACGAAGGTTTGGATCTTCATGCGTTTTATTTCTTGCCCGACGCGTACTTCCAAACGCTGTTACTTTTGCATGTGTAAGTTTGAGATTCCGGGCACGTCTGAAGTATTCAACATCCCGTGGATTAGACCCAGGCCAACCACCTTCAACGTACTGAATACCAAGTTCATCGAGCTTTTGCGTAATCCGTAACTTGTCTTCAACGGAATAGCTAATATCTTCACTCTGTGTACCATCGCGGAGAGTGGTGTCGTAAAGAGTAATTTTGTTCATAGGATAATCCATCCTTTTGAATTCGCTCTTTGAGTACGGTCATCGAAGAGCTGAGTGGGGGTGCACGCTCTTACTGGCACCCCCAGATTTGTTACTTATTCTTCTTCCAATTCTCAGGGCGAAGTGCGCGTACTGCCGCCCCTGCACGCCACATTTCTGATTCGCGCATTTCACGCAATTCTGCATCAAGCTTCTCACGGTAATCTGGAGAACTGTTCGCTTCGATTACAATTCGGGCCTGTTCACCAGATTTCACACTTTCATAAAGCCAATCAAACACGGGCTCAACCGCTTTCCGGAACTGGTGTCGCCAATCGAGCGCACCACGCTGGGCTGTTGCACTACAATTTGCGTACATCCAATCCATTCCATTTTGATCAACAAGTCTGATGAGACTTTGCGTTAATTCCTCTACTGTTTCGTTAAACGCTTCGCTGGGCGAATGTCCATGCTTGCGGAGCAAGTTGTACTGCGCTTCCATAATTCCAGCGAGTGCTCCCATTAAGACACCCCGTTCACCCGTGAGATCGCTGTACACCTCCTTCTCAAAGGTTGTTGGGAAGAGATATCCAGATCCAATTGCAATTCCTAATGCAATGCATCGTTCTTTCGCTTTTCCTGTGTAGTCTTGATACACTGCAAAGCTGCTGTTGATCCCTGAACCTTCGAGAAAATTCTTCCGAACACTTGCACCCGATCCTTTTGGAGCAACCATAATGACATCAATATCTGGTGGTGGTACAACATGCGTTAGATTCTTGTAAACGATGGAAAACCCATGTGAGAAGTAGAGTGCATCTCCTTTCTTCAAATTTGTTTTTACTGTATCCCACAGAATCATCTGTGCTGCATCAGAAACGAGATACTGAATAATTGTTCCGCGCTGAACAGCTTCTGCAATTGGGAAAAGAGTTTTTCCCGGTACCCACCCATCGGCTATGGCTTTGTCCCAATAGCGTTTGTCTTCTGGCGCTTGGCCCACAATCACCGTAATCCCGTTATCTTTCATGTTGAGTGCTTGTGCAGGCCCTTGGACACCATATCCAATGACCGCTACAATTTCGTTTTTCAGTACTTCACGAGCTTTTTCAAGTGGAAATTCTTCTCGTGTTACAACTTCTTCTTTAACTCCACCAAAATCAATTAGTGCCATAGAACATCTCTCCTTGAAATTATTGTATTAGAATTCATGCTACTGTTCACATTCTCATCACGGTAACTGTGTTGACCCCATCAAGTATTCATCAACCGCGCGTGCAACAGCACGTCCTTCTGCTATTGCCCACACAACGAGTGACTGTCCACGACGCATATCCCCTGCTGCAAAGACTTTATCAACCGAAGTTTTATACTTTTTCGTTGCAACATTTCCACGCTCATCGAGTTGTACACCAAGACTTTCCAGTAATCCACTCTGGACTGGACCTGTAAATCCCATAGCCAGCAACACCAAGTCAACTTCCAACGTAAATTCTGTTCCGGGAAGTGGTTCGAATGCAGGTGGTGGCCCAACTCTGACCGCATGAAGCTTTTTTACATTACCTTGACTATCACCTTCAAACCGAGTGGTCGCAACAGACCACTCTCGAACACATCCTTCCTCGTGCGAACTTTCAGTACGTAACATGTATGGCCATTGAGGCCATGGTGTTAGTGGTGATCGTTCTAATGGAGGTTTTGGCATGATTTCCAACTGATGGACTGTCACTGCCCCTTGACGTATGCTCGTGCCAACACAATCGGCCCCCGTATCTCCACCACCTATAACGACAACACGCTTTCCAGTCGCAAGAATTTCCTTCTTCGGATCAATCCGATCACCTGCAACACGTCGATTTTGTTGAGCAAGGAACTCCATTGCAAAGTGAATCCCTTTCAAATCGCGTCCAGGAACAAGCAAGTTCCGCGGAGATTCTGCACCACCGCACAAAATAACTGCGTTGTACGACCGAACCAACTCCGATGGTGCAATGTTTGTTCCCACGTATGCACGGGTAGCAAAAACAATTCCCTCTGCTTGCAATAGTTCTACACGTCGATCGATAATATGTTTTTCAAGTTTGAAATCTGGAATACCATACCGCAATAGACCACCAATACGATCGTTCTTTTCATACACAGTCACATGGTGCCCTGCACGATTCAATTGTTGTGCTGCTGCCAACCCCGATGGTCCAGATCCTACAATAGCAACTGTTTTCCCTGTTCGCTTCTGTGGAGGTTCTGGTTTTACCCAATCATGGTCAAATGCATACTCGATAATCGATTTTTCAATGGCTTTTATCGACACCGGATCATCGTTGATTCCAAGCACACATGCTGTTTCACACGGTGCAGGGCACACACGACCAGTAATTTCGGGAAAATTGTTTGTTGCAAGAAGTACTCGGAGAGCATCGCGCCACCTATTTCGATATACTAGATCGTTCCAATGAGGAATGATATTGTTAATTGGGCACCCAGTATGGCAAAATGGAATTCCACAATCCATACAACGAGCAGCTTGGATTTGTACTTTTGCTTCTGGAAGTACTGTGTACACATCGTTCCAATCACGAATACGCTCTTCGACAGGGCGTCGCTCTGGTACTTCTCTCCGATACTCTAAAAAACCAGTAGGCTTACCCATAGTATGTTTCCTTTACTAATTCTTCCTCTTTCACATCACATTTTTTCACAACACCTAAAACACGTTTGTAGTCGTGTGGGAATACTTTTACAAATTTCGGAGCATAGAAATCCCACTGAGTTAGAATATGCTTTCCACGTGGACTCCCTGTAAACGCAACGTGCCGTTGGATAAGTGCCTTCAATACTTTGAGATCATTTTCCTCAAGTGGATCGAGATCAACAATTGAAGTATTACATCGATAGGTTTTAAAATCTCCAATTTCATCCAAAACATATGCTATACCACCAGACATTCCCGCTGCAAAATTGTATCCGGTCGGCCCAAGAACTACAACAAGTCCATTTGTCATATACTCACATCCTTGATTTCCAACGCCTTCAACAACCGCTGTGGCGCCAGAATTCCGAACAGCAAACCGTTCACCGGCTCGTCCGTTGATAAATGCTTCTCCACTGGTTGCACCATAGAGTACAACGTTTCCAACAATGACATTCTCCTCTGGTACCAACGTTGAACCGCGAGGTGGATAAATTACAATCCTACCACCAGAAAGCCCTTTCCCAACGTAATCGTTGGCATCTCCCTCTAACGTAAGTGTAATACCACGGGCGAGAAATGCTCCAAAGCTCTGACCAGCTGATCCTTTGCAATGAATTTGAATTGTACCGTCTGGTAACCCTTCTGACCCATACCGCTTTGCAACTTCACCACTGAGCATTGCACCAACAGTACGATGTACATTCCGAATTGGTAACGAGAAAGCTACCTTCTCTTTTCTCTCGAGTGCCGGCTCGGAACGGTGAATAATTTCCCTATCGAGAACATCTTCAAGAAAGTGATTTTGAGGTACAAGGTATCGTCGGCCAACACGAGTAGGTACGGTTGGTTGTTCAAGGATCATTGATAAGTCGATGTTCTTTGCTTTCCAGTGGTCGAGTACTTTTCGAGCTTCAAGCATGTCAACCCGTCCAATCATCTCGTCCATTCTCCGGAACCCAAGTTCTGCCATAATTTCACGCACTTCTTCTGCGAGGTAGAAGAAGAAATTAATAACATGTTGAGGTGTACCAGCAAATTTTTTTCGGAGATATGGATCTTGGGTGGCAATTCCAACAGGGCACGTGTTCAGGTGACACTTTCGCATCATAATGCACCCCATCGCTATCAATGGCATTGTTGCAAACCCGAACTCCTCAGCACCTAAGAGTGCTGCGATAACTACATCACGCCCTGTTTGAATCTTCCCGTCAGTTTGAAGTCGTACTCGACTTCGCAAGTCATTCATCACCAACACCTGCTGTGTCTCAGCGAGCCCTAACTCCCATGGAATACCAGCATGTTTAATCGACGTAAGTGGTGATGCACCCGTACCACCACTATCGCCACTTATAAGAATCATATCCGCGTGGGCTTTTGCTACTCCTGCTGCCACCGTACCTACACCAACTTCCGAAACTAGTTTAACGGAAATCCGCGCATTCGGATTCACATTTTTTAAATCGTAAATTAATTGGGCTAAATCTTCAATTGAATAAATATCGTGGTGTGGTGGAGGCGAAATGAGACCAACCCCAGGAATAGAGTGACGTGTTTTTGCAATTATTTCGTCAACCTTATGACCAGGGAGTTGACCTCCTTCACCCGGTTTTGCGCCCTGCGCAATCTTTATTTGAATTTCATCTGCATTGACGAGGTAACTTGCTGTAACACCAAATCGACCAGAAGCAACTTGTTTCACCGCACTCCGCCGAAGTGTTCCGTCCGGATCTGGGTAGAAGCGCTCTTCATCTTCACCTCCTTCACCTGTATTGGACTTCGCACCAATTTGATTCATTGCTATTGCGAGTGTTTCATGTGCTTCCTTGCTAATGGACCCAAACGACATCGCTCCTGTTGCAAACCGACGAACAATTTCTTTTGCAGCTTCAACCTCCTCAAGGGGTACACTTGGTTGCGTGTGTCTAAATTCCATTAGTCCACGAATTGTAAAGTTTTGCTTGTTGAGTTCATTGACCGCGTGAGTATACTCTTTAAATATTTGGTAATTCGATTCACGCACTGAACGTTGAAGTTTTGTTACCGTTATGGGATTAATGAGGTGTCGCTCCCCATTGACGCGGTAGTGATAATTCCCACCTAGATCAAGGACTAAATCATATCCAGCAATCGGTTTTTGTGCATAAGCATGCTTTTGCCGAACTTCTTCGACAAGAACATCTAACCCTACCCCGCCAATGCGCGAAACTGTACCAGTAAAGTATTTCTCAATAACGTCTTTCCCCAAACCAATTGCTTCAAAAATTTGTGCACCACGGTAACTTTGAAGTGTTGATATTCCCATCTTCGAAAAGACCTTCAACAACCCTTTCCCTATTGCTTTCCGATAATTCTCAATTGCGTGATCCAAGTCAAGCCCATTGGCGATGTGCCCCTCATGTACTAAGTATTCAATGGTTTCGAATGCTAAATACGGATTTACAGCACTTGCGCCATAGCCAATGAGCAAGCAAAAGTGCATAACTTCGCGTGGTTCACCACTCTCAACAACTAGAGCTGCTTGAGTACGTTTTTCCTCACGGACTAAGTAATTATGAACTGCGCTCAATGCAAGCAAACTTGGAATTGGTGCATACTCTTCATCAGAACCTCGATCAGAAAGAATGATAATCGAGTACCCTGAATCAATTGCGAGAGATGCTCGTCTACATAATCCATCAAGTGCACGTTCAAGTTCTTCCACGCCACCGTGGACACGGAACAACATTGGCAACGTTGTTGCTAAAAAATCACCCGTAGAAACCCGACGCAGTTTCTCAAGCTCACGGTTCGTTAGCACCGGATGTTTCAATTTTAATGTATGGCAATGGTATGGGGTTTCTTCTAAGATATTCCGCTCACACCCAATGTAACTTGTCAACGACATGACAACTTCTTCACGAATTGGATCGATGGGAGGGTTCGTTACTTGTGCAAACAATTGCTTAAAATAATTAAACAGCAGCTGAGGTTTGTCTGAAAGACATGCCAACGGTGTATCGGTTCCCATGGATCCAACAGGCTCCTCTGCATTCAATACCATCGGAGTCAAAATCATTTGTACATCTTCCTCTGTGTACCCAAATAAGCGCTGCCGTTGAATGAGATCCGATGGGTGAAAAGCATGCATACGCGGAGGTTCTGGTAGTTGCTCCAAACGAATTTGGTGTTTTTCAATCCATTCACCATACGGTTGGCGAGTACTCAGGGATCTTTTTATCTCTTCATCCGGAATAATACGTTTCTGTTCAAGATCAACCAAGAGAAACTTCCCTGGACCAAGCGCTCCTTTTGAACGGATACGTTCTGGCTCAATGTCGAGTACTCCTACTTCGGAAGCCATAATAAGCAACCCGTCTGTTGTTTCCCAGTATCGTGCTGGTCGCAAGCCATTTCTATCGAGCGTAGCACCTATAATGCGTCCATCAGTGAATGCTACAGCAGCTGGTCCATCCCAAGGTTCCATGAGCGATGCATGGTACTCATAGAATGCCCGTTTCTCTTGTGGCATGCACGGATCATTGTCCCATGCTTCGGGTATAAGCATTGCTAATGTATGAGGTAAACTTCGTCCGGCAAGGTATAGTAGCTCAACTGCATTATCGAGTGCTGAGGAGTCACTTCCCTGAGGCTGGATAATAGGAAACAACTTCTTAATATCATCACCAAAGAGATCGGACTTTAATATCGATTGTCGTGCATGCATCCAGTTGACATTTCCCCGAAGTGTATTGATTTCACCATTATGACAAATGTATCGGAACGGATGAGCGAGACGCCAGTTCGGTAAAGTATTCGTCGAAAACCGTTGGTGTACCATGCATAGTGCACTTGTAGTGTCGGGATCTGATAGATCTGTGTAAAATTGTGCTATCTGTGGCGCGAGTAATAATCCTTTATAAACAATCGTCCATGAAGAAAGCGAAGGAACGTAGAACCATTCTTTATCTCTGATAGTAGATGTTGTAATTTCATTTTCAACACGCTTTCGAACAACATAAAGTTTTCGATCGAAAACGTCGCGCTCCATTGAAGTTGGTCGTTCAATGAATACCTGTTCAATGTAGGGCTGAGATACCCGTGCCAAACGTCCAATCGCTTCTGCATTCACAGGCAGATCACGCCAACCTAATACCCGTAAGCCTTCCTCCTGCACAACACGTTCAATAATACCCTCACATTGCAATCGTGCACGTGCTTCAACGGGGAAGAACATCATTCCAACTCCGTAGTATCCTTCAGGAGGGAGTTCAAAGCCAAGTTTGCGGCAAGTTTTTACAAAAAATGCATGTGGAATTTGAATTGTAATACCAGCTCCATCACCCGTTTCAGGATCTGATCCAGATGCACCTCGATGTGTGAGATTAATGAGAATTTGTATCCCTTTCGTAATAATGTCATGCGATTTTTCTCCATGGATATTCACAATAAAACCAATGCCACATGCATCGTGTTCCGTTGTAGGATCATACAATGGAAATTGTTGTTGTAATTGTGATAGCACCATTCTCGCACCACCCTTTCAAATTATGCTTCTCCTTGAAACTCCCGCTTAAGCGCAACGCGACCCGTCCGTGCAACTTCTTTTAACCCAAATGGCTTGAGCATGTTAATAATTGCATCTACCTTCTGCTGACTGCCAGTGACTTCAAGAGTTAATGTTTTGGGACTTAAATCAACAACTTTAGCTCGGAAAATTTCAGCAATGAGAATTATCTCTGCGCGTGTTGTACTCGTTGATTGTACTTTGATGAGAGCAAGTTCACGTTCAACAAAGTCTTCAAATGTTAAGTCGATAACTTTAATAACATCGATAAGTTTATTGAGTTGTTTAGTAATCTGCTCTATAATTTGGTCATCACCGCGGGTAACAATTGTCATCCGCGCAACAGATGTATCTTCAGTAGGCCCAACTGTCAAACTATCAATGTTGTACCCTTTCGCAGAAAATAACCCTGCAATACGATTGAGAGCTCCAAAACGATTCTCGACCAATAAGCTAATCGTGTGCTGTTTCATTTGGCCGTTCATATCAAGCTCTTGCGTTTTTTTCGCCATGGTCGGCTCCTTATCCTTTTTTATGAACAATGAAAGTACCTTTATTGTGCACTGAACTTTCTGGTGAATTTACCGGTTCAGGATTATCGATGATCTCATTCACTGTTTGCCCAGCTGGTATCATGGGATACACATTTTCTTCACGTTCAACTACAAACTCAAAAAGAATTGGACCTTCATGGTGATTCAACGCGCGATGAATCGCATCGTCAACCTCTTCATTCTTTGTGATACGGTACGCCGGAATACCAAAGGCACTTGCTAACTTCACAAAATCAGGACTATGAATGCATGTTTGTGAATACCGTTTACGCCAGAACAACTCTTGCCACTGACGCACCATTCCAAGGTACCCATTGTTCATGATAAAAATTTTAATAGGAAGTTTATTGCAAGCAATTGTTGATAATTCCTGTGCATTCATTTGAAAGCCACCATCACCACTAATTGAAAAAATTGGCAAATCGTTTCGCCCAAACGCTACACCAATGGATGCTGGTAAGGAGAACCCCATCGTACCAAGTCCTCCAGACGTTATATTCGTGCGAGGATGCTTCCAACGGAAAAATTGCGCTGTCCACATTTGCTGCTGTCCCACATCCGATACAACAATAGCATTCCCTTTTGTAAGTTCACCAAGTCGATCAATCACATACTGTGCTCGGAGATGCTCATCGTGTTTGTATCGTAGTGGATGCTCTTTTTTCCACTGTTCAATAGTTGCGAGCCAATCTAACGTATCGAGTGGCTTTACATATTGAATAAGATGACGGAGTACATACTTCACATCTCCTACAATCGGAACATCAACAGCTACGTTTTTTCCAATTGCAGATGGATCAATATCAATGTGAATCTTTTTAGCTTCTGTTGCGAATGCATCCGTTCGTCCAGTTACACGATCGTCGAATCGTGCTCCGACTGCAATAAGAACATCACAGTAGTTCACAGCGTAGTTCGAGTACCATGTTCCATGCATCCCCAGCATACCAAGTGAGAGTTTATTATCCTCAGGGAATGCCCCTAACCCTTGCAAAGTCGTAGTAACTGGACATTGGAGTTTTTCCGCAAGGGTACGTAACTCATGTGCTGCATTTGCATTAATAACACCACCTCCAACGTACAATACTGGTCGTTTTGCTTCATTAATAACGTCAGCGGCCTTTTTAATTTGTTTAATATTTCCTTCAACAACTGGATTATAACTTCGTATGGAAACTGTTTTCGGGTATTCGAATACTGTTTTTTGTGCCATGACATCACGTGGTAAATCAACAAGTACAGGACCAGGACGACCTGTCGTTGCAATATAGAATGCCTCTCTAATAATTCGCGCAAGATCTCGTACATCTTTTACAAGGTAATTATGCTTCGTGATAGGACGAGTAATACCTACTATATCGGCTTCCTGGAACGCATCATTACCAATAAGCTTCGTTGCAACCTGTCCGGTAAAAACAACGATTGGTACAGAATCCATGTATGCATCTGCAATTCCAGTAACAGTATTCGTTGCTCCTGGTCCCGATGTTACGAGTACTACACCCGGTTTCCCTGTTGCCTTTGCGTATCCTTCTGCAGCGTGTGTAGCACCTTGCTCATGACGTGTGAGAACATGTTTAATATCTGTAATATCGTAGAGAGCATCGTAAATACCGATTGTTGCACCACCGGGGTAACCAAATACTACTTCGACACCTTCTTCAACTAAGCTTCGAACAAAGATTTCAGCCCCTGTCATTAACTTTTGGTGGTGTTTCTCGTGATGTTTTGTTGAAGTCATAGGTGTCTCCTTCCTGTTGTTGAACTAATCGTTCTATTACACTTGTAACGTCGCTCCTGTGTGAGCACTTGTAACAAACTTAGCATATCGACGCAACCATTTACTTTGAACTTTCGGTGTAAAAGGAGGTAGCTCTGCCAAACGTTTTCGAAGTTCTTCATCACTTAAACGTACATTGAGTGATCGCGCATGAATATCAATATCGATAATATCTCCATTCCGAAGTGCAGCAATGGGGCCACCAGCAGCTGCTTCAGGAGAAATGTGTCCCACACACACACCACGTGTTCCCCCAGAAAAACGTCCATCTGTGATCAATGCAACTTTTTCTCCGAGCCCCATTCCCATCAATGCAGATGTTGGTGAAAGCATTTCCTGCATCCCTGGTCCGCCTCGCGGGCCTTCGTACCGAATAACAACAACTTCACCTTCTTTTACTTCACCTGCTAGAATGCCCCTCAGTGCATCTTCTTGACTCTCATAAATACGTGCAGGACCACTATGTTTATGCATTGATGGCACTACCCCTGCTGTTTTCAGTACCGAGCCCTTAGGTGCTAAGTTTCCAAAAAGTATAACAAGTCCACCTTTCTCAGAATGAGGATTCGTAGAAGGACGAATTACTTCGTAATCTTTGACCTCGGCAGGGTCTATAATTTCACGCAGTGTTTTCCCAGTAACAGTTTTTCTCTCAAGGTGCAATAAATCAGGATTCTTCTTTACAACTTCTTTTAAGAGCGCTGGTATCCCTCCAGCTCTATGTAAATCCTCAATATGCCATGGTCCTGAAGGACTGATTTTTACAAGATGTGGAGTTCTATCTGCTATTTCATTAATACGCTCGAGTGGATACTCAATACCAGCCTCATAACAAAAAGCCAATGTATGAAGAACGGTATTTGTACTACCTCCCATTGCTACGTCGAGAACAAATGCATCGTCAATAGCTTCCCTTGTTACAATATCCAATGGTCGTACATTCTTTGCAATTAGATCTAAGATGAGTGTTCCAGCTTGGCGAGCAAGTTCTTCACGTTCTGATGTTTGAGCTAGAGCCGTACCATTATATGGCAATGCTAATCCCAATACTTCAAGCAAACAATTCATCGAATTCGCTGTAAATAGACCTGAACACGAACCGCAAGATGGACACGCATATTGTTCGAGCACCTTTAAATGCTCTTCAGATATTTTCCCAGCTTTGTACGATCCAACACCTTCAAACACTGAAATCAAATCAATAACTTTCCCATCAGGTGTTTTCCCCGCCCACATAGGTCCACCAGAAACAAACACCGCAGGGATGTTAGCTCTCAATGCTGCCATTATCATACCAGGGACAATCTTGTCACAATTAGGAATGCATACCATCCCATCAAATTGGTGTGCCTCGATCATTGACTCGACACAGTCAGCAATGAGTTCGCGAGAAGGAAGACTATATTTCATTCCTTCGTGTCCCATTGCTATACCATCATCAATTCCTATAGTGTTAAATTCGAATGGTACACCACCTGCTTTTCTAATTGCATCTTTCACGACCTTCGCAAAATCTTGCAAATGAACATGTCCTGGAACAATATCAGTGTATGAATTAACAACAGCAACAAACGGCTTAGCAAAATCTTCTTCACGTACACCCGTTGCACGTAAAAGTGCTCGATGTGGCGCCCGCTCAAATCCCCTCTTTATTTTATCACTCCGCATAATACCTCCAATGCTCAGTTTACAAAAATTAAGCCTCTTCATCTGCCAGAGGCAACGTTGCAGGATTTATGACGTTGGGGGGTGCTTCGTTCGCCTCTGGCTCATCCTTAGCCAAAAATTACAAGGCTAATAATAAGGATGAGGAGGCTAAGAATATTGGTTGGTACAAAAGTGAAAACAGATAGTACTCCGACTCGGTTGGTAACCTCTTCAGAAGCCTGAGTAATGAGTATGTTCCTTCTCTGTTTCACTTTACCGTAGTAAATAATTCTATTCACAGAATAATAAAAACTAATGGCAATGTCAAGTAGTACTAAAAAGATTTTTTATTGGCCTTTTCTTGTCAATTGCTGTCTTACTACTTTCTCAAGGTGAAGATGCTCCTCTGCTGAGATTTTGAAAACTTCCCGAAGTTTCTCTAATCGCTCAACATCATCTTCTGTTATTTTTCCATCCGACCAAGCTGCTTTCAAAGCCTGAGTATAAATCTCCCGATAAATGGAATGAAGCACCTTTAGGTGGACTTCGTCATTGATACCTAGTGTTTTCCTAAGGGTTGAAAGTAAAACGTCCTCATCTTTACTTATGACTCCATCCGCTAATGCCTGCCTGAGCGCATTAGTATATGCCTGGAGTGGATTGATGGAAGTTGATTGAACATGGTACGATGGCTGTTGAGAAGATGCCTGGAGACCGTGGTTCTTCTCTTTCGCTTGGTTACCTGCCTCTGGTGCTGGGGATGGCACTTGTGTCTCTAATTCTTGAGAAACTATTCCTGCTTTTTTCTTTTGCTCAAGAATCTTGCGCTTAAGTTCTTCTGCCTTCCTTCGCTGTTCTTCAAGATCAGACATATGTATTATCAAAGTTTATCAGGTACTGTTTTAAAAGCATCACCAAACAGTTCACGTGGTGCTGTCGAGGAGTCATAAAGCTCCTCATATTCATCCCCTACCTTGAGGTGCTTTTTCCAGATCCAAAGTCCAAAAGCAATTGCTACTCCAAGTGCAATACCAATAAAAAGGTATCGTTTCATTGACCGATCCCCTTTTGAATGTTCACCTACTTTATTATGCACCTCCCCTTTTCCACCACTATTGCTGTATCTGTTGCTCAGAAGGCGTACTTCCCATTCCTTGTGGTTCTGTTTCTTGTGCCATCTTTGCTTTTATTTCTTGAACTTCATTTCGAATTTCCTGTGCTTTGCGTTTTAACACAGCCATATGCTTACGGAGACGCACACCAGCAGACTTATTTTTTTTCAAGTAGAATTTATCAAAATCTGACTTAAATGTGGCAATTAAGTCAAGTAACTCTTGATAACGATCCATAAGAAGTCCTCCATGAGTTTATGTATGATACTAAGAATCTCTCTTGATTTTTTCGTACCAATTCTCTGCCCTTTTCCTTAATCGAGCAACCAACAGTTCTCGTTCACGATATAACCGCTTCAACTTTCTTGGTTTCCGTTTCGCTAAAGCATATGAAACCAAAATCGGCATTGCAATTGTCGAATCCACATAGCAAACAACAGTATCTGGTAACTGATGTGGATCAACCTTTCCCCAACTCACAGCTTCGGAAGGTGTTGCTCCAGAAAGCCCTCCAGTATCGGGGCGAGCATCGGTAATTTGAATAAAGTAGTCATGTCCATTTTCTTTTATGCGCAAAATTTCCTGAATTTGTGGTTCCGTTTGCAGCATAAAATTCTTAGGGGACCCACCACCAAAAATCAAGAGACCACTTTTCCCACCATTTTGCTTAGCATTATATACAATCGCTGTTGTTTCATTAACATCAGCTAATGGATTCAGTCGAATTTTACTATCAAACAATGAAAATGCTGCAACACTCATTCCAAGCGAACTATCACCAGGTGAAGAAGTATACACCGGTACCTGATACCGATATGCAGTCCCTAAAACGCTCTCGTAGGGAGTTTGTAACATACGCTCGCGCTCAGCAATGTATTTTCCTAGCAGATAATGAAACTCTGCTGTACTCATTTCTTTTTGGAATTCAGAAGATCGTAATATGGTTTGAATATACTCATCAGTATCAAGCAATACCTCGTAATCAAAGAGAATATCGTAAATACGAATTACTCTCTCTCTCCTGAGCACTCGATCATCTACAAAAGGTGAACCTCGATGAAGTGCATGTCCAACAACAAAGTGGATGTCATGATACAAATTAGCCCCTGTACTAACAATCCAATCAACAAACCCGGCTTTCATGAGGGGAACAACGCAAGATCCTCCCAATCCTGCTGGTGTGAGAGCGCCCGTTAAACTCATTCCAACGGTAACATCAGGCTCTAACATTTTTTCAACAAATATACGAGCCGCTTCAGACAGTCGAGCAGCATTGTATGCTTGAAAATGTTGCTCAATGAGCTCAATAATCGAGATGTTCTTTTTTACGGGTTTAGGGTTAATTCTCTGCCCACTCAGCAATCTGCTTTTTTGATTCATTTTTTGGTGTTAGAAGTATTCACACATTACCATTTACTCATAGTATCAAGATACGTAATAGAAACAGAGAAGTCAAAGGGAAATACCCAAAATTCTATCAAAACTGAATGTAAGAACACTTGTTACTTTTCTGTATTTACAAAATTACCAGCTACTGCACTACTTTTCTTTACAATTACAAGTTTTAGGTTCATCTTGTGTTACAACAAAAAAATGAAGCCCACCTCCTAATAGGCGGGGAGGAGGCAGGCTTCATTGTTAGCGCGTGTGTAAGGCTGAAGTAGAAAGCTGTAGATGTTGGCTGTGGGCATTGCCCACACTCGTTAGGGTGTACCTCAAAACCCATCTAATTGAGTAGCAAGTACTATACCATATTAATTATCCATTGTAATTACTTAAAACGCGTAGTATTTAGAAATTCATCGACAAAATGATGTTCACACATTCAAAAATTGATAATATTGCCAAAGAACATGTTATCAAAATAATAACGAGCAAGCAGTCTTACCATTTTACACTATGTACGAATTAATAATGTTCTCGAGAAGCTCGATTCTGCCACTCTTTACCGTAGGCGTGGGATTATTCTGGACCCATGCATCCAGCTCTTCAAAACCAACTTTTCCAGCAATAATAGATTGACCAAGTTCTTCTTTAAATGTAGCATACCGCTCTTCAAGGAACGAGTCTAAAATCTTGTCCTCTAGAATTCGATGAGCAATGAGAAGTCCACGCGCAAACGCATCCATACCACCAATATGACCGTAAAACAAATCTATAGGGTCTGTTGAAGTACGTCGTACTTTCGCGTCAAAGTTCAAACCACCTTTTCCTAAACCATTCTGACGTAAAATAACAAGCATTGCAAATGTTGTACTATATAAATCTGTTGGAAATTGATCAGTATCCCATCCAAGTAAAAGATCACCTCGATTCGCATCCACGCTTCCAAGTTTTCCTGCAGCTGAAGCAACAGTCAGCTCATGCTCAAATGTATTCCCTGCGAGCGTTGCATGGTTTGCTTCGATGTTCAATTTGAAGTGATCTAACAATCCGTAACGACTTAGGAAGTAAAGCGTTGTTGCTGCAGTAGAGTCGTACTGATGCTTCATTGGCTCAGCAGGTTTTGGTTCAATAAGAAATTGCCCTTCAAAACCAATTTTCTTTTTGTACTCAACTGCCATGTGTAGAAAACGTGCAAGTTGTTCTTGTTCAAACTGCAAATTTGTATTTAATAAATTTTCATATCCCTCACGTCCACCCCAAAAGACGTAATTTTCACCACCAAGCTCTTGTGTTGCATCAATTGCATGCTTCACCTGTGCCGCCGCCGTGGCAAACACACGTGCATCCGGACTCGTTGCTGCACCTTGAGCATATATTGGATTACTGAAGAGATTCGCTGTTCCCCACAGTAATTTTACCCCCGTCTCATTCTGTAATTTTTTTGCAAGTTGCACCATCTTTTCCAAGTTCTTGCAAGATTCTGCAAATGTCTCACCCTCTGGTGCAATATCACGATCGTGAAAACAATAATAATCTACACCAAGTTTTTGAAAAAATTCAAATGCCGCTTCTAATGTCTCTTCAGCTCGTTTCATTGGATTACTTGATGCTCTCCAAGGACAAACAAAGGTCGGTGCACCAAACATATCTTGGCCATCTCCCATGAATGTATGCCAAAAGGCAACTGCAATTCGGAGATGTTCTGCCATTGTTTTATTACCGACTTTCTGATTTTTATTGTAGTACTTAAACGCTAGGGGGTTTTTAGAATCCTTCCCCTCATATTCTACTGGCTTTTGAATTTCTGGAAAATACTTATTCAACATTAGCATTAACCCTTTACGAAGTATTCAATTATATCAGTTCAATATGGTTTAGAACGATTCTATATTATAAATACTTATAATAAAAGTCAAGTATAAATCTTAAAAAGTTCATGAACGCATCTTTTATTCTATACTGGGGTATGCCCCTATGTATGTTTTTCCAATAGAACTTCTTAAGTATTGACGTATGATGGATGGAATTTTTTTCCCTTGTAATGTACTACTGAATTGCGGAAGAAGCCGCGGATTTTGAAGTTCAACGCTTTTCAAAATACTTCCCCTATAGTTCAGAAACTCGAAATTATTATTTGCAACTGCATTTTCATTTTGAAAATCTGTAACCGAACTGTAGAACACTTGGCATTGAGTGTTTTGGTATGGACCCCATAAAATTAGTGCGTTTGTTAGAGGATAGTGTGTGACAAAAACATTATGTTCAACTTCTTTTACCTGTGGTGTAGTAAGTATTGAGCATAGTGCTGCTGGTTGCCACACAAATAAAAGAGGTCGATTATGTTGTTCATCTGCTACTAGTAAATTATTTACAAACACATGTCCATCACGCCTATTAATATCGGGTCCTGTGCTTGCATGCCAACCGAAGTGATCTCCCGCTGCCACACGAGCATTTCTCCCTATACAAGCCATGCTATTGATGAAGGTATTATTGTAAATTTGAACATCAGAGCTATTTAGTATCAACAATCCATGATCACAGTTTACAAATACATTCCCAGCGCAAATTGCACCTTTCGATATTTCAAAGAAAAAGCCGTTGTCACTTGGCCACAACTGATCTGTTCGTATGGAGGTTCGAGTATTTCCCACATTGACAATCCAATTGTTGACAAAAATACCGTCGACATTACCAACATCGTACCAAATTCCATTTGAATTTGGATGATCAATTACAAGATTATCATTACAGGTTACTCGATAACATTGGTTAAATATCTTGACAGCCGCAGGATAATAGCCAGTGATATTCTCAATGTTATTTTTTTTGAAAATATTCTTCTCAAGTATCACATCGTTTGAGCTTAATATGTAAAGCCCTTCAGTACTTGTATTACTTATTTCACAGTGTCGGAATACCATGCTATCTCCCCGGAAGTATCCAGCTACCCGTGAGCAGTAACTTATTGTACAATGTTCAAACACCGAACCAATAACATCTTTTCCATGGTCTTTCTCTGGTGAAATTCCTTCCGGATCTTTTCCTTCGATCTCAAGTGCACGGTATGCATACTGGGTAAATGTGATTCCTCGCAGTACAATGCCTCGTCGATCAGATTTTTTCCCATGGCATTCTTTTATCGTTCGTAAAATTGCGATATCAAATGCGGTAATTTCTACACAGTGTTGTTGTGGATTTGTTCCAATATATACATACTTATTATCATAGTCGATGTAGTATGAATCTTCAGTGACTTCACCTTCCCATCCAACAGACTGTAAAAATTTTCCATCGATAAACACCATGTCGTTGTTGAATTTATGTAATGGTGTTTTTTTCCCTTCCCGCTCCCTTCTCCACCAATCAGCCGGTTTTGACGGAAATAGACGATCCCACCGTGTACGCCAAAGCCCATTACCTAAATCGTGCCATTGTTGAGCAATGAATGTCCCTTTGAAGATTGGATGCTCATCCCTGTATGGCTGAATTGTTATTCCCTGATTCACAATAAGATTCCCTGTACGATAAATGCCTCCTCGAAGAATTATAACATCGCCTGTTCGAACCTGTTCAATTGCCTTTTCAATTGTGGTAGGGTTATCTACTGTATGACCCTGACTCGCTGGATTGCCATTAGGGGCAACATAATAGAGTTTACCGTACACCTTCGGTATTTCATATGTCACATGTTGTGGACCATATGGACCTCCCGATGGTTGAGTATTTAGAACATTAGAAAGAATAACGAGGAAAAATAAATAAACTCTTATTCGTATTATTCTATTGTTGCCTCGCTCATGTTTCATCATAATTCGTTACCCTTTCGGTATACATTCGAAATTAATACTTTACATACCATCGAATAAACTACTTGCGTTCCCCCAATCACTTAAGAAGGCAGGATCGACCACTTAATCCAGAACATAAAAAAGCCACTCACTCAGTTTGTTACTCACCCACATAAATTAAGAAACATGTCTTTCGACTTTTTTATCGTGTGCCTTTAAAAGAATAAAAGCATTCTTCCTCGTGCTCTAACAACCATCGACAAATCAATCTCTAATGAATGTACTACCAAAAACAGGTAAGCCAGAGAACACACTTGCAGAGTTGAGTTCTCTGGCTTGCCAACCATTACTTCAGCAGTAACATTCTGATTGTTGCTGAAACATTTACTCCCGATAGCCGACAGTAATATACACCACTTGGTAAGTTACTCCCATCGAACACAGCAGTGTGTATCCCAGGGGCTTGTATACCTTCGTAGAGCGTTGCAATTTCCTGACCTAGAACATTGTAAACTTTCAGCGAAATATAACTACATGCTGGTACAGAGTATCGAATGTTTGTTTCGGGATTGAACGGGTTAGGGAAATTGTTATAGAGTTTATACTCATGAGGGATGGAAGCTACATCAGTTTCTGCTGAGAGAACAACATTTGCTGTGTCCAAATATGTTCGGAGCCACTGCATTGCTGGTCGTTCTTCACCGTTTTGCAAAACAATATATGCTTTTTGATCGTTTCTCCACAACCCTGGGCGCCACCCCCAGAGCGTTATACCTTGAACCGATGGATGCGAGTAAAACAGAGGGAATATCCGCTTGTACGACGTAAGCTGCTCTTCATCTGTTGGTCCATCAATATCCAATTCAGTAATTTGGATTGGCAATCGTGTTGAGCCTAGGGAATCTAGGTTACGTCGCATCACAACGCTGTTTGCGGTAGTTGTAAAAGCATGTCCCTGTTCACCTATAACATCGATTAAGTTCTCACTCTGCAAACGACGTATGATCCGCAAATAGTTCATTGTTGCAGTTCCATCATTGATAATATTGTAGTCGTTAATCATCAACTTCGTTGTACGGGGGAATATTTCCCTCGCCATTCGGAAAGCAGTAATAATCCAATCGAAACCTGTGGAACCAGTACCACCGAGAGCAGAGAGATAGTTTGCTCTACCACTATTCCCATCAGGGGGAGCATGGAGTGGTTCATTGACAACTTGTAGGTACTCGATATTGGGATAGCGCTGCGCTACTGCCTGGAACCATTCTCGAATTTCTTCAATCTTTTCAGAGTCTGATAAACTTGAAATCCAGCTTGGCTGTTGTTGACCCCATACTAACACATGGAATACAAAGGGGAAATTATTCCGTTTTGCCAATGCATATGAGGAATCCAATTCAGTCCAATTCATTTGATCACGAATAGGTTCAACACTACCCCATTTCCCTGCGTTTTCTGGGGTGACTTGATTCCAGTATGCTTCAAAATTTGGCCGTTGCGTTACACTATAAATATTACCAACAAATTTCTTTTGTCTGAATGCTAAAGGTGGACCTGACCACGGTGGTGGTGGCAACTCTTGAAATCCAGCTGTTCCATTATTGAGATTATGGACTCTATAGAAATACTCTACTCTTCCAAAAGCGATCTTATCTATGTATAATCCATCTTCCCGACCACCGATTTGTATTACTTGAGTAAGACTATCATCAGAAGAAACAACAAAGAGAGGTCCTTCTTCCCAAGATTGGGCATTGTTCTGTATCGTTGATAATCTTACCCATTTCCATACATTTGAACCTGCTCCACCTATATCTTTGACAATATCTAACGAATCCGTGTATCCTGCTGCTGCAAGACCATTCACTTTGATCCAGCTCTCTGCATTTAAAGCTTTCACACCAAAACCATTTCCGTAAAAGAAACTATCATCGTTATACGTATTAGGCCCGACTTTGACACGCGCAAAAAGATTATATGTACCGGAATCTGGGAATGTAACTTGGTACGTTGCAATACGGCTTGTATCAGCTGGGAAATCGCCTCCTTGATTTTGTACATTTGTTATATATGTTACAACACCTTCTGTACCTTTGGTAAATGCTGATCCAAGTATTCCATTCTCTGCTTCCACAATGATTGGATTTCTCAAATTATCGAGATCAACAATCTTTAATTTATCAATGTAAATTGCATTGTTGACATTACCGCTGTAATTGAAATGTATAGGAGCACGTGCCCATTGTTCTTGATCACCAACTGTAAATTCTAAAACATATTCTTTCCACATCGTTGTGAGATTTGCTGGACGAATTGCACCATACTCAACATAGTTATATTTTCCAACAGTAAAGTTTACTTGAGCTCCCACGCGCTGAGCTTTTGCCCATATTGAGTAACGATACCTATGCCCTGGTATAATTGGTATGCTATCCGCAACAATTTGAATATCCCATTGATTCGCACCAATAGCACCGACATTAACTTTGAGTGCTCGTTGGCCACTATATACAGAATCGTTTACAATTTCAAATTGAGCATTTCCTCCGCTAATAAAAATTTGCCATCCAGGCACAGCTGACCCTGTTACAATACCTGGTGTACTACTCTCAAAATTTCCATTCCTAACTAATTGAGACCACGCAATCATTGGCGCAATAGAAAACAATAGTATAAATATAGCGTTTCCATATAACCGATGGGGCACATGTCGATTAACCATAGCTGTTCCTCCTTCTATGAACTTCGAAATAAATTATTGGAGCAAAAGCATCTTTCTAGTTATAGTATGCTTTGCTTTGATCCCTACAGCATGATCGAGTACTTTTAAGGAATAATAGTATATACCGCTGGTAAGATTGCCTCCATTAAAATGGACAGAATAGTGTCCAGGTGTTCGAACTCCTTCGAATAATGTTGCTACTTCCTGACCAAGTGTGTTGTAAACTTTCAACGAGACATAACATTCTTTGTCTACTGAATAGGTAATTATCGTTGTAGGATTGAATGGATTTGGATAATTTGGGTGCAATGAGAGAACTGCTGGTATTTGATGATTCTCATTTACACTCGTTGGTTCACTTACAGTAGTGAACGAAGACGATGAGTATGAACTTGACCCAGAACTGTTACTTCCTGACACTCGCCAATAGTATTGAGTTTGTCCTCGTAATGAACGTACTTGAAGTACTGTATCAACTATCGTTGTATCGAGAACTATTGAACCGCTACTAAATGTACTCTGTGTAGCGAGTTGAAGTTTATGGGAAGTTGCTGTCTCAGCTTTTCTCCATTGGAGTATAGGGTTAAGAGGTACATTCGTTTCATTTACAGGCGATACTAACTGCGGTGGCAGTGGACTCTTGACATACCTTATTAACCAAGTGAAAGCAGGTCGAGGTCTATTCATACTATTCAAGAGGTGAGCATTAGGTTTCCAGGTTTCACCATATACATATCCCCATAACGTAATTCCACGAACACCTGGGTGCTCCCAAAATATTGGAAAGTACGTTTGGTAATTCTGAAGTTGTATGCTATCGACTGCTTCATCAACATCAAACTCTGTAATATAAAATGGTAGTCCAAGAGCTGTTAGTCTATTGAGGTTCGACTTTATTGTGTTTAAATCGTACGTATAATTAGTCCCTTTAAACTCAAAGTAATGTCCTTGTACACCTATTCCATCAATTAAATTTCGTACCTTTAAAGTTTCGATAAGCGCAATGTATTGATTCGTTCGTGTTGTATTGTGGAGAATGTTGTACTCATTGATGAGGAGTTTTGTTGTTGGTGAACAATATTGCCGAGCCCACTGAAAGGCTGTAATAACCCAATCCCAACCTGTTTTTCCATCCCCCCCTAATGCACTCTTATAGGGAGGTGGAGCATTAAATGGTTCATTCACTACTTCTACGAAATCCATTTGTGGATACCGTGTTCCAACCAATCGTATCCACTCCTCAACTTGTACTCGTTGGTTAACAGAATCAAGCGTCGTTATCCAAGTTGGATATTGTTGCCCCCACACTAAAGTATGGTGCTTATAGGGAAAATTGTTCCGTTTAGCATAGTTGTAAATACTATCAAGTTGAGCCCAGTTGTAACCGTCTTTTACCCCCTCTACCATCCCCCACTTCCCAGCGTTTTCAGGGGTTACTTGATTCCAGAATAAACCAAAGTCACTTCTTATAAGAAGTCCATTGCGAATCACATTTCCAACAAACTTACTTTTCCCAGCTGCCATTGGTTGAGCTTGAAGTAATGGGAAGCGTAAGAGTATACCTACAAATATCGCAATAAGCATTGTGGTGAATTGAGTTATTAATTTGTTCATGGTGTTCTCCTTTCTTCATTTTATCAAAATAAACTTCTTTGAGAGAACAGTATACTTACTTTTCAATGTGTATACATATACTCCACTAGGATAATCGCGACTGTTGAATTCAACTTCATACGTTCCCGGTGCGTGTTCACACTGTACTACAGTGGCTATCTCTTTACCAAGCATGTTGAATACTTTTATCTCGACAATGCTTTGCACAGGTACCCTGTAGCGTATTTTTGTTGAGGGATTGAACGGGTTTGGATAATTCTGAAAAAGTGTAAATCCATTCGCTAGATTCATTATACCATCAGTACTGTTTGTCACTTCGGTCCTACAAACTATTAACTCACCCTGATCTGGAATAACATCAAATACTATATACTTTCCTGTCCCACTGTCTACAATTTGTGTGGGAAGCTCTCGTCCATTTAAGAATGCTTTCCCCCCTTGCCACCCCATGGGCAGAACCCGGCGTATAGTGAGAGGGATATTATAGAGATAATTATCAAGTGTATCTGATACAACAAGTACAATAGTATCATCCGATGTATACGTTTCTCTAATAGAAACACAATTTCGCTCGTAAATATACTTCGCAACAGTACCAAACGATGTTACCCAAAATTTGTTTGGATTTTCCCGGAGGTACTCTAAACTCTTTCTGAGTGTATCAGAGGCAATGGGTGAATAGCCACCATCGTTATCAACACCATGCAACAAGTATACACACCAACCATTGCTTATAGCAGCCGCGTCTGCTTTTGTCTTGAATTCCGCAGATGATTTTATGCTACCCTGGGACCCACAAATAATAGAACTTACTTGCATCATGTTGAGTGGTGTTTTCCGTTCAATAACCCCCGAACATATCCTACCCGCAATGTAATACTTCCTCACAACAGCATCCTTCCCTAGTGCACAATATGGGTACGCTATTGTAAGACATTTCTGCAATGGGAGTTTTTCATTAAGTATTTGTTGAGATTGCTGTAGTTCGATGTCCTGCTCTTGATCACTCAACGACGAAAGCGATGTATGTGTAACAGTGTGGCTTCCAACTTCATGACCTTGCGCAACAACCGATTGCAACGCTGACCAATTTGGCGACCAATTAATAACAGGAAAGAGTGTCAATTGGAATCCATATTCATTGAATAATGGAACAACAGTTGTGAGTTGTTTTGGTGTCAAGTCATCAAACGTATACGAAATTGCTGCGGATCGGAAGCCCTGCCATATTGCAACCTCATACTGTAGGGGAATACGTTGTGATATTCCACAATTACCATATAAGTACATTGCAAAAACCAGAAGAACTGACTTAGTTCTCATACACAACGCTCCACTATTTCATAAGCACCAACTTTTTGTTGAGACGAGAATTTTGCGTTTCGAGTGTACAAATATAGATTCCAGCTGCATAATCCCGTGCATCAAATATTACTTCATGCGTCCCAGCTTCCCTGTAGCCATCTACAAGCAAAGAAACTTCTTGACCGAGAAGATTATATATACTCACTCGCACATATCCCCTCTGCGGCACTGTAAATTGGATCCTGGTTGTGGGATTAAATGGATTTGGATAATTCAAGAGCTGTAAAGATTGTGATGGTACTGTTTCGTGCGTCACAGTTGTAAGAACCAAACCATTAACAGCCGACTGTAAGCTATCATTCGCTTTTGTCAATGTATCAGCAGCTGCTGTCATATATGAGTAATTCTTGTTCATCGCCGCTTGTGCATACGAGACCGTGTTTTGTAAACGTAACCACGATGAACCAGTAAAATGTTCGGGGCGAAGAGTACTTACATATCGAAGAAGCGAATCGATTCTATTATACATTCTCCCTACAGTTACAACAGCGTAGAATGCTGGTTTGCATTGGTTATTCTCATCCCAGAGGGATGTTGATTGATTCGTTACAAACGTGTACTTATCATTGAGACCATCTTTTGAAACGCTGACAATTTTGCCACGACCTGTACGAGCGCTGCGTTCCACAAAACATTTAAATAACTGAGCGTATTGGTTGGCTTGCTGCTTTAAAACAGTTTCAGATGGCCAATTTGTATTTGCACCTGTTTTTACATCTAACTCAGTGACAGCCATTTCGGTGCAAATCGTATCGAACTTATTGTAACTGGCAATCCATTGCTCTGCCGTTGGAGTTGTAAGAGCATCATGTTCTTGCATCCCAATGCCATCAAGTATTCCAGCACGAAAAAGTGGACCACAAATCCGTACTATTCCATCAGCTTTAGCAGGAAGGTGAGTATTGTAATCGTTGTAGTAAAGTTTAATTTGTGGTTCATTGTAGAGAAGTGTATACTTCCGTGCGAATTCGAACGCTTTCACTATATAGCTGTGATCACCAAACGTTGTATACCACTCATTGTTCGTTACCCGATCATTCCCGTTGTCCTCTACAGCCTCATTCACCACATCAAAAGCACTCAGAAGTCCAGGCCAACCTTCATGGAGCAAGCGAATAACCTCTTTGATATAATTCTCCATTCGTTGAGTCATCTTCTCTTTTGAAAGACGCGCACCTGTTGTTGTATACCCTGTACGGAAAAATGCCGTTCCGGGAGTTTGACTGTACCACACTAAGGTGTGTCCACGAAACGTAAAACCGTTCCGTTGAGCCCAATTGAGCTGGGCTACTAAATCACCATTGAATCGAACAATTGGGTGAACATCTATTGAATCTTTGGCTTGTTGAGAAGTTGCCTGAGCGTATGCCGTTGAGCATGCTACAATATCAACAGTGTACTGAGGTTTCATATTGTTCCCAGGAGACATGCTGTTCATGTGGTGCCGTATCAGCACACCACCGTCGCCATTGGGATAGACCAGCGATGATTGTCCAGGGACATATGGATCGTCTGGAAATCCAACATGTCGATACGAGAGTAAGCAACCAATGTAAAAATCGTTTCTATATACATCTTTCAACGCTGGTACGTTTGTTTGAACCTGACTATTCGTGGTATAGAAAAACACACAACTAAGTATTACAAGAATAGCTCTTGTTCGGTGCTGCAGAACCGATAAAAAACCCATGGCATTCCCTTTCTGAAATTATTATCGTACAAGTACTTTTTGTTTTAAAAACTCTGCTACCTCTACAAGAGGAGCGACCCATATTACATTTTTCCTTTGATTCAAATATGAAATAAGTGCTCGGTGCGCATCGAGAGAACAATTATATGCATGCCCACCCCCAACACCATGAAAAAGAAAAACAACGAGGTGGTTATTTTGGAGAGCATTCTCAACATGTGCTATAAGTTCATCGCCACTTTGACCGTTTACCACTACGCTAGGGATGTTGTACTTATCAATTTCAGCATAAGTTACACCATTTCCACCAACACCCCGCGCTGCAGGGAAATTATATTCTATAACTTCATGATAAGACACTGTACCTACCATACGATCACCACATGTGTAGGCAAACGTGCGTGACTTCTTCCCATCAAGTGTCGTGAGAATAAAGTTTGCTAGCTCGATTTCGTCTGAAATCCTTTTCATCGAGTAGCACTCCAAACGGTACTCCATTGGCACCCACTCCCTTCCCGGTAAAGAGCTGTTGCACGGATGGAAAAGCGTGTGGTTTCCTAATTCGTGACCTGTAGCAGCAACACGTTTCCATTCCTCCACATGGCGCTGGAAATCGGGAAATGATGGCGGAATGTAGAATGTTCCTTTAAACCCTACCGAATCTAATAACGGAATAACGTTGGTCAAGTGTACAACCAATCCGTCATCATACGTTAATACAACAGCACATTGTTTTCCATTCCACAAAAAATTTGGTTGATAACATAGAAGTGACAATGGATTCACTACAGTCATGAAAAGAAAGATACATACTCTTGTTTTCATATTTACCTATAGGTGTAGAGTTTTACTTTTTGAATACCGAAACTGTTGCCAGATATATTCAGATGCCGACCTTGATGACTTTCATCTCCATTCAACCTCCGCCCTGGAACCCACTTCCCGTTTTCAAAATGACCTTCGTCAATACTTGCAATTCCAACTATTGTTCCATCGTCGATACTAGGATGAAACGTTACGACTATGCCGGTACCAGCAATATAAAACTCATCGTCTGCCACCTGAACAATACAACCACCATAGCGCGGTACTTCTCCTTCCTTTCGAACGCCGTATGGCCACGAGTACTCATGCTTTATGTGGAAAGTAAACTTACCAATCGTAAATTTCGCATCATGCGTTGCACTATCGAGTAAAAATCCTCTCATGGATCCTTTCCCTTGGTGTTCAAGAATAAGTGGAGTGAGTTGACGAAGCAGTGCATAACCTTTTGCGAATTGATTGTTTTCAGGATTCTCAACGAATTCTATCGCAAATGGACTGTACCCCATCGCATTGTGTTGTGCTACAGCATAGAATGCATTAACAACACTTTGCCGATGATCGACTTCTGGGATAAATACTGGATTCCCTTTTTGATCATACCGTCCGAGCCATTCAGCAAAATTTTTGAAGTAAATATCGGGAGCAAGGAAATCAATTGAAGGCGCAGCAACCTTCCAAATATCCATCAGGTGAGGTAGCGGGCCTGCACTTGGATACTGTCCTGGTTTATAATTTGGGCGGATCAGCGCTGCGTTGACGTACATGGGAATGTTATATTCTTTTTTCCCCTGTTCTGCAACATAATTTGTATAACGTGCAAAATACCATGCCATGAAGAATTCATCGGTATGCAATCCTTTCCCAAAAACTTCTTCCCACGTACCTGACCGTTTCATCCCTGCTGCAGACCAAGCATCAAGAACCTCTTTGGATAACGAAACAGTGTTTTTATGTAAGTACTCCATTAATTCTTGAGGAACATTTGAACGAAAAGCCTGTTCCGCTTCAATACAGTAATCACGTGCATCAGGAATCATACCGATTTCATTTTCAACTTGAACCATGAGCACAGTATTCTCTCTGCTATCTACCTCACGGATATGCCTCATTAGGGCACCAAAGGCTTTACCATCTGCTTTTCGATTCTCGTCACTAAACGGTGTAAGAATTTCAAGGGCTCTTCCTTCTTTTGTTCGAGCTCGTGGAAACCGTTTGTACTGCACTTTTACCCAGTACGGAGCATAACAAGACATACTGTTTTTCCAAGATCCAAACCACAGTAACACTAGCTTCATTTCTGAACGGCGTGCATAAGTAATAGCAGAATCAACTAATGAAAAATCAAATTTCCCCTCTTGAGGTTCTACGAGTTCCCAATAAACCGGCACAAGAACAGTATTAAGATTCATCTGTTTCAACCGTGGAAACAGCGATTGGAGAAAAATAGGATCTGAAGCACTTGAATTACCAAGTTCACCTGCGAGCATTAGGACCGGCTTCCCGTGAACAACGAGTTGGGTTGCTGATCCCTGCTTACGCAAGAAAGGTACTTCCTGCTGAGCAAGAAGTATCGATACTGTAACTAAGTATAAAACGAGGAAATGCAGCATCACTCTTTGCATGGTTCCTCCATCATGGTATTGTGCACTTATACAAACTTCTATGTTTATCGAAAGTTTACTTCATCACAAAGGTTGTTATACTCATCGGATCAAGTGTATAGATCAACACCCCATTAGCACTGAGAAACTCATTACCCTTTTGACAGTTTTTAACCTCCGATGTTGTGTAGGGAATAAATGTTGCAGCAACGGTAGTTCCAAGTTTAATGGAACACCGTGACGAGGTCGTTGAAGAGTTGAGTACAACGATCACCAGTTTTTTCGTCTCAGGATGAATGTATGCTGTACCGATAATGGCTGTGTTGAAAATTGGGTGCGTAGTACAGTCAACCATTCTATAACCAGGTCGTACAAAACGAGCATAGTGTGACATTACGTACCCTTTCTTTGTCACTTCGCCTTTCAAGCCGCTATTGTTAGTTCCATCACTAATTGGTCCATAGTAGCGAACAATGTACCACCACACGTATGCACTCATGCGAGCTTTCATCACATCATGGATTTCTCGTGCGACAGGAAAAGCAAGTGACCACGCTTGAGGACTTGTTGTATTATCGGAACCTGTGAGATGTTCTGTCATCCATACTTCCTTACCTTTTTCCTCAGCTAAGGGATATGAAAAGAGCCCACCACCATAAATATGGCCACAAACAATATCCAAATGTCCACATGCACTAGCATCAAACAGAATTGAATCACTCAATTGCCGTCGAAATTGATACGACTCTGGCGCCATAACTTTTGTACCAAGCATTTTCCCATGCTCTTTTAAGAACTTTATCATTTGATGAGCATACCAATCGCATGATTCATATGTCACCTTAATATCGGGTTCATTTTGAACGGAAACAGCATAGATTGGGGCTCCCTGTGACGCCATGTAATCGACAAACGATTTGAGGTGGTTCGCGTAACTACTGTAAGCATCTTCCCGTAACTGTCCACCAACGAGATTATTATTCGTTTTCATGGATGCAGGCGGTGACCATGGTGAAGCAATGAGCGTAACACCTTTTTGACATGCCACCTTAGCGGTTGGTACATTGTAGCTCCAATCATTTGAGTTAGGAGAGATTCTCAACCGTAAAATAGAAAGTCCAATTTGTCCATCCTCGGTACCAAAAGCTTTTTCAATTTCATCACTTGTCATATCGGGCCGCCAACCAACAATATTGGCAGCACCAAATCCACGAATGATTTGACGCATACTATCGGGCCAGATCAGAAGCGTCGGATAATACTCTACAAAGAAATTTACTGTAGTATCAGAAGATATATAAATATTTTGGAGTTCCTGTGGAATAATGTATGGTATTGTCCGGTCTGTATTTTCGATCCGTACTGTATACAAAGTACGTTGGAAAGTTGAACCACCATACCCTTGTTCTTTCAAAAAGGTAGGCACTTGCTGAAATTGAGTTATTCCAAAAGTACTGCCACTATTCCCCGACAACAACAATTTCCTAACGAATGCTCTACCGTTTACCATCACACGACAAAAGTAGACGCCTTTTGAAACTGGATTACCACCGTAATCCTTCCCCTCCCAGTAGACGTAATGTAAGCCAGGAGGTTGTGTGCCACACGATGTGCTCCACACTTCTCTACCAATCATATCATATATCGTTACTTGAACATTGGATTCATAAGCAAGTTCATACGGAATAGTCGTTCTTCCCACAAAGGGATTTGGGTAGTTCTGATGAACAACGAACCGCAGTGGTTGTTTCATTGTATTCCCTTCTAGAGAAGAAATAATCCCAAGTTGATAATATCCATATTGATCGGTAATAGTTACATGTTGTATTGTGGTATCTCCAAGATTAACAAACGTTACACGTGCAAATTGTACTGGTGTGGAAGCTGCATACACTCTTCCACTTACTAGCACCCCTTGGCTCCAAAGTGGCAAACTAAATACTAAAAGTAAACCGAAACTCAATAAACTCCTGTACCACATTGCCATAGTTCCTCTGTGTTAGTGCTCATTCATCAATCGACTCTAAGCAATTTATTTATTCTAAATATTATATAACACCTTCTCACACAAAAAGGAGAACTCGTTTACTGTTAACACCTCATCGACTAACATATCACTTAACAACAACGAATTTTCGAACTGCTGAAAAATGGCTTTTCCCATCGACAGTCTGGACATTGAGACGACAAAAGTATACACCGCTACTAAGTACTGTAGTATTCCATTGAAAGCTATAACGTTGTGGTGGCTGGATAGCATCTACTAAGGTAGCAACCTCACGTCCTAACAGATCATATACTTTTATCGTAACATGGGATTTTATTGGGATTTCGTAAACGATCGTTGTGGTTGGGTTGAAAGGATTTGGATAATTGAGAAATAACATGTATTCAGCAGGTACTTTGATGCTTGTCTCTTTCTCCACGCCTACCAAGTATTGATTAATTAGCGCCTCCTCACTCCCGGCCTGGGATTTCCAGGAGTCATACAATTCTGGCCACCAGCGATATAAATCACCTAACGGGTATCCACTCATAGCCGCTGTTTTGAGAATACTATTCGTGTATGAAAAATTTTCTTCTAAAGGCCACATATAATTAAAACTATTCTGTACTTTCCAAGCCCACAATGTATCAAAACAACTATACCATTTTCCATCGATAAATTTTTTAAGCGCTAGTGTATCAAGTGCAGGACGTACAAAGTTGGGATTATAACTATCATGTTTAATTAATTCGTTTAATTTTTCAGGTACATCTATGATTAAAGTATTCCCCCACGGCCATGGGTATGTAAGTAAAGAATCCTCAACCCCATTATATATATGCTCTTTCCTTATAAAAGGAAATCGTTTGGTCCCATCAGGGTTGCGTGATTCAAAGAACGCTAACGTTTTCCACGAAAACATTGGCTGTGGAAGTGGGATTTTAGCTTTTTCATTAAATAGAAATCCTACTTGTGCAGAATTTGACTCAGCCAACATCCATCGAACTAGCCATGGGTCTAGGCTATACGAACAATTGGCAACGACGATTCTTCGTTCCTGCTCGGGATTTTCAACTCCTTTAGCCCATTGTGGTAAAAAACCAAAATTCGTGATACTATCAATTCGAAAAACTCCATCTGGTTCATACTGACCAGTATTGGAATTAAAAACAGTCATACAAGGTATCCACCCATATATCCAACAATTTGCGAATAAAGAATTTGTCACAGCTAACTTATACCACCAACCTGATTGGAGCGGGTACATGACAACATTATAAAAGGTACAATGGTTAAATTTGACAACATCTGCATAATTCTCATTTTCCTGGTTTAGAACATAGCCAATGTTGGCAAAAGTACAGTTTTCAAATATAAGTGTATCAATATGATGGCCTTCAGATTGATATGGGAACGAAATCGCTCTTCCATAGTACCGTAAATGTGGATCGACACAATTTTTCCAGTAGCAATTCTTAAATGTACCCCGAAAGTTTCTACATGTAACGGTAATAGCACTAGAAGAAACAGTTGAGACTCCAAAAAAATCAAGTATAACATTTTCTAAAAAGCACCGGTGAACATTCTGGTCAGTAGTATCCTTGAAAATAATACATGCATATGCTTGATATCCTTCCGTAAAAGCACAAAATAGCCACACGTTTTTCAATGTTAAATGACCATAACAGCGTATCATTGTAAATGAACCCTTTGATTTATTCGAAAGAAGAATCTGAGGTGGTGCTGTTTCCTGCGATCTACCTGGATCGGGAGCTATAATTGTGAGATGTTCACCCGGCGGTACTAGAATTTCATTATCGAGAATGTAACGACTATTTAACTCAAGTAAAAAAACAGTACGCGAAAGAGCACCGGATATAGTGTTGATGGTGTTAATAACTCGGTTAAGATTTCCAATCCTACCTGTTCTTGAGTCACTCACAACTCGTACGGTATCGCTACGATAAGTATTACCAGTCGTAAATCCATAAACAGAAGAATATTCACTTTCACCACTATCATTTTGAGCTCTAACACGCCAGTAGTATGTAGTAGAAGGAGTTAATGGTAAGAGAGAGAGAACCGTATCAACTACTATCGTATCAATAAAAATTGATCCAGGAGGAAAATGACTAAATGTAGAAATTTGGACACGATAGGCCTTTGCCGATTCAGAACTTTTCCATATTAATTTAGGATTGATGTCAACATTCGTTGAACCATTTAACGGTAATACAAGAACTGGTGTAAACGGTAGTGAACAATAGTAACGAAGCCAACTGACAACTGGTCGTTCTTTCCCACGAGCATCAATTACGTATGTATTTGGATGTGATGCCCAAACATCGTCGTAATGATATCCCCAAAGAGTAATTCCTTTAACGCCAGGATTATTCCAAAAGAGAGGGAAGTAAATTTTATATTGAGCAACTTGATTTGAATCGTTTGGTTCATCAACATCGAATTCGGTGATGTAAACAGGAAGACCTGTTGCAATAAGTCTGTTTAAATTAGTTTTAATAACATTGATGTCATAGATATAACTGGGCGTTTTCCCAATGTCGCTCCGAAATTCGAAGTAGTGTCCTTGAATACCAATACCATCAATTAAACCACGTGTTTTCAATAAGTTGATAAGTGTCAGGTAATTCGTCGTTACCGTATTGCTATGAAGAACATTGTACTCATTGAGTAACAATTTTGTCATTAATGGGTATGCTTTGCGAGCTAGTTGGAATGCCGTTATAACCCAATCCCACCCTGTGGTCCCATTACCCCCAAGTGCATTCTTATACAGCGGTGGTGCGTTGAATGGCTCATTGACAACATCGACATATGCTGTTTGGGGGTACCGCTTCGCCACTGTGTCAATCCATCGCTCAATAGCAAGTCTCTGCGCAGACGAATCGAGAGCGGTAATCCACGAGGGTTGCTGTTGTCCCCAAATAAGAGTGTGTTGTTTAAAGGGAATATTATGTCGTAGTGCAAAAGAATAGATCGAATCCAAATTTGCAAATGAATACTGACCTTGAACGTATTCAACAGATCCCCACTTTCCATCATTGCCAGGTGTTATTTGGTTCCAATATACATTGAACCTGCTCCACACTGGGCTTTTTGTTCCAGCACCCAAAAATTTACTTTTCCCTGCTGCTAATGGCCTTTGTGCGCATAAATCAACAACAAGACCCACACTCACAAGTCCTACAAAAAACGTACTTTTGATATACCAAATTTGTTTTGTTAACACCTTATTCACCCCCATTACTCATTACTCTTCATCTAATATGAATAAAAAAGCGGCTCGCTTTTTCAGCGAGCCGCTTTTCGGAATGCATCTTACTTCAACAAGAGGAGTTTCTTCACCGCTGAGAAATTCTTTGCCCCATCAATACTTCGGGCTTCGATCTTGCAGAAATATACACCTGTGCTAAAGTTCGAAGCATTCCAATGAATAGTGTAACTCCGCGCAGGCTGAACCTCATCAACCAATGTTGCGACAGCTCGACCGAGAATGTCATAGATTGTAATTTTGACATTCGAAGTCATTGGAATATCATAGTTAATTGCCGTTGTTGGGTTGAATGGGTTCGGGTAATTTTGGCTTAAGGCAAACTCACGTGGAATAACACTTTCAGCTTCCACGTTGGTTACCGTACCAACATCAATTGGAATACTTGTTGTGTCAATTGTCACATCGTATACACGAAGCCCCTTTACTGTATTCCCTGGAGTCAATGCAAAGGAAATACAGTTGAAGTTCGTAACAGCTGAATGCGTCGTTACGAAGCTAGCTGCATACGTGTATCCAGGTTTCCAGAGTTTGAAACGTACGGTGGCTTCCGATTCATTGCGTGTGACCGACAATGCAAAATCATATAACCCTGAATCAGCTATTGCACCTTTTGGCATTTGCTCAAAGTTCCCAAGGGCAACAGCTCCTTCTGTTTCTGGTGAAAACCAAAGTGCATTTGATACAACACCAATTGAACCAACTGCACCACCCGATGTTCCCCACGTTGGATTTGGATTGTTACCACTACGTGGAATTATTAATAACCCAGTATGTGCATTCTCAGCACCTGTCCAACGCGTTGAATCTCCATCACTCGGTGTATTATCAATTACGAGATTACCAAGTGTAGCATTGAAAATACCTAAACGGAGGCTCGCTGGTGCAGCAAAACCGCTTTCAATTTGACCAGTAATTTTCAATCCACGCTTGATGGTCGGTGTAAATGGATCAAATTCACCACGAATTGCTGCAATGTCTGTATTAGGAGCAGTACCAACAATACCAGCACTCCCATCAAAAACACCTTTTTCAAAGAACCAACCACCATACCGACTACCAACGATGCCCCAACGAGTGACTAAGTACTTCTGGAATGGCGCCTCTGGAATTGTAATGACACCAGTATCAACTTTCACATCTTCTACTGAGAACCCTCGAATTCCCCAGGTGTCACTGTTGATAATTCCAAACGTTACACCATTGAACGTTGGTGGAATAATCGTCGTATCAACAAAACTTCCAGCCCACCAATAACTAAAGCTCTCTCCCTGAGGCTTGACCAAGAAGAATTTTACTTCTTTTGTGCCATCACTTCGAAGTTGAACCGAAATCGCAAAGTCGTACGTCCCAGCCTCTGCTATCGATCGATAGGGCACCTGGCGGATAATACCAGTGGAGAGATTGCTCCCATATGTTGAAATCCATGAACTGTTGTTTCGAACAATACCCTGGGTTCCTCCACCACCATTTGCCCAGTTCGGTATATCAAACGTACTGCTTGGCGGACAGAACAAATACCCAGTCCCAGTCTCCTCTCCATCCACTACACGCGCAGAATCGGTACCAGCATATCGAACATATCGCCACCGAGCACTGTCCGTCAACGGATTATAAAGTGTTCCAGCATTTGGCAGATTGTTCAATCCAAATCGCAACCCATTCCACACTGTAATACCAGCACTGTCAAACGTCAACTTCCCAGTAATCTTCAACGACCGACCAGGCTTAATCGTCACTGGCTCAACAAATGCACCTCGTATCACATTCCATGTCCCTCGGGGTGGCGCTGACCCAACTAACCCTGCAGATCCATCAAAAGTCCCAGGGACAAATCTCCATGTCGCTGATAATCCACGTCGCAATACACCCCAATTTGCAATTGGTATGTAATATGCCTCCCATGGCGCCTCTGGAATAACAAGAGGATCACCAAATGTCACTTTCACATTAGAAAGGTACAAGCCTCGGAGCTGCCCACGTTCTGCACCATTCCCACCATTAATGCCGAAACACAACCCATTAAACGTTGCTGGTATAATTGTAGTGTCAATAAACTTCCCTGCCCACCAATAACTAAAGCTCTCACCTTGTGGTTTAACAAGGAAAAATGTGACTTCTTTTGTGCCATTAGCCAGGTGTTGCACTGAAATTGCAAATTGGTATGTACCCTCCTCAGCAATTGCACGAGAAGGTTTTTGACGAATAATCCCTGTGGAGAGATTATTCCCAAAAGTTGACAACCAAGAGCTATTTCGAATAACACCCTGGGTTCCTCCACCACCATTTGCCCAGTTCGGTATGTCGAACGTACTACTTGGTGGTACAAACGTGTAACCACCAATAGCAATCTCTTCTGCATCTACCACTTGAGCACTATCCGTTCCAGGATATTTTACATATCTCCAACGTGCAGAATCGGTTCCAGCATTATAAATAGTCCCTGCTTGTGTATGATAGGCTAAACCGAATCGCAATGCACTCCAAGTTTCAATACCTGCGCTATCAAAAACCAATGTTCCAGTTACGACGAGTGTTCTTGTTTGAGGTATTGTGGTTGCGGGGAACTCACCACGAATAACTGTCCACGGTCCATTCGGGGGAGTTGTACCTCTAATTCCAATGGTCCCCGGTGTTGTGCTTGGAACTAGCTTCCAATTCGGTGCAGGCCCACGCCTAAAGAAAGCCCAATCGGAAACCATCACTTCTGTCGATGAAATGGTTATATCATCAATATAGATTGTCTCTACACTTGCTGCACTCATCCACACTTGAATACCTAAACGTTTAAATGCACCAACATTGGTGAGTGTAGCTTCAATTTCATTCCATTCATTTGCCACAAGTTGATTGAGGCTTTTCTCTGGCCCATTGTACCATGTCCACCCGGAACCAGATTGCCAGAAAAATTTAATAACACCTGATTTTGATACTAACGAAGCATCAACCCACACCTTTGCTTTTGCAATATATCCTTCCTGTACAATGCTTCCTAACCCATCGTTGGCAAAAATAATTTGCTGCTCACCTTCTTTCGTGGATACTTTTGCAGATTGTACTCCACTAGCTGCTCTATCCTGGCTCAATTCCATGGGTTGTCCTGAAATCCAACCGCTTGACCAACCACCCATATTCGTCTCGAAGTTCCAGGATTGTCGTACGAACTGGGCATAGAGAGAACCTACGCACCAACTCACTATCAATAATGTGATTATAAGCTTCTTCATACACAATCCTCCTTTTGATGAATAACAAATTTGTTAATTATAGTAGTCTCGTATGTATAATTATCACTTTTCTATCTAGACCTATCACCTCCTTTATCGCACACAATAATCCAGATTAACTTCTGAACTTAAACTCATAGTTCTAAGAAGGCCGAGGAGACTGCTCTCCTCGACCTTCTTACACCATTACTATTTCATCAGCACAAACTTTTTCGTTATTTGAATATTCCCTGCTTTTAGTCTATAGAAGTAAACACCACTCGCTAAATTGTTTGCAGTAAACGTGACTTTGTATTCTGATGGTTCTTGCATTTCATCAACTAACGTCGCGACTTCCTGACCTAGTAGTGAGTACACTTTGATTGTTACATGCTCTTTTACAGGAACAGTGTATCGTATTGTTGTAGATGGATTGAACGGATTAGGATAATTTTGATATAACTCAAACTGAGCAGGAATTATTGTTCCATCCAGTCTTTCAACCGAAGTAATACCATTGTATAACCAGTTATCAATAGTAGCATCTTCAGCTGCTTTTTGTGCTAACCACTGTTGATATCTCTGAGGCCACCACCTAAACAGGTCGCCGAGTGGAAATCCACCCATGCCTGCGGTTTGCAATGTTGTATTAGTATACGCAAGGTTTTCTGTTAATGGCCATTGCATATATTGACCCTCATATGGTCTCCATGCCCAATTCGTATCACTGTTGTCTACCCATTTTCTCTGCATGAATCCCCGAATGAGTGCTGTATCTGTTACAGGTACTAGAAAGTTTGGACAATACATTTCATTTCGTACAAGATTATCGAGCGCTCCAGTTACTTGTGTTATTTTTCGCCTTCCATCTGGACTCCATGGCCATGGATATGTGAGCATATCCTCATTTAGACCATTGTAAAGATTTCTTCGATTAATGTATGGAAATGCTTTCTGACCCGTTGCAGTTACAGAATCGAAAAAGACCTTTGTTTGTGGACTCAACATTGGATGTGGCAATGGAATCATATCAGGTGTACGAGCACGGAACATTGAATCTGCCCACTTGTTATCAGCTAACATCCATTGGACTAACCATTTTTCCAGCGCATATGCACTATTAGTGAACAATATTCGACGTTCTTGTTCTGGATCTGAAACCCCTTGAGCCCACCAAGGAGTAAATCCAAAGTTCGAGACGCTATCAATTCTGAAAACTCCACCGTTTGGTTCATATTTTCCTGTATAATTACTTTTACCGGTCTGTGCTGGCATCCAACCAAACATCCAGCAATTCACAAACAAGCAATTTGTCACTGCAAGTTTATACCACCAACCAGATTCCAAAGGGAACATAACAACGTTGAGGAATGTACAATGGTTAAATTTAACATAGTCGTGAAATTCGCCACCTTCCTGCATTAGGACATATCCCATGTTAGCAAACGTACAGTTTTCGAAAACAACGCTATCGCCATGCCATCCCGTCGTTTGGTATGGGAATGACAATGCACGCCCATAGTATCGTAAGTGTGGATCGATACAATTCTTGAAGTAACAATTTTTAAAAGATCCTTTAAAGTGAGTGCAAGTAACTGTTACTGCTCCTCCAGCATTTGGTGGACATGGACTATAATCAAAAATGACATTTTCAAATATACCGTACTGACCGGCTACAGCATTTGGGTCTTCAGCAAAAAGGATAGTTGTTCCTACTTGCTCACCATTCGTATTCGCATACCGCACCCACAGATTTTTCATTGTTAGATGACCGTTACACTGAATGAGATAACTTCTGTTAACACCTCCTGTTGGTGTCCACACAATTTGGGGAGGGCATGTTTCAGGAGTATTCCCTGGTTGTGGTGCAATGATTGTTAGTTTTTGACCTGCCGGTACATTCAATGTCCCTACCAAAACATAATAACCACCAAGTTGTAACCTAAATGTTGTGTTCGACAAAGTTCCTGCATTAAGAGCTGCTTGAACAGCATCATTGAGTTTTCCTTCGCGCAACTCACCAGTGTTTGGATTCCAGTCACTTGGCACATCAACAATCGTCTGTGCAATCAAGAAAACAGGAACTACGATTGACCATAATAAAAGTATACCTCGTTTCTTCATAGGACTCTCTCCTCTGTAATTATTTGTTGAAAAGATCACAGTGAAAAAAGATATCGTATTCCAAGGTTTGCCGTCATACCATAGTATTTTTCCGACGTGAAGCCTTTAATTGTAATCTGCCTTGAAATATTACTTCGGTCATTAATGTTATTAACATCAAAGAACAACTGCATACCAGGAATGGGGAGCATTTGCCGCATCGAAAAATCCACTCTAAAGTAATCATCTGTAAATCCATCCTGTTCCGGTTCCGAACCAATGTAGCTCACGGAATTCCCTTGGTATACAAAAGAAAGCCTTGCTGAAAAGCCTTTATAATCAAAGCCAATGTATGCGTTGCCAATATCATTCGGTTGATTGATTAAACGTCCTTTACGTGTACTATCAATTTGTGTTGTAACACCAGGTCGGATGGTCTTTTGGATTATCCAAGGGTACCATGCCTCGGAATTAATACGACTGTAGTTGGCACCAAAAACAATCCCATCAAATGGTGGAGGTAAGAACCAGAATCGGGATTGAAGTTCAAATTCAATACCTTTAACGTAAGCAAGTTTGTCATTGTTGATGAATGTATATAACCAAGCACCCGATTTTGGAGGACTCCCTAAATCTGAATACGTACCAATTGAATCCATCCATGGACGTGTCGGGCGCGCATAAAGCTGGTACTGCGTGCTATAGGCAAAGTTTTTCACTTGCTTGTAGAATGCTCCAACTGTGAACAATCCTATGAGATTACTATGGAACGAAAGAATAACGTCATGGTTATAGGACTGAGCTGGTTTCAAACGTGGGTTTCCGGCCCATACATTTCCTCGGTCATAACTCATGTGATAGTGCGGTGACAACTGATGGTAATCAGGTCGGGCAAGTGTTTGTGTATACGCGTACCGAATATCAAACCATTCAAATACATTGAGCTTCGTTGTAATCATTGGTAACCAAAACTTGTTTGTTGGATACGATTCGACAACTTTATACGTTTGAGCACTTTCATCACGAGCATCTAACAAATTATATACTTGATATTTTGCACGAGTTTCTTCATAACGAACACCACCTGTAATCGACGCTATAGTACTGACATTAATATTTGTCATTATGTATCCCGCATAGTTTCGCTCGATATATGTATAATCATTCGGTAACTTTTGGAAGTACCCCTCAAACCATCCACCAGGTGCTATAGCGCTGGCGTTTCGTGCATTGAATTCAGGGGTGAGTCGTACGTAATCCACAATAGCATTGAGTAATACCGGATCACATCCCCAAAAGATTCGCCCGAACTTATTCCCTAAAAATGAATTGTACACTTGCGAAATCTGCGTTGGGAAATTGTACCCCGGAAACATCCCTGAAGCATCGCTTATCAATCCAAACTTTGATTTAATGCTATCCATTAAAGTACGAGTAATTGTACCTGGAGTATTGTTGGCACCTGTTGGTGTAAAGTAGGGCGTATTTTGATCGTTGATATTCTTTTTGTGTTCGTAGAGACCACCAAATTTTATATGTCCAGACACAAATGACCCGAGCGCAAATGGTACCTTAAAGTCACCTTTCAGCGATCGATTCCGTTCCTGGTACTCAGTTCTAAACAAACTCACACTTGTTAAGTAAACATTCGAATCGCTCCGAAACGTTACAGTCTGCCACAACTGCTCAGGCGGTGTATCATATGGAACTGAACCACTGATAACTCCACCAGTTCGACGAAATTGATAGTATGGAGAATACGGGAGAAGATTTCGAGAGTATGTGAGTGAAGCACGAAGTTCAGCGGAAATAAATCCAAAATCATTTTTAAACTCTAACGAATTCATTCCAAGATCGACTGTATTCTCCCCCTCACGGTATCGAAAATCAAGATTGTTCTCTTTGTAGTTGAAAATCTGGTAGAAGTCTTGGTAGTTCGACACCAGTCTACTGAACATGTTGATTGTTTTTATTGTACCGTTTGGGAGTTTATAATCGAGAATTAGATTTGCACCATAACGCTTCCGCTCTTCAAAATGGCGTTGGAATTGAACATTCGTTACTTGAATTTGTCGGAATCCTGTTGTTCCATATCGTAACGTTCCTGTTGTATAATTTGCATTCATGATGTCTGCATCACGATCATATTTTTCGGCGTTAAAAAGAACATACGCACCAAGAACTTCATCATCGAAGAATCTGCTGCTAAGAGATGCTATCGCCCGATAGTTCCCGTAATTTCCCGTTTTCTTCGTGTAACCCGATTGCCACATGAGATCAGCCGTAACACCGGAAGGAGCTTCACGAAGTATCATGTTCACATATCCCCCTATAGCATTTGCATTCATATCTGGCAACAATGTTTTATGAACTTCAATAGTTTTTATCATGTACGGTGTAACCATCGCAAGATCAACACTGCGATCAACGCTAATATTCCCTGCAGTACCACCTTGTGATGCTGCACCTATCTGTGTACTTCCTGTCGATGCAAGAGGGACACCACTGACGGCCACAATATTAAATTGTGGCGCTAAACCTCGAACAACAATCTTGTTTGCCTCACCGGAGCTTTCTGTTGTTGAAATTCCTGGTAAGCGACTTAATGCCTGTGCTGCATTAAAATCAGGTAATTCCTGAATTCGCTCTTCCGACACAACATTCATAACTGATGTTGCGGATATCTGTTGATTGATTGCTGCTTGCTGACCACGTGCTTGCGCTGTAACAATAACCTCCTCACCCATAATTGCTTCTGGTACTAAACGAACTTCAAGGGTTACTGTACTATTAGCCACCACTTCTATGTCTCGTAGAACCGGTTGATAACCAATGTACGAAATACGAAGTCGCGCCTTTCCTGCTGGCACATAGTTCAAAATAAATTCTCCATTTAAATCAGTAGCTGTACCTAAACTCGTGTTGAGTACCAAAATGTTTGCACCCGGCAATGGATCTCCTGTTGCCTGGTCAAGAACTGAACCGCGAATTCGACCTGAACCTTGAGCATAAAGCCCATACGCAAGAAAAACAAAAAGAAATACTACTACCCCCCACATTTTTACGCGTATTGTATTACTCATAACCATACCTCACACGTTAGAAGTTACACAAATATTTATATCCACTAGTTTTTGTGATTTGTTGATATTTTTATTTTACATATCTTTTTCTTCGTTCAGTGAGTTCCGTTGTAATGGCTACTTCCATTTGCTTGTTAATTGTATAGAAAAAGAGCGTTACTGCGCAAAGCGTAAAAGTAATTGCCGGGAAAATACTCATCGTGTTGACAATTCCTTGTAACGCGGTTGCAGTTTGCTCCACATTCGGCACATAACCATAGAGCGCCAGAATGTAGCCTGTAATAGCACCTCCAAACCCTAAACCTGCTTTCAATGCAAAAACAATAGCAGAAAAAATAATACCCGTCGCTCGACGATAATTCTTCCACTCCGAGTAATCTGCTACATCGGCCATCATGGCCCAAAGTAATGGAATAGTAAAACCGTACACCAATTGACGAAGACACTCTGTTCCTATCATAATTTCAACAGCATTTGGAGGAAACAGGTAGAAGAGTACAGTGAAGAACGCTGTACCGAACAACCCTCCAATGAATACATCGCGTTTCCCAAAACGTACCGCCAAGCGTTTAGAGAAGAGGATCCCCACTATCGTTGAAAGTGTCCCAGCAACATTAAAGATACTAAAGAGATCTTCTCGCCCTACGTAATACTTAAAGTAGTAAAGCACAACACTTCCTCGCATTGCTAAGGTGATGAAAAGAATGAACGTAAGTACAAACATCGCCACCCACGGACCATTTTTCACAAGGTCTTTATAATGTTCCTTTACCGTTGCTTTCTGTTCTGGAGGAGGTTGAATTCTTTCCTTCGTTGTAGCAAACGTGATAAAGAAACAAAGTACCGCCACAGCTGAGAAAATACCAATCGTATATTGGTAACCAATAGCACTATTCCCCTTCCCAAAATAGTGAACCATTGGAAGTGCAAGACCCTGCACAATAAGCTGCGCAATCATTGCAAACACAAAACGGTATGACGAGAGACTTGTTCGCTCTCCTAAATCACCTGTCATCACTCCGCTCAAAGCAGAGTATGGGAGATTGTTTGCCGAGTATACCATCATCAAGATAATGTATGTAACGTAGGCGTAAATAAGTTTCCCAGTTGGTGAAAAATCTGGTGTTACAAACGTAAGAAATCCCATAATACCAAAAGGAATGGCAGTCCAGAGAACCCATGGACGGAATTTCCCCCAGCGGGTATTTGTTTTGTCTGCGATAATTCCCATGATGGGATCAAATATAGCATCCCACACCCGAACAATGACAAGTAATGTTCCTGCTGCTACCGCACTGATACCAAAGGTATCAGTGTAAAAAGCAAGTTGGAACATTACCATCGTTTGAAAAATTAAATTCGCTGCAGTATCGCCAAGAGCATAGCCCACCTTTTCCTTAATGGAAAGTTTTCCTGATGTCTCCACGTTTACTCCTCTTGCTTGGTTATATTAACGAGTTACTGTACAAGTAATATTGCCTTTAACAAATCTTCATCACGAGATGACGCGCCAACCATTATTTCAAACTCACCTGGTTCCACTGTCCAATCCATATCAATGTTCGTAAAAGCAAGATGGTCCGGTGTTACTTGAAATGATACAGTCTTTGTTTCACCTGGTTCTAGTGTAATACGTTGGAACCCACGCAACTCTTTAACTGGCCGAGTTACCGAGCTAAAACAATCGTGAATGTATAACTGGACAACTTCATCACCTCGACGTGAACCTGTATTCGTCACATCGACAGAGACTACTGTCGATTGACCAACTTTAATTATTGGATCTTGTATCTGTAGGTTATTGTATGTGAATGTAGTGTAGCTTAACCCATATCCAAAAGGGTATAGTGGTGTCGATTGCTCGTCAAGATACCCACGACGAGCAGAAGGTTTGTAATTGTAATAAATTGGAATTTGTCCTACAGTACGCGGAATTGAAATCGGTAATCGTCCACCTGGATTATAATCTCCAAACAACACGTCGGCCACCGCACGCCCACCTTCTTGACCAAGGTACCAGCATTCAATAATTGCTTCTGCTTTTTCAGCAATCTCTGTAATCGAATTCGGTCGACCGTGAAAAAGAACTACAATAACAGGCTTACCGAGAGCAGAAATTGCATTGAATAATTCCATCTGTCGTCCTGGGAGTTCGAGGTATGCACGATCACCCATGTGTACACGGCTCCATGCTTCTCGTGAAGTCTGTTCATTACCACCTAACACAAGTACAATGATATCTGCGCGCTGTGCTACTACGATCGCTTCTTGAATACTTCTCCTATCTTCCTCAACAGTGGGGAAAACTACCTTGTCTTCATTCCATGACCCCCCAACTGTAATTTTACATCCCTCACTGTAAAGAACATCAATAACCGAGCCTACCTTTTCTTTAAGTGCTTTGTAAACTGTCGTTGTATACTTCGGTGTCCCACTGTATCCACCTAACATAACACGATCGGCATTCGGACCTATCACAGCAAGTGTTTTCAGTCGTTTGGAAGAGAGTGGGAGTATATTACGTTCATTTTTTAAGAGAGTAATCGTTTGGTAGGCTGCTTTCAATGCGAGGGCTCGTTCACTTTCAAGTGCTTTATCATCATGCACATTTTCACAATGAACGTATGGGTCATCGAACAACCCAAGGAGGAACTTGCACCAGAGAATTTCACGCACGAGTTCATCAATAAGTACCTCTGCTACTTTTCCTTCCTTTACTAACTGAATGAGAAAAGGATAACAATCCTTATCAGGGAATTCTATGTTAACACCAGCTTCAACTGCCTTTTGCGCTGCTTCAGCTTTGCTTGAAGCTATGCGGTGACTTGTTGCTTCTTCACGAAGATGTAGTTCTGTAATAGCATAGTAATCGGAAACAACCATGCCCCTAAACCCCCATTCGTTTCTTAATACGTCACGCAAGAGCCACTTATTCGCCTGGGATGGTACGCCATCAATTTCATTGTACGAAGGCATAACACTCAGCGCCTTCGCTCTTCGAATTGCCTCACGAAATGGATATAGAAATGTATCTCTCAATAGTCTCTCTGAAACGTTTACAGGCGCACAATTCGTCCCTGATTCCGGTTGACCATGTGCAGCAAAATGTTTTAATGTCGCAATGATATGCTTTTTATCTTTAAATGTTCCATCACCTTGAAAACCTCTTACTGCTGCAATACCCATTTGTGCTACCAGGTACGGATCCTCACCAAAAGTTTCCTCCACTCGCCCCCAACGAGGATCTCGTGCAACATCAACAACCGGTGTTAGTGCTTGATGCGCTCCACGACTCCGAGTATCAGCAGCGATCGATGAGTAAATTTCCTCTACTAATTCAGTATTAAATGTAGCAGCTAAACCAATTGGCTGTGGATAACTCGTGGCATCTTTCGCAGCAAGCCCATGCAAACACTCTTCGTGAAATATGACTGGTATACCTAAACGGGTTTCTTCAACAAAAAATCGTTGGATTTCATTCGATAGCTCTACCATTTCCTGAGGACTCAGTCCACCCCCCGTATCACTCAACCGAGCAATTTGCCCCAATCCATGCTTATATCTCTCGCGAAGAATTTCTCGATTGAGTCTTTTTCCATCAAATAGAACTGTATTTTTCTCACCCCAAATACAGAGCATTTGTGCTACTTTTTCTTCAAGTGTCATTCGTCCAATAAGGTCAGCAATTCGTTCTTCTATTGATAGTTTGGAGTTCTTGTACTGTGCCTCCTTCAACTTGATTGTATGTCCAGTTAAAGTACTCATTATGAAATTCCTTTTTTGCAAAGTGTAAATACTACTCCCCCTTTTTGCTACCGTATAACCGTTAAATTTTAAATCTTCTAGGTATTAAACCATTACTAACCGTTTCAATACTAATAATACTTATTTAATTTGTCAAGTGAAAAATATTATCTTGTGATCTCCATCTGTAAAAGGTACAGCTATAAAAATTTAAGGTCTTGAATGGTTAAGGTATAATCTAGGTATTACTTGCATCTACAAATTCGAAAACCTTGATCGGGCCCCTTTCCACTTGGGTCAAAAACACCACGAAAAGATATTTCGCAACTGAATTCCACTCCCATCCAACCTCCTCCTTTCCAAACTCTACCACTTACCTCACTTGATTGCGCATGTTTAAGATCCCAACACCATTCGCGTACATTCCCTGACATATCATATATTCCCAATTCATTAGCATTTTTCTGACCAACACGCTTAGTAGCATTATTATTTCTTTCTATATCAGACCACGACCACATACCAGTTAAAAAAGCGATCCCAGAATTTCTCCAGTACCATGCAACTTCCTCAATAATGTTACTCCCACTGTAAATGTACTTTCTGCTCAATTGACCTCCACTTGCTGCATACTCCCACTCTATTTCCGTCGGTAATCGATATCCATTTGCACCTTCGTTTATTGTTACTAACCACTTGAGACTATCAGTTTCACACGTGTTTGTCGAATCTTTAACATTTTTATTAATGATGTAGTACGGAATTAGCCCTTCACGAATACTTCTCCGATTACAATACTCGACACAATCGTACCAACTCACCATCTCCACTGGTAAATTATCTCCCCTAAATCTTGATGGGTTTGATCCCATAATTTCCCGCCATTCTCTTTGTGTTACTTCATAACGGCCTATGTAGAAATCATGCACGAAATTATTGCTATTAAAGAACTTCGAGTGTGGATTTCTAAATATACCTCCTTGTACTAAAATGAGTTCCTCTGAATCATTGTGAGAACAACTAACGATTTGGCTAATACCAATAATAACTATTATGTGAAATTTCTTCATGTATGTAATTTCTTTCACCCTATGGAATAAGAATAATTCTTACCAGCATACAATTATACGATATACGAAATTAACGATGACAAAGGGTACCATCACACCTGTTCGCACATTATCTCATCACGATCCGTGTATTTACACATTGATCGTGAAGGTTAATTGACACTGTGTAATGCCAACTAACCTTCACATGTCAACGACGTTTTATTACTGCTTCCAGACAGTGGCATTAATTGAGCCACTCTTTCCACCCCAAGCTTCTAAACCAAAAATCATGTAGTTAAATGTACCAAATCCCTGGCCACCTTTACTCTTCCAGTTGTTGACATGATTTGACATGGTAATCTTCCCATTTTGGCCGACCGGCGCTCCTCCCCAAGTGTCTTTGTATTGCCAGAAAGTTGCAGTACCGATAATCGATGGTGCATTTACTCTCTGTTGCTTGTAGAATGAGTAAGTATGACCATCACTAGTAATTGAATTAACGTAGGTACCGCCCGTCATTGAACCTTTCTCAGCTATATAAAACTCAATGAGTGGATTCGTCGTCCAACCATAAACTCCAACAAAGTTATAGCTACCACTAAGACTACCAATGTTGTACCCAACGGTCCAAGTACCACCTGGATTCCAACCTTTTCCACCTACCACATCATTTACATTAGAATAGGTAATTTGGAAATTGCCCGGGTATTGACTGGCATTGGGGAATGAAATACTAGCTGACCCACCTTCCCAGTAAAGTGAGTAAAAGAAGCCATTGTTGGTGCCTGATGTGTAGCTTAAATTTGGTTTTGGAATTTTCAATTGCGATTCTTCAACAGCTCCTTCAGAAGCTATTGGGTTACTTGCTTGCTTTGTGCATCCATTAACTAAAACGAATGCAATGATGATAAACAGAACTGTTGTTATACGAGTGTACATTGATATATCCTCCTCCTAATATGTTTCTATATTTGGTTTTATGATTGTCACTCATCATTTCGGGTGATTTGAGTTTATGGAGGACCTAATCCAAACAATGAGAGATATTCTAAGTATCGAAAGTAAACAACACTTCGATGAGGAGTATATAAAACACTATAGTGCATCCGTACCTTTTCTCTCGCCTGCCCTTTAACAATTAAAGTACGTCTTCGTACATGTTTGTACGGTTTCCGTTTATTCTACCGGACATATTTGTATGGTACATGAGTACCCGATAATTACCATACAAGTGGACTTTAATTTCTATGCGTACATTACTTTACTCACCCCAATACCTTTTTTTCTTCCATACGATGACACCTATCGTACCATACAACAATATTCCAATCATAAACGAAATCGAAAATCCATACAGCATCGAGCATACCATAGCAAACACAGATCCTAACACTGTCATTGACCCATTGAAACCATACAACCACGGAATGGAGGTTTCACCACCATGTTTTCGAGCAACAGAAAGAGCACTAGGGAATGGAATACCTAAAAAAAACCCAAATGATAACAGAAATCCAGCAACACTTATTACACGAATAACTCGTTCATATCCCATAAGAGCTGCAAGAATTTTGGGTGCCACCAAAAACATAGACATTCCATAGAATACAATCACTATACTCACATAAAAAATTCTTTGATAATTACTACCTCGTATTACGTGCTGACCTGTAATACTTCCACAGCCCATCCCCAGTAGAAGCACACAGAGAAGTATAGAAAGAGCAATCGTTGGAGTACCCATATACAACACAAGAACCTGAAACAACGATACTTCAAGAGCTATAAACCCAAAGCCAAGGAAACCAAATATGAATACGAGTGTTTTCACTGAGTGCAAATTTGGAAGTTTCCTTTCACCTCTAATCTTCTGAAAACTAAGCATAGCAATGCCACAATTGAGAATACTAAAAACAACAAGTAGTGTTACGAACTCTGTTGGAATAAATTTCGTCACTTTATAAAAAAACGGGCGATCATCGGTGCACACTGATATGTCAAAACGGTGCTTTGCAATGTATTCCTGCAAAGTGGTCGTACCACTCTTGAGCGCTAATACCATAGAATGTGCATCAGAGCAAGCAAGTATATCTCCTTCCCTGCTTTGAGTACGATTTACACAACTAGGAAGATAAGAGACATAGGGATAGTCCTGAGGAAGTCTATATGAAATCGACTCCCATTGGGAAATCTCAGACACAGTGAAAGGATTCCTTTTTACTACAACTGTTGGCGGGTAGTATGCAGATTCAACAATTGCTATATGGTTCAATGCATCTTGGACAGTAATCCCCCGCTCCTCAAGTACAGTGCAAACTGTCGCAATAATGCGCATAAGTTCCAATGAATTGTGAAGTGTAAAATGAATCTGACCCTCAAATGTTAACTTATCAAAGTACTCTCGGATTGCTTCTACTGTTAGTAAGTAATTTTCATTGGCTGCAAGTGCTTCAACATTCTGCAATTGCTCTGTTGATGGTAATGAAATGACAATAATATCGTATTGAGCCTTTGATCGTGTGATGTAATGTCTTCCCTCGTCAACGTGTATTGCTACATTGGAAAACTTAGTATAAATGCCACCATTGAAGTTACTGTTGTCTTTCACAAGAGCTACAAAATCAGGATTTACTTCTACACCTATTATAGAACGTATGTTACTGAAAAGCCCAAGAAGAACTTCCTTACCGCCCCCTGGTCCTATTATAAGCATTGTATCTTTTTGATTATCGTTAAGCACCGTGAATGGAAAACCAGTTGTTTCATGAAGAAGAAGATCGAGTAACAAACGCTCAGGATGGATTGCGTTACCACTGAAACGGTACATCGGTGAACCAGCTGCGCCATCAATAAAAAGGTATTGCACAATATCCTGATGGCTATATTTAACTAAGTCTGAACGTCCATAGATACTCCATCGACTTTCTACAATAGAGGGTGCTATGGAAAGAGAGGGATATACATAGTAAAAATCTTTCTCAGGGAATTGACCAATTGCTACCTCTGGTAACAATATTTCCCTTCGAAATTGTAAAAAACTTCCGAATACAATAAACCATAAAAAAATAAGGACCCATTTAAGTACCTTTTGTTTTACCGAACGTACCATAACAGCAGTACCAGCGACAATAAGTGAAATTAGGAGAACACTATTTGGCGCTCCGAATAAATCAAGGAGTACCAAAGGCATGAGTGCTCCAAAGGAAGCACCAGCAAGATCAGCTGCATAGAAGGAAAAACTTTTAACTGCAAAATTCGTATAAACTTGGGCATAGAGAATTCCAGCGACTACAAATGGTGGAGTCACGAGGAAGAAAAAAATCACAACATTGGTTACTTGGAATATAGTTACAGTAAAAATAAAGCCAAGTAACGTACTAGCATAGACAAGTAAGAGCGAACTAATTAACTTGTCCGATACATGATTCCTTTTAACACAATAAAATGAGAGAATAGCACCACATGACAGTCCTAGAATAGCAAATGATAAAACAATAAATGCATACGATGAAACAAAAATTACCGATGTAATTCTAGTTACCAGAATTTCGAAACATATAATAGAAGACGAGAGAATAAATAAGGAGCTGTAAATGCGCACTTTGTTAAGAGGCACTATCAATGGTAAGGCTTTCACGGAATCAAAAAACTTCCCTCACATACTTCGCTTGATACCTCTCAGGAACACACTCCCTAAAGCATTCACCAAGCAAATCTTTCTTGAGCGTTCAGTAACTTATTAGAGCCGTTATCAGTACTCCTCAGCACTCTGAGTAACCTTCCATCTCTTTCGTTCACTAATGAAAAAGATCATGTACGGCATTTGCCAAAAAAATATACTCCGCACAAATATCAATGACACACTCATTCTCACCCCATAAAAACGGCCAGTCTTCCTTATTTTCAGGATAATCTGGACGTAAAATAAGTATACCAGGAACAACTCCCCCAGGAATAAATGAAAAGTCTGCTCTATTGTTTCCATAGGTACGCTTCTTCGATTGAACTCCAACCCCTGAAACAAACGAGATGTTTGAATATGGATGACAACCAAATAAATATTCAATTCCTCTCAAAACATATTCACTGCTCATTACATCAGGGTAGTATTTATGAATGATGTAGTTTGTAATTGCATACTTGACAACACGACTATTCGAACCCCATCCATGTGTTTCGATGGGAAGACCATACGGATTTTGTTTTTCGAGGTATTTAAGAAATTTCTTGTACCTTTCAACAAAGGGTCTGAGTTTCTCCTTATACGCCTCTCCAAAGGACGAAAGAGTGCGTACTGCAACACCAATATTAAACAGAAGAGAAGTATCTTCAACCATCGCATTCCAAAGTTTACTCTGAAAATATTCATTATAACGTTCATCACCTGAGGTTCGGTAAAGTTCTAGCGCTGCCAACAATTCAAACCTTGGTAAGCGCATAAATGCTCCCCACAATTCATTCTTCTGACTTGGATATCGTTGTTCTAAGTCCCAAGCTGAGAGCGCAGCTTGAAGCGCTTCTGCCGAAAGTGAATCATTATATCCTTTCAGAGCTCGTGCTGCTGCAGCGAGGGCTGCTACAGAATAGTAATTAAGCCATGATATTCGATTTGTAAACACCCACCGATCATCGCGTGTCCCACTTGAGGCACTATCTGTCTCGTACGATTTCAAAGATGGATTGTATGGTAAATTATCTGTTATGGTTGAAGCATCTCCAAGGTGATGGTATTGATGCAAATTTCCCACAACAATACCACGTACAGCATGGCCTATGTTTTTTTGTTGGGCAACGAGTTGGAGTGTACCATGTTCAATTTGTTGAAGAATATCTGGGACTCCATCGGGTCTGTGTATATCAACATATCGTTTTCGTTGATCAATGAATGTCTGATCGTACTGAGGACAGAAGTACTCCCAAGTATCAACAAAGCTAAGTATAACTGCACAATGTGAAGCTGTTTGGATATCAAAATCACCTGCATCAAACCAACCACCAACAGCGAGACCAGGGATACGTTCAAATGGCTTATACCGCGTATCTGTCGTCGAATCCATTGAATACCCATCAAAATGAAGATGATTCACTGGTGCTTGAAGTGCATCATCAAGGTACGGAATACCATGCCATACACGATACGCTTCATTCACATACATGTGATCCATTTGAACAGGGAACCATACACCTAAAGTTTTTTGCCATATATGTGCATAAACATCGGTATCAATGGGAAAAGGTTTCGTACGTTCTCCACCATATTCGATACAATAGAGCCCAGGATCACGAACCGATGTAAAATCAAAGTACCCATACTTGTATCGTAAGTATGATCCCCAAGGCTGTACTGAACTTGTGAAAATCTTTTTGTGTGTACCAGAGGGGGTTATTCTATACACAACAGCTGTAGGTCTAAACGAATCATTCTTGTCTATTTCGATTACTGCTACCTTCCTTTGTTGCGGATGATACCCAACTTGTGAATATCCAATATTTGGTTGTCGCACCCACCCTGGAAGTATACTTGCTTCAATAGTCCACTCAAGGACCTTACCAACCATCTTTGATGGAAACAACGTACGTACAACAAACCACCCATTTTGAGCCACAATTCGTCCATCGTATACCAGCAAATGACCTTGATGAGCTGTAATCGTTATTGTGCGTTCAGCATCTTCAGGGGCAAGTGTTATTGTCTTCCCTTGTGCAAAAGGGAGTGGATCGACGTACTCGTTTAATCCTCGATCATCAAAAGTAGTAAAACCACCAAATTGTGGAATACGTTTGCTCAATGGTTTCACTGTTGCGAAACCAGATGCTGCAAGTGGAAATATCCCAGGTTTTCCATCGATGATGAATGTCTTTTCAAAATATGCAGATGGTAAGAATTCTAAATTGAATCCCGCATGGTCTTCGAGTTCTTTAGGTAATGGTTTATCTAAAAACACGCGTATTATAATTCCTCTTTCTATCCCCTTCACCTCAACTGTGGACTGAAAATCATAATCATCATATCGGAGAACAACAATTATTCTGTTATTTTCCTTATCAACTTTTCGATCAACAACCACGGGAACTAAATCCCATTGTTCTGGTGTACTTCGAAGACGTACAGCTCCGCCTGTGGCTGTACGAATACCATGATGGATAATTTCAATCCCTGCTGTTTTCTCATCGAAGAAAAAACCAGTGTATTGGTTGTTGAAAACAAAAACGTTGAACCCTTGTGCTTCAAAGTATTCATGCTCATTCAGACGCAACTGTTGAGCAATAAGCATTGATTGTAGTACTACTGTAACAATGAGACAAAGGAGGTATATACCTATAACATTTTTCATAACATCCTTTACTTTTCAAAACCACCTACCTCGGCATTCCAAGCACCATCAATGCTGCTTCAAGTCGCTCATAATAAAGCCGTACTTTGTATTTGCTTCGTAGTTGTTCGAGGGTACGTTTTTCTATTAATTCTCGATAATAGGACCTGTAGTCCTCATATACTTTTTCTTTAATATCATCGTACATCAACTGCTTTTCTTCCTCTTTATACACGCACTTTATTAATGCGTACACCTCTCCATTTCGTGGATCGTTACACCGCAACGGGCCTGCAATTTCATTGAGCGATAGCTGAAATCCAACTACTCCTAATTCAACTGGATCATCTGGTTTCTCACTGCGAATTGTACCATTCCGTTCACGGACATACCTTTTCACAAAAACTCGCTTATCAATTTTTTCGAACGGTATACCAAGTGAAAGTCGATTCTTGAATTCATATATGACAGAAGTATCAGGAGCATACGCAACATAGATATTTACACGAGCCAACTGATAATAAATGGAATCTTTTCGTTCAGAATAAAACTTACGAACAAGGTCATCCGTAGGATGTGGAATTTTCTGCTCTATGCATACTTCATTGTATTTCTTTGCTATCTCATCAATAAGGACATAATTGTCCGTTTTAGAACTGAACAATTTTTTATCGAGACCTAATTTTCTTGCTTTTCGGAGAATAATATCTTTCCGTAAAGATTCTACAATATAATTCCGAACATCATTTTCGTGAATATGTAATGGTTTTCGAAACGGTTGCACAGATGTGAGTAAGTATAAAAATCTTCTCAAGTCGACCTCACCGTTTGGCATCTGTACTACCGAAAAATTCTTTCCTGTATCGATTGCATGTTGGATAATGAGTGTAAAGCGTTGAATGTCTCCTTCTGATACCGTATACCACTGTTTTAATTGTAAAACACCTTTATTGTTCCACCGAAGTGCCTTTTCATTAAGAACACGTTTTTGATCCCTTTCAAACTCAGAAATTGCACGAGAAGCGTACAACATTTCAAGCAGTTGGTAAAGCTTGCTTCTAAGAACATCAAATGGTTGCAAAGGTTCTGTTCGTACTTCAAGAACATGTACCACATAAATGGCTTTGTCATTCTCTAATATTTGTACTGTATTAGGAGGAAGACGGAATATTACATTGCGTAGCGGATCTCCAAAACTCTGATCAAAATCAAGTGTGTGCTTATGCGGAGCTTCATCCGTTTGCTGATGATTATACCGC
>JAOAFT010000012.1 GCA_026416125.1 Bacteroidota bacterium
AAGTAAAGAGGATTGTGAGCTTCACTATAGGTGTATGTGTAGAGGAGTATAGGGAAAGAACGTGTTGGTTGAAACATGAAACTTCAGATTTTTTAGGGAAAATCAGCTAAAATTCGTTGCTTCTCCTTTAACTTCTCAGTACATTGATAATGTAAAAAGATGAAATAAGTACTTTGAAGTTCATGAACATTGCAGTCTTTGCCTCTGGGCGCGGATCAAATTTTCAATCAATTCTCCATGCGTGTACAACGGGATTCATTCCTGCTCGTGTTTCAGTGCTTATAAGTAATCGTGCTGACGCTGGTGCTCACGAACTAGCTCGTCGTGCTGGAGTACCCTCGTTTCACATTAGTCGACAGCAGTACGCTAACGAGAGTCAATACATACAATCACTTCTCACTGTATTGCGCGAACACGAGAGTAATGTTATTGCCTTGGCGGGGTATGTAAAAAAAGTACCAATTGAAATAATTGCACAGTATCGTAATAAAATTCTTAATATCCACCCAGCATTATTACCATTGTTTGGTGGGCCGGGGATGTATGGACGCCATGTTCATAATGCGGTTCTTGCAAGCGGAATGAAAGTGAGTGGAGCAACAGTTCATTTTGTTGATGAAGAGTACGACCATGGTCCTATTCTTCTCCAGCAATGTGTTCCAGTAGAACGAGGTGATACTCCAGACACCCTTGCTGCACGTGTACTAAATGTTGAACACACCATTTACCCTAAAGCATTAAAAGCGTTAGTGGAAAATCGAGTAGTATTTGATGGAACTAAAGCTTGGATTGTGGAGTAGGAGTGATGAGCAATCAACAGAATTTACAAATTCGTCGTGCATTGATCAGTGTTTCTGAGAAAAAAGGAATTGTTGATTTTGCAAAAGGATTGTGCGAGTTCGGTGTAGAAATTATTTCAACTGGTGGAACATTCGATGTTCTCAAAAAGGAAGGAATCCCGGTTCTTCAAGTATCAGAAGTGACAGGATTTCCAGAAATTCTTGATGGTCGTGTGAAAACACTCCATCCTAAAATTCATGGAGGTATTCTCGCAGTTCTTGATAACCCTCAACACTGTGATCAATTACGTCAGCATGGTATACAACCAATCGATATGGTTGTTGTGAATCTCTATCCATTTGAGAAGACCATTGCAAAGGAAAATGTAAAGTTTGATGAAGTAGTAGAGAATATTGATATCGGTGGGCCATCAATGGTACGAGCTGCTGCGAAGAATTTTCAATACACTGTTGTTGTGGTTAATCCAGATTTTTATGGAATTCTCTTAGAAGAAATGAGACAACTCCACGGCGCTATTTCTCCACAAACGCGATTTCAATTGGCTGTGAAAGCGTTCCAACACACTGCTCACTATGATAGCGTTATTTCCCAGTACCTCAGTGAATTATTACCACCGTCTACACTTCCAGAAACATTTACGATTTCTTTTCGGAAAGAACAATCGTTACGGTACGGTGAGAATCCTCACCAAGCGGCAGCATTGTATGGCAATTTTTCTCAACACTTTATTCAGTTGCATGGGAAAGAGTTATCCTATAACAATATTCTCGATATCAACGCTGCAGCATGGCTCTGCGCTGAGTTTGATGATCCCACGGTTGTCATTGTTAAGCACAATAACCCATGTGGGGTTGGATCTGCACCAGTACTGAGTACAGCATACCAGAAAGCTCTCTCAACAGATAGAACATCGGCCTTTGGTGGTATTGTTTGTGTGAATAGACCACTCGATAAAGCTACTGCAGAAGCCATCAATGAAATTTTTACTGAAGTCATCATTGCACCAGAGTATGAACACGGCGTCCTTGAATTCTTAACGAAGAAGAAAGATCGTCGCTTAATGCGCCAACTATCAGATCTCCGTCGTGAGAGCGAATATGATGTACGAAAAGTTGTGGGAGGATTATTGGTTCAAGAGGCCGATACCCATCGTCTTCATCCGAGGATGTTCAAGGTTGTAACAAAACGAGCACCAACGGATGAAGAACGTCAAGCGCTTCTTTTTGCGTGGCGTGTTGTAAAACATGTCAAATCGAATGCAATTGTATACACAACAACAGATCAAACACTCGGTATAGGAGCAGGACAAATGTCCCGCGTCGATGCATCGAAAATTGCAGCACAGAAAGCACGTGAAGCAGGATTCGATCTTCGTGGGTGTGCTGTTGCATCAGATGCTTTCTTCCCATTCCCTGACGGTTTGCTTGAAGCTGTGAAGGTCGGTGCTACAGCCGTTATTCAGCCCGGTGGATCGATTCGTGATCAAGAGGTTATTCAAGCAGCAGATGAACACAACGTTGCAATGGTATTCACTGGAGTACGACATTTTCGTCACTAATAAATAGTTCACATACTAACTGCGAAGAGATACTATGGGACTTTTTTCGCTTTTCTCTGCCGATCTTGCCATTGACCTTGGCACAGCCAATACTGTCATATGGATGAAAGGGAAAGGGATTGTGCTCAATGAACCATCCATCGTCGCATTTGATCGAAATACAAAGCGTATTATTGCTATTGGGCACGAAGCACAGGAAATGTTGGGTAGAACGCACAAAGATATTCGCACGATCCGGCCAATGCGTGATGGTGTCATTGCAGATTTTGAAATTGCAGAAGGGATGCTTCGAGAATTTATAAAGAAAATTAGTGTAGGATGGATACCAAGTCGTCGGATCATTGTTTCAGTACCGAGTGGAATTACTGAAGTAGAGAAGCGAGCTGTGCGAGATTCTGCTGAACATGCAGGTGCAAAAGAAGTTCACCTCCTTGCTGAACCAATGGCTGCTGCAATTGGAATTGGCCTCGACGTTGATGCACCAGTGGGGAACATGATCGTTGATATTGGAGGTGGTACAACAGAAATTGCAGTTATTGCACTCTCGGGCATCGTCAATGAAGAATCCCGACGTGTTGCTGGTGATGAAATGAACAATGCCATTATTCAATTCTTCAAACGGAATCACAATATTCTCATAGGTGAGCGGACGGCGGAAGCAATTAAGTGTGAAGTTGGTTCAGCGATGCCATTGAAAGAGGAAATAACGATCCAAGTGAAGGGAAGAGATTTAGTCAATGGGGTACCAAAGACAACAGAAGTAAGTTCTGTCGAAATACGGGAAGCATTGAATGAACCGATCTCACAGATTGTTGAAGGTGTTAAGGTTACCCTTGAACGGACTCCACCTGAACTCTCTGCAGACATTCTCGATAGAGGAATTATGCTCACCGGTGGTGGTGCATTGCTGAAAGGACTCGATGAGCGCTTGCGCCTTGAAACAAATTTACCGGTTCATGTGGCAGAAGAACCACTCCTTGCGGTTGTTCGTGGAACAGGGAAAGTTCTGGAAAATATCGAAAAGTATAAAAATGTGTTACTCAAAGGTCGACGGTACTAGGGGCTTTCTACAGAGTAAGGATGCAAACGCTGTAATGTATGCTTGAACGTGTGTTTCATATCTTCACTCTGTATAAAGAATACGTTGTACTTTCGTGCTGCATTATTCTTTCTCTTACCCTTCTTACAACGAATGACTCACCGCAAATAAAACGAATTCGATCTGTTGTCTCTGTTGGTTTTGGTATTGTGCAGGAGTATGTAAGCTTTGTACCGCAGTATTTTTCCCTGAGGTCTGAAAATGCTCTCCTCCGACGAAAAAACATTGCATTAGCTGATGAAGCAAACAGGCTTCGTGAAGCGAAGTTGGAAAACTATCGTTTGCGAAGAATGCTTGAGTTCAAGGAACGAGCAACGTTTCCAATGAAAGCCGCTTTTGTTGTATCAAAGGACCTACTCTTACTGAGAAACACTATAACAATTAACGTTGGGTACAACGATGGAATTCGTGAACAGATGCCTGTTGTCAATGAGGATGGACTTGTGGGACTTGTAACGCATGTGTCCGCAAACTATGCACTCGTAACGATTTTACTGAATACATCACTTCGAGTAAGTGGAAAAATACAACGAAGTCGTGTCGACGGTATTATCCAGTGGGATGGTAGCGTATTATTGTTTGAAAATGTTCCAAGAACAAGGGATGTTCAAGTTGGTGATGTTATTGTGACATCGGGGTATAGCCAGTTTTTCGTACCGAATATCCGTATTGGAGTTGTCCGTGAATTAGGGGATCAACCTGGATCGCTGTTTAAGAAGATTGTTGTCACTCCAGCAGTGGATTTTGTTAAACTTGAGGAAGTGTTTGTTATCCTTGGACACGCTAATGAAGAACAGTTGAATTTGGAATCAAGTGTTCGTGGGGTTTTGTCGCAAACTCGATCAAAGTAGAAGAAATGAAAACACAAATGGTGCTTCGAGAAGTGAGTATCGCACTTAGTTTAATCGTCATGCAAACAACGATTATTCCCTTGTTTGCAATTGAACTCTATGTGCCTGATGTTGTACTCCTGTGGGTTGTATACATTGCTTTACGGTTTGGGCAAATTGAAGCGACGATCGGTGGCTTTTGTTCAGGATTTCTCCAAGATATTCTTGCAGGACAACTATTGGGACTTTCCGCACTCGTAAAAACGATAACAGGCTTTGTGGCAGGATACTTTTACAATGAGAATACTTTTGAACAAACGATGACAACACTACGATATACTATGATCGTGTTCGTACTTTCCCTTCTCCACAATGGGCTCTATTTTTTTATTTTTTACCAAGGTGTGAAAGACTCTGTTATTCTTGCTACAATTGAAACAGGAGGTATAACAACGCTTTACACAACAGTGTTTACATTCATTCCATTTTTTTACTATACACGGAAACATCGTGTTGTATGGAACCGATCGTAATTCGTGATGAAACGGTAATTCCTCGGAAACATCGTGCACTTCAACGCATCATGTTAGTATGTTTTGGTATTTTATTCCTGAGGCTCTACCAACTTCAATTACTTTCTCACACTGAGTTTTGGAAAAAATCAGAGGTTAACAGTATCAGACCTGTTCCCAAAGAAGCTGTTCGAGGATACATGTACGATAGGGAAGGAAAACTTGTTGTCGATGTTGGACCACTCTATACTATTACAATAACGCCGTATGAATTTGATACAACCAATCTTCCGTTACTCTGTTCACTCATCCAAGTATCTAAAGAAACTATTCTTGAACGCCTTGCACGTGGAAGAGCATATTCACCCTTTGTGCCAGTAAAAGTAAAGCGTGATGTTGATTTTCGCACATTGTCGCTTTTAGAGGAATACTCATATTTGCTACCAGGTGTGGGGTATGAAATTGAATCAAAGCGTGAGTACCACGGTGGTATCATTGGGTCGCATTTACTTGGCTACTGCAAAGAGGTAAGCGAAGCACAATTGCAGAATATTGGGTCTTCGTATCGTCTTGGTGATGTTATTGGGGCAACAGGTCTAGAAGCTAAGTATGAAAGATACTTACGAGGAGAAAAAGGCTATTCGTTTCTTTTGGTTAATTCGCGAGGTCAAGTAATTGGTCCATATGAAGGGGGGAAGAGAGATATTCTACCCAAAGAGGGCTACGATCTTCTCTTGACTATCGATAGTGATCTTCAAGTTTTAGCTGAATCGTTAATGACTGGATATAGAGGTGCTGTTGTTGCTCTTGATCCAAATGATGGGAGTATTCTTGCACTTGTCAGTAAACCTGATTTCGATCTTCGTGTACTCAGTGGTGTTACTCCAGCAGAGGTGTGGAATAGCTTGAATGCTAACCCAGAGAAACCGTTGTTCAATCGTGCAACGATGACACGCTACCCCCCAGGGTCAACCTTTAAGATGCTTGTTGCGATAGCAGCATTGGATGATGGAGTAATTGATGAAAGTACGGTACTCTCGTGTAGTGGTGGTTTTGTTTATGGGAATAAACTGTTTAAAGACCTTCACGTGCATGGTCGAGTTGAGGTAAAAAAAGCAATTCAACAGTCGTGCAATGTCTTTTTTTACCAGTTGGCGCTAAAAGTTGGTCTCCAACGACTTTATGAGTATGGGAAGAAATTTGGCTTTGGTCAGCCTACTGGGGTTGATCTTGCAGAAGAAACAGTTGGGCTTTTGCCATCGGTAGAGTACTATGATCGTGTCTATGGGAAAGGAAAATGGACATTGGGTTACATTGTAAGTTTAGGTGTTGGTCAAGGTGAGATTGGAGTGTCACCTCTTCAGATGGCTCGATATACAGCTGCTCTTGCGAATGGTGGGATACTTGTACAACCTCATGCTGTAAGTGGAATTTACAATAAGCACACCCGCTCGCTTGAGTTAATTCAAACACAATCGAAACCTATTGGAATTCATCCGGAGGTGCTTACAATTGTTCGGGAAGGTATGCGTAGGGTTGTTGAGGAACCAGGCGGTACTGGAGGTATGGCACGAATACCGGGCGTAGTTTCCGCGGGGAAAACAGGAACTGCTGAGAATCCTCACGGGAAAGATCATGCGTGGTACATCGGATTCGCTCCATTCAATGCACCGAAAATAGCAATCGCTGTAATGGTAGAAAATGCCGGATTCGGTGGCGCTGTTGCAGCGCCTATTGCTGGGAAAATAATACAACGATACCTTGAAAAACTTCAACTCTCACAACAGCATACCACGTTAGCCACTAATTCGAGTACGAAGGTCCAATGATGGAGTACTTCAAGGAGTATTTTGACTATAAAACATTTCTTCTCAGTTGTGCTCTTGTACTTGTAGGATTGGCATCTATATACAGCGCAACATACGATGTTAACAATGCAGCAAACTTCTATAAGCAAGTTCAATGGGCAACACTCGGTTTCGTGTGCATGATTATTCTTTCCCTTCTTCCATTAAGCTTCCTACGCCGTTCAGCTTTTTTCCTCTACGGAGCTACCATCGTTGTTTTGTGTGTAGTTTTATTTTTAGGGAGTACAATCAAAGGGTCTAAAAGTTGGTTTGGAATTGGCGGCTTTGGAATACAACCTTCGGAATTTGCAAAAGTTACTACGATCCTTGCGTTTGCTGCTTACCTTGCGAAACCAAATGTTAGTATAGAACGCGGAAAACATAGCATTGTGGCAATTTCAATTTTTATACTTCCAATGATCCTCATACTCGCTCAACCCGATTTAGGAACAACAGTTGTTTTTGCTGGTGTACTTTTACCATTGCTATACTGGACTGGTGCATCGACATTTGTGGTTGTTTCGATCATTAGTATTGCATTTGTAGCATTAGGTGCCTTATTAGGAATTTCCTACTTCTTTATTGCTCTTTTCGTAAGTGGGCTATTGCTCTACGCAACTCATTCCAACCGGTTTCCACTCATTGTTATGCTGGGGGTACTGTTAGTTGTTGGTGTTTCTATACAAACAGTGTACGAGCGACTCCCTGCATACCAGCAGAAACGAATTGCAACGTTTCTTAATCCAGACCTTGATCCACTTGGAGCATCATACAACGTCACCCAATCGAAGATAGCAATTGGTTCAGGAGGATTGTTAGGGAAAGGATACCTCCAAGGCACACAAACGCAGTTGAATTATATCCCCGAACAGTGGACAGATTTTATTTTCTGCGTACCTGGAGAAGAATTTGGATTTATTGGAAGCTCAATAGTTTTGCTCTTATTTCTTACACTGCTTTTGCGAGGGTTAAAAATTGCGAGTATGTCAAAAAATTTCTTTAGTAGCGTCGCAGCACTTGGTTTTACAGCGGTAATCTTTCTTCACGTTATTGTAAACATTGGGATGTCTGTTGGACTTATGCCTGTTATTGGTATACCACTCCCTTTCCTTAGTTACGGTGGATCTGCACTGTTAGCTGATATGATGATGGTTGGATTACTCATGAATTTCTATGCGCATCGAAAAGAGTACTAGTGCGAATCCATTGAAGACTGAATAGAAAAAAGACATGCGTAGACTTAAAATTCAACTACGAAGAAAGCATTCTTGGCTTACTGAAAAGCATTCTGATGAGCTAAGATAATACTCAGACCAATCCAGAGCTTGGCAAAAGAGAATGCGAGACAATATTTTATCCGATTTTTGTAGAAAAAAAATCTATTTCATTGTATCTTACATCACGTTAGGGTTGTACGTGTAGAAGTAGCGCTGTGTTAACCTACTCACTTTGTTTTTGATACCTTTGAGAGTGACTTACTTATCATGAAGTAGTGGTGGAGTATAAAACATCTTTGTCCAATGAAGAAAGGAACGGTACTATGGCAACAACGAGATTAAAGTTAGGACGGTTTTCAATGGGGATTGGAGATCGTTTTGGACTCGAAGGAAGAGCACAACTCCGTGCAATGAAGAAAGCACTTGAGCATGGCGTGGAAGTTATCCCTGTATGGAACAAATCGAATCGTGAACATACAATTATTGGTACGGAACCTTCATCGGTTCGTACAGAAGCAGATGAAGCAGTACAAGCTGAAGGATGGACATTACCGTACTTTGTCGATGCAGACCACATAAGCTTAAAAACTGTTGATCGTTTCCTACATGCCTGTAACTTTTTCACGCTCGATGTCGCCGATTATATAGGAAAACCAGCATCGGATGAAGAGACGAAGAAATTTATAGAGCTGATGCAACCAGTACTTGGCACATTACGCCACCCTGCTTTCGATAGTGAAATTAACCTCACACATGTTGATCTTGAGAGATTTGCCCAAAAGTACTTACTTGGATTACTCGAAGCAGTAAAAATTTATGAGTACTTACGAGAAAAGAAGGGAGAGGGGAACTTCATTACGGAAGTGTCTGTGGATGAGGCAACTCAGCCTCAAACACCACCAGAGTTGTATTTGTTTTTAGCAGGTCTTGCTCACTACGGAGTTCAGGTACAAACGGTTGCACCAAAGTTCTCTGGAGAATTTTTAAAAGGGATTGATTACGTGGGTGACGTCAATGCATTCTCTCGTGAATTCCGTAGCGATATTGGAGTAATCGATATTGCGAAGGAAAAGTTCGGATTACCAGAAGAATTAAAACTTTCGGTTCATTCCGGCAGTGATAAGTTCTCACTGTATCCATACATTTATCAGCATTTAACACAGTATAATGCAGGTGTTCACCTTAAGACAGCAGGCACAACATGGCTTGAAGAAGTTGTTGGTCTTGCGGTCGATACTCGGGGTCTAGCTATAGCCAAGAAGATTTACGACCAAGCGTACAACCGTATTGAGGAGCTTCGAAAACCGTATGAAACGGTAGTTGATATCAATGTAACAAACTTGCCAAGTCCTTCAGTGGTTGCCACATGGTCATCCGATGAATTTGTTGCAACGTTGAAGCATGATACAAAAAACCCAAAGTTTAATAAAGATTTTCGTCAATTGATTCACATTTCGTTCCGTATTGCAGCAGAAATGGGTGCTGAGTATATCAGTGCGCTCCATGCAGCACGACACATTATTGAGGAACATGTAACAGAAAATTTATACGTCCGACACATCAAACCGTTATTTCTTGGTGGATAGGGAAGGAGACTCAGTATGGAAGTGCGATTTTCAACAGATCCACTCAGTTTGCGACGGATGACAACGGAAGAAATACGAAAACTCTTCGTCATCGATTCACTCTTTGTACCAGACCACATTCCTATGGTGTATTCAGATATTGATCGTTCAATTGTAGGATCGGCAGTTCCTATCAATGGCTCACTCAAACTTGAGAGTAGCAAGAAGGAAATGGCTGCTGAATACTTTGCAGAGCGCAGAGAAATTGGTGTTATTAATATTGGTGGTGAAGGTACTGTATCGGTCGATGGTAAAGAATACCGAATGGAGCACAAAGATGGTTTGTACATTGGAAGAGGATCAAAAGAAATCATTTTTTCGAGTTCGAAGAGGGATGTACCAGCAAAGTATTACTTTGTAAGTTACCCCGCTCACACGGAATACCCAACAACACATATTACACAAGCACAAGCAGAATCACAACACTTGGGGAGTACTGCGACTGCAAATGATCGGACAATTTATCGGTACATCCATGTACGTGGAGTACGGAGTTGTCAACTTGTTATGGGACTAACAGAGCTTGCTGTTGGAAGTGTATGGAACACTATGCCACCCCATACACATCAACGCCGTTCTGAAGTATATATGTATTTCAATCTTGATCCTGATTCAATTGTTGTTCATTTTATGGGAAAACCATCAGAAACACGTCATCTCATCCTTCGAAACGAGCAAGCCGTTCTCTCGCCGATTTGGTCGATACATTCAGGTGTAGGTACAAAGCACTACAGTTTCGTTTGGGCAATGGGCGGTGAAAACCAAGTGTTCGAGGATATGGATGGTTTTTCTATGCGTGAGCTCTATTAATAACAATTTCATTGTGAGGAGAGCCTATGAAAGAAATATTTAAGAGAATTGGGGAAATTGGAATTCTTCCCGTCATCGTACTAGAACGACCAGACGATGCAGAACCTTTAGCTGATGCACTAATAAAAGGTGGGTTACCTGCTGCTGAAGTTACCTTCAGGACAACTGCTGCACGTGAAGCCATTGAACGAATAGCAAAAGCATTCCCCGAGATGCTCCTTGGTGCCGGTACAGTATTGACCATCGACCAAGTTAAAGCAGCTCGTGATGCAGGAGCACAGTTTATTGTTACGCCAGGGTTAAACCCTGCCCTTGTTGAGTACTGTCTTAAAGAAAACATTCCGATTACACCAGGCATTGCTACACCAACAGAATTGAGTAAAGCGCTCGAATATGGACTCGATGTTGTGAAGTTCTTCCCCGCAGAAGCAAATGGGGGAATTGAGTACTTAAAGGCTATTAGTGCACCATTCCGCACGGTATACTTTATTCCTACTGGTGGAATTGATGATACAAATTTAAATGATTACTTAAGTTTCCAGCGCGTTCTTGCCTGCGGTGGGAGTTGGATGGTAAAGCCAGATTTACTCAAAAACAACCAGTACGATGAAATTACACGGCGTGCAGCCCACGCGATTCATAAGATGCTCAATTTCACACTCCGCCATATTGGAATCAATACCCCTGATGCAAAAGAGGCTGAAGTTATAGCAGGACAAATTTATAACATTGTCGGGCTTCCTATGAACTTTACAACTGGGTCAATTTTCGTTGGGACACAGTTCGAAGTATTAAAACGACAATACCTCGGTACACATGGTCATATTGCAATTGGAACAAATTCGATCGAGCGGGCAATTGCTTACCTTCAGCGAAAAGGAATAGGAATTAAACCTGAAACGAAGAATGAGAAAGATGGGAAGCTTCAAACTGTGTACCTCGATATTGAAATCGGTGGATTTGCAATTCATCTTGTTCAGGTGTAAGGAGCCGAATGCTGAAAGCGTTGCAAATCCATCCTACAGATACGGTTGCTGTTGCTCTCGATTCTCTTCATCGTGGTGATACGCTGACGGTTCAAACTCATACTGTTACACTGAGGGACGACGTTCCGCAGGGACATAAATTTTCTCTCGTTTATCTTCCCAAAGGGTCCCCCGTAATAAAGTATGGTTATACAATTGGTGTTGCCACGGAGGATATACTCCCTGGTGTGTGGGTACATACACATAATATCCATACGGGGTTGAGTGGTACCCTTGAATATTCGTATTACCCCAAAACTCTTCATCACTCAACAAGGAATGGTACGATTCCAACCTTTCATGGGTATAAACGTGCAAATGGTACAGTTGGTATCCGAAATGAAATTTGGATACTTCCGACTGTTGGTTGTGTAAACAAAACAGCAGAACAGATTGCACGTGAAACAACGAAGAAACTCCATGGAGAAACGTTTGATGGTGTGTGGGCATTTCCTCATCCATTTGGGTGTAGTCAGCTTGGAGAAGACTTAGAGAGTACGAAAAGAATTCTCCGTGCACTTGCACAGAATCCTAATGCTGGTGGAGTACTCTTTATTGGATTAGGCTGTGAAAACAATACATTAGAAACTATGCTCGGTGAACTTCCTGGAAGAGAGCTACTCCGCTATCGATTCTTTTCTACCCAACAAGTATCAGATGAAATCGAAGTGGGAGTACAACTGGTCCGTGAACTCATTACCGAGATAGAGAAGGATAAGCGTGAAGAAGTACCAGTCTCAAAGTTGGTACTTGGAATGAAGTGTGGTGGTTCTGATGGCTTTTCTGGTATTACTGGGAATGCACTAGTTGGACGGATCGCTGATATCCATACGTCGTACGGCGGTACTGTTCTTCTCACTGAAGTACCAGAAATGTTTGGCGCAGAACAAGAGCTGATGAATCGAGCAACCTCGACAGAAGTATTCGAAGCTATTGTCAAACTCATCAATACCTTTAAGCGCTACTATATAACACATAATCATCCTGTATATGAAAACCCTTCACCAGGGAATAAAGCAGGCGGAATTACAACACTTGAAGAAAAATCGCTCGGCGCTATCCAAAAAGGAGGAAATGCTCCTGTGGTTGGTGTGTTGGACTATGGTGAAACACTTTCTCCAACACCTGAACCAGGTGTGTTTTTGTTGAATGCCCCTGGCAACGATGGTGTATCAACAACAGCACTCACTGGTGCTGGGGCAACAATAGTATTGTTCACGACTGGAAGGGGGACTCCTCTTGGTGCTCCTGTACCTACTGTGAAAATTGCCACAAATACAGGACTCGCTCGAACAAAACCACAGTGGATTGATTTTGACGCCGGGCAAATTATTACCGATGAACGAGCGATTGATGAGGTTGCACAAGAACTTTACTCATTCATTCTTAAAGTTGCTTCAGGAGAGCTAAAGGTAAAAAATGAGCTTAATAACTTTAAAGAAATTGCAATTTGGAAGAAAGGTGTAACGTTGTAATGAATAATTGTAGCAATATGTGTCAACAGACAAGGAGACTCAATCGACAATTTTTACGAGAACATCAGTTAGAATTGAAAGTGACAACGATTGGTTCACTCGAACCGATGCCAGAGCGCGTACTCCAATTTGGTGAAGGAAACTTTCTCCGTGCTTTTGTTGAATGGCACTTCCACGAGATGAATAGAAAAGGGCTTTTCAAAGGGAGTGTTGTGGTTGTTCAACCTCTTGAAACGGGAATGGTACACCACCTAAACGAACAAGAAGGATGTTACACACTGCTTCGACGAGGTTTGCAGAATGGAGAACCTGTCGAAGAAACAGATGTGATTACTATTATAAGTCGTGGTCTCAATCCATACACTCAGTATGATGAATATCTGCGATGCGCGATGAACCCAGACTTACGGTACATCGTATCGAACACAACAGAAGCTGGAATAGAGTACCATGCTGTCCCTTTTCCAGAAGGTCGCTGTCCTAAAACGTTTCCAGCAAAACTAGCAATTTTCCTTTATGAGCGGTTTAAATATTTCAATGGCGATCCATCAAAAGGATTCATTGTTTTGCCTTGTGAATTGATCAAGAAAAATGGGTATACATTACGACAATGCATTCTCCACCATGCAATTGATTGGAACTTGGAAACAAAGTTCATTGAGTGGGTTAAAGAACATAATGTTTTCTGCGATACACTTGTCGATCGTATTGTTCCAGGGTATCCAAAGGACGAAATTACTGTGATTGAGGCAAAGCTCGGCTATCACGATTCATTGCTTGTTGCATCGGAACTCTTTCACCTTTGGGTTATTCAAGCAGATCGTACCATTGCTCGTGAGTTACCATTCACTGAAGCTGGTCTCAACGTTGTGTGGACAGAAGATTTGACCCCACATCGTTCTCTCAAAGTGCGTATACTCAATGGAACACATACAATGTTTAGTATTCCTTCGTTCCTTGCTGGTGTAGACACCGTGCTCGAGAGCTTGCGTGATCCATTAATCGGAAAGGTTATAACAAAGGGACTGTATGAGGAAATCCTTCCTACACTCGATATGCCTGACATAGTGAAGAAAGAGTACGCAGCAACCGTGTTGGAGCGTTTTAAGAATCCATACATCAAACACCTCTTACAAAGTATTAATATGAATTCAGTGTCAAAATTTCGAGTTCGGGTTCTTCCTTCACTTACAACCTACTATGAGCAGCGAAAAGTAGTGCCACCTATCCTCTCGCTCTCACTTGCTGCTCTCATTGTGTACTATAAAAGTACTCGGGAAAGTACTCGAGCATCAGTTGGACTAAGGAATGGCATACCATACGTAATTAACGATGATAACCATGTGCTCGAGTTCTTTGCCCAACGAAGAGAATTGTACGAAAACAATCTCAAACGTTTGTGTGAAGAAGTTTTAAGTAACATTACATTTTGGGATAGAGATCTTACAACAATTGATGGTCTTACATCAAAGGTTCACGCTTATGTAGAGATGATTGAACGATTGGGTATCCGTGTTGCACTGCAACAAGTAGTACCATAGCTATTGAAAGGCGTAAAAAAATTTCACAATATAAAGGGACAAACTATGAAGAACCAATTTATACATCCCGACTTTTTACTCGACACTAAGACTGCGTCAAAACTCTACCATACATACGCTGAACATCTACCGATTATTGATTATCACTGCCATATTCCACCAAAAGATGTTGCTGAAGACCGTCAGTTTGAAAATATGACACGAATTTGGCTCGCTGGTGACCACTACAAGTGGCGAGCAATGCGGACCTGTGGTGTAGATGAATACTACATTACTGGAAATGCTTCTGATTGGGAAAAATTCGAAATGTGGGCACGTACAGTGCCGAAGACAATTCGGAATCCACTGTACCATTGGACTCACTTAGAATTAAATCGTCCCTTTGGTATCAATACAATGCTCTTGAACGAAGATACTGCAAAAAAAATATGGGAAAAGTGTAACACAAAACTTGCTACACCTGCTTTTACAACACAGGGAATTTTAAAGCAGTGGAATGTTGAAATTGTTTGTACAACAGACGACCCAGTCGATTCACTAGACTACCACATAGCATACAAAAAAAACCATTCAAAGAAAACGAGTACAAAATTAGTACCAGCGTGGCGTCCTGACAAAGCGATGGCGATTGAAGATCTTACTGCATTCAATGCGTACGTTGATAAACTAGAAGCCGTTACGGATGTTGAAATAAAAGATTTTGATACCCTCATCTACGCACTTCGTATTCGCCATGCCTATTTCCACGAGAATGGTTGTCGACTCTCTGATCATGGAATTGAAACTGCGTACGCCGATGACTACACCGAACGAGAAGTGCAAAAAATCGTAAGGAAAGCACGGAAAGGGAAAGCACTTACACTTGAGGAAATTGGAAAATTCAAATCAGCGATGATGTATGAGTTTGGTCTTATGGATTACGAAAAGGGGTGGGTGCAACAACTCCACCTTGGTGCATTGAGGAACAATAACTCTCGCATGAAAAAAACGCTTGGCCCAGATACAGGATACGATTCTATTGGTGATTTTGAAATAGCACGTCCATTGGCAAAATTCCTCGATCGCCTCGACGTAAATGATAAATTAACAAAAACGATTCTCTACAACTTAAATCCTCGAGACAATGAATTGATGGCAACAATGATTGGAAATTTCCAGGATGGTAAAATTCCTGGCAAGCTCCAGTACGGTGCAGCTTGGTGGTTCCTCGATCAACTCGATGGAATGACGCGACAAATCGAAGCTCTTTCGAACATGGGAATCCTGAGTCAATTTGTTGGGATGCTAACAGATTCACGGAGTTTCCTCTCTTACTCACGCCATGAATATTTCAGGCGGTTACTGTGCCGAATTCTTGGTCGTGAGATGGAAGCGGGACTTATTCCAAACGATCTTGAACTTGTAGGCGAGATAGTTCAAAACATATGTTATTACAATGCAAAACGGTATTTCCCGTTTGCATCCGATGAAGAAGAGACACACTAAGTTATAAGGGTAAATAACTATGAAACTTTCTGATTCACAGCTTCGCAGAGCAGCTAATACAATTCGCTTTCTTGCAGCTGATGGCGTTCAGAAAGCAAACTCTGGCCATCCGGGAATGCCTATGGGAATGGCTGATTGTGCGGCGGTGCTCTGGTTACAGTACCTCAGATTTAATCCTGAAGATCCAAAATGGCCAAATCGCGATCGCTTTGTTCTCTCCGGTGGACATGGTTCAATGCTTCTCTACTCGCTCTTGTACCTTGCTGGTTTTGAAGTGACACTCGACGAATTGAAATCGTTCCGTCAATGGGGAAGTAAAACTGCAGGGCACCCTGAATATTGGGCAATTCCAGGGATCGAAACAACTACTGGTCCACTGGGTCAAGGATTTGCAAACGCAGTTGGAATGGCGATAGCAGCAAAAATGGCTGCTGCTCGGTATAATACACCTTCACACGAAATTTTTGGCACGCACACAGTGTACGCCTTTGCAGGTGATGGTGACATTATGGAAGGTGTCACTCAAGAAGCAGCTTCCCTTGCCGGACACTTAGGGCTCAATAATTTGGTTGTTTTTTACGATAATAATGGCATTACAATTGAAGGAAGCACCAAACTCGCCTTCTCTGAAGATGTGGCAAAACGATTTCAGGCAATGGGATGGAATACTATTGAGATTGACGGACATTCACACGATCAAATTGCGAATGCAATCGAAATAGCAAAGAAAGAACAAGAAAAGCCAACTCTAATCCTTGCAAAAACGCACATTGGATATGGTGCACCAGAGAAGCAAGATACGGCAGAAGCTCACGGAGCACCATTAGGGGAAGAAGAACTGAAAGCAGCAAAACGAAACCTTGGGTGGCCTGAAGACGATTTTCATGTCCCAGAAGATGTAGTCGAACTCTTCAAATTGCGAGTTGAAGAGTTGAAGAAAGAACACGCTGCGTGGAAGAACCAATTCAATGAATGGGAGAAAGCTGCACCTGACTTAGCACGTGAATGGCATCGATGCCAAACGAAGGAGCTTCCGGCAACTCTCGAATCTGAACTTTTAGCGAGTGTGGCTCAAGTTACAGGTGCAACCCGATCGATTTCAGGAACAGTAATGCAACGAATAGCTGAACTCTTACCAGAGTTTGTGGGAGGAGCAGCAGATCTTTACCCCTCAACTAACACCTTTTTAAAAAAGAAACAATCTATAGCTAAGAATTCTTTTTGTGGTTCAAATTTTCATTTTGGTGTTCGCGAACATGGAATGGGATCGATTCTCAATGGTATAGCACTCTACGGTGGTTTTATACCGTTTGGTGCAACGTTCTTTGTGTTTTCGGACTACATGCGACCCCCCATCAGACTTGCTGCATTGATGGATCTTCAGGTGATTTATGTTTTCACCCATGATAGCATTTTCGTTGGTGAAGATGGGCCAACACATCAACCAGTGGAGCACTTAGCGGCGCTCCGGTCGATGATCAATCTCGTCAATATTCGTCCGTGCGATGCTCAAGAAGTAGCACTTGCATGGGCTTATGCACTTCGACGGAAAGAGGGGCCAACAGCCCTTTTATTGACTCGTCAAAAAGTTGGGGCTGTTCAACGAGAAAAGCAGTTAACGAAAGAAGAATTCAATAAAGGTGGATACATCATTAAAAAGGAAAGAGGTAATATCCCAGAAATCGTTCTTGTTGCAAGTGGTTCCGAAGTACCAGTTGCGTTAGAAGCTGCTGCTCTCTTAGAGCAATCATTTAGCGTTAGAGTTGTATCAATGCCAAGCAAAGAACTTTTCGTTGCCCAAGACATGTCATATCAACGCCACATAGTTCCTGAGACTTCACGGGTAGTAGTGCTCGAAGCTGCCCGTGGTATGGGGTGGGGTGATGTATTCCGTCAACCGTTACTCGTCCTTGGTATTGAACGCTATGGGGCTTCAGCTCCAGAAAAGATACTGGCTGAGAAATTTGGATTTACTGGAAAAACTGTTGCATCACATGTTGATTCATGGATCAAATCACAACATTAAAAGAAAGGAAGCGCGTAATGGAAGGCTCAACATTTATACAACAAGTAAAAGGGTATCGTTGGCGAATTCTTGCGTTGGTGTTCTTTGCAACGACGATTAATTACCTTGATCGTCAGGTTATCAGCTTGCTCAAAGACGATTACCTCGAACCACTATTTCATTGGACTGAGACTGATTACTCTAATGTAGTTATAGCATTCCAAATCTGCTATGCTATTGGAATGTTGTCTGTAGGATGGTTTATCGATAAAGTAGGTACAAAGCTTGGTTATGCACTTTCGCTGCTTGTATGGAGCCTTGCGGCGATTCTCCATGCGTTTGCTGGAAATACTGCTGGTTTTATGGCAGCACGTGGTTTACTTGGTCTCAGCGAAGCGGGCAACTTTCCTGCAGCAATTAAAACCGTCGCAGAGTGGTTTCCCAAGAAAGAACGTGCTCTAGCTACTGGTATTTTCAATTCTGGTTCAAACATTGGTGCCATTATCGCTCCACTAACCGTTCCATTGATGGCTGCCCTCTGGGGATGGCAATGGGCCTTCATTATTACAGGTGCGGTTGGCCTTCTTTGGTTAGCATTTTGGATACCAATGTATGAAATTCCAAGCAAACATCATCGATTAAGTAAGGAAGAATATGAGTACATCCATAGTGATAAAGATGAGGCCCAAATCACAAATGGAACAACTGAAAAAGTAAAGTGGGTAAAGTTACTAACATTCAAACAAACCTGGGCATTCCTTATTGGAAAGGGAATAACTGATCCAGTGTGGTGGTTTTACCTCTTTTGGTTACCATCTTTTCTTCACAAACAATATGGTATGACGAAGACAGATTTAGCGCTCCCAATTGCCATCGTCTATACTATGACAACGTTTGGAAGTATCTATGGTGGATGGCTTTCGAGTAATCTTATAAAAAAAGGTTGGGAAGTGTACCGGGCTCGTCGGTTTGCAATGTTGGTATTTGCGTTATGTGTTGTTCCAGTAATTAGCGCACAATACTTAGGGCAGTTTAGCCCGTGGTTTGCTATTCTCATTGTTGGTATTGCTGCATCTGCACACCAAGCGTGGTCCGCAAACATTTTCACAACCGCCTCAGATATGTTCCCGAAAAAAGCTGTTGCTTCGGTGACAGGCATTGGTGGTATGGCAGGTGCAGTTGGTGGCATTTTGATTGCTCGTGTTGCTGGGGTTATTCTCGATCACTATAAAGCCCTTGGTTCCATTGAAACTGGGTACTATATTATGTTTATCATCTGTGGCTCTGCATACCTAATAGCATGGGTGATCTTCAATATTCTTGCCCCGAAGATGAAACAAGTTCAAATCTAAGAGAGTTTGAAAAAGGAGCGTGTGTATGGAAAAAAAAGCATATCATCAAATGTATGACTTTATTGGTAAAACAGCTGTTATTACGGGTGGAGCTGGAGTGTTGTGTGGTGAAATGGCTTACGCACTTGCTGAATGCGGTGCTAATGTTGCTATTCTCGATAAAGACCCTTCTCTTGCAAAGCGCGTTCTTGAACGTATTGAGAGTACAAAAGGTAAAGCAATTGCTGTTTATGTGGATGTACTCAAACGAGATGTTATCGAGAAAGCAGCAGATGAAGTACTAAAAGCGTTCGGGAGAGTTGATATTCTCATTAATGGAGCTGGAGGGAACAGTCCCAAAGCAACAACGAATCCTGAACAATCGTTCTTTGATTTACCAGAAGAAGGGTTTCGTTTTGTTTCGGATTTAAACCTTCTTGGTACAATTCTTCCAACGCAGGTGTTCGGGAAAGTAATGGTTCAACAAAAGGAAGGTGTTATCCTCAATATCTCCTCCATGAATGCATTTCGTCCATTAACGCGTATCCCCGCATATTCTGCAGCAAAAGCTGCTGTCAGTAATTTTACTCAGTGGCTTGCTGTACACGTTGCGCAAGAATATTCACCTACTATTCGTGTCAATGCAATTGCACCAGGATTTTTCTTAACAGAGCAAAATAGATTCTTACTAACAGACAAAGAAACAGGGCAACTAACACCTCGTGGTAAAAAAATCCTCGACCATACACCAATGGGACGTTTCGGTGACCCCGAAGACTTACTCGGTGCGATGTTATGGCTTTGCTCACCAGCTTCGAAATTTGTCACAGGTATAGTTTTGCCGATCGATGGAGGATTCTCAGCCTATTCGGGTGTATAGCGTGTTGTATGCCAATAATCGTTGTCAATAAACATACACCAGCAGTTGTTGAAGCGTTCGCACATATCGGTACAGTGATTCCTCTAGATACATTAGAAGTAACACCCGACGCTGTTCGAAACGCTGATGCTCTCATTGTTCGTTCGGAAACGAAGGTAGATGCCCATCTTCTTGAAGGAAGTTCTGTACGATTCGTCGGAACTGTTACCATCGGTACAGATCATGTTGATGAAGCATACTTGGCATCACGTGGTATTACCTTTGTCAGTGCACCAGGGAGTAACTCAAATTCCGTTGCTGAGTATGTTGCTGCTGCGCTTCTTACTTGGTCAGCGAGGACTGGTGAGCCATTGGAAAATAAAATACTCGGGATCGTTGGAGTTGGCAATGTTGGAAGCAAAGTAGCTCGTGTTGGTCACACACTTGGGATGACTGTCATCCTCAACGATCCCCCTCTTGCACGAGCAACAGGCGACACGAAATATCGGCCTATTGAGGAACTATACGATGCTGATTTCATTACTCTCCACGTTCCGTTAACAAAAGATGGTCCTGATGCTACGTATCACCTTTTCGCAAAAGAAAAGCTCTTAGCAATGAAGAAGGGTGCAGTACTCATCAATACTTCACGTGGTCCTGTTGTTGACACAAATGCTCTTATCGAAGTGTTGCGCAATGGGCATCTATCCACAGCAATTCTTGATGTGTGGGAAGGCGAACCAGTTATTAATACAGAGTTACTCAGGGCTGTAATGATTGGGACACCTCACATTGCAGGATATTCACTCGATGGGAAACTTAATGCATGTCGCATGGTGTATGAAGCTGCATGTAAATTTTTCAACGTTCAACCTCAATGGTCGATCGATAGTTCGATGCCAGAAGAAGATGCAAGAATTCAAATTCCGCACACAGTAGTAGATCGGCATGCGATTGTCCGTGCAGCAGTCAAGCAAGGTTACGATATCGAACTTGATGATACATTACTTCGTAAAGTGCTTACAATGGAGGTATCACTCCAGAAAGCCTATTTTATGAAATTGCGTGCAGAATATAGGATTCGACGTGAATTTTTTAATCGATGTGTGGTACTTCACGAGTCACAACGAAGTGCACGTCCGATTCTTGAAGGATTAGGATTTCGTGTTGTTCAAGGTGAGTAATTCTTCTCAAAAAGTTTTGTATATTTAAGTGGCTGAAGTAATTGTTAACCCATCATTTGTGAAAGGATAGAGACGTGAGCTTACAGATTAAACAAGCAACGAGTACTTGTTTTGATCTTATTTCGTTAGGGGAATGCATGATTCGCTTGAGCCCACCGGGCCACCAACGTATTGAATTCGCTCCATATCTTGAAGTTTGGTGTGGTGGTGGTGAGTACAATGTAGCATATGCTCTTGCGCGGTTAGGTTTGCGTACAGGGTGGGTTGGTGGATTAAATGACTCCCCCATGGGGGCTATTGTGAGAAACCATGCTCGTGCAGTTGGTGTGAACGTTGACTTTGCTATTACACGGAAGTACGACGGCATGGGACGAAAAGATCGTATTGGATTGAACTTTACGGAAGTTGGATTTGGTCCACGGGCATCAGTAACTCTATACGATCGCGCATACTCTGCAACAGCAGGAATTCAACCCGGTGAAGTCGATTGGAAGAAACTCTTCCAAGAAAAAGGTGTACGATGGTTCCACACCGGTGGAATTTTTTCAGCGCTATCGGAATCAACTAGGCTTGTTGTTGCCGAAGCAATTAAAGCTGCCCATGAAGCGGGAACAATCGTTTCATACGATCTCAATTTCCGTTCAAAGTTATGGTCAAGCAAAGAGGCAATTGAGACAACACGCCCACTTGTCCCCTACATTGATTGTCTTATCGGCAATGAGGAGGATTTCCAAAAAGTGCTTGGGTATGAGGTCGAAGGAGTTGATGTCGAAAAAGGCGAACTTGATACTACTGCCTTTAAAACGATGGTCGAGAAAGTTGTAAAGGATTTTCCGAACGTCAAAGTTGTTGGTACAACACTCCGCGGAGTAAAATCAGCTGGCATTAATGATTGGTCGGCAATTATGTGGGCAGAAGGTGCTTTCTATGATGGCCCACAAATGTCAGGTTTAGAAATTGAAGATCGCGTTGGGGGTGGTGATGGATTTGCATCGGGATTCATTTATGGATTCCTCACTGGGAAATCACCGCAAGAGTGTGTCAACCTTGGTGTTGCTCATGGGGCACTCTTGATGACAACGCGCGGCGATACAAGTATGATTACACTTGATGAATTGCTCCACGTTGCGAAAGGTGGTAGTGCACGAATAAAACGTTAATTATTCACATCACCTCTGTGGTGAAATAATAAGTTAAGAAAGGAGTACGTATGAGTACAGGGTTATCTATACCAACAAAGGGAACTTTCGATTTAATTTCGCTGGGCGCACTTGTTCACCGTTTAGATCCTGGGATCGTTCCATTTCGGAAAGCAACAGAGTGTAAAATACACGTGAGTGGCGGAGAGTTCAATGTTGCTGCCAACCTTGCAGATTGCTTCGGGATGAATACAGGGATTGTCACAGCAATGGTTGACTATCCCATCGGTGATCTCATAGCTGAACGCGTACGAGCAATGGGAGTAAAGGCATTTTATAAACGCTTCAAGCATAATGGTGTAAATGGGCCGAACATGGCAACGGTCTACAGTGATCGTGGTTATGGTGTTCGTCCTCCTGTTGTGTTTTACAATCGTTCAAATGAAGCAGGTGCACTCTTAAAACCAGGTGATTTCAATTGGGATGAAATATTCGGTCACGGTGTTCGCTGGTTCCATAGTGGAGGCATCTTTGCGTCTCTTTCAGAAACTACGGGTCAACTCATCATCGAAGCGATGAAAGCAGCGAAGAAGCATGGGGTTGTAACAAGTTTCGATTTGAACTATCGGGCAAAATTGTGGAGTATCTGGGGAGGAGAGCAGAAAGCAGCAGAAGTTATTGCGAAGATTGTTGAGCATGTTGACGTGCTTGTTGGGAATGAAGAGGATTTACAGAAAGGACTCGGAATCCCCGGTGTTGATGTAGAAAAAACATCGGAACTAGACCCGGCAGTCTTCTTCAAAATGATAGACACGGTTGTTAAGAAGTTCCCCAACGTAAAGATTGTTGCTACAACGCTCCGTGAAGTTCTTTCAACTAATAGACATCGGTGGGGCGCTGTCGCATGGATCAATGGTCAAACGTACTTATCACCTCAATGTGACCTTGATGTGTACGATCGAGTTGGAGGTGGCGACGGGTTTGCAGCCGGGTTCTTTTACGGATTGTTAACAGACGAATCCCCTGAAGAAGCTGTGAAACTTGGTTGGGCCCATGGTGCATTGTTGACAACAACACCCGGTGATACAACGATGGTTACTGTTGATCAAGTTCGGGCTTTTGCAAAAGGAGGGTCTGCGCGTATTCAACGGTAAAAATAGTGTAGCAGGATGCCACCATTTTGGTGGCATCCTGCTTTTATACTTGAGGGGAATTCCCTCTCTGCGAACAATAAAAGGATTCGACTATGGTACTCTATGCACGTGGTTCAGAAACAGAAGTGCTAACAGAAGATGATTTGCGAGCTGGGCTCTTTCAGGCGCTCGATGTAATTGGTGGTACAAAAGTGTTGGCAATACCACCAGATTTTACTCGGTTCCATTCCCACGCTGGTGTGCTAACGCGCTTAGCATGGGAATATTATGGAGATCGTTTAACAGATATCCTTCCCGCACTAGGTACCCATGCTCCAATGACAGAAAAAGAGCTTGTGACAATGTTTGGTTCAACTCCTCTCTCGCTTTTCCGTGTCCATGACTGGAGGAACGATGTTGTTACACTTGGTGAAGTGCCACAAGAGTTTATTGAAGAACAATCTGAAGGAAAACTTCACTACAGTTGGAAAGCACAAGTAAACAAGCTTTTGAAATATGGTGGTTTTGATGTTATTCTTAGTATTGGCCAAGTTGTGCCCCATGAAGTTATCGGAATGGCGAATTACAACAAAAACATTTTCGTTGGTACTGGTGGTCCGGAAGGAATTAATAAAAGTCACTTCTTGGGCGCTGTCTACGGTATGGAGCGTATTATGGGGCGAGCTGATAATCCTGTTCGGCGTGTATACAACTATGCATCGGACCACTTTGGAGACCAACTACCCCCAATTTATTACGTATTAACTGTTGTATCCCGCGGTGATGATGGACAGTTGAAAGTACGAGGACTATATATTGGAAATGACATCGAATGTTTCTATCGAGCTGCAGAGTTATCGCTCAAAGTTAACTTCCTGATGCTTGAGCAACCTCTCAAGAAAGTAGTTGTATATCTTGATCCATCGGAGTTTAAAAGTACATGGCTTGGAAACAAGAGTATCTACCGCACGCGCATGGCAATAGCCGATGACGGAGAGCTCATTGTGTTAGCACCAGGCCTCAAAGAATTTGGTGAAGATAAGCAAATTGACTCTCTTATACGAAAATATGGTTACGTGGGAACACGTCGTGTACTCCAGCTCGTCGACGAAAATGAGGATTTACGTCAAAATCTAGGAGCAGCGGCTCATCTTATTCATGGTTCGTCAGAAGGTCGATTTAAAATCACGTACTGTCCTGGTCACTTAACAAAGGAGGAAATTGAAGGTGTAAACTTCCAATATGCCGATCTCGAAACAATTATGAAACGGTACAATCCAGAAAAACTCAGTGATGGTTTTAATGTATTGCCAAGTGGTGAAGAGATATTTTACATTTCAAATCCTGCACTGGGATTGTGGGCATATCGTGAACGATTTCACTAAAGAGAATTTGTTTACTGGGAAGGATGTAATCAGATGGCTGATTTGAAAAACAACATATAACCTTTGAACGAGGATTTGGTATTGTTTAAGAACAATAAATAATAACAATTTAGTATAAGGAAGGGTAATCTATGGAAAACAAAGCTGATATTGGATTAATAGGACTTGCAGTGATGGGTGAAAATTTGGTTCTCAATATGGAGAGCCACGGATTTACTGTTGCTGTTTACAACCGCACTGTCGAGAAGGTCGATAACTTCCTCGCTGGCCGTGCAAAAGGGAAAAACATCCTTGGTGCACATTCGCTTGAAGAGTTAGTAAAGTTACTGAAGAAACCACGGCGTGTCATGTTAATGGTGAAAGCTGGAAAAGCTGTGGATGACTTTATTGAAATGTTAATCCCTTTACTAGAGACTGGTGATATTATCATCGATGGCGGTAATTCACATTTCCCTGATTCCATTCGTCGTACAAAGTACCTTGAAAGTAAAGGGTTCCTCTTTATCGGAACTGGTGTTTCGGGGGGGGAAGAAGGCGCTCTCCGTGGACCCTCAATCATGCCTGGTGGCTCACCTGCAGCGTGGCCTCATGTGAAACCGATTTTCCAAGCAATTGCTGCTAAAGTTGATGACGGTACACCATGTTGCGACTGGGTTGGATCAGATGGTGCAGGGCATTTTGTAAAAATGGTCCACAATGGTATTGAATATGGGGATATGCAACTTATTTGCGAAGCGTATCACATCATGAAAGATGTACTTGGCATGAGCAACAAGGAAATGCACGAAGTATTCGCTGAGTGGAACAAAGGTGAGTTAAATTCTTACTTAATCGAAATTACAAGTAATATTCTCAACTATAGAGATGAAAACAAGAAATACGTTGTCGATTATATTCTTGATACTGCAGGACAGAAAGGGACGGGGAAATGGACAAGTATAGCTGCACTTGATCTTGGTGTTCCAATGACAATGGTTTCTGAGGCTGTCTTTGCGCGGTGTTTATCTGCAATGAAAGATGAACGTGTCGTTGCATCAAAAATTTTGAAGGGGCCTACGAGGAAAAAGTTTGCTGGAAGTAAAAAGAAATTTATCGAAGATATCCGGAAAGCAGTGTATGCATCAAAAATTACCTCTTATGCTCAAGGGTTCATGTTAATGAGAGAAGCTGCAAAGGAGTATACGTGGGATTTAAACTACGGTGGAATTGCGCTCCTTTGGAGGAATGGATGTATTATTCGGAGCGTTTTCCTTGGAAAAATAAAAGAAGCATTCGATCGAAACCCTCAGCTCAACAATCTACTCCTCGATCCATACTTCAAAAAAATTATGGCACAATGTCAGGAATCGTGGAGGAAGGTTGTTGCTACAGCAACACAACTTGGTATTCCAGTACCAGCAATGTCGTCATCACTTGTGTTTTACGACGGCTACCGGAGCAAACGACTTCCAGCGAACTTGTTACAAGCACAGCGTGACTATTTTGGTGCGCATCAGTACGAACGCATCGACAAGCCACGGGGTGAATTTTTCCATACGAATTGGACTGGTAGAGGCGGAGAAACAGCATCTTCAACGTACGTTGTGTGATGTATATACTTGATTGATCAGTGCCTTGTCGAGCCACAACAAGTTCTGAACGTCCCAATAGGGTGGTAATGTAACGCATGAAGGCTCAACCGTGGTGGTTGAGCCTTTATGTTAATTAATAGTTTAACCGGGTATAATTTTCAGGTCAAAAAGATTCTCTACACCAAGTGAAAACGGCGATATAAATGGCTCGCCGTACTTTACTCCAATTTTCGCACCGTAGTATCGGCACCGTGTTTCAATGATTTCTAGAAAATCCGGACGGCTAAGTTTTGTTTCTGGTTCTTTATTCTGAGGGTTATAGAATTGCGATGCATACGACCGAACTGCTTCCATTTTGATTTCGAAGGTGTCAGTAATATCGACAATAAAACTTGGTTCGAATTCATACCATTGGAGAAACTCAAAGTAATGATGAGGTCTATGTCGTTTTTGTTCTTTACCGTTGTGTTTTGTTAAAAGTTTTGCTAGCCCACTGTAGTACCATGCCTCTTTACTAAGCTGGTTTGTATGAACGTGATCAGGATGACGTTCCACACCGTAGGGAATAATGAGGAGCGATGGTCGGACTTCACGTATGAGTGTGACAAGTTTCTCAATATTCTTTTTTGATACTTCGACATTTCCGTCAGGGAGCATTAAATTATATCGATGAGCAACACCGAGTATTTCTGCTGCTTTAGAAGCTTCTTTCATTCTGATTTCTTTTGTTCCTCGTGTTCCAAGTTCCCCTTGTGTTAAATCGCAGAGCACGACATTGTATCCTTGTCGAACTAGTTTTGCTAGTGTTCCTCCACACCCTAATTCCAAATCATCAGGATGGGCACCAATTGCGAGTACATCAGCTTCCATACAATTTCCTTTCTAATTTCTACGGTAGGATAATCATTCTTTTACATTGAGGCAAGTGATGATTATGTGGAATAGTTACAATGAATTCTACAATTTGTGATTAGGTAATGTGGTGTTTTTATTAGCATGTACTTGACAAATTCTTTTTTATATACTATAATTATGTACCCACACCTACGGTTTGGTAGTGGCCGTAGGTTAAATCCCCCGAACCCCACGGTTTTCCCCTGGCCGTGGGGTTTTTTCTACGATTGTTTTACAATTCCTTAACACTGTTTCCAGTGTCATTTTTAATGTTTTTTTCTAACTTTAGGACAGGAAGTATCAATAATGTGAAAAGTGGGTTATGACAAAGAAAATTTTAGTTGTTGATGATGAAGTTGATATTACGAAACTATTAAAGTACAATCTTGAAAAAGAAGGATTTCAAGTTATTGTTGCCTATGATGGAAAAACAGCACTCACAAAAGTTCAAGAGAATCCCGATCTCATCGTTCTCGATGTTATGATGCCTGGAATGGATGGATTTGAAGTTCTTCGAGAATTAAAGAGTAAAGAAGCCACTTCCTCTATCCCAGTACTGTTTTTAACTGCTAAAGGAACCGAGCTCGATGAAGTGCTTGGGCTTGAACTTGGTGCAGATGATTATATTGTCAAACCGATTAGTCCTCGGAAATTAGTTGCGCGAATAAAAGCGATGTTTCGCCGAGCAGAGGTTAGCGAGAGAAAAGTTGTACATGATGATGTATATCAGTTTCATAATATTGTTATTAATGTACCAAATTACATGGTTAAGATTGATGGAAAGGAAGTTTTCTTCCCGAAAAAAGAATTTGAACTGTTAGCATACTTGGCACGTTATCCAAATCGAGTGATTACCCGTGAGGAAATACTAGATAACATTTGGGGGAAGAATGTATATGTTGTTGATCGGACGATCGATGTCCACATACGCAAAATACGAGGGAAGCTTGGGAAGTATGGATCGATGATAGAAACGGTAAAGGGGGTAGGCTATAGGTTCAAAGTTGATGAATGAGGCACATTCGTACTAAATTTTTAATCCTCTTTGTAACATTTGGCTTCAGTGCTTTGTTTTTAACAGGGTGGTTAATTAGCTATGAGATGGAAAAATTTTTCTACGGATGGCTAATTAAGAACCTGGAAAAACAAACAGCTGTACTTTTTACAACCTTTGAACTCGAAAAAGATCATGGTCGTGCGTTTGCTGAAACAATAGCACGAGCTGGAGGTTTTCGTATTACACTCATTGGGAAAGATGGGAGAGTACTCTATGATTCAGAAATACCACAGGATGAACTTCCTTACGTTGAAAAACATGACACTCGCCCAGAAATCATCGACGCAGCGAAACATGGAACAGGTACAAACATCCGGTATAGTACAACCGTAAAAACAGAGTACTTATATTTTGCGACAAAAGTATCCCCCGAGCACCGTAAAGGGTTCCTTACGAACGCCGAATACCTTCGGTTATGTTTGCCTTTGGCTGATGTGAAGTCTGTTATCCATGGAATACGACTTGAAGTTGTTATTGCAAGTGCTAGTGTCCTTGTCTTAATGATTATAGCAAGCGTGTTGCTTTCACGGAGTATTTCGCGACCGCTGGTTTCCATTGCGCAGGTTGCTCGAGAAATTCAACAAGGGAATCTTGAACGAAGGATTTTTGTACAAAGTAATGATGAAATAGGGGAAGTTGCAAAAGCTGTCAATTCTATGGTCGAGCAACTGAATGCCGATATAGCTCAGTTGAAAAAGCTCGAAAAAATACGAAGTGAATTTCTTGGTAATGTTTCTCATGAACTCCGTACACCTATTTTTATGCTTCAGGGATATCTAGAAACACTTCTCGATGGTGCTCTGAATGATCCTCTTGTCAATCGAGAGTTTGTTGAGAAGGCACACGCCAATGCAATGCGGTTAAATACACTTCTCCGCGATTTGATTGAAATTTCTCGAATCGAATCCGGTGATATGAAGATGAGTTTTCGCTATTTTCCCATCAGTGATTTGCTGGAAAGCGTTGTGGAAGAATTTCAACCCCATGCTGAAGCAAAGGCGCTTGTACTGAGGGGAGAGTACGTTAATTTGGAGAAAACACAGAGAGTATACGGTGATAAAGAAAGGCTATTACAAGCCTTAACAAATCTTGTCGATAATGCTATTAAGTATACACCAAGTGGAGGGACTATAATTGTACGTGCTCGTGATGGAGGTGAAGTTGTTCATGTTGACGTACAGGATAGCGGAATCGGAATAGCACCAGAGCACCATGATCGCATTTTTGAACGTTTCTATCGAGTTGATAAAGAACGGTCACGTGAAGCAGGGGGAACAGGTCTTGGGTTAGCTATAGTTAAACACATTATTGAAGCTCATGGCAGCAAGGTAAACCTCACGAGCGAGGTTGGTAAAGGCTCACTTTTTTCATTTGCACTCAAAAAATAACCACTTCTCGCTTTACAATATATTCACAGTTACATCATATTTACGTTACTATTTTACACTAACTTTGCATAGAACAACTTGTGAGGTATACACCATGAAAGAACTCCTTCTTAATACATTTTTTATGAGTGAGTCCGACGAGTATCTTCATCATCTGGGTAGGAAAGAATTTAAGTTTCTCATAGGACTTGTTACACTGGCGCTAGTTATATTTGCTTTTATCCTGCGTTTACATCCATAGCTTAGTTTTAATGTAGTACATTCATTCTGCCAATTAGTGAGGGTAAAAGGTTAACGCAGATTTCCTTGTTAACATTTTCTTAACGTTGCCGTAATGTTTGGGAAACAATTCAGTAATATATTGGCTGTGAACTAGGTTTGTTTGACGGCATGTTAAGAAAGGGCAAGGGAATCATGAAAACATTATACGGGATTATTGTGTTATTTTCTGGTGTATTGTATGCTCAAGGTAAAATATCTGGTCTTGTGTACTGGGATTACTTTTATAATGTAACACGTGATCCACTTACGCTTACCAATCAAGCAAGTCCACAGGGAGGGGTAGCGTATCAAGCATTCCAGTTTCGCCGACTCTACTTTACATACGATACAAAAATTAGTGAAACATTTTCTACACGATTTCGCTTAGAAGCTGATCAGAGTGCGAATGCGTCGAATGGGACTATTGGTGTAATGGTAAAGGATGCATACCTAAAGTGGAGTAATGTTATTAGGGGACATGATTGTAGTTTTGGTATTCAACCAACGCCAGCATTGGAACAGTCAGAGAACATATGGGGATACAGATCCCTTGAAAAAACTGTCTTAGACTTACGAGGTATTGTAAGTTCCCGTGACCTTGGAGTTTCGATGCGTGGAGCAGTGTTGGAGAACAAGAAATTAAGTTACTGGGTACTCATTGGAAATGGTAATAGTAATCGCCCGGAAAATGATAAGTACAAACGATTTTACTTGACTTTGCTCTCAGAACCAGTTGATGGTGTTGTCACAACGTTCTACGTTGATTACGGCGCTCGTCCGCGAAAAATGGATCCATATCGGAATATACTAGTTGGAAATTCCCTCCAGACGTATGCTCTTTTTATAGGATATACGATGGAAGGATTCTACAGAGTAGGGTGTGAGATTTTTCAACAATCTGTTGATAATGATTACAATACTGGGTCCTCTCTGCGTACTAGAGATGCACATGGGGTTTCTTTTTTTGGAATAGTTAGTTTCACATCGAGGTTGGAGTTTGTTGGTCGATATGACTACTTCGATCCAAATAATGCAAAGTCATCACGTGGAGACTCACGGAATTTTCTTATCGCTGGTGTAGGGTACAAGATAGAAGAAAAAGTGTCCGTTGTTCCAAATATACTCTATGAAACCTTTGAAAAACAACCATCAGGGTATTCGCCAAGAGCAGCTTTAACACTTCGCATGACGTTTCATTATTCATTCTAAATATAAAGGAGAGCACGATGAAACTAAAGTGGATGCAAATTCTATTGTTCGTTGTATGTACTTATTTTTCTAATGCTCAACTGCAACTCAACGGTGCAGGAGCCACTTTCCCGTATGTAATTTACTCAAAGTGGTTTGATGTGTACAAACAAAAAACAGGTATTCAAATTAACTACCAGTCGATTGGAAGTGGTGGTGGAATTCGACAAATCATTGAGGGTACAGTTGATTTTGGTGGTACCGATGGTCCTATGACAGACCAACAACTTGAAGATGTAAAACAAAAGCAAGGCACTGGTGTGTTCCACATTCCGATGGTAATGGGAGCTGTTGTTGTGACATATAATCTTCCTGAGGTCGGACCAGATTTAAAGCTTACACCTGATGTTCTTGCAAACATATTCTTAGGAAAAATTACTAAATGGAATGATTCACGGATTGTTGAAATTAATCCAGAACGTACGATGCCGAACAAGCCAATTGTTGTTGTACACAGGTCAGATGGCAGTGGAACGACATATATTTTTGTTGATTACTTGTGCAAAGTAAGCGAGGAATGGAATACGAAAGTAGGTCGTGGTACATCAGTAAATTGGCCACTCGGTTTGGGGGGGAAAGGAAATGAAGGTGTAACAGGAACTGTCAAGCAAATGGATGGGGCTATCGGGTATGTGGAAATGGCATATGCGGTGAAGAACAACCTGCCGTACGCTTCAATACGGAACAAAGAAGGTGTTTTTGTAAAGCCAACAATTGAGTCTGTAACAAAAGCTGCACAGTATGAAGCGAAATATATGCCAGCTGATTACCGTGTGTCTATTACTAATTCGGCTGGTAAAGATTCTTATCCAATTAGTGGTTTTACATGGTTGCTCGTCTACGAACGGTATAGAAATAAAGAGAAAGGGAAAGCTCTCGTAAACTTTTTACAGTGGGCATTAACTGAAGGTCAAAAGTATGCCCCTGAATTGCTCTATGCTCCCCTACCTCCGGATCTTCAGAAAATGTGTTTGAAGACTGTAAAGAAAATCCAGGTTAAGTAGTTGGTGAAAGAAAGAAGTTCAGGAATGAAACTCCGAGAATTGATTATACCAGCTCAGTTGCGTGAAGGAGAAAATCGAGGAGATAGTATTTTCTATCTTCTCACAGCGTTTTTTGCTCTTATGATTTTTCTCCTTGTTGTTCTGATGTTTTATGAAATGTACTCAATGTCATCGTTAACACGAGAAAAATTTGGATTCACTTTCTTTTTTCGGTCTGTATGGGATCCTGTTCTTGAAGAATATGGTGCACTCCCTTTTATCTATGGGACTGTTGTATCAACATTGATTGCGATCCTCTTGGCTGTTCCTCTTAGTTTAGGAATAGCAATTTTTTTAGCTGAAGTAGCTCCTGTATGGTTAGAAAAGCCGCTTTCATTTTTTGTGGAATTACTAGCTGGTATTCCGAGCATCGTGTATGGCTTATGGGGTTTTTTTGTTATGGTTCCATGGTTACGGAGTACCTTTCAGCCATTTCTTTCCGAGACTCTTGGGTTTATCCCTTTGTTCCAAGGTGTTCCTTACGGTATTGGGATGTTAGCAGCTGGGTTTGTGTTAACGATAATGATATTACCAATTATTTCATCTATTTCACGCGATGTTCTGAGATCTGTACCTCGTTCTCAATACGAGGCTGCACTCGCACTCGGATCAACACGATGGCAAGCGGTACGGATTGCTCTCGCCTATGGTCGTTCTGGAATTATTGGAGCAATTATTCTTGGAATTGGGAGAGCATTGGGAGAAACAATGGCAGTAACAATGGTAATTGGTAACAGACCGTCAATTTCCCTTTCGTTGTTTAATCCGGCGCATACAATGGCAAGTGTTCTTGCAAACGAATTTACAGAAGCGACAACCGATATGTATGTAAGTGCGTTAGTTGAAATCGCTCTCGTATTGTTTCTTGTTACACTTCTTGTTAATTCTGTTGCACGGTTGTTAATCTGGAGTGTTACTAAGAACACAAAGGATGTTCGACTATGAGTATGTTACAATTCAAGATACGACGCATCCGTAGTACTCTTATGTTTATACTTTGTGGTTTCTGTGTAATACTCGCATTGATTCCATTAATACTTATATTTTATCACACACTCTCGCTCGGAGTAGGAGCACTCACTGTAGAATTTTTCACACAACTTCCGAAACCTGTTGGTGAACCTGGTGGAGGCTTGGCAAATGCAATTGTTGGAACACTCATTCTCGTTGCTCTTGGGAGTTGTATTAGTTTACCAGTTGGAATTTTTGCGGGGATTTTCCTATCAGAATTTGGAAATAACATGTTTGCACAAGCTGTCCGTTTTTTAACGGATGTACTCAGCGGATTGCCTTCAATTGTTGCTGGTGTTGTAGCATATACATTGGTTGTGGTGCCAATGAAACACTTCTCAGCGTATGCAGGCGGTGTAGCACTTGGCATTCTGATGATTCCAACAATTACGCGTACAACGGAAGAAATGTTGAAATTGGTACCTACGACTTTGCGTGAAGCGGCACTTGCATTAGGGATTGCTCGATGGAAAGTTATTCTTCGAATCGTTCTCAGAACTGCAATTCCCGGTGTCATAACGGGAATTCTTCTTGCTATTGCTCGAGCCGCTGGTGAAACAGCACCACTACTATTCACATCACTGAACAATCGTTTTTGGCATACAACGCTCGATCAACCAATAGCATCGTTGACAGTATTCATTTACAATTATGGAGTCTCTCCGTTTGAAGATTGGATTCGCCAAGCATGGGGGGGTGCATTAGTACTTATTGGAATGATACTTCTCCTGAGTTTGGCTGTTCGTTTTGTAACACAAACTCGTATGAAAGGCTTGCAGTAATGCTTATCGATATAAAGATCCCAAGTATGAAAGTAAACCAAGAAGTCAATAGAGAACAGAAAAGAACTAAAAACAGCAGTGGAATGAAAATCGAGGCAAAAAACGTTTCTGCCTGGTTCGGGACCGTACAAGCTATAAAAAATATATCGCTGAGTATTCCAGAGCACTCTGTTGTTGCAATTATTGGGCCGTCGGGATGTGGTAAATCGACATTTTTACGGTCCATCAATCGGATGCATGAAACTGTACCGAACACTCGTGTCCAGGGGGAGATTCTTCTCGATGGTGTAGATGTCTATTCAATGGATGCCGTGCTTGTACGAAAGCGAGTTGGAATGGTATTCCAGAAGCCAAACCCATTTCCAACTATGTCAATTTACGATAATGTTGCAGCAGGGCTGCGGATGAATGGTGTACGCAGTAAAAATGTTTTGGATGAAGTTGTTGAACGTAGTTTACGTCAAGCAGCGTTGTGGGATGAGGTAAAAGATTCGCTTTCAAAGAGTGGCATGAGTTTATCAGGTGGACAACAGCAACGACTCTGTATTGCACGAGCGCTTGCTGTGAATCCTGAAGTCTTGCTCATGGATGAACCAGCAAGTGCACTCGATCCCATCTCAACAGCCAAGATTGAAGAGCTCATTTACGGGTTAAAAGAAAATTACACAATTGTAATTGTTACCCACAATATGCAGCAAGCTGCACGGGTAAGCGATTACACTGCGTTTATGTACCTGGGAGAGCTTGTGGAGTATGATGCTACTCGCATTATCTTTACGAATCCAAAGAACAAACAAACAGAAGATTATATTACAGGTCGTTTTGGATAATGGTCCGTATGCAACGACATTTTCAAAAGGAGTTAGAGAGTCTTAAGACGTTACTCATCAAGATGGGGAGTCTTGTTGAAGAGAATTTTCGGAATGCGCTTCAAGCAGTTCAGCATGTCGATAGTGAGCGAGCAAACGCTGTCATTGTTGCCGATAAGCGTATCGACGCACTCGAACTAGAAATCGACAATGCAATTCTTGATCTCTTGGCGCTTCAACAACCTGTTGCGCGTGATCTACGCTTGATTATCGCATCACAGAAAATTAACAACGACCTTGAACGTATTAGCGATCACGCAGTGAATATTGCGCAAGCAGCGCTCAATTTGGTACATCGTAGTACTGCGCTCAATGAGTTTCCTGAAATCAATGAAATGGCGAATCATACACGACGTATGTTGAAAGATGCACTCGATAGTTTTATTTTACTTGATGTTAGTCTTGCACGTGCTGTTTTACTTTCTGACGATAGAATTGATGAACTCAATAAGAATGTTACCCGCCACGTTATTCATCTCGTTAAGGAAAATCCTTTATTAATTGAAGCTGCACTCGAGTGTAGTCGAGTTAGCAGAAACATTGAGCGTGTTGCTGACTTGTCTACTAACATTGCTGAAGAGGTTATATTTTTTGCCCAAGCACGAATTGTGAAACACCACGCTGATGAAGTACCAGATGCTGATAAGGAACTCCACTAGTACCACCCCAGAGAACACATCGAGCCACTTCGCAGGGACAAGGGACTATCTCTAGGACTTTAACTTTTACTTTGCACGTTGCAGGAGGACTTGAAACTTCGTCTTGTAGTTTCTACTTAGTCTCAACCGTGTACCATCCCGAAGAAATATATCGTAATCACCACTTTCATTTGGTTTAAGCGTGTGGACTTTCTGGATGTTAACGATTGTTGAGCGGTGAATTCGAACAAATTGAAGATGGTCAAGGGATTCTTCCATCGAACTTAGAGTTTCACGGTGAATGTACTTTTGGTTGTTTGAGTGAATGACAACATAGTCACCTGCAGATTCGATCCAATCAATATCTTCGACAGGAACGATGACAATATGATCTTTTTGTTTAAGAAGAATTCGAGTTATAGGTTCGTGGAAAGTACTCAAAGTGCGTGACGTATCGCCATCTGGTAAAATAGGATACTCGTTGAGTAGCTTGGTAAGGCGTTCAGAGTAGTTTTGGATCTGTCGATGCTTTAATTCCTGGATAGCATGCTGAATAGTATCATGAAATCGCTCCTCTTTAACTGGTTTCAGGAGATAGTCGAGAGCATGGTACTCGAAGGCTTGTATTGCATAACGATCATACGCTGTAACAAAAATGATAAGTGGCGGTTCGTGATGAATTTGTTTGAGCACTTCAAAGCCGTTCAATTCAGGCATTTGGATATCGAGGAACACAAGATCCGGATTGAGTGTATTAATAGCATCAATAGCTTCAGTACCAGTACTACATTCCGCGATGATCATAATCTCAGGGTATTTCTGGAGTCTGATGCGAAGACCTTCACGAGCGTGGTATTCATCATCAACAATTAGAGCTCGAATGTTCATAGTGGTACCTCGTTCTTATAAGTTGCGTGGTATACACCTTGTGGTAATTGGACCATGTAATTGATTTCTGTTTCTGATGGAAAGGTCACTTCAAGGTGAGCTGTAGAACCATAGAGTTTGTCAAAACGATGTGATATGTATGTAAGGACATTTCGATCGTGCTCTAGGATCTTGTAGGTACAGTTCATTTGTAGTTGCAAGTACACGTTCACAGTATTATTTGTCAGTTGTGCCGAGATAGAAAGCTTCTGTACTGAATGATCTTGCTCAACATGGGAAAGTATATTTTCGATTAGTGGTTGGAGAGTAAATTTTGGTACTTTTATACTCCTTAACTCGGATGGAACCACATCAACAATAGTTGTGGTATACCCATGAAGAACCGCCATGATTTTCATGTACAATTGGAGATAATTTATTTCTTCATTGAGGGTTGTCCACTCGTGTATTGATGAGTATACAGTTGTACGTAAGTAATCGCTCAAATCCGAAATAAGAGAATTTGCTTCCGAATACTGTTCATTGTGTAGATACTGTGTGAGAGTTTGAAATGTTAGTAGTAAAAATGAAGGCTGTAATCGATTTTTCAGTTCTTGCAAACGTGAATTTACCAATTCAGATTCTATGTATGTACGTTGAAGTTCCTGTTGATAGTTGATCTTACGGTACTCAATGAAGTATAACCCTATAATGAAGAGAGCGTAGACAAATAACTCAATCCAGATTGTAGGATTGTTGAAGTATTGGTAGAAAATGTGGGACGTTATTAACTCTGGTTGCCAAAGAAATTGATTTACACCAAGCATAATTGTTTGATGGATGCCGAACGCTATAAGTACGACTCCACCGTGCACAAGCAGAAGAGAACGCAACGGAGTTCGTGGAAATGGGAACCGGAGTGTTAATTTATACGCAACAATGCTAAGTGGTATAAAGTAGAAGAAGTATGCAATGTTTGATAAGAATATTTTTAAAGCGTTGATAGGTGCTTTGTCACCTGTGAAGAGAAAAAAGTACACCTGTGCTGAGCGTACAAGTGCGACAAGCACAAGGATGAGAAACAAAGGAAACAACAGCGATAGTCGCTTGTGATGCGTGTTCTGAGAATTGAGAATGTGTTGGGGAAAGCTCACCATATGATTTACAGAGCCAATATGCGGTATGGTATTGTGATTGTTACAATGAATCCGCCGTTTGTTGGTGATTCACAAACAAAGCGATAGTTGTTCTCGTATAATCGAACCAATCGATCGCGAACTAAAGAAAGACCGACACCATGTTGTTTCTTTGTTTTGGGAATATTAGCTCCAACACCATCATCTTCTACGTGTATGGTAAGCCATCTATTCTCACGTTTTGCTGTTATGGAGATAGTTCCACCTTCTTTTTTTGGTGCAATGCCATGGTAGAGAGAATTCTCAACAATTGGTTGAAGTATAAAACGTGGAACGAGTGCATATTTAACTTCTTCTGTAATATTTTGTTTAATGTGTAAACGATCTTGAAAGCGTACTTTTTCGATTTGGAGGTATTCATTGATGTACTTAATCTCATCAGCAAGGGGTATTTCCGAGCGATTGTCGGTGAAGAGTGTGGTTGATAAGTAGTTCTGTAAAAGTTCAAGCATATGCTTTGCTTGTATTTTATCTCGTTTAAGGAGAAGTGTAGAAAGTGTGTTGAGTGTGTTGAAGAGGAAGTGAGGGTGAAGTTGGCCCTCGAGTGTTTTCAGTTGCGATTGAAGGAGTTGCGTTTTAAGTTCTATAAGTTTCTGCTCAGTTTCATGACCCTTCGCATAGAGATCGTAACCAATAATGCTACCAAAAAGCGTGAAGTACATTCCATAATCGAGCCAAATCCACACGTTGCTTAACATGCGTATATGAATGAGTTCAAGGAAACTCTTATATCCATGGAGAATTTCGGATATTACAAAAGAAGCTATCGTTTGTCGAAGAAAAACAATACAGAGTGGGAAGAGAAACGTGAGGAAAATCCAGTAGAGTTTGGTATGGTTAGAAAGAATAAGCCGTCGATGGCCCCATGAAATTACAGGTACAAACAGTAGCCAAAGCCACCAAAGGAACAAATTGAAAGGAACATGCCACCAAAGTGGAAATTGAACCTGTTCAAATGCATCAACAATGTAGTAATGTTGAAGACCCCGAGTAATTCCTATCAGTGTAAGAACTATAGCAAGAATCCGCATATACTTCGGGGGAAAGGAGTACTTCGCATACCATAATGAAATATTTCGAAGTATCGTTTTCATGCCCTTTCAAAATACAAGAAACTATAACGACAATCAACGAAAGAACATGATTTCATGTTCATCGAAAATTCGGTATAATTAAACACCTGACATGCATTGATTCACATTGAACTGTATGACACGAGAAATACAAACACGGTACTCTGTAGCACTTATCCATGATTGGCTCACTGGAATGCGGGGTGGTGAAAAGGTACTGGAAGTATTGTGTTCATTGTTCCCACAGGCTCCGATTTTAACATTGCTTCACAATAAAGGTGCGATGTCGGATATCATTGAACAGCGAACAATCCGTACCTCGTTCATCGATGCTCTTCCATTGAAGGAGAAACAGTACAGATACTTCTTACCACTCATGCCCATAGCTGTTGAGTTCATGGATTTTTCGCCCTATGATATTCTTATTTCTTCAAGTCACGCGGTTGCGAAAAACACTCGACCACGTCGTGGTGCACTTCATATTTGCTACTGTCATACACCAATGCGCTACATTTGGGATCTCTACGATGATTATTTCGTAAAAGGGAAAAGTACTCTTCTAATGCGTATAGGAATGGATCTCATTCGCCCTGCGTTGCAGTGGTGGGATGTCCGTACAAGTAACCGTGTACATTATTTTATTGCAAACTCATACTTTGTTGCACAGCGGATACAAAACATCTATAACCGCACTGCAGATGTTATACATCCACCAGTAGATACATCAAAATTCGTTGTTTCGACACACGATGATGGATACTATTTACTAGTAAGTGCATTAGTACCATACAAACGGATTGACTTGGCCATTGAAGCATTTAAGAGGTGTGGTGAAAAACTAATCATTGTTGGAAGTGGACCTGATGAAAAAAGATTGAAACAGTTAGCCCCAAGAAACGTTGAGTTTCTAGGATGGGTCAATGAAGAACTCCTTGCGCAGTGTTATGCACGTTGTCGAGCATTGATTTTTCCTGGTGTGGAGGATTTTGGGATTGTTCCACTTGAAGCGATGGCAAGTGGAAAACCCGTCATAGCTTTTGGTAAAGGAGGAGTACTGGAATCCGTTGTCGCAGAAGGAGAGGCACGAACGGGGATTTTCTTCTATGAACAGACAGTCGATGCACTTCTTGAAGCTTTGAAAAGGTTCTCAACATTACAATTTGAACCATTACTCTTGCGTAAACATGCAGAGAAATTTGATATTCGAGTCTTTGAACAAAAACTTGCTGAGTACATCGAACAACGAATTCACGGGTGGGAAAAATCAAGGGACCATGGAGAGAGGTAGCATTGTTTGGCATTCCCTTTTCAGCGATAGAGTATAAATTGGCGAAATAGGTATTCGTCGTGCTGCTACGAGTGTGAGACTAGTGTTTTTGTGAGGTTATCACCATTTCTTGATTCTCCAGGAAATCATCGGTACATTAAAATCCATGGAAAGTAGTATAGGTATCCTTTTTCAGTAATAACGTTAGTTTTATGGATGAGAAAGAGAAAATAGGTCAGCAAGTAGAGACGCTTGAGGAAATTCCGACAATACTTCCAATCTTACCATTACGGGATATTGTTATATTTCCGTACATGATTTATCCGGTGTTGGTTGGCCGTGAGACATCGTTACGTGCTGCTACCGAAGCAGTTGAACACAGAGGTAAGAATATTTTTCTTGTAGCCCAAAAGAATCCTTCGATTGATGAACCAGGGGAAAATGATATTTTCCATGAAGGTACAGTAGCAAAAATTCTCCAAATGTTAAAACTACCAAATGGACTCATGAAAATACTTGTTGATGGAGTGGCACAAGCACGGATTAAGCGGTTCTTAGACAACCCATTATTCCTTGAAGCCGAAGTAGTAATTAATAAAGTGGAAGTACCAGTTACACGAGAACTCGAAGCTTTAGTCCGCCATGTATCGTCGTTGTTCACTGAGTATGTGCGTCTCAACCGGAACCTTCCTCCAGAAGTAATAATCACATATGATGGGATTAAAGAACCTCAGCGGAAACTATACTACATCGCTTCGAACATATTGCAAAGTGTCGAGGTAAAACAGCGAATTCTCCAACTACAGTCACTCCGCGATCAATTTTATGAAATTTCAAAGATTCTTACAACCGAAGTCGATATTCTAAAAATTGAGCGAGAAATTGATACAAAAGTTCAAGATACGATTCAGAAATCTCAACGGAAGTACTTCATACAGGAACAAATAAAAATTCTCCAGGATGAACTCGGTGAGGATGAGGCCAGTCCAGAGCTTGCGAAGTTGAAAGAACAGATCAAGGCAGCGAAAATGCCAAAAGAAGTTGAAGAGAAGGCAATGGAGGAGTTCAACAAGTTAAAGAAAACACCAGCAATGTCACCAGAATTCACCGTAACTCGCAACTATCTTGATTGGCTAATTGCTGTTCCGTGGTACAAGAGGACAAAGGATAATCTCGATGTAGATCACGTGAAAAAGATTTTGGATGAGGATCACTATGGATTAGAGAAACCTAAAGAGCGTATTCTCGAACATATTGCAGTGTTGAATCTTGTGAAGGAAATGCGTGGCCAAATCCTGTGTTTTGTTGGGCCTCCAGGTGTTGGTAAAACATCCTTAGCACGATCGATAGCACGTGCACTCGGTCGGAAGTTCGTTCGTCTTTCACTGGGTGGTGTTCGGGATGAAGCTGAAATCCGAGGACATCGACGTACCTACATTGGTTCCATGCCTGGGAAAATTATTCAGTCAATGAAGCGTGCAGGCGTTATTAATCCTGTTATCTTGATGGATGAAGTCGATAAAATGAGCATGGATTTTCGCGGTGATCCATCTGCTGCATTGTTGGAAGTACTCGACCCAGAGCAAAACTATGCATTCAACGACCATTATCTCGAAGTGGATTACGATCTTTCAAAAGTCATGTTTATTACCACAGCAAATGTCAGATATGCTATTCCAGCGCCGCTGCAAGATCGTATGGAAATCATTGAACTACCGGGGTACCTCGATCATGAAAAGAAAGAAATTGCAAAACAACACATTATTCCTAAACAATTGAAAGCTCACGGTTTACAACCGAACGAGGTGGTATTTGAGGATGATGTAATACTAAAAATTATCCATGAGTACACACGAGAAGCAGGCGTGAGAAATTTGGAACGTGAGATTGCTACTATTTGTCGTAAAGTTGCGAAAGAAAAAGTACTTGCACGACAAAAGAATGGAAAAAAACGACAGAGACATTCAAAGCAAATACGTATTACAAAAGATGTAATCGAGCGATACCTTGGTGTGCCAAAGTATCGAACAAAACTTGCTGAACTTCAACCTCGTGTTGGATCTGTCACGGGATTGGCATGGACAAGCGTTGGTGGCGATATTCTTAATGTCGATGTGACGGTAATGCGAGGGAGTGAACGGCTCACTCTTACTGGACAGCTTGGCGATGTCATGAAAGAATCAGCTCAAGCAGCCCTTAGCTACATTCGGTCGAATGCACAAAAATTTGGACTCGAACCTGATTTCTGCAAGGGAAAGGAAATTCATATTCATGTTCCGGAGGGTGCGATACCGAAAGATGGACCATCTGCAGGTTTAACGATGGCTATGGCAATTATCTCTGCGGCTGCAAATCGTCCAGCACGCAACGATGTAGCAATGACAGGTGAGATTACACTTCGAGGAAACGTTCTCCCTATTGGTGGGTTAAATGAAAAGTTACTTGCTGCTCAACGAAGCGGAATTAAAACTGTGCTCATTCCTAAGGAAAACATGAAAGATTTAACAGAAATTCCAGACAAGGTCAAGGAAGGACTAACTATTGTTCCAGTTGAAACAATTGAAGAAGCTGTACACTATGTTTTTGTTGATGGGAGTGAAAAGAAAAAGTCAAAAAAGAGGAAAACATAAGTACATTGTTTTTGAGAAACTGTAGTCGAACACCGATCAGTTTTTAGGGAGAAAGAATGAGTTACCAAGTACTAGCCCGCAAGTATCGCCCGATGATTTTTAATGAAATCGTTGGGCAAGAACATGTTACCAATACATTGCGAAATGCACTTGCAACGAAACGAGTCGCCCATGCATATCTTTTTAGTGGAACACGTGGATGTGGAAAAACAACTACCGCACGAATTCTTGCCCGTGCGTTGAATTGTGAATCCCCTATCCATAATAATCCCGATAATACGTGCTCAACGTGCATTGAAATCATTGAGGGACGGAGTCTTGATGTAATAGAAATTGATGGTGCATCGAATCGTGGTGTTGAAGAGATCAGAAATTTACGTGAATCTGTTCGATACACACCAGTCCGGGGAAAGTATAAAGTGTACATCATTGACGAGGTGCACATGCTAACCAAAGAAGCGTTTAATGCTCTCCTGAAGACCCTTGAAGAACCTCCGTCACATGTTGTATTTATTTTTGCTACGACGGAGGTTCATAAAATGCCAATGACAATTCTTTCTCGATGTCAGCGTTTCGATTTTCGTAGGATTTCTGTAAAAGAAATTGTTGGGAATCTGAAAACAATTGCTGAGGCTGAGCAATTGACTGTCGAAGAAGAAGCTCTCCAAATTATTGCACGACGTGCTGATGGTTCATTACGAGATGCGCAAAGTATTCTTGAACAAGTACGTTCCTTTTGTGGCCAAGCAATTACAGCGCGAGAACTTCTCTCAGCTTTTCACGTTGTTGATCAAGAATTGTACTTTCAATTTACAAATCATTGTAAAACGAAAAATACAGCTGGCGTCTTAATGTTAATTGACGATGTCTTGAAAAGCGGGTACGATATTCGTGAGTTTACTATAGGTCTTCTTGAGCATCTTCGGAATTTGCTTGTTGTACAAACAACAGGAACAACAACGCTCCTTGAAGTATCGGATGAGTACGCGCAACGCTATAGGAATGAAGCAAAGGAATTTTCAGAAACCGATCTCCTACGGTACATAAAACTTGCAACTGAGTTAGAACAATCACTCCGATGGGCTTCACAACCACGCTACTGTCTCGAAGCAGCACTTTTACGTATGGTAACTATGGCAAAATCAGTTGAACTTAAAGGCCTCATCGATCTCATTGTGGATTTGAAAAAAAAACTTGAAAGTACGCAATCGGTACCGAATTTTGGAAAATCCAGTTCAGAGCTTCAAGAGCCAGCAAGTAAGTTTTCTATAAGTTTTTCGCACCAAGGTTCTCAGAGTACATCGCCCACGAAAGTACAAACGTTTTATGAACCAAGTTCCCCATATGATCCTCCTGTTTCATTTTCTACTGTGCATCCTGTGATTACGCCAGATGAAGTGCAGCAATATTGGACGAATTTTGTGGACAATGTCTATCAGGAGCGAAAAGTCGTTGGAATTTCGTTGAGAGAATCAAAAGTTGTCGAAGTAAAAAATGGTACTCTTGCTCTTGGGTGTGTTGATGATTATCACTACGATGCTTTGCGACGATACAAGGAATATTTAACGAACACAATTCAAAAAATGACGGGTAAGAAAGTTATTGTAGAACCACGGTTGTTGAAAAATAAAACGTTTTCTTCTCAAACTGCTGCAAAAGGTGAAAAGGCTCTTCACGATTCTGAAGGGCACCCAATCATCCAAATCTTACGTCGTGAGCTAGGCGCAGAACCGATTGACTAAGATGAGAGGGGAAGAAGTTCATCCGTATCTCTTTGTTATCCCAATGAGTTTCTCGGTCATTTTGCGTTGATCCTCAGAGGAGTTCTTAGTACTTTGTTACCATGAAATTTGTGGAGATAGTATGAAACTTCCAAAAGAGCAAATCATAGAAATATTTAAAGAGACGAAAGCTTTACTTGAAGGTCACTTTGTACTTTCCTCAGGTCTCCATAGTCCACAGTACTTTCAGTGCGCAAAAGTTCTTCAGTATCCTAAGTATCTTCACCTACTTGCAGGAGAAATTGCTCGTCACTTTGAATACAATGATATTGAGGTTGTCATTGCACCTGCCATAGGTGGTATTACTGTTGCAACTGAGGTTGGAAGAATGCTCGGAGCTCGAACACTTTTTTCGGAACGTGTTAATGGTAGAATGGAACTTCGCCGTGGTTTTGAAATCCTACCGAACGAGCGTACTCTTGTGGTTGAAGATGTAATAACCACAGGTGGTTCGACCAATGAAGTAATAGAACTCGTGAAGAAATCGAAAGGAGCTCTTGTTGGTGTTAGTTGTATCGTGGATCGGAGCAATGGAAAAGTACGATTCGATGCAAAGTACTTCTCGGTTCTCCAGATGGACGCTGTATCGTATACACCTGAACAGTGTCCTCTCTGTGCAGAGGGTAGTATACCACCAAGTAAACCTGGAAGTCGAGGAAACTACTAGAATCTATGCGAACTCCTAAAGTATTGAAAACAAATGTACTCTACCGTGGACGTATTTTTAACCTCGTTGTGGAGGATGTGGAATTCCCTACTGGGGTAACGTCGATTCGTGAAATAGTTCAACACAATGGTGGAGCAGTTATTGTTCCTCTCTTTGCCAATGGAGATGTTCTCCTCGTTCGTCAGTATCGTTCACCGCACAAACAATTTGTGCTAGAATTGCCTGCAGGGAAATTAGAAATAAATGAAAACCCGCTTGAATGTGCACGACGTGAATTACGTGAAGAGACAGGATATGAAGCTGATAATTTTGAACATCTTACATCGATAATGACGACTCCAGGTTTTTGCAGCGAAGTTCTCCATATTTTTCTTGCCAGGGACATACGTCCATCGCGCAGTGGACAACTACTTGAAGAAGAGGAACATTCTCTTACTGTTGAACAGTATCCACTCCAGGAAGCGCTATCGATGGTGGAGCGTGGGGATATTGTTGATGGCAAGACGATTTGTGGATTATTCCTTGCTGAGCGGAGACTTCGAACCGGACTGTCGCAACAATGAATTTTTATATGAATACTGTTGACCTCATTAGAAAAAAGCGGAATGGTGAATCATTAAGCGAAGATGAGATGCGCTTTCTTATTCATGGGTATGTACATGGTTCAATACCAGAGTACCAAATGTCGGCATTTCTAATGGCAGTTTATTTTCGGGGGATGAGTGATGAAGAAACACTTACATTTACTCGCTTAATGCTCGACTCTGGTAAGCGAATTGATCTCACTGATATTCCTGGGCGAAAGGTTGATAAACATTCAACAGGGGGGGTTGGTGACAAAGTATCGCTTATTCTTGCTCCTCTTGTTGCTTCTTGTAAAGTACCAGTACCAATGATTTCAGGTCGTGGTTTAGGTCATACGGGGGGAACACTCGATAAACTGGAATCGATTCCAGGGTTTCGTACGACACTAACTCTTGAGGAATATAGAAACATAATTCAACGAATTGGTGTTGTTATGATGGGGCAAACTAGTGAGATTGCACCAGCTGATAAGAAGATGTACGCACTCCGTGATGTTACAGCAACTGTTGAATGCATACCACTCATCGCAGGAAGTATTATGAGTAAGAAATTAGCAGAAGGGATCGATGCTCTTGTCCTGGATATAAAAACAGGTCGCGGCGCATTTATGGAAACATACGAGAAAGCAATTGACCTTGGAACCACATTAGTGAAAATTGGGAATGGATTTGGAGTGCGAACAATAGGATTTGTTACTGATATGAATGAACCACTTGGAATTGCCGTTGGTAATTGGCTTGAAGTTGTCGAATCTGTCCATTGTCTCCAAGGGAAGCGTGGTAGGAGCGATCACAGTGCAGATCTAATGGAAGTTACATACACCCTTTCAGGAGCGATGGTGTACTTGGGTGGAAAAGCAAATTCGATTGAAGAGGGAATTCAAGTGTGTAGAGAAAGTATTGATTCAGGGCGCGCTTATTCGAAATTCCTGGAACTTGTTGAAGCACAAGGTGGTGATGTTGAAAGTATTGAGAATCTATCGTCGTACCCACTGTCAACAAACATTGTCGAGGTTAAATCTCCAAAAGGTGGTTTTATTCAAGAAATCGACTCATTTGAATTAGGCCAAGTTAGTATTCTCCTTGGAGCTGGACGAACAAAACTCGATGATCCTATAGATATGAAAGCGGGTATAGTACTCAGGAAAAAAGTAGGTGACTCTGTTATGCAAGGAGAACCCCTCGCCGTACTTTATACCGATAAAGATTCTGTTGTCACTGAAGCACGCCATCGTGTAGCACAGGCCTATACCATCACAGCAGTACCTTCGTCTCGCACATCACGGATCATATCCATGATTGATATGGAGGGTGTTCATCCGTTCAACTAAAAGTAATTGACAAGCTTTATGTAACTTTTTGGTTATTCCTTACGATAATAAAGTAGACTATTACTGCAACAACCGTAAGGAAGAACGATACAAGAGCTGCACTTTCATACGAACCGCTCATATCGTGAAGTATACCACCAATTACAGGTCCTGTAATGCCAGATATACCATACCCTAAAAAGACAAATGGGTATATTGTAGAAACATTTTCAACGCCATACAGCTGAGCGGTTTCCTTTGCGTAGAGTACAAAGTTTGCGCCAAAAGAAAATCCGATCAGGAATGCAAACAGGAGAAATGAGAAAGCTGTTAACTGTGTAGTTCCAAGAAGAAGTGTACCAACACCAATGAGTATTAGTGAGAGAGGAATTAGGATTGAACCTCGAACGGAATCAGAAACCCATCCCCAAACTATACGTCCAAGGAAGTTTGCAATTGAAAACAAGGCAACTCCATGGAGAAGGTATGATTCCTCTATGGCGTACTGTAACCCGATTGGTTTTAAGTTTCCGATAACGAGGAGTCCTGCAAATGTACCTGTGAAAATACCAATCAAGAGTCGATAAAATTTTTTATCTCGTAATAGGTAATGAATGTTAATAGGTTGTTTTGTTGCTTGATTGTAAGGAGGTTTACGGAACCATTGGGAGAATAAGACTATCAAGAGTCCATACAAACATCCTACAATCGAAAATATTGTAAGTACGGAAAAACCTCCTTGAAAAAGAAAATTTGTAAAGTAAGACAAAACAATTGCACCAGCACCAAAGCCAGCAGCGCAGAGCCCTGTTACAAGTCCCTTTTTTCCGGGGTAGAATTGTACAGGAATGGAAATCGATACAAGGTAGCCCAACCCTGTTGAGATCCCTACTATAATGCCGACCGTAACTAGAATGAACGAGAAAGATCCCCCCGAAAAAATAGCACTTCCATATCCAATGAGGAAAAGAGTACCAGACATTGTTCCAAGTACTCTTGGACCATAGTTCTCTAGCAAACTACGACTAAAAGTCATGGAGAGTGTGAATACAGCAATGAGTACCCCAAAAACAATTTGTGTTTCCGACGTTGACCAATTATACGATTGTTTTAACGACGGCACGAACACACTCCATGCATAAACGCTTCCTAAACAGAGCATTACGATAAAGCCTGCAAGAACGTTCTTAATACCAATCGTCATTGATCCTCCTATTAAATTAAATTTATTGTTGCAAGCAAAAATAAAAAATATTCAATTGAAGAACAAAGTTATTCTTTATACATTCCAAGTGCATATTTATTAAGACTCTATAACCATTTTAGTGAGGGTTTTATGAAACGTCTTGGACCTGCAGTACTTTTGATTTCCATTTTTGTTCTTTCTCTTGTTTTGAGTGGTTGTGGATTGCAATCATCTGTTACACACACCTGTGCGTCCCGTTCAAAAGTCGAATCAATTAAGGCAGGCGAATTTGATACTGGGAAGATGTGGACATTTGATTTTCCCCCATCAGATTACTTTGCTAAAACGTATTCTTTTACTCCATCGAAAGAATGGTTTGAAAAAGCACGTCTTGCTGCACTGCGGTTGCCGAATTGCTCTGCCTCATTTGTTTCGGAAGATGGTCTTGTAATGACAAATCACCATTGTGCCCGAGGTGCACTCGATGAAGTGACGAAAGAAGGTGAGCGCCTTGCTGAAGAAGGCTTTTACGCTTCAACTCTGGAAGAAGAGCGAAAAGTTCCAAATCTCTACATTGATCAGCTCTTCCTTATCGAAGATGTTACGGATGAAGTTCAACAAGCATTCGATAGTGGAAAGGATGAAAATGAAAAAATGGCAAATCGTGCTGCAAAAATTTTCGAAATACAACAGCGATATACTTCACAGTATAAAGAAACAATGCCAAACGATTCTCTTGTGTTCAGTGTTGTTTCGTTTTACAACGGGGGAAAGTTTTCGGTGTATGGGTACAAGCGTTACACCGATATACGTTTAGTTTATGCTCCTGAAGAAGAGGTAGCATTCTTTGGAGGAGATCCGGACAACTTTACATACCCACGGTACGATTTTGATTGTGCATTTTTCCGCGTCTATGAAAATGGGAAGCCATTGAAAACATCAAATTTCTTTCGGTTTAGTCAAACAGGTGCACAAGAGGGTGAAGCAGTGTTCATTATTGGAAATCCTGGAAGAACAAGTCGATTACAAACAGTTGCTCAACTTCAATTTCTCCGTGATTATGCGTATCCCGCTCTGATTGAAACATACAAAACGGTTGCTGGAATTTATACTGAGTACGTCAAAAAGTACCCTGAGGAAAAGATTAAACATATGAATACAATTTTTAGTTTCGAAAATTCACGGAAAGCAATAACAGGATATTTATCGGGACTTGAAGACCCAGTTGTTATGGCTAAGAAAGTTGATTTTGAGAATTCTTTGAAGAGTGCAATACAATCGAATCCAATACTTCGTAAGAAGTATGGAGATCCTTGGAAAACGATAGCGAAAAATCAACAACAGTACAATGAGCTTTACTCCAAGCTCAATGCACTCTCGTTTCGTGGACGTACACGTTCGCAAATCTTTACAATTGCAACTGACGTACTTGAGTACGCTCGAGCAATGAATTTACCAGAAGAACAACGACAGCCAAAATATAAAGGTACCGAGCTTGATTCTACAAAGGCAAAAATATTCCCTAAAAATTTTACTCCAGAACTAGAGCAAGAACTTCTTGCGTACCAGTTGGAAGTTATGGTTCGTACATTTGGAACGTCAAATAAAGCACTCAACGAGTTACTGCGCAATCGTACTCCACGACAAGCTGCAGCAGATCTTATGCAGAGTTCTGCACTAGCTTCGAAAGAAAAAACGTTAGCTCTTCTATCGCAACAACCAAGTGAGATAGTAAATTCGAATGACCCTATTCTTGTGTTTGTACGGGAGATTCAACCATATGTAGCAGAACTACGCCAAAAAGCTCAAGGTATTCAGGATGAAATTCAAGCCAACAGCCAAATTCTTGGAAGGGCATTATACGATGTGTATGGAACGAAGATTCCACCGGACGCAACATTTACGTTGCGAATATCCGATGGGATTGTAAAGGGGTATGAGTACAATGGTACACTAGCACCTGCGTATACAACATTCTATGGAATGTACGATCGATACTACTCGTTCCAGAAGAGAGACCCTTGGAATCTTCCAGCACGATGGGTAAATCCACCGGCATCATTTAATCTAAGCACACCATTTAATTTTGTTTCAACTTGTGACATCATTGGTGGAAATTCAGGAAGTCCCGTTATTAATAAAAATCTCGAAGTCGTTGGGTTGGTATTCGATGGAAATATCGAGAGTTTACCTGGCGATGTTATTTTCGACGATACAAAGAACAGAGCTGTTTCCGTGCACACAGCTGGAATTCTGGAAGCACTAGAAAAGCTCTACAATGCACAACGAATTGTGAAAGAACTAAAGCAAGGCAAAATTAGCGAGTAATTATACTCTCTATACGGTAGTCAAAGGATACTCTGCAAGTCGGGAGATGTGACTACCGTTCTTTTTTTTCAAGGGTACAGTTGTACTTTGGAGAGATACCATGGATACTGTTTTACTCTTGCCAAGAGATTCTCTGGGAAGGAATTTTATACCACCTGAATTTCTGCCGACAGGTGCAGATGAATACTATCTTCGAAATAAACAACTCTCTAATATTAGTCAACAGTGGCGTTCTCTTTGTCCTGACGAAGTTGAAGAGTTAATACGTAACAATAATTTTGCAGACGATTGGAGTACTGTATTCGTAACTGACCCATTTAACCCTCAAAGTATCAAAAATGCGAGGTTCTTTGGACTTGTTCGATTAGGGCGTTTTACGAACTCGATCTTAGATCACCATGGATTTCAAATTCCTGTAGGAATTACTAATAGTACAATCGTCTCATGTGATATAGGTAATGACTCTGCAATACACAATGTTCATTACCTAGCCCACTACATTATTGGAAATCGCTGTGTACTTGTCAATATTGATGAAATGCTTACAACGAACACTGCAAAGTTTGGGAATGGAATTGTAAAAGATGGTGAGTCGGAAAATGTCAGGATATGGCTTGATGTCGTTAATGAAAACAGTACACGTCGTGTTCTTCCATTCGATGGCATTATACCAGCAGATGCATACTTGTGGATGCGGTATAGAGATGACTCTGAGTTACTGAGACAATTTCTCAAGATGGTACAAAAGCAGTTTGATAGTAAACGTGGATACTATGGTACAATAGGTGACCAATGTGTTATTAAAAGCTGTAAACTAGTGAAAGATGTAAGAGTTGGCTCACACTGTTATATCGAAGGTGCGAATACGTTGAAGAATCTTACAATTAATTCATCAGAAGATGAACCAACGTACATTGGAGAAGGAGTTATACTCGTTAATGGTATCATTGGGTATGGCTGTCGTATTTTCTATAACTCTATCGCTGATCGTTTTGTGATGGGAAATAATTCGACTCTAAAGTATGGTGCTCGGCTCATTCATACATTCCTTGGAGATAATTCAACAATTTCGTGTTGCGAAGTACTCAATAACCTTATTTTCCCTGCACATGAACAACATCATAACAATTCGTTCCTCATCGCAACTCACATGATGGGGCAGAGTAACATAGCTGCAGGAGCTACGATAGGATCAAACCATAATAGTCGGGCGAATGACAATGAGATTGTTGCTGGTCGTGGTTTTTGGGCTGGATTATGTACGAGCCTTAAGCATTCATCGCGCTTTGCTTCGTTTACGTTGTTATCAAAAGCGGATTATCCTAATGAACTCAATATCATACTCCCTTTTTCGTTATTAAATAATAACTATACGCTTGATCGACTTGAGGTACTTCCTGCATTCTGGTGGCTTTACAATATGTATGCGTTGGTTCGAAATACCTGGAAATTCCAAGCTCGGGACAAACGGAAGAGAAAGATCCAAAACATTGAATATGATTTTCTCGCACCAGATACAGTAGAGGAGATTCTCTACGCTCGATATCTTCTTGAATTGTGGACTGCAAAGGCATACTGTTTGAAGCACAACGAGTCGTTTGATACAATGATGGAAGAAGAACGAATTGCACTCGGGAAAGATCTCTTTTCTCGTTCTCAGAAAGAAATTGATACGCTAGAAGTGCTCGGTGAAATGATGGAACGCTCGAATCGAAAAGTTGTGATTTTGAAAGCATTTAAAGCTTATCATGCATATACAGATATGCTTTATTACTATGCAATGAAAAATATTATTCAGTTCCTTACTAATGCTCCTACGGAAAGATTTACGACGCTCCACAAACACCTTGCAGGTGAGCGGGTGATTTCGTGGGTTAATCTTGGTGGTCAAATTGTACCAGAATACTGTGTTGATGAACTTCGAGCCAATGTTAGAGAAGGAAAAATTACAACATGGGATGATATCCACCAACGATACAATGAGTTATGGAAAAAATACCCTTTGGAAAAGCAAAAACATGCATATGCAGTGTTTTGTCTCCTCCATAACACACCATCACCAACGGAAAACCATTGGCATGATGCTCTTACAAGGGTGGCAACAATTCAAAAATTTATTTGTGAACAAGTCTATCTCTCAAGGAAGAAAGATTATAACAATTACTTCCGCCAAATAACGTACCGTAATTATGATGAAATGTATGCTGCAGGAGGATCGATCGAGAGCAATGAGCTCATCCAACAAGTAGAGCGAGAAACAGAAGAATTTATTGAACTCCTGAAGGAAATGGAACATCGTATCTAAAAGGAGCAACAGTGAATCGTGCTCAAGATCGATATATACAGTACTTCATCGTTCAGGAAATGATGGATACTATCAACGTAGTAAAGCAGTTCGATCCGCTCAGTACGATCAATATCGTTCAGGTTATACGAATGGTGAGGAAATTATTTCTTACAGGAGAGGGTTCTAGCAGAATATTCCCAGCAAAGCAGGTTCGAAAGAAAGCACTGGAATGGGGAGTTGATCTACAAATTACTATCGAGGGTTCTCGCCAGGCAGCGCTGTACGATCTTTCTGATTTTGTTGTTTTACTTGCTTCAAATTCTGGAAGGACAAAAGAGGTTATTGCCCTTGCTCGAAAATTACAAGATCAGGGAAATAAGAATTTGTTTGGATTAACAGCAAACCGGAATACACCTCTCGAAAAACTCTGCACGCAAACGTACTACCTCACGTGTGGTTGGGAGCAAGCTATTCCAGCAACGAAGAGTGTTGTTGAACAAGCTCTATTCTATGAATCGATTCTCTGGAATTATGTAGGCGAGCAAATGCCCCAGTGTACTGCTCTCGCAAGAATTATAGAGGAAGCTCTTACTATGCGAATTGAACCTTCGATAGTTGAAGCGGTAGCAAAAGCGCCTGTTCTCTATTTTGCAGGGTACAACGATGGTGTTGGAGAAGAACTTGCATTAAAGACAAATGAAATAACACGTAAGAGGTCGGATTTCCTTGAGGGGACATATGTTGTCCATGGTGTTGAAGAGGTAATGAACCATGATGATGTAGTCATTCTCATCGATCCCATTGAAGAGGAAGTAGAAAAGTACTACGAAGTACTCGTAAAAGGCGTTGGCTTGAAAGTTATTGCAATTGCAAATCGTGAAACACCGTTTCTAACAGTTCGTGTTCCTGATGCGGGGATATTTATGCCATACGTTTACTTATGTGCAGGATGGAATCTCTTAGTCGAAGTAGGTACTGTGCTTGGTATAAATCTTGACAGACCAGAACGAGCACGGAAAATTGGGAATGAATTTATTATACAGTGAAATTAAAAAGATAGGGGAATTTGAGAATAAAAAATGGGGTATACAACTATTACCCCATTGTCGTCTTCTCATTGTTTAATTGAGAATTATGTTCCTGCAGAGTAATCGTTAATATAAGCAATTTGTTCTTTTGTAAGTTTGTCGATGGAATATCCCATCGTAGCTAATTTGAGAGAAGCTATGTATTCGTCTTGTTCGGGTGGTATATCGTACACTTGATTGTCAAGTCGCTTCCCTTGTTTGAAAAGTTCTACCAGTCGTAGTTGTGCCATGAACTGATTAGCAAATGACATATCCATGACTTCAGATGGATGGCCTTCAGCAGCTGCAAGATTGACAAGGCGTCCTTTTGCAAGTAGGTAAATGCGATTACCGTTTTTCAGAGTATACTCTTCATTATCTTTTCGTATTTCTCGCACAGTGCGAGCATGTTTTTTGAGTTGCGGAATATTGATTTCGCAATCGTAGTGTCCAGTGTTGCAAACAATGGCTCCATCTTTCATTTTAAGGAAGTGTCGTTCCACAATTACATCTTTCACTCCAGTAGCGGTAATGAAGATATCACCGATTTTAGCAGCATCATCCATTTTCATAACTCTGAAGCCTTCGAGCGTTGCTTTTAAGGCTGCTGTTGGTTTTACCTCTGTTACAATGACGTTGGCGCCAAGACCTTTAGCACGCATGGCAACACCACGGCCGCAGTGTCCATAACCTGCAACGACAACATTTTTCCCAGCAAAGAGGACACTTGTTGCCCTGAGAATTCCATCAATCGTTGATTGTCCTGTACCATACACATTGTCGAAATCCCATTTTGTTTCAGCATCGTTCACGGCAATAACAGGGTATTTTAATGCACCATTTTTCGCCATAGCGCGGAGTCGATGAACACCAGTTGTTGTTTCTTCTGTTCCACCAATGACGTTAGGGATAAGTTGCGAGTGTTTGTTGTGCAGGGTGAAAATAAGATCTGCACCATCGTCTAGTGTAAGGTGTGGTTTGAACTTTAGTGTTTGATCAATACACCAGTAAAATTCTTTAACATTCATGCCGTGCCATGCAAAAATGCTGATACCATCTGCAGCAAGAGCCGCAGCAATATCATCTTGTGTTGAGAGAGGATTGCAACCACTCCAGCTTACTTGTGCTCCCGCTTCAGCGAATGTTTTTACGAGTACGGCGGTTTCTTTTGTAACATGAAGGCAACCAGCAATAGTAAAACCTTTGAAGGGTTTTGATTTCTTATATTTTTCACGGAGAGCCATTAATACTGGCATTCTTGATTCTGCCCACTCGATTTTAAGTTTTCCTTCTTTTGCGAGTGAAAGATCCTTTACTTTGTAGTAACCTTTTTTTTCGTCCATAGGTGTTCCCGTATTTTGTGAAACTTATGCGTTGATTTTTTGGAGAGTTTTTACAAGGTCGAGTTTTTCCCATGTAAATGTTTTTTCGTTGCGTCCAAAATGACCGTATGCCGCTGTTGATCGATAAATTGGGCGGCGTAGTTTAAGACGGTCAATAATACCACGTGGTGTTAGATCGATTTCTTTGAGAATGAAATCAGCAAGGTGGGAATCAGGTACGATCCCCGTTCCAAAAGTGTTAATATGAATTGACACAGGTTCTGCTACACCAATTGCATATGCAACTTGAATCAAGCATTCCTTTGCAAGTTTTGCTGCTACAATATTTTTAGCGAGGTGACGAGCAGCATAGGCAGCACTCCGATCGACTTTTGTTGGGTCTTTTCCGGAGAAAGCTCCACCACCGTGGGGAGCACGCCCACCGTATGTATCGACGATGATTTTCCTCCCTGTAAGTCCACTATCGCCATGGGGGCCACCAATTTCGAATCGACCTGTGGGATTAATAAAGTATCTTGTTTTCTTGTCAAGGTAGTGTTCGGGGATAACTTGTCGAATAACGTAGTTGATAACGTCATTTCGGATTTGTTTTTGTTTTACGTCGGGTGTATGCTGAGTTGATACAACGATTGTGTCAATACGAAGAATATTCCCTGATTCGTCATATTCAACAGTTACTTGTGATTTTGCATCGGGACGTAAGTATGGCATGAGATGCTGCTCATGCTTTCGTATTGTAGCAAGTCGGTGCACTAACTTGTGTGCATACATTATAGGGGCAGGCATGAATTCTGGTGTTTCAGTGCATGCATATCCAAACATCATACCTTGATCACCTGCACCACCGGCGTTAACACCTATTGCAATATCGGGTGATTGTGAATGGATAGCAGAGAGTACTGAACAAGAATCGGCGTCGAACCCAATGCCAGCTTCTGTATACCCGATTTCTCTAATAACAGTACGAACAATTTCTTGAATGTTGATGTCACGTGCTTTTGAGGTTATTTCTCCGCCGACTAACACGAGCCCTGTTGATACAAATGTTTCACACGCAACGCGAGAGAATGGATCTTGGGCAATGTAAGCATCGAGGATAGCGTCAGAAATCTGGTCACAGATTTTATCAGGATGTCCTTCCGAAACAGATTCTGACGTAAATAAATATCGCATAGTTTGTCTCCTTACTCTAATGAGATTATTGAATGTAAGTGTACCTACTTCATAACAGTACAGGTAGGTGCTATGTAATTTCGAGTTCTGAGGAATCACCAATGTTCATGCATTTGTACATGCCCCGAACGATAGCATTATTCCCAACAATCGAATTATTAAGAAGGGCGTTTTCAACAGTTGCACTGGCATTAATAATTGAATTTTGAATAATCGAATTCCGAACTATCGCACCATCAGCGATTGTAACGTTTGGACCAAGAATAGCGTGTTCAATAATTGCTGTTGGTGCAATAAAGGTTGGTGGCTTGATGACGCACCCCTCACGGTATGTATTGTGTGCTTGACGAGTTAAAAGAAAATGATTTGTTGCTAAAAGGGTTTCTGGTTTCCCGCAATCGTACCACCCGTCGATAAGAAATGGACACATCTTTTCACCACGTTCAACCATTATTTGAAGTGCGTCTGTCAATTGATACTCACCGCGTGTTTTGATGTCATTACGAATAAGGAAATCGAGAGATTCAATTAAAGTAAGAGTATTTTTAATAAAATATATCCCAACAATGGCAAGGGTACTCAAAGGATTCTCAGGTTTTTCAATCATTTTTGTAATGAATCCGTTTTCTGTTTCGACAATACCAAATCGCTTTGGATTGTCGACATGTTTCACACCAATCTGAGAGTATGTACTTTCAATCATTCTCTTTAGATTGGCATCGAAAATTGTATCACCAAGGATAATGAGCGTTGGAGTTGCATTTAATGTTGTCCGTGCACTGTAAATAGCATGCCCAAGTCCAAGGCGTTCTTTTTGTTCAATGAATTCGACGTTGAGCGATGGATAGTAAGTTGTCACATATTCACGAATTCGATCCCCTAAATGTCCGATAATAATGGTTAGCTCTGTAATGTTTGCAGCAAGAATCCCATCGAGTATGTGTCCGAGAATTGGTTTTCCAGCAACATTCAAAAGTACCTTAGGGACAGTGTATGTATGTGGACGTAATCTTGTTCCTTCTCCTGCAACGGGAATTAGTGCTCTCATACATAGTAGTAATCATTGTTATTTTACTTTTTTACAAGATACAAAGAATTAAACTGATAAACAAAAATATTGGAGCATTTAATTTCGACATCTGCCTTCCTTGCTTCTCCAAACTCATTTGTTTATTATTTGAAGTGAACTTCTATGAAAAAAAGCCAAACATCATTACGAAAACAGCAACATATCAAAATTGCTCTCCAAAAAGATGTTTCTTACAAATCCAAAACCGCAGGATTTGAAAACTTTGAGTTCAAGCACAATGCATTACCTGAAATCGATGCATCTGAGGTGACAACCGAAACGAAGTTCCTTGGGAAAGAACTTCGGTTTCCACTCATCATCGGAAGCATGACCGGTGGATATGCAGAAGCAAAACGTATTAATAAGTACCTAGCTGAAATTTGCGCAGAGAAAAAGCTTGCACTCGGAGTAGGAAGTCAACGACAAGCGCTAGAGGATACTCAATTTCATTCAAGTTTTAGTATTGTACGTGAAGTTTCACACGATATTCCAGTTTTTGGGAATATAGGAGCAACAGAACTACTCGTACCAAATGCAATCGATTCGATTCTACGACTAGTTGAACTTATTAAAGCTGATGGTTTTGCTATTCATCTCAATCCACTCCAAGAGTTCCTTCAGCCGGAAGGGAAGACAAATTTCCGTGGGGTTTTAAAGGCACTTGAAAAGCTTGTTCAATTATTACCTGTTCCGATAATTGTGAAGGAAATCGGTGCAGGGATTTCGTCGAGCGTAGCAACTTCATTAGCATCCATAGGAGTACATTACATAGATGTTGCTGGAGCAGGTGGTACAAGTTGGGCAGGTATTGAAATACTAAGAACAAAATTTTCATCGAAGCGAATACAACAGTCACGTATAAATGCGTTTTGGGACTGGGGTATTCCAACAGTTATTGCTCTTGAGGAAGTTGCTACTATCAAAAAAATGCAGGGATACTCGTACAGGATTATCGCTTCTGGAGGAATTCAAAGTGGTATCGATATGGCGAAAGCCTTCGCATTAGGAGCAGATTACGTAAGCGTTGCAAGACCAATTCTGAAAATTCTCATCGAGAATGGAAAAAAAGAACTTCTCCAGCTCTTGGAGCAATGGGAATACGAGTTTCGAGGGGTAATGTTTCTCACTGGATCAAGAACGTTGGAGCAGCTTCAACACCAACATCTCTATCGAAAAAGTAAATGACTATGGTAACCACACCACAAATGCATTACGAGTACTACAAGAATATTATTGAGCGTTATTTGCGCAAGCACTTTACAGTGCAAAAGCCTCGCTCGCTCTACCAGCCTAGCAAGTATGTCATGAGTGGAGGAGGAAAAAGGCTTCGTCCCGTACTTGTGCTGCTTGCGAACGAAGCTGTTGGTGGCAATGCGATCGATGCACTTCCAGCTGCGGTAGCAATTGAGGTTCTCCATAACTTTACTCTTGTGCATGATGATATTATGGACCACGCCCCTTCTCGGCGCGGTCGAATGACTGTTCATGTAAAGTGGGATGAAAGTATAGCTATTTTAACTGGTGATGTACTCCTTGCACTTGCATACCGTCATCTCCTTGGAACGAAGTCACCACGAATACATGAAATTGTTCAAAGTTTTACCAACGGTGTGATTACAATCTGTGAAGGACAAGCCCTTGACAAAGAGTTTGAAACACGGTCTCGTGTGTATGTGAATGAATACATTACAATGATCGAGAAGAAAACAGGGAAATTGTTTTCGGTATCAATGGAAATTGGTGCCATTATTGGATCTGGTAAACCTGATATTGTTACCATATTACGAGAGTATGGTACATGTATTGGGAGGGCATTTCAACTTCAAGATGACCTACTTGATATTGTAGGTGATGAGAAGGAATTTGGGAAAGCAATTGGAAGTGATTTGCAAGAGGGAAAGCGTACGTTTCTTTTACTTGAAGCAATGCGACGCGCAAAAGGGAAACAGAAAGAAGCGCTCAAACGTGTGTTTGAGCGGAAAGTACAACGAAGAGAAGTTGAGAAGTACCGAAAAATATATGAGGAAACTGGTGCGATCAGTGCAACGCACCAACGTTTGCAAAGCGATTTTGAAAAAGCACGTTCGTTGCTCATGCAACTACCCGACTCCCATGCACGCCAAACATTGTTGTGGCTTACTGAAAAATTGATTCATAGGACATACTAGGAGGAGTGTGCATTGGAATGATACAGCGGGAAGTTACGATTCGCAACAAGGCAGGATTACACACACGACCTGCAGCAGCTATTGTTAAATTAGCAGCCAAGTATAAAGCGGATTTTTTTATAGAAAAAGATAATATGGAAATTAATGGGAAAAGCATTATTGGGGTCATGACTCTTGCAGCAGAGCAAGGTTCGAAACTTCTTCTTAAATTTGATGGAGTTGATGAAGAGGAAGCTTGTAAGGCAATGGTCGATCTTTTTGAACGAGGATTCGATGAACCAATGTAAGAAGCAAGGAGGTGTTTTTTATGCCACCAACATCCTCCAGTAAAGAAATACGGTTTAAAGGTATTCCTGCATCACCGGGGATAGCAATTGGGCCAGCGTTTATCTTCCGAAAACATGTACCATCGGTATACGTTCGGAGTTTGAGCGAGGAAGAATTCGAAAATGAGATTGAGCGATTACAGAAAGCACGTGAGCGATCACAATATGAATTACGGAAAATTGTTCAATTCGCAGACCAACGCTTAGGTCCTGATCAAGCTAAGATTTTCGAAGCGCAACTTTTATTACTTGAGGATCAGTATTTATTCAACACAATTATTGAACGGATACGGAAAGAGAAGAAAAATGCTGAACATTTAGTCCGTGACGAAATTGATAAGTACCATCGAATAATGATTGCATCGAAAGATCAGTACACACGTGAGCGGGCAGATGATCTACAGGATGTGTGCAATCGGATTTTACGAAACCTTGAAGAGCAAAAATTGTCCTCAAAACTAGAAGGATCTTTTGTTATTATTTCACACCATCTGGCAGCAGCAGATATTTTGCTCTTTAGTAGGAATGATATTTTGGGATATGTTACTGAACTCGGTGGTGCAACATCACACATGGCTTTATTAGCTCGTGCACTTAAACTTCCTCTTGTTGTTGGAGTACACCAGATTTCTACTGTAGCTCAAACGGGTGATACTATTATTGTTGATGGTACGGAAGGTGTTGTAATTCTCAACCCCGAAGAAGAAACTAGAGCGCAGTATGAACGTGCAAGGATTGAGCTTAAGAAATTTGAAGCGAAGCTTGCAGAGTTACGGAATCAACCTGCAGAGACCCTTGATGGACATCGAGTTCAACTATCAGCGAACATTGAACTTCTCGAGGAAATTGAATTTGTGAAACAACAAGGTGCCGATGGTATTGGACTCTATAGAACAGAGATCCTGCTTATAGGTCGAGAAGTGTTCCCTTCCGAAGATGAACAGTATGAGCATTACGTAAAAATTGCTGAAGAAATGTACCCACAGCAAGTAATTATTCGAACATTTGACATTGGTGGAGACAAGTTCATGATGCATAGTGTCAAAGAGAAAAATCCTTTTCTCGGATGGCGTGGGATACGAGTTATGCTCGATAAACCGCAGATTTTCCTTGATCAACTAAGAGCGATATTGCGTGCAAGTGTTCACAAGAACCTTGCAATCATGTTTCCTATGATTACAAGCATAAAAGAAGTTCGACTCTCTAAACAGCTCCTTGAGCAAGCAAAAGATGACTTACGTCGAAAAGGAATCCCTTTCGACGATGGAATCCAAGTAGGTGTTATGATAGAGGTACCAGCTGCTGCAGTTATTGCGGATCATATTGCAAAAGAAGTTAACTTTTTGAGTATTGGGACAAATGATCTCATTCAGTATTTGCTTGCTGTTGACCGTGGAAATGAAATTGTTTCAGATTTATTTCAAGAATTTCATCCTGCAGTAGTTCGGTTCCTGCGCAGAATCATTGAACGTGGAAAAAACGAAAGTGTTTGGGTTGGAATGTGTGGACAAATGGCGGGTGATCCTCTTGCAACCATTCTCCTTGTAGGATTAGGACTTGATGAGTTTAGTGTTGTACCAACTGTACTTCCCGAAATAAAAAAGATTATTCGCTCCATTCACTATACAGAAGCTCAGCACGTAGCAGAGAAGGTGCTGCAGATGACATCGGAGGATGAAATTAAAACATACTTAAGGACATTAATGAAACATAAATTCCCTGATATACCTGTACATTAAAAACAGCTAGGAAAGGACGATACTATGACACTTGATGAGATTCGCTCGCTTGATCCCAAGGGGATGTATACGTGGATACTAGAATTTCCGCAACAGATTGAAGAAGCTGTACGAATAGGGAAATCCGTAAAAATAAAGCTTAGCTCTCGTGGTATTCAAAACATAGTTTTGACAGGGCTAGGTGGATCCGCAATTGCTGGCGATCTCCTTCGATGTTACCTTGCAGATGAGTTATCGGTTCCACTTGTTGTGAATCGGCATTATCACTTACCAGACTTTGTAGGACCAAAAACATTGGTTATAGTGTCAAGCTATTCAGGAAATACTGAAGAAACAGTATCAGCACATATCGATGCAACAAAACGTAAAGCAAAAGTACTATGCATTAGCACAGGGGGACGTACAGAACAGCTTGCTTTAAAGTATAAACAGCCGTGGATAAAAATTCCTGGAGGTCTCTCGCCACGCGCTGCATTGGGATATTCTTTTTTCCCTTTGCTTGTTGTGCTTGCGCGTTTGGGAATCATACGATCGAAAGAGAAAGAGATTCGTGAAACTATTCAATTGCTGAAAGGCAAATCGAACCTCTATGGAGATCCGGAAGCAAAGGAGAATGCCCCATTTGAAGTAGCGAAGGCTTGCTTTGGTAAGTTTCCCGTTATTTATTCCCCTACAGAGTACTTAGAAGCTGTCAATCTACGTTGGCGTGGACAAATAGCTGAAAATTCAAAACAACTCTCACATGGGTACATTCTTCCGGAGATGAATCACAACGAATTGGTAGGATGGAAGTGTTTGCCAGATCTCATGAAGCAGATGACTGTGGTTTTTTTGAAAGACAAAGGAACGCACCCACGTGTTGCTATACGAGAACGGATAACAAAAGAGATTGTTGCACAGTATGCAGGAAACGTTTTAGAAGTAGAAAGTGAAGGGAACTCGTTGTTAGCCAGAATCTTTTCATTGGTTTACTTTGGTGATTGGGTCTCGTTCTATCTTGCTATTCTTAATAAAGTAGACCCAGAACCTGTTGAAGTCATTAATTTTTTGAAGAGTGAATTAGCAAAAGTATAATGTGGTAAGTGGATTACGCAAGACAGTTTATTCAGAACATTTTTTGTGGGGGATATTATTTGACTTGAAAACTTGTTTGTATGTGGGTAAATTATCGTATAAGCTTCGTACGAAAAAATAAATAGGGGTACTTGACTTTTGAAAGTCTGTATAGTATATTAATTACCCGTTCAATAAACGGGGTGAGTATTGAAAGTTTAGGGGCCCACGAAAGTTGGGCATTTTTTTCGGTAGTAGTTCTTTGAAAAAGTGTGCACAGCGGAAGTCAATTTCATTGGGTTTCTTAAGTCGATCGATGTAGCAGAAATGCTACAGGATCAGGCACTCAAACTTGAAATTGAAAATGAGAATTTACAATGGAGAGTTTGATCCTGGCTCAGGACGAACGCTGGCGGCGTGCCTAACACATGCAAGTCTTGGGAGAAAGCGGTAGCAATACTGCGAGTAAACCGGCGTAAGGGTGAGTAACACGTAGGTAATCTACCCAAAGGACGGGAATAACTTCGAGAAATCGAGGCTAATGCCCGATAATATTCCTGTGTGGCATCACACAGGAATCAAAGCCGAAAGGTGCCTTTGGATGAGCCTGCGTCCCATTAGGTAGTTGGCGGGGTAACGGCCCACCAAGCCGACGATGGGTAGCTGGTCTGAGAGGACGATCAGCCACACTGGAACTGAGACACGGTCCAGACTCCTACGGGAGGCAGCAGTGAGGAATATTGCGCAATGCCCGCAAGGGTGACGCAGCGACGCCGCGTGGAGGATGAAGGCCCTATGGGTTGTAAACTCCTTTTGTGAGGGAATAATAACTCGCTATAGGCGAGCGTGAATGTACCTCGCGAATAAGCATCGGCTAACTACGTGCCAGCAGCCGCGGTAATACGTAGGATGCGAGCGTTGTCCGGATTCACTGGGTGTAAAGGGAGCGCAGGCGGGTTTGTAAGTCGGTGGTGAAATTTTTGGGCTTAACCCGAAAGCTGCCACCGATACTGCAAGTCTTGAGTGCAGGAGAGGTTGATGGAATTCTAGGTGTAGCGGTGAAATGCGTAGATATCTAGAAGAACACCGATGGCGAAGGCAGTCAACTGGCCTGCTACTGACGCTCATGCTCGAAAGCGTGGGGAGCAAACAGGATTAGATACCCTGGTAGTCCACGCCCTAAACGATGGATACTCGATGTCGGTCCGCAAGGATCGGTGTCTAAGCTAACGCGTTAAGTATCCCACCTGGGGAGTACGATCGCAAGGTTGAAACTCAAAGGAATTGACGGGGGCCCGCACAAGCAGTGGAGCATGTGGTTTAATTCGATGCAACGCGAAGAACCTTACCTGGGTTTGAAAGGCTCTGTAAACCGGTGAAAGCCGGCTAGCGTAGCAATACGCGCGGAGTACAGGTGCTGCATGGCTGTCGTCAGCTCGTGCCGTGAGGTGTTAGGTTAAGTCCTGCAACGAGCGCAACCCCTGCACTTAGTTGCCATCAGGTAATGCTGGGCACTCTAAGTGGACTGCCTACGCAAGTAGTGAGGAAGGTGGGGATGACGTCAAGTCCTCATGGCCCTTACACCCAGGGCTACACACGTGCTACAATGGCCGCTACAACGGGTTGCAAACGCGTAAGCGGGAGCCAATCCCTTAAAAGCGGTCTCAGTCCGGATTGAGGGCTGCAACCCGCCCTCATGAAGCTGGAATTGCTAGTAATCGCGGATCAGCATGCCGCGGTGAATACGTTCCCGGGCCTTGTACACACCGCCCGTCAAGCCATGGAAGCTGGGGGTACCCGAAGCCAGTACTCTAACCCCTTCGGGGGAGGGGGCTGTCTAAGGTAAAACCAGTGACTGGGGCTAAGTCGTAACAAGGTAGCCGTACCGGAAGGTGTGGCTGGATCACCTCCTTTCTAGAGTAATAAACTGTTGTTCTTGGGTTCCACTCATTCTTTTTTATTAATGTTCTTTTAAATAATGTAAAATTAAATCATTCGTTTTGTAAACCATCTCGTGGGTAGTTCTTATATTTTAATAATCAACTAGAAGAGGTAAAAATGGTTGAGAAATTGCATAAATTAACCCAATGTAGTATTGTTGTTTTTTTGTTATTATTTCATAATACTATAATATTGGGGCTAGTTGCACATAAAACTGATA
>JAOAFT010000013.1 GCA_026416125.1 Bacteroidota bacterium
AAGATATGGATATACCATAAGAAAAGAAATGTGCGCTTCATAGACTTATTCACATTTGTAAGACAAATACGCTCGTAATAAAAATACAGTCAACTTTGCTTGAAAGAAAGAGGAATTTTAGAGAAATCGATATAAATCAAAATGGTGAGGCGATGAAAGTTTAAGAAAATTTATTTCGTATATTTATTTTACGATGTACTTGTCTGTGTGTTTAGAAAGTCTGATCCACAACAAAGTATTAAAAAATAAATAAAATTAGGCTAAAGCAAAGCCTTATAGATTATTGAGGTGTATAGTGTAGTTTTGAATACATGTCGAAATATTGAATTAATTGAAGGTTATTTGTGTATTAAAGAGTGATTTTCTTGACTTTTCTGAAGTTTCGCAGTACTTTTAAGTAAAGTACGTGGGCAGAACGAAACGAGAAATGAATGAAAGACGCCCGGAAGCTTAGTACATTTCCACCCTGGAGTAGAGTATCGCTATTGCAGGGAGGGTGTGTAAGTGCGGGCGTTGTTTTATTTATAATTGCCTATAATACGCAAGATGTTGCAGTTAAGTTTTTCTTGTTTCTCGTAACAGGGGTTGTGGTTGCCTTCTGTGTACGAGCTTTTCTCCATCGAACACAAGAAGTAAGTGTAGGAGAACAGGGTCTGAAAGATAGCGAGGGAAAAAAACGCACGGTTAAGAAATTGCTCTTCGATGACTTTCAAGCATCGGGATCACAATATAAGATTCAATTCATCGAAGAGGAAACCCTATGTCATGAGAACACAGATGATCAAACACCTCAACCACAGTCGACAACGTTAAAAGTTCAAAAGCAAAAAACAGTCGAATGGGACGTAACTGCGTTCTGTGAAGATGCCCAGAATCTTGCCAATGGTGGTCCTAAAGCAGAGTTCCATACATTGGCGATGAGAATACTCTCAGTTGTAAAAGAAGTGTGTTTTGCACATACGGTAGGGTTATTTTGGGTTAACCGGGAGAAACAACAATTAGTGTTAGAGAGTGCTGTTACAGATAGTCAAGTGTTTATGTCACAGCAGAGACTTACAATTGGTACTGACTATGTGAGTCAAGTTGCACTCTACGGCAAACCTATTCTGGTTAATTACTTTTCAGAAGTAAGCCAAGCAGATATTCTCCCGTACTATACAAAGCACGAGACAGTACAATCGTTCTTGGGAATACCGGTTTTTTATCCAACAGAAGTTCAGCAACAGCTATCAGCAAATCCTATTGCGGTACTCTGCATTGATTGTCGAGAGAACGATGTATATGGTAATGAGACAATTGCACTCCTTTCACATGTTGCAAAGTTATTCTCTACGTTACTAGTTGGGTACATCTCGAAGTACGACTTGCTGCTTGATTCTGAAGTACTTCAATCAATATCCCGATTTCGAAAGCAGCTTGAACGTGAATTTACTGTACCAACTGCAACACGTGCACTCGTAGAAGAAACTGCCCGCTTAATCCCGTGGGATTACGTTACAGTTGTACTCCACGATGATACACGAAAAGAGTGGATTGTACAGCATGTACTGAATCGAATGAATGATTCATATGTCCCATTATTGAGTGCCGTTGATCTCGAACAAAGTATTGTAGGTCGCGGAATCCAAAGTGGTGAATTGATTGTGAGAGGAGATGTTCGTACACTGGATCGCTCACGGTTTTATCCTGCGGAGCGATGTTCAAGTGAAGGATCACTGGTAGTTGTTCCAATAAATTCATTGACACGATGCTATGGAGCACTTGTTGTAGAGTGTAAAGAACGGGAAGTATATTCAACTCAGGAGATATCACTCATACAGAAATTTGTTCAAGAAGCTTCGTGGGCTTTTGAGGTATTGAGCTTGCAGGAAATTACAAATAAGTACTTAGCGTTGGATGAAACAACAGGTGTTGCTACACGGAAAGCGTTCCTCGAAAGACTTCACGAAGAAGTACAGCGAGCAAATGATTTTGGCACTGAACTTTCGCTCGTTATGGTTGCAGTAGATAATATGGATGAACACATTAATAGGCACGGCTACGAAGCATTTGAGGTAGTACTCCAGACTGTGAGTCGGATTGTAAAAAATGCTGTTCGACCGTACGATGTAGTTGGTCGTTTCGATTACAATTGTTTTGTTATTCTTCTTATAAGCACAACACTTAATGAAGCATCGTTATGGGCAGAAAAAATAAAGAAGAATGTCGCAAGTAGTATTGTCAACATTGCTACAAAAAATTTTTCAGTAACGGTAAGTGTTGGAATCGCCGGTGCCTACGAAAATCTTAGCGATGTTGATTTACTCGAAAATGCAACACGTGCTCTTACCAAAGCACAAGGTGCAGGTGGAAATGTAATTCGTGTCTTTTGATTTCTAAATGTGAACAGAATACATGGAGAAGTAATCTATGGCTAAATCAACTGATTTTGCAGAGAAAGCAAAAAAGGCAAGTCAAGAACGTGGAGTAAAATGCCAAAAGTGTGGGACTGTGAAAGTTCCGCTTTTATATGTCCAATCTGTACGATCTGCACATGGATCCTATCGTTTTAACAAGCAGCGTGTGCAAGTATGCAAGTGCAATGAAAAGGAAATCTACGGATAGTAGCATACGCTCGTGCCTAAGAATCGAAAGCTCATACTTATTGTACTAGATGGCGTGGGGATTGGTGCCCTCCCGGATGCTTATCTGTACAATGATAGTGGGGCGAATACCTTATGCCACATTGCTGAGTGTGTAATGAACTTTTCGCTTCCGGCATTAGTTTCATTGGGACTTGGGAATGTTACACCGATTCAAGGGGTACCGCCAACGCATTATGCTCGTGGCGGATTTGGGAAAATGGCAGAGGCGTCGAAGGGAAAAGATAGCACAACAGGTCATTGGGAATTGCTTGGTATTATTACCGAAGTGGAATTTCCAACGTATCCACATGGTTTCCCAACAGAAGTGCTTGATTTATTTATGAGGGAAACCGGTTGTATTGGATATCTTGGGAACAAAGTTGCCTCAGGTACCGAAATTATTCGTGAACTTGGTGATGAACACGTACGCACAGGGTATCCAATTATTTACACTTCAGCAGACTCAGTCTTTCAAGTAGCTGCACATGAAGAAGTGATACCCGTGGAACGGCTCTACGAAATATGTCAATTGGCAAGAACAAAAGTGCTTGTTGGTGAACACAGGGTTGGTCGTGTTATTGCTCGTCCCTTTATCGGGACATCAGGAGCGTATTCACGTACTCCACATCGACGAGACTTTGCAGTTGAACCACCGTTCCCTACAATGTTAGATGTCCTCACTGCGCATGGGATTGAAACAGTAGGGATAGGGAAAATAGATGATTTATTGTGTGGTCGTGGGGTGAGTATGGCGATTCACACACACTCGAATGCGGAAGGTATCGATCGTATTATTGAACAAGGTCGTGCATTGGCATTCGGTTGTATAGTTGCGAATCTAGTTGATTTCGATATGCTCTACGGTCATAGGCAGGATGTGGAGGGATTTGCAAAGGCATTAATGGAATTCGATCGTGCAGTACCTGAAATTCTATCAACGGTACACAATGATGACCTTGTAATCATTACAGCTGATCATGGGAACGACCCAACTGATACTAGTACTGACCATACACGGGAGTTTGTTCCGGTGCTAACATACTCCCCGCGAGGAAAACAAAATGTTCCTATAGGCACACGACAAACATTTGCCGATGTTGCTCAAACAATTGCAGAGTTCTTTGAAATTATACCACCGGGACATTGTGCAGGTACGAGTTTTTACTCGTTGGTTTCGTAAGAAACAAAGAGTGCATATTTAAACGTCTAACACGTCAGAATTTTAGATATTTTCGGCTATCAAAGCTGATGAAGAGTAAAAAAAGTAGATTTTCTAAGATTCGAGGGACGAATATTATTCATCAAACTAAATGTAACAAATGTTTCACTATACATGAGTGAAAAGCTGTGAAGATCAGTAAACAATATACAAATCGGGAAAGCCAATCGCTCGACAAGTACCTTCAAGAAATTGGGAAAGTTGAGCTCTTAACGCCGCAAGAAGAAATAGAGCTTGCGCGTAGAATTAAGAAGGGCGATCAGAAGGCCCTAGAGAAATTAACGAAAGCAAACCTTCGGTTTGTTGTAAGTGTTGCAAAGCAATACCAGAACCAAGGATTATCTCTTGGTGATTTAATCAATGAAGGGAACTTAGGTCTCATCAAAGCGGCCAAGCGTTTTGATGAAACGCGAGGCTTCAAATTCATTTCTTATGCGGTTTGGTGGATTCGGCAGTCAATTCTCCAAGCACTCGCTGAACAATCTCGTATTGTACGGCTTCCTTTGAATCGTGTTGGTGCCCTAAATAAAATTGGGAAAGCTTTCAGTACACTCGAACAAGAGTTCGAGCGCGAGCCGAGTGCAAGTGAACTCGCCGAAGAATTAGATATGTCTCTTTTTGAGGTATCGGATACACTCAAAATTTCTGGGCGTCACCTCTCGATGGATGCTCCTTTTGCCCAAGGGGAAGATAATCGACTGCTCGATGTTATTCAGGATAATCGGCAACCGGCACCAGATGCTGGATTGATGGAAGAATCGTTGAAAGAAGAGGTACGCCGGGCTCTCGCCACGTTGAGTGAACGTGAAGCACAGGTCATCAAGCTTTACTTTGGTATTGATTCTGAACATTCACTAACACTTGAGGAAATTGGTGAGAAATTCAATTTAACCCGAGAACGTGTACGACAAATAAAAGAAAAAGCAATTCGTCGACTTCGACATGCTTCAAGGAGCAAAGCTCTTCGGGCATATCTTGGATAGAAAGTTACTGTAGTACTCTTTGGCTTTTCTCTTTGGGAGAAAGCCAAAGAGTTTTTGATTAGGTTGGAAGTCATGTGTTGATTACAACAAGCTTCCTCAGCAATGTCCATTGACATCGTAGCAGTACCTGAAGAGGACTAACATGTGAAGCTCTCCATGATCTCACAGCGATATTGTAGGTGGATTGGGATGTATCTGCTATGCAGTTGTTTTCTGTTTATAGTTGTGGGCTGTGGGATCTCTTCACCTCGGTTTCGATCTTCTGGTAAACAGGTATCACCAACAATTCAGAAGCCATCTCAACAACCACCACGTTTTACTTCACGTGAAGCAGAAGAAGAACAGAAAGAAGATGATAAAAAAGTTCATTCAGAAGAGATAGAGACAATTACAAAAGGATCAAGAAACTTTCGTACAGAAAAGAATACAGCGATAAAACCACTGGACCAAAGCAAGATGATGCGGGAAATTTCGAAATATATGGGAACTCCATACGTCCAAGGAGGTACATCGAGCGAAGGGATCGATTGTTCTGGATACACAATGCTTGTATACAAGAATGCAATGGGAATTCAATTGCCACGAAGTAGTACCGAACAATTTAAAACAGGGACTCCTGTTGAGTTTTCGGATCTGAAATTTGGTGACCTAGTTTTTTTTAATACCAATGGTACCCCTGCTTCACATGTTGGTATTTACCTTGGTGATGATTTATTTGCACACGCAAGTGTCTCACTCGGTGTGACAATTTCATCTCTTCAGAGTACGTACTACAGCAAGCGATACTGTGGCGCTCGACGGATAATTGAATAAAGAAGGACTGTAAAATGGCAATACGCCCTATCTATATTTATGGAACGAAAATGTTAAAAGAAAAAGCTCACCCTGTAACAGTGTGTGATGATTCTCTCCACAAACTTATATATGACATGTTTGAAACAATGCACGCCGCACATGGTATAGGTTTAGCGGCAACACAGGTAGGAGATCGACGCCGTGTTATAGTTATTGATATTAGCGATACTGAAGTTCCAAATGCTGAAGGGGAAGTAGAAAACGATGAGCATCCAACATCACCAGATTTACCGCGTACGCTTGTTGTTATTAACCCAGAAATTATCCGAACAGAGGGTGTTTGGAAGATGGAAGAGGGATGCCTAAGCATCCCTGAAGTTCGTGCTGAAGTGGAGCGTCCAGAGAAAGTACACCTACGGTTTCTCGATCCCCAATTTCAAACACACGAGCTTTTCGCGGATGGTTTACTTGCACGTGTTCTATTGCATGAAATAGATCATCTTGATGGCATTCTCTTTGTCGATCGAATAAGTCGTGGAAAGCGCGCTGCACTATTACCAAAGCTGCGTGCTTTGCGAAAAGGAGATGTGCACGCTTCATACAAAGTACTAACAACTCAAGACGAGGTGTAATGGCACTGAGAATTGTCTTTATGGGTACACCGGAGTTTGCTTGCCCAAGTTTAGATATATTGCTCAAACACGGGTACCAAATTCCCAGCGTTGTTACTGCTCTTGATAAGCCACGAGGTCGAGGGCAACACGTAACTTTTACTCCGGTGAAAGAGTTTGCTCTCATGCATGGATTGACGATCATGCAGCCAGAGTCCTTGCGCGATCCACAGTTTATCGATAAGCTTCAATCGCTTTCGCCTGATCTTATTGTTGTTGTTGCTTTTCGCATTCTTCCACCTGAAGTTATACGGATTCCACCGCTTGGTACAATCAATCTCCATGCTTCGCTCCTACCAAAGTACCGTGGAGCAGCTCCAATCAACTGGGCTATAATTAATGGAGAAAAGGAAACGGGTGTAACGACCTTTTTCATTCGTGAAACCGTTGATACTGGGGCTATCATTCTTCAGGAGCGAGTACCAATCGGAGAAGATGAAACAGCAGGTGAACTTCACGATAGGCTCTCGATAATTGGAGCTTCATTAGTGTTAAAAACGGTGCAATTGATTGAAAAAGGTCAGGTAGTTCCCTGTCCACAAGATGAACGGTATGCAACGAAGGCACCAAAAATTTTTAAGGCAGATTGCCTAATCCGATGGAACGCACCTGCGCCTGTAATTCACAATTTTATCCGTGGTTTGTCACCAAGTCCAACTGCATGGACTACTCACAATGGGAAAATCCTTCGGATATTTCGCTCTCGTCTTATTTTAGATAGTACGTCGCACCCCGGTGTGGTTGTGCGATGCAATCCAACAGAATTGGTGATCGGAACGTCTTCCGGTTCAATTTCCATTCTTGAGATTCAGCAAGAAGGAAAACGGCGCCTTGGTATCGAGGAATTCTTACGTGGATATCGGATTCGTGAAGGTGAACTCTTCGGAGATGAAATAGCAGGTCGTTTCTTGTAACTCATATGAATTCTTATATATTACATATGTGCGTTGAGGATCAATCATGGAAGCAAAAACATTTGATGCGAAACTAGCCTCATGTATTGACCATACATTGTTAAAACCAGACGCACAGCCTGATGAAATTGATAAACTTTGTACCGAAGCACTCACCTTTCAATTTGCGAGCGTATGTGTAAATCCGTCGTATGTTGCACGGTGTTTTTCGATTGTAAAAGATTCTCCTGTAAGGGTGTGTACAGTAATCGGTTTTCCTCTAGGAGCTACAACAACTGATGTGAAGAAAGCTGAAGCTGCTGAAGCGTTGCAGAACGGTGCAAGTGAGCTTGATATGGTGCTCCACATTGGCATGTTAAAATGCAGGAATGATGAGTACATACAGAACGATATAGCAACGATTGTGCTATTAGCTAAACAAAAAAATGCCCGAGTAAAAGTTATACTTGAAACATGTCTCTTAACGGATGATGAGAAAGTGCGTGCCTGCTTGCTTGCGAAAGAAGCAGGAGCTCACTTTGTCAAAACATCAACAGGGTTTTCAAAAGCAGGTGCAACGCTTACTGATATTGCATTGATGCGGAAGACGGTAGGGACTGAGATGGGGCTAAAAGCTTCTGGTGGTATCCGGACACGGGAACAAGCCTTAGCATTTCTAGCTGCTGGAGCAACGCGGATTGGTACCAGTTCTGGTGTTGCAATTATCACCGAGACAACAACAGAGGTTCAGTATCGAGAGTATTAGCAAGCATTGTGAGGAAGAAAGAATTCATAGTGTTCGTTTTCATTGCCTGGACACTCCAGAGTTGTGTACTTTCAGAACATCAGAGTGGGCATGAGAGGAGCAGTTTACTAGTAAATGAACTACGCTCTGATACTGTACAACAACCAAACAAAACAGGTGAAAATACATTACCTCTTCAATCACAATCCCCACCCCTTCATACAGTTCACGATACAGTTCATGCAACTACCGTCGTTGAGTACTCAAGCAACTCAATTCTTTCAAGCGCAAACACTACGAAGGCAGAAAGTATTTTCTATACTATCCAAGTAGGTGCTTATGGCGATGCGAGCAATGCACTTCGTTGTCAGAAAATAACGAAAGAGCGATTCCCGACTTATCAGGTGTTTAACGATTACGATGGTGTTACGAAAATTTACAGAATTAGTGTTGGTCAATTTTCAACCAAAGATAGTGCATTCATCTTCTTAAAGCAATTACAACAACAGTATCCTCGTGAGTATAGAGAATGTTGGGTAAAGCAGTTAGAATTTTAAGCATATGTGCCCTTGTATATTACGTGGGGAATGTGTGTGCATGTACATCGGTCTACAAAACATCCAAAGTAGAACAAGGAGAGCAACTACGGCGCGTTCCTCTTTCTGAAATTGAACAAACATTTGATCCAAGTATCTATATTTTAGAGTTTACCCCACCTGTGCAAATAACAAACGAACATCGTACAGGCATTATCGAAGTGCCAACAGTATCTTTGCCACAGCACGAAGAAATTGTTCAAGGGTTTCGTATACAAATCTACGCTTCATCAAATTATGATGAAGCAAACAGTATGAAGACTATAACTCAAGGACTATCGGGATCCGATTCTGTATACATTGTTTTTGACCCACCAGTGTATAAAGTGCGTGTTGGTGATTTCGTTTCACGGTACGATGCGAATCAACGCCTTCTCTACTATGTTTCACAAGGATATCGTGACGCGTGGGTTGTTCCAGATCGAGTAATTCTTCGCAGTAGTGTTCCCTCTCGCGATACATTGACCGAATAAGGTAATAAAGAATAAGGTAATAAAGGTGAGAGAATCATTGTAAGATCAATTCTCTACCGTGATTACTTCGCTTTTTAGAGTAAAAAACTAAAGGAACTGTCAAGAAAAATGTTAAGTTATGTGAAAAATTTAATGTTAGATTTAACTTGACAAAAGACTTGTAACAAAATATATTTACAGCAGTTTAACACAAACAGGTGGTAGGAAGAGCATCTAGATTTGTTCGGAGCGATTCCAGGTTTACGGCATTCCCGCACAAGAAAATTACGAGGGTTTGAAAAATAAATTCACACGTATAGAAGGCGAGCTTTTTCTTTTTAATATTCTAAAAACCCACAACAAGGAGATATGGTGTATGTTTGGCTCAAAGTCTCATGAGGTGGATATCAAGGATTCGTCGAAAGAGTCACGAAGTTCAAAACGTGGCTTGTACTTTGAACGGTACTTTACGAAGCCTGGTGTTCACCCATTTGATGAAATAGAGTGGGAGCTCCGTACCGCAACAATTTCGAATGATCGTGGGGAAAAGATCTTCGAACAAAGGAATGTTGAGGTACCAAAGTTTTGGTCAATGACGGCAACTAATATTGTTGCTTCAAAGTACTTTTATGGTCCTCTGGGTTCGCCCCAACGTGAAACAAGTGTTCGACAAATGGTTGATCGCGTTGCACGCACCTACTATATCTGGGGGAAGCAGGGAGGATACTTTGCTTCAGAGGAAGATGCATTAATTTTTTACCATGAACTTATGTATCTCCTTGTACACCAGTATATGTCGTTCAATAGTCCAGTATGGTTCAATGTTGGAGTAGAGGAAAGACCCCAATGTTCAGCATGCTTCATAAATTCAGTGCAAGACTCTATGGAGTCAATTTTAGAATTGGCGAAAACGGAAGGTATGCTCTTTAAGTATGGCTCTGGCACAGGTACCAATCTCTCAACCCTTCGATCCTCGAAAGAGAAGCTAAGTGGAGGTGGCACACCGTCTGGACCTGTTTCTTTTATGCGAGGATACGATGCGTTTGCAGGTGTGATAAAGTCTGGTGGAAAAACGCGACGTGCTGCCAAAATGGTCATACTCAACATTGATCATCCTGATATTGTGAAATTTATTAACTGCAAAGCTGAGGAAGAGAAAAAAGCTTGGGCGCTCATTGAAGCAGGATACGATGGTGGCTTTAATGTGCCAGGGGGTGCATATGACTCCGTTTTCTTCCAAAATGCAAATCACTCTGTACGAGTGACTGATGAGTACATGCAAGCAGTGATTGAGGATAGAGAATTTTGGACCAAAGCTGTGAAAGGTGGGCAACCGATTGAAAAGTATCGTGCCCGTGATTTGATGAAACAAATTGCTGATGCTGCATGGATCTGTGGTGATCCAGGAATTCAGTTCCACACAACAATCAATGGATGGCATACATGTCCCAATACCGCTCCAATCAATGCCTCAAATCCGTGCAGTGAGTACATGTTCCTCGATGATTCTGCGTGCAATCTTGCATCGTTGAACCTCATGAAGTTTCGGACTCCTGCACGGGAATTTGATGTCGAAGCATTTAGAAAAGCGATTCATATTACTATTACTGCAATGGAAATTTCTGTTGATAATTCGAGTTATCCTACAAAGGCAATTACAGAGAACAGCCATGCGTTTCGACCCCTTGGTCTTGGTTATGCAAATCTTGGAGCATTCTTGATGTCGCAAGGACTTGCATACGATAGTGAAGGTGGTCGAGCACTCGCAGCAGCAATCACATCGCTCATGACAGCAGAGGCGTACAAACAGTCTGCATACATTAGTGCTGTGCTTGGTCCATTTGAAGGATTCAGTGAGAACCGTGAACCAATGTTGAAGGTAATGAAAAAACATGCTGATGCTGCAGCTGCGATTGATCGTACGTTGGTTTCAAACATTCTCTTTGAAGCACAAATAAAAGCATGGGAGGATGTGATAAAGCTCGGAACTGAGTACGGGTTTCGGAATGCGCAAGCAACAGTCATCGCTCCAACAGGGACTATAGGGTTTATGATGGATTGTGACACAACCGGTATTGAACCTGATATTGCTCTCGTGAAGTATAAGAAAATGAGCGATGGTGGCGTAATGAAAATTGTAAACCGTACGGTTCCGGAAGCTTTGCAAGTCTTAGGATACAATGATGAGCAAATAGAACATATTCTTGCCTACATCAATAAGAACGATACAATTGAAGGTGCACCGCACCTCAAAGAAGAGCATCTTCCAGTTTTCGACTGTGCGTTCAAACCGATGAATGGGAAGCGATCAATTCACTACATGGGCCACATTCGGATGATGGCAGCTGTTCAACCGTTCATTTCCGGAGCAATTTCAAAAACTGTGAATATGCCAAACGAAGTAACACCTGACGATATTATGAATGCGTATATTGAGGCGTGGAAATTAGGACTGAAAGCTATTGCAGTGTACCGTGATGGATGCAAACGAACACAACCGCTTTCAACGTCGCTTAACAAAAAAGAAGAAAAACAGCAAACAAAAATTGTATACAAACCAGTACGTCGACGATTACCAGATGAACGACAATCCATTACCCACAAGTTTAGTATTGCAGGACATGAGGGGTACATTACTGTTGGAATGTTTGAAGATGGTTCACCGGGGGAAATTTTTATTACTATGTCAAAAGAAGGGTCAACAATTTCAGGGCTGATGGATTCACTTGCAACAGCTGTGTCAATTGCACTCCAATACGGTGTGCCGTTGAAAGTATTGGTTGATAAGTTTAGTCATGCCAGATATGAACCAAGCGGTTTCACCAACAACCCCGACATTCCTATTGCAAAATCAATTAGTGACTATATTTTCCGGTGGCTTGGGAAGAAGTTTTTACGAGACGAGGATCAATCGAAAACAGAACTTAGTTCCGTCCACATGAATGAAGAAACTGCAAAGAAACCTTTAACAATCCTTCATGCAGCTGCAGAAAAAGCAGCATCAGTTGTTGAAAAGAACGAGAAAATAGTTTTCCATACTCAGGCAGATGCACCACCGTGTCACGAATGTGGAAGCATTATGATCCGCAATGGCAGTTGTTACAAGTGCTTGGAGTGCGGAAGTACTTCAGGGTGTTCGTAAAAAAGCCTTAGGTCGTACTCAAGAGCACTATACTCCTGTAATGCCTCATTGTGAGGGTCGTCGCTTGCCTAAAGCAAGCTGCACTTTGTTGAGTAACTCTTGTGGCTTATATGGTTTCTGAAGAAACACTTCAACATTGAGCTTCTTTAACTCTTCTCGTTTTTCTTGCTCGAAGTACCCGCTCCCAACAATAGTAAGGAGTGATGGTTTTTTCTGGAGTAAACGGCGAATGAGCTCAGCACCATCTATTTTTGGCAAGCCAAGATCTGTGAGTATGAGATCAATTGATTCTTTGTTTTGGTCAAACACGGTAAAAGCTTCGTCCGCGTCGCGAGCAACTAGTACTGTATAGCCAGCCGATTCAAGAATTGAGGAAGTAATATCGCGGAGTGCATCTTCATCTTCGATGAGAAGAATAGTACCGCTTCCTCCAATTTCTGTAGTCGATTCTTCATGAGTGAATGATTCGAAATCAATAACAGTTGAGGCAGGCAGGTAGAGTGTGAAGGTTGTTCCCCTTCCAACAGTACTTTCTACATCAATGAATCCTTGATGGCTTGTGACAATACCGTAGACGACAGCAAGCCCAAGACCAGTTCCACGCCCCTTTTCTTTCGTTGTAAAAAAAGGTTCGAAAATGTTTTTTAAGTGTTCTTCTGGAATACCACATCCTGTGTCAGCGATTGTGATACTTACATACTGTTCTGCGGTGGCAGTTGGGTATTTTGCTCGAAGTGTGGCTCCATCGACAACTCCTGTCTTGAATATAAGTGAGCCACCTTGTGGCATTGCATCCTTGGCATTGACAGCAAGGTTCAGAAAGGCTTGTTGGAGTTGTGTTTGATCTGCTATCACTGTTGGTAGATTATGGGCAAGATTTAATTGTATGTCGATTGTTCGCGGAAATGTTTCAAAGATCATCTGGTAAAATTCACTCAACACGGTGTTGACATTGATGGAAGCCATTGTGAGTTCTGTTTGACGGGCAAATGTCAATATTTGCCGAACGAGAGATGCTCCCCGTTCAACTGCTTTTCGAATGATCTCAAAATCCTTATGTGAAATTCTCTGTTGTGCAGACGTTTGTTCTAGCCGTGCTGTGTATGCTAAGATTATTCCGAGAATGTTATTGAAATCGTGCGCTATACCAGAAGCAAGTACACCAATACTTTCAAGTTTTTGTTTTTGAATGACTTGTTGCTCAAGCTCGTGTCTTCGGGTATCATCGAAGACATAGCCAATGATTTCATTCAACGAGCCGTGTTCATCAACTTTCCCAACAATATTCAGCACTGCATACACCTTTCCTCCATCAACTCGTTTCATCTCAACTTCATAGTACTCTAAGCGTTTATACTGATGCAAGAGTGAAAGGAGCTGAGGCCAACGTTCAGGAGAAGTAAAGAGTGAGAGAAGAGAGGTATTTTGAATTTCAGCAGGTGATTTGAATCCAAAAATTCTCAGGAATGATTGATTGAATGTTAGAATTTTGCCACTCGGTGTTGCTGTGAAATCACCAGTAAGATCATTATCAACAAATTCTTTGTAGCGGGCTTCGCTCTGTTTAAGGGCATCTTCGACAATTTTTCGTTGTGTAATATCATGACCAATTCCCACGAGTCCTATAACTTTTCCACTTGAATCCCTGAGTGGTACTTTCGATGTTAAGAGGTAACCGTTACTCCCATCGGCAAATCGAATTCGTTCTTCTCTGTTGAGAATTGGGTTACCTGTTTCAATTACATACCGATCGTCCCTGTAAAAACTTTCCGCAATGTCTGGCGGGAATAATGCAAAATCATCTTTTCCAATCACATCGGCTTCGGAGGTGGCCCCAATATTTCGAACATCAACGGTGTTTGCAAGAATTTTTCGACATGAGGTATCTTTTGCATAGATAGCATCTGGAAGGTTGTTTATTATTGTACGGAGTAAGTTTCGTTCAAGGGCAAGAGCTTCTTCTGCCTGTTTTCGAGTTGTAATATCGGTAATAAACCCTTCGAGAAACAAGAGTGTCCCACCAGCATCGTATACACCGCGGCCACGTTCCCAAACCCAGCGGAGTTCGCCATGTTTTGTGATGATTGGATACTCGTACTCAAATATTTCACGACTAGGTAACTTTTGTTGCCAAAGGTTCCAGAGCAATTCTCGGTAGTCTGGGTGAATGATGTCATTGAAGGCAATTGTAGCATTATTGATAAAATCTTCCGGTTCATAGCCAGTAATATCCTTACAACCGTCACTTATGAACATCATTGTCCAGTCCTTATCGTTTGCACACCGATATGCAAACCCTGGAATATTGCTCAGGAGCGTCGCTAACGTACGCTCTCGTTCGTAAAGAGCTTCTTCAGCGAGCTTGCGTTCTGTGATATCGATGGCAGTCCCCATACCAGCAGGTGCGCCAAACCAGTCAATTTTTCCTGCTGTAAAATCTATCCATAGAGTTGTACCATCCTTCCGAATGAGCTTCATTTCATATCGTTCTGGTACTTTCTCACCACGTTGACGTGCGAAGCCACGTTCGCGTACCATATCGCGGTGATCGGGGTGAACAATGTCCCAAAAATTCATCGAGAGAAGCTCTTCGTACGAATATCCGAGCATGCGGCAGGTTGTTTTGTTAACGTAAACAAACCGCTTCCCTTGGTAAATGACAATTGCTGTTGAGGTTGTATCCGCAAGACGTCGAAACCACTCTTCACTTTCTTTTAACTCTTGTTCAATTCGTTTTCGATCGGTGATATCTCGGGCAATCCAAAGCACAGTATCGCGCTGATATGGTAAGATTGTAGCATTAAACCAGGTATCTCGGTTGTTAATTGTGAGTTTGTAGTCGAGAGTAACCTGTTTTTGGCTACGGATGCATGTTGCAAGTGCACCCATGAAAACCGATGCTTGTTCGGAGGGGAATACTTCTTCGAGAGTTTTGCCTAATAGATCGTCAGCAGGGCGGTAGAGAAGCTGAGGGTTTGTAGGAAGTATTTCTCTGTAGCGACCGTTTTTATCGAGCACGAGAATAACATCTGGTAGTACTGAAAATATGGAACGGAGTTTCTGTTCTGAACGTTCTACCAAAAGTTCAGCTTGACGTTGTTCTGTGATGTCATCAATTGAAACAAGTATAAGTTGTTCGTGTGTGGTTTCACGGTAGAAAGGTCGTATGTGGCAATCAAGAATGCGAGTTACTCCGTCAGGGAGAGAAAGGTCGATGCGGACATTTTCTTTTGTACGTTTTTGAAGAGCTGTTTCTATAGCTATTCGCAATGGTTGAGTGTTCCAAAGTCCATTCAGGAGTGTAAAAAAGTGAGTTCCAACAATTGTATCTTTCGTAACACTAAATGTTGAACAAAACGCTTTATTTACCGCTATGATGGTAAAATCGTGTCGAAGTACAATTAGGGGTTCATGAAGCGTTTCGATAATTGTTTCCGCAAAGTTTTTTGCATTTTCTAATGCTCGATGAGCATTTCGTTCTTCGGTTTGATCGCGAAGAACAAAGATTACTCCAATAATTGCACCTTCCTTGTTTCTTATTGGAGCAGCACTATCGGCAACAGGAATTTCTCTTCCATCTTTTGTTACAAGAATTGTATGTGGTGCAAGTTTAATTGGTGTACCTTTCGTGAGTACGAGATTAAATATGTTTTCTACAGGGCGATGAGTTTCTTCGTTAATGAGTTGAAACAATTCGTCATACTTTTTCCCTTGTGCAGCTTGCTCAGTCCAGCCAAGGAGTTTCTCTGCGATTGGGTTGATAAATTGTACATACCCGGTAACGTTTGTTATAATGACAGCGTCGCCAATACTATAGAGGGTAATTCGAAACTGTTCGTGGGTTTCCCAAGCATGCATAAGAATTTTTTGCTGCTGTTGACTATAGGCAAATGATAATCCTGTTGCGATTGTAACAATGAGTAGTGCAAGTATAATGGCGAGGTTACGAGTTTCAGCTGTGAGAGCGTTGAATGCTTCATCTTCATCAATTTTTACCACAATGTACCATGGTGTTGATCGTACTGAAGTTGTGTACGCGATCACATCGATTCCACGGTAGTCTTTTCCTGTACATATTCCCTGGTGTTTTTTTACAGCATGGGTCTCAACAATATTGGATTCTTTGAGGGAAAAACGGGTCTGTAGTATCGATGATGGATGTTCACGAGGCTCACTGATGAATTCGATAATTGTATCACGATGGCGGAGAAGAATAGTTTCGATCGATGTGAATGGGTAACCCCATTCTTGTATCAATGGATAGAGACTGTTAAAAGGGTTTTTCCTGAAAACAATAAAGAGCGTGTCCTGTGCTTTTTGAATGAACGGTGCAACAAAGTCAATAAAAACCGAGAGTGAGTCAGACGATCGGTACAAATCAGAACACGTTGCACTGCCTGTTAGAGAAGCAGTGTGGATCGTTTGGATAAGAGCTGAATCATTGGAATACGAAGAATCGAGAGCAATGAGAGCTGAGCCTGATTGAGATGTGATGAGAATGTTACTATAGTCATGTTCATCTGCAACATTTTGAAGATATTGGTGCAGTGTTGAATAATGATACTTGCTTTTTGTTCTGTTATAGATGGTGAATAGGTAGTTGAGAGTGTGATTTTTGGAAAGAACTGTGGCATCATGTACCTCATCGGTGTACCACTGTGAAATGCGATCGATTTTAATGCGCGCAATTTGAGCTAAACGTTGTTCAGTCTCAATTTTGTATGCAATTTTTCGCAAGTGGTAGTAAAGTGACCCTGTCGTAAAAAGAATTAGTGCAAGAAGAATGAATATCCCCCAGTAAATGTTTTTATTCGTGTGGGTTTTCTTCATTCTTGCTCTTACCCTCTTAAGTAATGTTCCTGTGCCACCTCGAGGTCAATATATGAGTTTGTGTGGTAAAATGCTATTTGCATCCATGGAGAATGTATAGGGGAATTTCCGTTGGAAGAAGGTTTTTCGGTAACTTGACATTCGTATGAAAATCACAAATATTGAAATAGAGTAGTGTGGAAAAAGCGATATGATGGATGTCGCAGAGAGGGAAAATACTTGATTGTTGACACAGCTTTTCAATTTGTAGGGGATATTTTACAATAGGACTAATAATACTGTTTTTGAGGGGCGGTATGAAAACAATTTGTTTTATTGTTTTGACCTTTTGCTTATGTGATCTTCTCGTGGGGCAATATAGAGTGCAAATTGAGCCTTTAGGGGGAGTTGAATTTTCAGGGACATCATTTGTTTCTTCTTTGCATATACCTCAAGAAAATTTAATAGCATGTCTTACAACGAATACTACGCTTAAACTAGTAAAAATTGCTCCCCTTCAAGAGTTTGCTACATCTCCAATTCTTGTGGAAAAAGAAAATATTGTATGTGCTGCAGCAATCAGGAACTCTTTATTCTATGGTTGTAACACTGGAACAGTTCTTCACGTACATGCTTCGACACTAGAAAGAAAACGCTATGGATTACCTGGAACGGTACCGATTACTGCAATTTTGCCAATCGATGAAAATTATCTTCTCCTTGCACAACAAAATCGACAGGTAGCGTACTTTAATAGAAGTATTCAGGATGGTTTTAAGGTGATACACGAACTACCAACCGTCGTAACAACTTTGGCAGCACACCCTGCACGAAAGTACGTTGTTGCTGGAACTCAGTCCGGTGAACTTTACGTGTTGTCTATGGGGCAATTTAAAATTCTTCAAATCATTCAATTTCAGAGGGGTGAAATAACAACACTGTGTTTCTCCAATGATGGAAAATATTTAGTGGCAGGAACAAGTACCGGGAGTATTGGTGTATGGGACGGAGAACTGACCACGCAGCATGCAACGATATTAGAATGTGGACTATCAGCTATTAAAAATGTGGCATTTGACCCAACAAATACATTTCTCATCGGAACATGTCAGAATGACCAGGCGATAGTGTACACACTTACCCAACCTGCATTATCCACAACCATTAAACACAGCAAGGGTTCTATTATTGGATGGTACTTTGTTGGTGAAGAAACTATTGTATCTGTTTCTTCGCATGGTGAAGTGGTACAATGGAAATATGTATTCACTCCACAGGATACAATAGCTCCGACACTGGTCTTCGATACTGTTGTTGATTCTTCACGCACCCCAATTAAGTATTATGGTTCTCACTATACACTTAGTGGGCTTGTTTATGATAATACAGAAACAATAAAACTCACGGTCAATGGGCGTGAAGTGCCGTTGAAAGATATAGTTGGTGATAAACGTTCAATTCCAGAGGGTATGGTAGCGAAACGTTTTGTTGTTACTGTGAGCCCAGACTCGAGCGAATGGAGTAGTTATACATTTGAGTGCACTGATGCTGCGGGAAACTCAACGACGGCGCGAGTAACTATTCAATGGCTTTCACGAGAGAACGCAATTGAAATTGTAAGCCCAGCCCCAGATGCTGAAACAGATCTGATCTCGGTTCCACTTCATTTCAAAGCATGGTTCGATATAAGTACATATTCAATTTCAGTGAATATGAATGATGTTGTACTTGATCAGGAACCAGGCTTTGAAGTTGTGAATAATGAGATACGTGAAACGATTCCATTACTTGTAGGGTATAACCAAATACGGCTTACAGTCAAGAGCAAAGCAGGTGAAATTTTTTCGAGTGTGTTAGGAATAACACGGCGAGCGGGGTATTCGCAACCATTATCAAGTGGTGAGAGAAAGCCTCGATCAAAGGAATCAGGTCCGCAGCGGTGGGCAGTTGTTGTTGGTGTTTCGGAGTATCAAAATTCAGCAATCCCAAGTTTAAAGTACGCTGATAAAGATGCAGAAGCGTTTGCAAACTTTCTCAGACGTCCGCAGGGTGGTGGATTTGATTCTGAACACATGCGTGTTCTATTAAATAAAGATGCTACACTTTCAAATATTAAGGATGCTCTCATCAATTTCCTTTCGCAAGCAATAGATATCGATTTAGTCATTATTTACTTTGCAGGGCATGGTGCTCCTGAACCCGGTCGGCCACAGAATATGTACCTTTTGACGTACGATACAGATCCGCGTGCACTTGGTACAACAGCATTCCCGATGTGGGATATTCAAACTGTTCTCGCACGGTACATTACAGCGAAGCGAGTTGTGGTATTTACTGATGCTTGCCACAGTGGTGGTATCAGTGTTGAGTTCGCGACGCGGGGTCTTGGAATAACTCAAACAAACTTAATTAATCAGTACTTGGCAGATTTAGCAAAGTCGAAGGAAGGAGTTGTTGTTTTTACCGCGAGTGCAGCAGGAGAAGTGTCACAAGAGTACCCTGAGTACGGACATGGAGTGTTCACATACTTTTTACTCCAAGGGCTTGAAGGAAAAGCAGATTACAATAACGACTATACTGTTACAATCAACGAGTTGATGCAGTATGTAGAAGAACAAGTGAAACGGAAAACGCGTGGCGCACAGAATCCAACACGGAGCCAAACTCAGTATGATAAAGATCTAACAATGTCAATCATTCCACATTAACAATATGAAAGGGTCAACCTATGGGCGTATACCGTATTCTGGTTATTATGATTGGTATTCTCTGGGTTGGTGTAATGCAACTGTGGTCTCAAACAACTGATCAACAAGAACCAACACCAAACATAAACTTCGACTGGGCATTTGGCGCGTTAGTGGGACAAGAAAAAAGCTTTGTTACAATCACACGTGATACTGTTCTAAAGAGTGGAGATGAGCTCAAGATGATGGTAAGACTCCAGAGTGAATGCTACGTATATGTTGTTTTCTATGGATCAAAGGGAGAAGTTGAGTTGCTCTTTCCATACTCACTACAGCAGTTTCAAAAAGACTATACAATCGGGAAAAATTATTACATTCCGCAGGGACGAATGTGGATGAAACTTGATCAAAACACAGGGAAAGAACGCTTCTTTATCGTTGCATCGAGTGAACGTCTTCTCAAGCTTGAAGCACTCCTCTCAGAATACTTTGCAAGCAAGGGAGAAGCCACAAAAAAAGAAAAGGGAGAACGAGTTATTGCTGAGATACGTGAGCTGCGAAAGAGTTTTGCATCCTATGCGACAATTGCTGAAAAACCAATTACCATCGGAGGGAATATTCGAAGCACCAGTACAGTTGAAGATCGTCGAAGAATTGACCTCGCTGATTTTGCAATAGCTATACGTGCGAAAAATTTTTACAGTAAGACATTTACCATTGACCACCAGTAGTTTTCGAAACGTACGGGACACGATAATTATCATCGTGTCTGCCTTTCTCTTTGGATATACACTTGTTTGGCTTGTTCCTAGTTTGTTTGAAACGTGGAACTTACAAGCTGTTGATAAGCTTTTTCTTCTACGCTACCGCTACTTCCCAGAACGATATCCGTACAACCACCATATCGTCCATGTGGATGAAACAGATAGTACCGTTCAAGTACTCGGAGGATCATATTTAACTCGAGAACACTACGCACGTGTTGTAAAGAATTTGGGAACTATGCAAACAGCCGCACAAGCATGGGATTACATTTTTCGAGCACCTTCTTCACCAGAAGAAGATACCCACTTCCTCCAGGCAAATCGGGAAGCGAAGAATACCTACTATGGTCTAGCCTTTGGGTTACGGAAACGACAACTGAAGAATGAAGCGCCGCGACCTCGTGCACATCGGGAGTATTTGCAGACAACAAAGTGGTACATTAATGTTGAAGGTGACACGAGTGAATTGTACGTCGGTGTCAATCCAATTATAACATTTCCTGAACTTGCTCACTCAGCTCGAGGTTTGGGTTTTTTGAGCTTACACATTGATCAAGATGGTGTATTTCGCCGTGCCCCGCTTCTTGTACGTTATGAAGATGGGTTTTATCCAAGCTTACCCTTTCGGGTGGTTTGTGACTATCTCCACGTTCAGCCGTCTGATATTCTGCTTAAACCAGGGAAGTATGTTATATTGCGCAATGCAAGAAAACCGAACGAACCACCGCGCGACATTGTCATTCCTGTCGATAAACACTGTAATCTTCTGATCAATTTTGTTGGTCCATGGGAAGCCATGACACACTACAACATGGCTGCAATCTACCATGCATCGGACGATCAAGACGCACTTGAGTACGATTGGACGCCACTACTGAAAGGAAAAATCGTTATCGTTTCTGTTGCTGCAACTGGTGCTGCCGATGTTGCTCCTGTCCCAACGGATAACGAATATCCTCTCAGTGGAGTGCATGCAAATGTGATTCATACAATTTTAACTGAGAACTTTCTTATTGTTCCATCGGCTTTTGCAATGGTAGGAATCGAAGTGTTCCTGCTCTGTACAATTGGTTTCTTTGCATTACGATTCTCTTCTCGTGGATTATGGCTAGGGGCATTATGCCTTATTGTTGTGTACGTTAGTGTGGTTATAGTTCTCTTTCTTGTAGGGAATATAATTCTCACCATCGTTCGTCCAGTTCTCATAGTTTCTGTCTCAGTTTTTGGTGTTCTTGCATACCGTTTTATTCGGGAAGAACGTGAGAAAGAAGCGTTACGCCACAGCCTTGAAGCATACCTCCCACCAACGCTCGTTAGGCGGATGATTGTTCACCCCGAAGTACTTTTCGAAGTACATAAACGTGAATTAACAATCCTCTTCAGCGACATAAAAAGTTTTTCTACTTACTCAGCTCCAATGGATCCAGACACTATTCAGCAATTTTTGAGTGAATACTTCAATGCAATGGTTGATATCGTGTTCCAGTATGAAGGGACCGTTGATAAGTACATTGGTGATGGTTTGATGGTTTTCTTTGGTGCGCCTGAATATCAACCCGATCATGCAGTTCGATGTGTGAAAGCAGCAATTGCAATGCAGAAGAAATGCAGGGAATTGAAGGGACAATGGATTGAGCGAGGGTTGTTTCCACTCCAAATACGTATTGGCATTAATACTGGTACTGTGGTCGTTGGAAACTTTGGTACTCCCAAAAAGCTTTCGTACACTGTACTTGGTTCTGATGTGAACCTCGCAAACAGACTCGAGTCAAATGCCCCTGTTGAGGGAATTATGATTTCACGTCGAACGTATGAATTAGTAAAAGATGTTATCCCCGCGTTGCCTCACGAACCAATCAAAGCAAAAGGATTCGATACACCTGTTGAAGTGTACATAATACCCGTCGATGATATTGATGTAAACTTATAGTAGTTCCAATGATTTATACAACAGTAGAAGCGTTCGATTTCTGTCAACGCCTAGCGCGGAAGCATTACGAGAATTTCCCGGTTGCTTCAATGCTTCTCCCGCGCAACATTCGGAAGCACGTTGCAGCAATTTATGCTTTTGCCCGCATAGCAGATGACAGTGCTGACGAAGGGACATACACGCCAGAAGAGCGGCTTTCCAAACTGGATGAATGGGAACGTCAATTACACGACTGTTATAGAGGGGTAGCATCGCACCCTGTTTTCATTGCCTTACGCGAGACGGTATCACAGTTTGCTCTACCGATAGAATACTTCATGCAGCTCCTTACAGCGTTCCGTACAGATGTATGTACTAATAGGTATGGGACATGGAATGAAGTCTTAGAGTACTGCAAAAACTCGGCGAATCCTGTTGGTAGGATTATGCTCCATCTCTTTGGATATACCGATCCTGAACGCACTATGCTCTCCGATGCAATTTGCACAGGATTGCAGCTGACGAACTTTTGGCAAGATCTCTCTGTTGATGTCAAAAAGAATCGACTGTACGTTCCATTGGAAGAATGTCAACGGTACAATTGCTCAGCAGAAGATTTTCTATCGCTTCAGTTTTCACCCAACGTTTCAAAAGTTGTTAAGGAAATGGTTGACCGTACCGAGCAATTTTTTCAGCGAGGTACGAAGTTAGTATCTATTGTACGGTTTCCATTGAACTATGAATTAAAACTTACACTTCTTGGTGGTTCGGAAATTCTGGCACTCATACGGAAGCAACAGTATAATACATTTGTAAAACGTCCAGCACTTGGGGTTAAATCCGGTGTCGCTCTTCTTTTTCGTAGTTTTTTCATTAAATTATAGCTGTGAATATTCAAGCTCTTACTACATATGAGCAAAACAAGAAAAGTAATTTTTACTTTTCTTTTCTGAGCTTACCGAAAGCGAAGCGCCATGCTATTGAAACAATTTACGCTTTTTGCAGGGTAACTGACGATATTGTCGATGAAGGGGAAAATGAAGAGGAAAAACATGTTCTCCTTTTGCAGTGGACTGATGAGTTAAAACGGTCACTCTATGGAGTTTCACACTACGCCCTTCTCAATCGACTTGCCTCGATTATTCACCGCTTCAACATCCCAATAGAGTTATTCTATGAATTGATAAAAGGTATGGAAATGGATTTAACCCAAAAACGTTACGGGACGTTTGGGGAACTCGAGCTATATTGTTACCGTGTTGCTTCAACTGTTGGTCTTATTTGTGCTGAGGTATTTGGGTACCACCATGAATCAACAAAACAGTATGCAAGTAATCTCGGTATAGCTCTTCAACTCACGAACATTTTGCGTGATATTAAAGATGATGCTCGACGTGGGCGCATTTATCTTCCACAGGAAGATCTACAACAATTTGGATATACAGAAGAAGAATTACTCAACGCTGTTTACAATGATCGATTTATTGCATTGATGAAGTTCGAGTGTGCACGAGCGCGTTCATACTACTACAAAGCGAAACAGTATCTTGCTGAAGACGATAAACCTTTATTTACAGCAGCTCGCATCATGGGGAACATTTACTACCTTCTCCTGAAGCAGATTGAGCGACGGAACTACGATGTGTTTTCGAAAAAGATAGGTATAGCATCTGTCTATAAAATTTTTATAGCAACCCTTCTTCAGCTTCGGAAAAACATCCCCTTAAATGTTCATCGCTTCATTCGGAAAGAATTGCCTGCGTAGCTTGCCTTACTTCCCTTCAATAATTACGAAAGCAACAACAGTTGTGTCGGTGTGTGAAAGAGAAAGATGAACGTTGCACTTTTCAAGCGCTTTAGCGACTTCACCACAGAGGAGAATGTGTGGAGCGCCGGAATCATCGTTTACTACTTCAATATCTTTCCATCGGAAAGCGCCACTCCACCCTGTACGCATCGCTTTTGCAACAGCTTCTTTTGCAGCGAACCGAGCAGCGAAGTGAATGTACGGTCGCTTCCGTGTCTTGCAGTACGCAACCTCCATATCACTGAATATTTTCTTGAAGAAATGATCTCCTTGCTTCTCAAGGACTTCTTTCATACGGGGGACGTCGACAACGTCAACTCCAATACCGAGGATTGTACCTTTTGTGTTATTGAGCATTTTCATTCCGTACAATGTCGATCACTTGAGAAATATCGTCTATGTCGTAGTCTGCATGCGATACGATAGTACCAAAGGTGTTCCCATACCGGGCAAAAACTGTTTTCATTCCCACCTGCTTTGCACCAACAACATCCCGTTCTTCCCAATCACCTACCATCAATGCTTCGTGAGCAGGGACGTTTAAGAGGGAAAGAATTTTTACAAAAGGTTCAGGTGCAGGCTTTCGCTTTTCTGTATCGTCGTAGGTTACAACGGCGTCAAAAATATGATGGAAATTAAGGTAGCACAATCGGAGCCATGCTTCTCGTGCAGGTGCATCAGAAACAACGCCAAGTTTAAGGTGCATTTTTGAAAGTTCAATGAGAGTCATCGTAACATGAGGATAGGGAACAAGCGCTGCTTCACGAGCTCGACGGTATGCAATAACTCCAGCTGAGAGAATTTTGTAGTCAATTTTGCTGAACTCTCGGTACAGTAACTCATCGAAAACGTTTTGAAATTCTATTCCTCGTTCTTGATAGATTTCATCGATTCGTCTTCGAATTTCGTCTGGAGGAAGGTTTAACCCGGCATCGCGCATTGCATGGATAGCAGCATCAATTGCTTGTCGCTTCATTTGCATAAAATCTACGAGGGTATTATCGAGGTCAAAGACAACGGCTTTGATCATACCGATTGCTTCGAATAATTGATGAACCACCATACTGCAAGTTCGTAGCTTGCTGCGCCGAATCCTGCAATGATTCCTTTGCAAACAGGGGCAATCACAGAGATATGCCGGAATCCCTCACGCGCATGAGTGTTCGACAGATGGACTTCGATGACTGGTGTTGTGATAGCTGCAATTGCATCCCGAATCGCATAGGAAGTGTGTGTGTATGCACCTGCATTGAGAACTATGCCATGTGCCGTTGCCGCATTTTGGAGAGCTGTCACAAGGTCTCCTTCACAATTCGATTGAAAAAATTCGAATGCTACCTGCGAAAACTTTTGTTGAAGTTGTGTCTCGATATCTTTCAGTGTAAGAGTACCATATATGTGTGGTTCACGAATTCCCAGTAGGTTCAAATTGGGTCCATTGATAACAACAATCTTCATACAAAGACCTTTCCATAGTCCGACAGAACTGACATGTATTTACGAACGTGCGAGTTTTGCAAGTTCGTCTTCAATGAATTCTCGAATCGCAGGTTTTAAGTACACCTCGTCAATACCAACTTCTGCCAACCCTTGTGCAAGGACAGAGGCCTTTCGTGCAGGTAGGAGACGTTTGTTGATTACGATAAGTCGCTTTTCTTTAAGTACACAGTACCCTCCCTCGAAATCCCCTTTTTCGTACCGAATTGCAATACCGCAGTTCCGTGCTAAGGCCTCCAATTCGTGAATCATGTACTCAGCGTTCATAGGTTCACCAAGCTCTAGCTTTGCTAAAGAAAGTAGAAGAATTTCCCATGAGTATCAAGTATAGGTATTTGGTGTTATTAACCGCTCTTTGAACTGTTGCCAAGCATTTTGAATCCGTTGGCCTGTCCACATTGTAAGAAAAAAGAATGCAGCACCACCAATAAGATCGATAACATAGTGATAACGCAAGTACACCGTTGAAATAATGAGCAATATTGCAATAAGTGTAATTCCCCAGCGCGATGATATCTTATACTGATGACTTAAATATACAATAACGAGCGTCAGTTGTGTGTGCCCGCTTGGGAAGACGTCGCGTTGAACATAGTCGATAGCATTGGGCATTGAGAATGAAATCGATTCACCAGCATTGATAAATTCACGCATGAATGGGGTAAGCCACAGTCCAGGTAGTTCTTCGTTGATTGCATAGAAGTTGTGGAGTGTAAAACGTGGTCCAACAGCAGGAAGGAGGAAGTAACCTAAGTATGATAGGTAAAATCCGTACACAATGAAAAATGCAGCACGATCAAAAGTGCTCATATCGTACTTTCGAAACAATTCATATCCAAGAATGATGAAGAGGAAGTAATACGAAAAATATGCCCACTGAAGGATTTCCGTGAGAATAGGATGAGCAAATTGTGAAAGCCATACAGTTGGATCAACGCCAAAGAACCATCGGTCGATAGCAATGAAGAGTTGGTCGTAGTCAATTGGATGGATAGGACGAACCATCAGGTAAATTTCTTTGAACACGAAGAGGATGAATGGGTAGTAGTACCAGCGATGGAGTGCACCCCAAATATTTGAACGTGAGTCATATGCTTTTTTAGAAAGCAACAATATCCCGATTGTAACACTACAATTTACTAATATGAGAAGTGACGCTTGCTCTACACGTTGGAAGAAAATGATGTTTAAGAAAGTAAGCAACGTAAGAAACACAATGGAGACAACATCTGCAGGTGTTAGGGGAAGGAGGAAAGGGGAGAATGCAGAAATTAGTTTATTCATGACCATGCTGTGATAGTTGTGAAACATGTTGTGTTAATTGAAGAAACTCTCTGAGTGTGAGAGTTTCAGGACGTCTGTTCAAATTCAATGGAAGTGTACGAAGCATTGCTGGTGAAAGACCGAAGTATTGGAGACTATTCTTAAGAGTTTTTCGCCGTTTCCCGAAGGTTGCTTTAACGATACTAAGAAAGAGAGCTTCATTCACGTCTGCTATAGTGTGACGAAACAGAAAACGAACGAGTGCCGAATTGACAGTAGGTTTGGGGTAAAACACATTCCGTGAGATAGTGAAAAGAAGAGTTGGATCGGTGTAGAATTGCGATACAACAGAGAGAATACCATACGCTTTTGAATTCGGTTGAGCAACAATACGTTGTGCTACTTCTCGCTGCACCATGAGAGTTGCATCGACAATAGCTGAATGGTGATTGAAGAGATGGAAGAGGATGGAACTCGTCAAGTAGTAAGGAATGTTTCCAACTATTCGTAGCTGTTTCCTGTATGTGTAGCAAAGTTCCGAAATGTTAATGGTGCGAATATCCTGGTGGTACAAGCGAATGCGTGGACCAAATTCTTTCTGAAGAAGGGGAATTACGCGGTGGTCCACTTCGACGGCCAAGAGCAGAATTGGGTATTCAACAAGTAAGCGTGTTAAGGCACCATCGCCTGCACCTATTTCTACAACAATGTCACCGTCGCGGAGGTTTAGTGATTGTACAATCTTTCGGAGTACATTTGTATCGCGTAAAAAGTGTTGTCCAAGTGATTTTTTGGGTTTGACAGTGTTTTCTTTCATAACTCTTCCAATATAGCGAACACACAATGGAAGTTCAATGAATCTTGCTTATGGAACGTTTTCGATGTATTTTTTTGTGAAAGGTATACAATATGTCAGAGAACTATAATCGTACTACACACAGAAACACGCTCTCATTCGTTATCCCATTGAAAGATGAAGAAGAATCTCTCCCAGAACTCTTTGATGGAATTAGAAATGTTATGGAAGTACTAGGGGCATCGTACGAAGTTATTTTTATCGACGATGGGAGCGAAGATCGGTCATTCGATGTTATTCAGGCACTTCATCGGACGTATCCGAGTATCGTGCGAGCTATCCGTTTTAGAAGGAATTTTGGGAAAGCAGCGGCACTTATGGCTGGTTTTGAAGCAGCTAACGGTGATGTTATCATCACAATGGATGCAGACTTGCAGGATGATCCACGCGAAGTACCAGAACTCTATGAAATGCTCATGGAAGGGTATGACCTTGTTTCTGGGTGGAAAAAACATCGGTACGATTCACTTGTGTATACGATTCCATCGCGTATAGCAAATTTTATTACCTCGAAACTTACCGGTGTAATAATTCACGATCTCAATTGCGGGTTGAAAGCTTATAGAGCAGAAGTAGCAAAGTCTCTTGTACTGTACGGAGATTTATATCGATATATTCCTGTACTTGTACATACAATGGGATATCGAGTTGGGGAAAAAGTGGTTCAACACCATCCTCGGAAATATGGGAAATCGAAGTACACGGTTGGGAAGTTCTACCGTGGTTTTTTAGACCTTCTTACCGTGCTTTTCACTGCAAAGTACATTCAACGACCACTCCATCTCTTTGGGAGCTGGGGACTTCTTTTACTTATCCTTGGGGGTATCATAGATGGTGTTTTATCGATTGAGTGGTTGTTGGGGTACACATCTCTCAGTAATCGTCCCCTTTTCATTGTAGGTGTGCTCCTCATTATTTTGGGTGTTCAGTTCATTTCACTTGGACTCCTTGGGGAAATGATTACACGCAATCAGCGTCCTGGACAGACGTACAGGATTCGAGAAATGCTATAAAAGCATATACAAAGAGTTATTCCAATAAACGATCAGTCGGTATATAGAGTACAAGATGGAAATTAATTACAAGAAGATTAAACAGTACAACTTTACGAATCGTGTAGAGTACTTTAATGCGATTGCTCCTTTCTGGGATTACTGGAAAGGAAAAAATACATACTACCATCGATGTCTTCAACGAATGATTCAATTCCTTGTGGAGCCACGATCTGTTGTGCTCGAGCTAGGGTGTGCTACCGGAGATCTTCTTGCTGCATGTTCTCCTGAAGTTGGTGTTGGCCTTGATGTGAGTGAGAAGATGATTGATATAGCCCGTCAAAAGTATCCCCACATGGAATTTCACTGTGCTAATGCGGAGAATTTTACGATTGATAAAAAATTTGACTATGTTCTCATGGTCGATCTTATTGGCCATTTAAAAGATATTCAAATAACGTTAGCTCAAGCAAGAAGGGTAATGCATCCTCATACACGACTCATAATTACGTACTATAATTTTCTGTGGGAACCGATTCTTACGCTGGCTGAAAAGTTACATTTAAAAACTCCACAACCCAGACAGAATTGGATCAACACAAACGATATTCTCAATTTACTTGAAATAGCTGACTATGAAGTTATTCGAACTGGGCAATTTTTACTGATCCCTAAGTATATTCCAATTCTTTCGTGGTTATTTAACAAGTACATTGCTCATCTTCCATTTTTTAAGAAGTTATGTGTGAGTCGATACATTGTAGCTCGACCTCGTTTCACATATGATCGTTCAATGGATCTCTCAGTTTCAATTATTGTCCCTGCACGTAACGAGCGAGGAAACATCGAACGGATAGTGTCAAGGTTACCAGAACTTGGGAAGCATACAGAGATTATCTTCGTTGAAGGTCATTCGACTGATGGTACATGGGAAGAAATACTTAGAGTGAAGGAACTGTACGGCAGTATACGTGATATTAAGGCGTACCATCAACGTGGCACAGGAAAAGGCGATGCAGTTCGCGAAGGATTCCGGTATGCAAATGGTGATGTACTTATGATATATGATGCTGATGTTACTGTTGCTCCGGATGATTTGCAAAAGTTTTTTTATTTGATTGCCACAAACCATGGTGAATTTATCAATGGTAGTAGATTAGTTTACCCGATGGAAAAAGAGGCAATGCGCTTTTTAAATTTATTGGGTAATAAATTTTTCAGTTTACTCTTTACGTGGCTAATCGGTCAACGTTTTAAAGATACGTTATGTGGTACGAAGGTGCTACTGAGAAAAGACTATGAACGGATCGCAAAGAATCGTACTTATTTTGGAGAATTTGATCCTTTTGGAGATTTCGATCTTATTTTTGGTGCAGCAAAGTTGAATTTAAAAATTGTTGAAGTACCAGTGCGGTACTACGAACGCACGTATGGTACAACAAATATTTCTCGTTTTAAACATGGGTGGCTCTTGTTCAGAATGAGTCTTTTTGCAATGAACAAGTTGAAATTTGTACTATGAAAAAAGGTGTAAAAGAGAAGCAACAAGAAGAAATCTTCCCTCGATTGGTTTCAGGATTTTTACGGAATTCCCGTGTTTTTCTTGTCGTACTTGTGTGTTGGGGATTCTGTGCTGCACTCATGCTCTTCGATGTAAAGTTGAGTACAGGTGGAGATGATGCTACCTATATCCTCCAAGCTAACGACTTCATCAAAAAAGGGATGCTTCCGATTGGGTTTAAGTCACCAGGGTATCCCATGCTCTTAAGCATTCTCGTTTTTTTGTTTGGAATGAATATTCTTGTACTAAAACTTTCGTCCCTTGCATTTTACATTGGTTCGTTGATTTCATTCTATGTTATCTTTAGAAATCGCCTTGAGAAGAGTACGTTTCTTCTATCGATAGTTCTTTTTGCATCAAATCTTTTGGTGCTTCAGTACGCTTGTCATACCTACAGTGAAATGGCTTTTCTTTTTATTGAACTGTGGGTGTTCCATGCATTGTTCACTGTTGAAGAAAGACAGCAGTATGAGTCTGTTCTAGCGATTTCCCTAGTTGCTCTCCTAGCAATGGTTGGGTTTTATATCCGTGCCATCGGAGCAACACTCCCAATCGCTATTGTGCTTTGGATTTTTGTTGCACGGCGATGGAAACAGGGGATTCTCTTTATAATCGTGTGTGCCTTTCTATACACTCCGATGAAAGTTCTCGAATTCACTCGTGGCCAACCAGTATTGGCGCAATCGTCTGATATATTCAAAATCAACCCATACAATCCAACCTTAGGGATGGAAACATTCGAGGGATTTCTCATACGTATCCGAGATAACCTCTTTGTCTATGTTAATACCTTAATACCTAAGGCATTAGGGTTACCACATAAAGAAGAACATGCTATAGCGACTGGGATACTTATTCACGATATGACATCAATTCTAGGAATTTTGTTTTCTCTAATTCTTTTTGTTGGTATTGTAGTAGCACTATGGAAAAAAGAACGTGTGCTTGGAATATTGGGACTCTATGCTTTTGTATATATTCTCAGTATCTCGTTTGCACTACAAACACTTTTTGTAACACCACGCATGCTCGTCCCAATGGTACCACTCTTTATTCCATTGTTCTTGTATGGACTCCAACATGTTCTGCATCGTGTACTGCGGACAAGAAACACTATTACATCTTCTTTGAAAAGTTGGTACACTATTTGTACTGTTGCTCTATGTGTTTCCACAATGGTCTACCTTGGTGATGCCGTAAAGCATAATCTACCAATACTAAAAGCTAATCTTAAAGGGGATGAGTTCGCTGGATATACCCCCGATTGGGTTAACTACCTGAAGGCGTGTCGGTGGATTGCGAAGAATCTCCCGAAGGATTCAGTTGGAATTATTTGTCGGAAGGCAGAATTGTTCAGAATCTATACGGATGATTATAAAACACATGGTGTTTACTCAATTGAAACTACTGATCCCGATACACTTGTGAATCATTGGCGTGCGTGGGGGATGACGCATATTCTCTACGATAACTTCCAATGGTCGTCAACATTACGTCGGTATGTACAACCAGCGTTGCAAAAATACCCAGCAATGTTCGAAGTAATTCATCAGGAAGGGCACAGTAGTCCATCATTTGTTCTTGCAATTCACTATGATCGACAAAAAGATAATAACTGAGGGATACTATGAACGTTGAGCACCGATGCCGATTTTTTAAGGGTGATATTCCGTGTGTTCCACACAAACAGCACGGTGTCCACTGTGAGGATTGCACTTACAAGGATATTATAAAGCAGGATATTCTCATTATTAAACTCGGAGCCATTGGTGATGTTATACGAACAACGCCGATACTTCACCGTTTAAAGGCTGACTATCCCAATGCAAAACTCTGGTGGGTAACGAGAACACCAGAAATACTTCCCGACATTGTCGATGTTAAACTCCCTTTTTCCCTTGAGTCAATCATGACAATTGTAGAAACGCCTTTCTTACGTGCGTACAATTTCGACAAAGATCGAGAAGCGTGTGCATTACTGAATAAAGTACAAGCGAAGAAAAAATTCGGGTTTGAACTTGTGCATGGTGTGTGTTCACCAATCAATACAGCAGCTCGATATAAATACCTTACAGGTCTTTTTGATGATGTAAATAAAGCAAACACAAAAAGCTATCTCGTAGAACTCTTTGAAATGGCCGGTTACGAGTTTAGTGGTGAAGAGTATATACTTCCTTTCAAAGAGTGGCACGATCCAAAATGGAAATTTGCAAGCAAAAAAAAGGTTGTTGGGCTGAATACAGGATGCGGTGGACGTTGGACATCGCGTTTGTGGCCTGATAAATATTGGGTCACACTTGCTAAGGATCTAAAGAAAAATGGGTACGAAGTTGTACTTCTTGGTGGTGAACAAGAGCATGAAAAAAATTCTCGACTTGCAAAATTATCGGGAGCGAAGTACTTCGGACACTATTCGCTGAATGGATTCATTAATCTTATGAATCACTGTGACCTTGTTGTAACAGCCGTTACAATGGCACTTCACATTGCAATAGGCCTTAAAAAAAGGATTGTTCTCTTCAACAACATATTCAATAAGCACGAATTTGAACTATATGGCAGGGGAATTATTCTCGAGCCTGAGTACGAGTGTTCGTGCTACTTTTCTCCGACGTGCCCCAATAATTGTATGCAATACTTAGTACCTAGCCGTGTCATTGAAACTATCAAAACACTATTGCCAGTCAAATGAAAATTCTCATTTTAGGGACTGCATATCCCTGGCGTGGTGGCATTGCACACTACGTAGGTTTATTGACAAAGTACTTAACGCGTTTTCACGCTGTTGATGTGGTGACATTTAAACGTCAGTATCCAACTGTGTTCTTCCCAGGAAAATCACAGGAAGAAGCAGGAAGTCCTGGTATACAACTCCGTACAGAACAATTAGTGGATTCGATGAATCCATTGAACTGGATACGAGTTGGGTACAATCTTCGACGTCGAGGGTATGATGTCCTCATTTTTAAGTACTGGTTACCGTTCTTTGGACCATGCTTTGGAACGATTGCACGAATTGTAAAATATCGTACAAAAACAATCGTGCTTGCTATTTGTGACAATGTTATTCCGCACGAACGGAGGGTAGGGGATAGAATTTTTACAAACTATGCATTCTCTGCAGTTGACGGGTTTCTTGTTCAATCCAACACAGTGGAGGCTGATCTGAAACGGATGTACCCATATGCGCTTTCAAAGCGAGTAGAACACCCAGTGTATGAACTATTTGGTGATCCTATCCCAAAAGCAGAGGCGCGACAACGTTTAGGAATAACAGCAGAAAAAGTGCTTCTTTTTTTTGGATACATTCGTCAGTACAAAGGGCTTGACATATTGTTCGAAGCGTTTGCTCATGTGGCAACACCTTTACAGGCTAAGCTCTACGTCGTTGGCGAATTCTATGATGATGAAGAGAAGTACCACCGCCAAGTACAATCATTGCATCTCGAAACAATGGTAGAATTTGTATCACACTATATACCTAATGAATCTGTTGCATTGTATTTCTGTGCAGCAGATTGTGTTGTTCTCCCATATCGGTCCGCCACACAAAGTGGGATTGTTCAAATTGCTTACCATTTTGATACTCCAGTAATCGTAACAGATGTGGGAGGGTTAGCAGAAGTTGTGAACCATAGAAAGACAGGGTTCGTTGTGCCACCTTGTGATACAATAGCTCTAGCCGATGCAATACGTACGTTTTACACAGAAGGATGGGAGCCTCGACTTCGAGAAGGGGTACGGAAGGAAAAAAGTCGGTTTTCTTGGGAAACTTTGGTTAAAGCAATCGAAGAATTTGTCGAAGTACTTCGGAGCGAGAGAGCATAATGCAATACGATCCAATTAAGAATAGTTTTGGTTCCATTATCCGAGGGCACTCTCTGTTCCGGAAAGTATTTTATAAAATCCTAGGAATATTCTTTTTGCGAGAATGGTACGTTAAAAGGGAACTCCGTAGAATTCTTAAGCATCATCATGAGCCATTTGTGGTGTACGATGCCGGTTGTGGATTTGGACAGTACTCGTACTACATCGCAAAGAAATTTCCGAACATTTCCATTGTTGCAGTCGATCTTAAAGAGGAGTACATTCGTGATTGTACTGAGTTTTTCCATAGCGAACGGCTCATGAACTGCCAGTTTGGTGTTGAAGATCTAACCTCAATTGCGTATGTCGATACATTCGATTGCATTATCTCAATTGATGTTATGGAACATATTCACGATGATCAAAAAGTATTTCACAATTTCTTTCGTGCTCTGAAGAAAGGGGGAATACTGTTAATTACAACACCCTCGTTACAGGGGGGATCCGATGTACACACTAAAGGAGAAGAAAGCTTTATTGGTGAGCATGCTCGGACAGGATATGGGAATGATGAAATGCGAGAGAAACTCAGAAACGCGGGGTTCTCTGATGTGTCTATTCAGTATACGTACGGTGTGTGGGGAATGCGTGCATGGCGATGTGGAATTAAAATTCCATTAATGCTAGTGAATAAGTCGAAAGTGTTTTTCGCTATACTTCCGTTTTACTACTGTTTTATCTTTCCGTTCTTTTTCGTTAGCATGTTGATTGATTACAACATGACGAAACATTCGGGTGCAGGATTATTGGTGCTCGCTAAGAAGATATGAATCATCTCCTTCTCATATCGTACTTTTGGCCACCGTCTGGAAAGGCAACAGTACACTGGCCCCTCTACATTGCGAAGTACCTTTGTCAACTCGATTGGCGTGTTTCAGTTCTCACGGTTAAAGACGATACATTCTCTGCACGGGATGAAAGCCTTCTCGCAGATGTCGATCCTTCGATAACAGTCATTCGAACGCAAGCCAACGATCCTTTTCACTTATACCGTTCATTCGTAGGGAAGAAAGAAAATGAACCACTTGTTGCATCGGAAACCATTTCCCTGGCGAATGCTTCGTGGCGTCATAAAGTTGCAATATGGATTCGTATGAATCTCTTTATTCCCGATGCACGCGTTGGATGGTACTTTTCAGCCCCCCAAGGTGCTACAACAATTGTTCAAAAGCACCTTCCTGAGGTTATTGTAACAATTGGTCCACCTCATAGTACACACCTCATTGGCCTCAAACTAAGTAAAAAGTATTCTATTCCACTCGTTTGTGTTCTTATTGACCCGTGGGTTGATATTGCATACTACCGTGGATTCAAACGTAGTTTTCTCACTCGGGCATTCGATAATTTTTTAGAAAAAATTGTTATGGAACATGCTTCAGCAGTTGTATTCGTTACGAAAGACACACGGGAGTATTTTTGTGATAAGTATTCCTTTCTTCAACAGAAGTCCTACGTATGTTACTGGGGGTACAACGAAGAAAAGTTTTCAACCGTAGTAAAACAGGGGACTGATATGGAAATACTTCTCCACGCAGGTAATATCTTCGATTTTCAAAATCCACACAATCTGTGGAAAGCCCTAAAACTTGAAATTGAACATGGACGAAAACTTCGTCTTCGTTTTATTGGAACGGTTAGCCCTGGAATTCGTTGCGCAGTCCACGAAAGTGGTTTGGATGAGTACACGGAATATCGAGGGTTTGTACCATACCAAGAAGTTGTACAAGAAATGATGAATGCATCGTATCTCCTCGTTTGTGCAACCGAGAAGAGGCATGTTCCAGGAAAATTGTTCGAATATATGCGAACAGGGAATAAAATTCTTGCTTTTGGAGATGACAATGAGGAGGTGGCTGAATTACTCCGCATGACAAACAGCGGGGTTATTTTCCCATATTCGTACCATTGCACTGATATATTTGAGTACCTGTCTCATTTAACACCAAATCCAGAAAGAGCAAAGCGTTTCAGCAGGGAAGCGATTGCTCGTGAGTTTGCAGAAATTCTTCGGACAGTCGTTCGTACGTAAATTCAGTACTACCAATTTACAACGCTGTGCATAAGTGTTCGTAGAGTGTAAGGTACTGCTTTGCAACAACGTCCATTGAGAACGTTGTGATGACCTTTTGCCGTGCGCGGTGAGAAAATGTGCCGTATGATGGTGTCGTGAGTAACACTTTCAGTCCGTGAGCAAGGTCTTCCGGTGAAAAGGGTTGTGCTAGGTAACCATTCTCCATGTGATCGATCAGTTCTGGAAGACCCCCAATGTTAAAAGCAACAACGGGAGTACCACAAGCTAAACTTTCCATTACTGTGTTCGGTAAGTTATCCTCCGTGGAAGGAAGAACAAAAACATCGCAGCTGTTGTAGAGATTGATGAGCGTTGCTTCGTCGGAAATGACTCCCAACGAATATGATTTGAAGGGAATGGTATGGTTAAGAGGATGTTTTGCCTTACCAAAGAAGATTACCTCGAGAGCAGAAGCATTGTCGCCAAGTTCTCTTCTGAGGATGTTGAGGGCTTTAATAAGGTGTTGTAGGCCCTTTCGAGGATCGTAGATATTCCCGGCACCGAAGAGAATAAGTTTTTTATCGAGAGGCAGACCTAAAGTACATCGAGCGGTAGCTTTCTCTACAGGGTGATAGAGTGAAGTATCAATAGGATTAGGGATAGTTGTAATTTGAAAGTGTTGGAGTAACGCACTTCGTCGTGCGATTGTTTCAAGCCAACGACTGCAGGTTACAAACACTGTTCGTAGAGGGTTGAGTGATGAGTACAGTCTTTTTTTCTTATGGAAGATTTTCTGTGAGAGATCGCTTGACGATGGCCAACGGAGGAAGGGACAGAAATTACATTCTGTTCGATACTTGGTGCACGACCCAACGTAATGACATCCCCCTGTAAATGGCCACATATCGTGGAGTGTCCACATGATCGGTTTGTTAGACGAGAATAAAGTGTGTAAACCATTGAAGCTAATAAATCCTTGGTTAATCCAGTGCAAGTGGAGAATATCAGTTTCCTCTATAAGATCTTTTGAGATTGTCTCGCCAGTGTTTGCAAGTGAGAAAGCAAACCGTACATCTGCGGATTTTTCATATAAAAGAAACCATGCTCGCTCAGCAAGGAAGAGGAGGAGATTATAAAATTCTTTTACACGTGTATGTGTTGTTGAGAGAATATGAGCATTGCTTGTAGTTTTTTGTTGAACGAGCATCGTTGCGTGGACAGAATTCTTTTGTAATGATTCAAGTAATCTCCGGCAAGCGATTGCTGCGCCTCCCCCTGCATCAGATTTATTGAGAAGAAGTATGTTTAGTGTTTGCATAGAATGTCTACTACGATATTGTCTAGTCTTGATGAATGTATGTATAGTACATTTGTTTAAAAAGGTAGATCACCTTTTTCCATTTCGGTGGATTAAGGTACCTGTTCATTGTGTAAATATCTGCTTCTATATTGATAATCATTTGCGTCGGATGGAGAATTTCGGTGATGGGGTATGTTGGGCGATTCGCCATATCGTGGAAATGATCGGTAGTGTGTGTAGCATTTTCTGAGAAACCAATGTTGCTCACAAGATTTACATTGGGTGTTATTGCAAGTCCACGGTTAAGAAAGAGAGCAAATTGCCATTGGTAATCCCAAGTATCGCGTTTGTTTGAATACACGAGTTCAAAATTTCTCATCCAGTACCGTTCGATGCGTTTCGTAGGGAAAACCGAATGAAAGTGCTTATCTGTACGAGCAAATGGGTATTGTGAAAGTGCAACGTCATAGAACTTCCATGCCCGTTTCCACGTTCCCCATCCCCAGATATGTCCCAACCTTGAAAAGTAGTAGCTTCCATCACTCCGAATAATTCCATCTTGAAAATTTGACCCCCCAATATGCATAACCCTTGTATCGTTTCGATAGTATTCGAGAAGTGCTTGACAAAAATAGAAGAAAGAGATATGAGGCAAACAATCATCTTCGAGTATGATTCCTTCATTGACATGATCGAAGAACCATGTGAGTGCTGAACTAACAGCCATTTTACATCCAACATTCGAGACGAGAAATCGAGTATGGAGGTCACATTCCCAATCGATATTATTGAGAACAAGCAACCGCGTTTGTTGACATAAGTCAGCTTCACCCGTTTTATGTGGTCGAGGACCATCTGCTGCAATGTAGAGATGTCGTGGTTTTATTTTCTTTAGTTGTTCAAAAACACGAAGAGTTGTATCTGGACGATTGTAGATGAGGAAAAGTATAGGGGTTTGAAATTGTTCAGTGACCGTTATTTCCATTGAGTGATTCGTTGCTTTACGTTTTTATAATGGATAATGAAAAAATATCTGACAATTTTCCATAAAGTACTTGTCCAAATAAGCAATAAATTCTTTAGTTTCCACTTCCAGGGGCATGCAAGTACAACAAAAATTGACAAATAGACAGGTTGAAGAGTATATTTTTTTGAAAATAATTTTCTGAGAAAGGTTATGTACGACGTTTCATCACGAAAGTGAAATATACCGCTTGTGGTCTCGTGAACAAAAAGAACAAGAGAAGGTTCAATATGAAAACGAAATCCAAGGCGATGCGCACGGATTGTAAATTCGTAATCAGATGTATAGTGTGGTAATAATTTAGGATAGAATCCACCAAGTGTAATGAAATCGAGCGCATGTATAAATAATCCTCGTGTTGATGCACAGTTTACTTTTGAGGAATCCGTCACAAGCGAAGACTTCCAATGCTTCCAATCCATGTATGTTCCACCATCAACTTGTTTCCCAGATTCGATTCCATAGACGGTGGAAATAACAAGGGTTTTCGGATGTTGCTTAAGTGTTTCAACACCGATGTGAAGATAGTCGTGTTTAAATATTACATCATCATTTATGATGAGTACGTAATCATTTTCTGTACAGGAATTATTTTTTAACCACTTGTACCCTTCGTGAAGTGCGCCAGCCCACCACCATGTACCATTTCCTTTCAAAATGGTTATCGAAGGAATAATGGTTTTAGCCAATTCAGCAGTTCCATCTGTTGAGCCATCATCAAGCAGCACGACATGATAGTTGGTGTATGTCTGAATCTTGAGATGTTGAAGGAACTGATAAGTAATATCCCTTCGGTTGTGTACAGGTAAAAGGATGTAGAGCATATATATTATTAATTTGTTGTTTGCATGATGTTTTTGTAAACCTGTTTTGTTTCACGAGCAGTTCGGTCCCATGAAAAATCCCGCTCTCGTAAGAACCCTGCTTCTCGAAGTGAGATTCGTATATCTTCATTGTCGAGTACTTGTTTAACAGCTTCGACAAGTGATTCTGAATTTCTTGCGTCAAATATTATACATGCATTTCCTGCAATTTCTGGTAGTGCACCTTCATTGCTCACAATAACAGGACAACCACAAGAAAAAGCTTCTAGAACAGGGAATCCAAATCCTTCAGAGAGAGAGGGAAAAACAAATACTAGAGCATTTTTGTACATAAAAACAAGTTGAGAATCATTTTCAATGGGTACATGGTGAACTTGTTTCTCAATCCTCAGTCTGGAGATTAATGCATGTTCTTCTTGTGTAAATGGTTTACTTCCTGCACAAAGTACGTGTAAAGTAGGATCAAGACGAAGCAACTTCGAAATGCTTGTAAGGAAGAAAGAAAAGTTTTTATAACCTTGTCTGTCACCAACGTACAAAATGTAACGCCGTGGTACGTGAATAGGAGTGGGTATACTACTAGAGAGTCTTGGATTTAAACAGTTTGCATGGTAGATAACCGTAATTCGTTCAGGAGCTATGTTGTAATATTTAATAATATCCTGTTTCGTATAATTTGAAATAGCAATTATTGCTGTAGCTTTTTTTAAAAGGAGTTCCTTCCATTGTGGAATATAACGCTGTGTTTGATAATAGTGAGGGAATTTTTCATGAATTAGATCATGGACTGTGAGGACAAATGGTTTGTCATTGAGATAGTGGGTAAAGTAAGGGTTATAGTACGTTGGATGGAATACATCATAATTTTTTAATTTAAGCGAAGCAACTGAATGATATTTGTTAAGTGTTTGAAAAACATAGTTGGTTGGTTTCACAATTAAACCATTATAGAAAGAGGCAGGAATTTTTAATATTCCTTTTAAACTATACCGCTGTAACATTGGTGAAAGTATTGCGCGATTATTTTGTAGGAAAGAGAGTTGTTGAGAGCGTGCATATTTTGCTGAAATTGAAAGTTTTAGTTCTGAATCGGCTAAGAAACGATTTATCAGTGCGTCATAATAACGGAGTATTCCACCATAAGAAAAAAATGAAAAGACTTGATGATCAAATAATACTCTCATAGAAATGGAACAGTACTTTTTTTTAAATACTCATAATCTGATAACGTTTTACTGTTCATTATTTTTTTTATGCTTATGAACAGACCTTTATGCCTAAAGCTAATAAGAACGCGTATAAGGAGGGGATTTAACTTTTTTGATGTTAAGAGGTGACAACTTCCCAAATTAATGTAGTATAGATTATACTTTTGGGCTAAAAATGAGAGTGTTTTACTTGAATAGAATGAGATATGCTGACCATGCTCAAACCCATAGTACCACCAGGTTTGTTCAGGTAAGTGTTGGGGTCGTAGTTCTGTTGTAAAAAATACATTTCGAGAAAGTGAGAGAATTTTTTCAATATCATGAATTGGATTATTAAAGTGCTCAAAACATTCTATTGCTGTGACAAGTTCGTAATGTTGGTTTTTGTCATTGTGTTCGAATCCTCGAGCAAATAAGTTTGGAGTAATAGGATCATAATGGAAAAAGTCGAATCCTATATCACGCATAGTACGTGTCAATAAACCATATCCTCCTCCATAATCTAGGAAAGTTTTTCGGTAGTCAAAGAAGAAATATATTATGATTGTAATGATAGTGGAAAATTCATAATTACGAGTTAGCAGCCCAGTATCGTATACATTTATTGGGTTTCTGTATGCTTCTTCCAACCAAAATGGTTCTTCAGTTTGTAAAAAATCACATGTCGGACATACATAGTATTCTATTGTATATTTATTTAAAATTGTTGCTTGAAATGCATAGTTTGTTGTGGTATTACATATTTTACATGACTGACCATGTATAATATTATTTCTCATATTGTTAATTTAACCAAAGTTTTGATCCTGTGTTTGTCAATATCTTTCGTACCTGAATTGGCCAAAGAAATGATGTTATGGCGATACAAAAAGATGGCGAGAGAATAACACCGATAATTCCCCATTTTAACTGTACTGCTAGTAAATATGCGAGTGGAATGTTGAGAATGCTTATAATAATTGATACATATACTTGCAATTGTATTTTCCCTGTACCATTAATAATATTTGCATAGATCGAAGACCATGCTGTAGTTAGTACATAAAACCCCATTGCGAGAGATAGTTCTATTGGGACGTGAACAGTAACCCCAACCCATATTTTGTAGAAATCATTAGCAGAAAGTGTTAATAGGACAACAAAAATACCTAATACAACCCATGCTTGATGTAAACGACGTATTGTAACTTTGATCCACATGAAATCTTTTCTTGTGTATGCATCAGTATATGCTGACCAGAATGGTGTTAAAAGTATTGCAAACGCGACTGATAAGAGATTATAATATTTATAAGCAATGTTATATGGTACAACATCTTCAGGTGAAAAGAAATGACTAATTAAAATGTTAGGTGTAGAATAGAGAAGAACGTAACTAAGTTGGAGAACAAAAAATCGGACTCCCAAATTCATGAGAGCTTTGCCGAAAGCAAAATTTATGAATTGTTTTGTGGGTGCTATTGGTTTGTAAGTGCGTGTAAATAGATAAATTGAAGCTAAGAAAGGCACAATAATAGTTGCAACGTTGATTCCTATGCTAAAAGTAATGAGGGAGCCTTTTTTAAAGGTTGCGAGAATCCAAATGTAAATAAGCATTAAAAGATTTATGGAAAAATCGAGAAAGCCATTGAGAGCAGGTCTTTGGTAAGCATAGAGAATTGATGTTATGATTCCCAGTACTAAACGAACAGAGAAAGCTATGAATGTTATGAAGGCAACAATTGATAATTCAGTAGAGAGCTCACGCGGAGCATTTAGAAATTGAGCCCAATTAAGGTAAGGACTTATACCAACGTATAGAATTAGTAAAAAACAGCAAATAATAATAAGAAAAGCATAGGTGGTACTCACATAAGTACGCGCAAGTAAAAGATTATTTTGAGCAATGGCTTCAGCCAATTTATTTCGTAACCCATTCCCAAGGCCAATATCAAGGAAGCCGAACCACATAATTATTGAACTCAACGTAAGCCATAGGCCGTACTCAATGCGGTGTAAACACTGAAGTGAAAGCGGTACAATAAGTAAACCTGTAGCTTGGCTAAGTCCGCGGATAACGAACATTGCAATAATATTCCGCTTTGTACGGGCTGTTCGTTCATCACCACGAGTAAGGTGGTACTGAATTCTCTTGATGAAGTCAAGAATTGAGATACGCATTCGTGTGAAATATCACTTTGTTCGTCGATTTATATACTGTTTACCCTTTTGAGCAACGAAGAAAAGTAATCCACCTAATACAACAATGTTTGTGATGAGGCTAATCCACTTTCCTATATAGAACGATTGAGGTTCAAACACCATTCGTATCAGATGGTCCCCAGGGGGGACGACAATTCCTCGAAACATATAATTGAGCCGGTAGATTGGTAGCTCTTTGTTATCGATGAACGCTTTCCAGCCTGCAGGGTACCAGCTTTCGCTAAGGAAGAGAAGATTGTTTCCTGTTGCTTTCACACGCAGTTCAAGGTCTTGAATACCATAGTGTGTGTATTCCACCGATGCTGCTGGTGTTGGGGGATCGATAGAAAGCTTTGGATCTTCAAGGACGAATGCAACATCAGTAGGATCGAACGTCAAATTCTTTATATTTGTCAAAATATCTAATGCTGAAGCGACGCGGTATCGGTTTACGAAAAATGCTCGAGGAAGATGCGCGCGGTTAAGGTATACATAATGTCGTTGTCCTTTGAAAAGCGGAATAAAAAGTGAACTTGAATCGGGCTGGTCTGAGATTACATATCGAACATTCATGAGTCCCCATAGGAGAGGATTTCCAAGTCCAATAACATCGAATGCATCTTGAATTTGTCGCATTTTAGCACCATGGTATCCATACGCATTCTGAATTCGCCAGTATGCTAATGCATTGTTGTATGGAGGGTGTCCATTCTCAAATTCAAGTACACGGTACAAGGTTGTATCATACTTTTGGAGAAACGCAACGTAATCTGGAGTAGAAAAAGTTTCTTGAAGTTTATTCTTTGGGAGTGGCTCTTTAGGTTTTTCATTAATGCGCCACAGATCGAAAATTGTGAGAGAAATAATAATTATGATGAAAAAGGATAAGGAGACTTTTTTGTTCCAGTAGTATAAGAGTGCAATGGATGATACTGCAATCAAAACAAGAGCGACGGTAATATCAGTACTAACCATGGTTGTAATTGTTCGATAGAGTTCGTCCAGTACAAACGTATTTGATCCGAATGCTTGGCTAAATTTTTCGTAGACACTCGCTTGTGGAACGATAAGTTGGTAGATGGAAATGAAAACATCGCGTGCAATAAACGAAAGCAATGCTACTCCAACAGTACTATATGCAAGGATTCTCCAGCGCTTTTTTTGAAAATCTGGAAGTGTATTGGGAGCTGTTACTAACCAGTTGAGTCCATACGCCGCAAGAATCGGGAAAAAAAGTTGAACAAGTATAAGAATCATGGAAGGAACACGAAACTTATTGAAATAGGGAAAGTAATAGAACAAAAGGTCATAGAAAAAGGGAAATTCTTTACCAAATGAAATGAGAAGTGAAACAACAACAACAATTGCACTGAATTGAATGAAAGGATCCTTTCTAAACTTCCAAAATCCAAGCACTCCTAAGAGGAAGACAAGAATTCCCATGTACTGAGGACTATCGACAAAAGGTTGTGGCCCAAAGTATGTGTTGATACGTATTGGTTGATTTCGTGTAAGTATTCCTTTATATGTGTAATTTCCAAAGCCGTATGCAGAAGGAATGAGGAATGTTAACATTTCGGAGGGGGCAAACGACCAGTTAGTAGCGTAATTATAGTCTAATCCGCCGCTTGATGCTGGTTGCGTTTTTTCGCTCGTGGTTTGTTCTAGCAAAGGACTCGTGCCTCGAATGGAATACTTTGAATACTCGTACGTTTGAAAATATTGGTCGGCAGTCATTGCAATTGCGAGTAGGGCAGCAATAGTAAAGGTGGCAGCGGCTCTGAATACTCCCCAAGGCGAATTCTTTGTTAGGAGTGAACGAACAAAAAAGTACACCACAAAGATTCCCACTGTAAAGAATGAATAAAAAATTACTTGAAGATGCATCGGTTTTAACATCCAATGGACAATAATAACAAGTGCCAATGCTAACCACACGCGGAACCGATATTGAAGTTCTTCGAGAATAATGAGAACGTAAGGAAGAAATGCGATAACAGGTACTTTCGTCATGTGACCGATCATGATAAAAACAACGTAAGCTGTAGAGTGCATAACAGCGAATGCTGCAAAGAACGCTATGAGGGTATTTTTCAATTTCCGATATACGAGCCAATACACACCAATTCCTAGCAGAAAATAGTAGAGAAAAATGTATCCAATTTCGCAGTTATTGAAGAAGATAATTGAGTAAAGTGTTCGGACATAACTAAAGATGAGATCTGAAAGATCGAAATGCCGAGGGCCATTTACGGACAAACTTGCATAACCAGGCATGCCACAGAAGATATATGGGTTCCATAGAGGAAAAATCCCCTGAGATTCTGCATCTTTCATCAAAGTTTCAAAAGATTTTCCAGCTATTGTATCAGCTGCAATGAATGTTTTATTTTGAAAAACAACTTCACGGAAGAAAATCATAAGCGAAAGAGTTAGTAACACACATACTGCAATGTGGTGATACTTTGTTGGTATGCGCCCAAGGAAATCTTGATGTGGCATGTGCGATGGTATCTTTTTCATAACATTCCTACTTGGTTGATGGTGATCGTATTACTTTCAAAAAGTGCAAGAATTTTCTCAGCTTTTCAACAGGAAAAGAACGAGAAACATTGAATTCAATGAATGAATTGAGTATAATCTATTGAAGTATTGTGAATGTGTATGAATATAAGAGAAATTTTTCAACAACCAGGACCACATTTCAGTTTTGAGTTTTTCCCTCCCAAAACTGAACAAGCTTCAATGCAACTCTTTAATTCAATTAAAGAGTTAACACCACTGAAGCCATCGTATGTAAGTGTAACGTATGGCGCTGGTGGGAGTACACGCTCTTACACAAAAGACCTTGTGGTACGGTTACAGAAAGAAACCCAGTTAACTGTGGTATCTCATATAACATGTGTGGGGGCTAGTCGAGATGAAATTAGAGCACTAATTGACGAATATCAGCAGGCTGGTATAGAAAATTTTATGGCGCTCCGAGGTGATCCTCCGCAAGGCGAAATTTACTTTACACCACACCCTCAAGGATTTCGATATGCATACGAGTTGGTAACGTTTTTGAAACACCACTACCCATCTGCCGGTATTGGTGTAGCAGGTTATCCTGAAGGGCACCCAGAAACTCCAAATCGGCTGAAGGAGATAGAGTACTTAAAGGCAAAAGTTGATGCAGGTGCTGACTATATTTGCACACAGCTGTTTTTTGATAATCGGGATTTCTACGATTTTTGTGAACGTTGTGAACTTGCAGGAATTCGAGTTCCTATAATTGCTGGGATTATGCCAATTACCTCTCGTAAGGTTCTATATCGAATTGCTGACCAAGCTGGTGGGACACGCTTCCCTGCGAAGCTACTGAAAGCACTTGGACGCACTGAGAGTGACGAAGCTTTTCAACAGGTAGGAATACACTGGGCAACGGAACAAGTGTTAGACCTTCTCGATCATAATATCAAGGGTATTCATTTTTATACACTCAACAAATCAAAAGCAACTGTACGAATTTACGGTTCGCTTGGTGTTCGGACATCAGATGATTTACGCAAATAAGGGATAATTTTTCCAATATCCGTTAGTTGCTTCTCCAGTGTTTTTTACTAATTCACACTAAAGACAGAAAAGGATTACAAGGAGGTATAGGCTAAATTAAGAAGTTCAGGAGTCATTCGAAATGTTCCTACGCAGACTTATTGCACATCAAAATGGTTTGGAGAGTGTAAGTGAAAACGATGAAGGAGTATTTATTGTAAAGACTATCACAGAGGTACGTACCCACTGTTGAGAAAGTTTAGCTCCTATGTATCCCAGGAAAGCGCCAGCAAGGCAATCACTTAACCAGTGTTGGTGTTCGGGGATACGACTGGCAGTAATTAGTGTTGCAAGTGAGTAACTTACAAGAGGAACAGCTGTTTGAGGGTACGCATCGGCAAAAACAGTAGCAACGCAGAACGATGCAAGCGCGTGTCCAGAAGGGAACGAGGTGTATGATGAGAGAGGTTTTCCATTACGTTTTGATGGGTACAGCGTAACCACAGGGCCATGCCAGGTGCCAGAAGCAGATGTTGCACTATAAGGGCGTTCACGCCCAAACACATGTTTTAAAAGCATTCCTACCGTACTTGTAAGTGCCAGTGAATAAACAATTTGCTCTGATGTTAGGAGAGCAATAGTGTCGTTCCATCCAAGAGCATAAATACCATAAAGGGTTATACATCCGGCAGTGAGCGTATTTCCATATTGGGACAATGTTTTCGTGATGCTTCGTAATGGTTCATATGTGTTTCTCGCGGTATAAGCTTGGTATGAAACATGATGGTCAATTGTTAACGCAACGAGTGTTAATGTGGCAGGAAGAAGAAGTTTACTCCCTGTGTCAACGAAAAAAGACTCTGTATTTGCATGTTGAGCTTTACTTTCAAACGTACATACAACGAGATTGAACAAGATAACTATACTAAAACTCCACCTCAATACCACCAACAGGGAAAAACTCAAACTGGTACACTGTTTCGGTTGTGCCATCGCTTCGATATTCATGGTAAAAGACGTTTTTCCTATTTAATACGTTCATAATAGAAAGATAAACATTGATATTCCAGCCCTTCATGTAATATCGACTTATCCACTGGATATCAAGTCGGCTGTAAGCAGGGTAACGAGAGGAGTTAATGTTCTGAGAATCAATCCACATACCACGAGACCATTGAATGCCACCTTCCCAAAATCGTTGAGAAGTTGTGAAGTACTTTGGTGTGTATGGATTTCCACTTTGGTACCTATACCGCAAACCAACTTCCATCTCGTCAGAGAACGGGAAAATATAGGAAGGGTATTTTAGGAACCATGGTTGATGATCGAGCCAACTTCTCATACCTTTAACAACTTTTCCACCGACAACATTGATAATGATGGGATAATCATAAGTTGAGGTATAGGATGGGACTAATTGAGGAATTCTGGGATCCTTTTCAGTTGTTTTCGAAAGTGAAAAAGTGATTGTCCCGTAGTAGTTTGTAACCTGTTTCTTTTGGATGAAGAGCTCAATTCCGTACGACCTTTTCTTTCCTACTGGAAGCACTCTATCGGACCAGAATGTTGGATCAGAAGAGTATATAAACTGTTCAACGACGGCAATATTCCAATAGTACTTATAATAGGCTTCTACACTCACCTTAATTCCATCGTCGAAATATTGTTGGATACCTGCAACATAGTGTCTTGCTTTTATATGTGGAAGACGCCTGTTATAACCAATGTTTCTTCTGTCAGAGTAATATGGTAACGGTTGTGTTTGAGAATATTCTCCGAGAGCGAAGGAAAGTATCGTGGTAGTAGGAATAAGTTCGTATGCAAGTGCGAAGCGTGGAGAGAGCGTTGTAGCCCGTGAGTATGAAAAGTGATCGTATCGGAGTCCTACGGTAGTACTAAGCTGCGGTGTGAGAATTATTCGGTCCGAAAGGAACGCTGCGTACTTCCATACATCTCCTGCACCAAGGGCTGTTCTGAGGGACGCATCGGGGCGTTGTTGTTGGTAATCGTATGTACCGTTACCATCGAGATCGTATTCAAGAAGGTCTCCGTTAAACGTAACTGAATTAAACCAATGATTTGTTGTTTGGAGTTGTCCACCGAGTGTTAATTCATGGCGTGGATGAACTTTATAGAAAAGTTCGGCTTTGATGGCATAAACAGCCTCGTCTGTATTATTGTTATAGACAATCCGTCTATTAATGTGGTCGTAGTTACGAAGAATACCTCTAGTGTCATATTCACGCCGTACAAATAATTCTGCGACATCAGTATTGTAGCGAGTACCGTATGTGTAGAGTGTAAGTACAGCGAATCCATTCTTCTCAAAGAGGTGCTTGATGTTAAGACCAAGAACATATTGGTTGTTTTTAAAATCGATATCAAATACGCTTGTTGAGTCGATAACATGTGCTCTTTGTAGGTTACGTTCGTTTGGTTTTCCTTTAATAAATATTGTGCTGGAGCCGTACAGAGCATTAAGTGAAAGTTTCCATTGTGAAGAAAGGTCGTACGTTACTTTTGTTTGTGCATCCCAGTATACAGGTATTGCTGTGAGGGAGATTTTTGATATCCCAAAGAGTTTGTCGAAAAGGTCTAAGTAGCTTCGACGGAGTGAAAGTATCCAAGAGCCACGGCCATCGTTGATTGAACCTTCAGTGAGCGTACCAATTCCAGCAAAATTGAAGCCTGTATTCGATGCGAATGCTTTTTGGCGATCGCCTTCGCGAATAGTGATATCCATAACAGAAGATATCTTATCGCCATACTGTGCTGAAAATCCACCAGATGAGAATTGCACATCGTCAACGAGATCGATGTTGATCATGTTAATAGGACCTGCAGAATTTTCCTGATTTGAGTAGTGGTTAATTGATGGTATTTCCATATGGTCCACTATCGTAAGGTTTTCGTACGGTGCTCCACCACGAACAATAAGTTCGTTGATATTATCACTTGAGCTTGCAATACCAGGTAGATTTTGAACAACTCGTTGGATATCTTGTGCCGAGCCTGGTTGACGTTTTACTTCTGCTCGATCATATGAATTAATGCTGATTGGTGAGAGAGCCGTACTCTTACTGTAGTAACTGGCTTCAACTGTCACCTCACCGTGTTCAACAGGTCGTTCCTGTAGACGTACAGTGAGCTTCGTACTTCTACCAGTTGATATAACAACATTTGTTACAATCTGCGGTTCGTATCCTACGAGAGAGGCTTTCAAGCTATACGTACCAACTGGGATGGTACGAATGATAAAAGTACCTGTTGAATCGGTGAGTGTACCAAAGAAAGGGTTCTCAACAAGGTGCACAGTAGCGTAAGGGAGTGGTTCTGAAGTTTTTCTATCGATGATAGTACCTACAAGGTCGCCAGTGTAATGTTGTGCATAAATACGTGGAAGAACGAGAAACAATGCTACTCCTATTAAAACAATGCGTTGCATTCTAGGGGGCTCCATACTGACAATGTACTTTCTTGCACTGTAAGTACTAAAAGTTACAATAAAAAGTTCATACTATACTATACCAATGTGAAATTTTTGTTAATATTATTATAATACATCAATTGAGGTAGAGAGTATGGATATCCTAAAGCCAGTACGCTTGAAGAAAGGTGATGTTATTGGCGTTGTCGCACCAGCCAGCAGAGTAACAGCGGAAGAAAAAGTACACAAAGGTGTAGAGTACCTCGAGAAACTTGGGTACCGTGTTGAACTTGGGAAACATGTTTTTGACTTGCATGGTTACTGCGCGGGCCGTGATGAAGATCGTGCAGCAGATTTCAATGCGATGGTACTGAATCCATCCATCAAAGCTATTTTTACAATTCGTGGTGGTTATGGAACGCCTCGTATTCTCCACCTCATAGATTATAGAGCTCTTCGCAGAAACCCCAAAGTAATCGTTGGTTACAGTGATATCTCAGCATTACAATTAGCAATATTTAAAAAAGCAGGACTTGTAACTTTTTCAGGACCGATGATTGGGGTAGAAATGTGGAATGATATGGATCCGCTGACAGAAGAACATTTTTGGAGACTTATAACATCATCGAAAAAGATTGGAGTGCTGCAGGTGGATTCGAGTACGCCACTCGACGTGGTAAAGCGAGGGTATACCCAAGGCACCCTTGTCCCAACAAATCTATCGCTCATGCTTTCGTTACTGGGTACTCAATATTTTCCTGTATTGAAAAAATCGATACTTGTTGTTGAAGATGTTGATGAAGAGCCACATCGGATTGATCGGATGTTTGCACAGCTTTTTCATGCAAATGTTTTGAGGGAATTGGCAGGACTTATCTTCGGGACATTTGTTGCGTGTGAAGCAGATGATGATGAACCCCACTTCACACTTGAACAAGTGCTGCGTGAGTATGCGCAATACATTAAAGGTCCTGTTCTTGCCCGGTTTCCTTATGGACATATACCTCGGAAAGTAACACTTCCCATTGGATTACGTGCAACTATCAATACATCAAAACGGCGTGTTGTTATCGATGAGTCAGCTGTTCTCTAGTCCACTTACTCTTTTAGTGAGGGGGAGCGTCAAGCACTTCGCGAACAAATTGCAATAGGTGCGTAGGGGTATACGGTTTCTGAAGATAGTGAGTAATGCCTAATTCGTTGAGTTTCTCACGTTCTACAGGATCAAAGAAACCACTGGTCATGATAATTTTTTTCTGAGGAGTTAATCGCTTCATAATCATACAGCATTCAGTACCATTAAGCTTCGGAAGTCCTAAATCTGAAAGGATTAAATCGATAGTTTGATGGTGTTGTTTGTAGAGTTCAACTGCTTCGAGGCCATCGCGAGCAACAAGTACACGGTATCCATTTGCTTCTAAAATAGACACTGTCAAAGACCGTAGATAGTCTTCATCTTCAATAACAAAAATTGTTTCCGATCCACTTCGCACGGTGGTTTCTTGGAATGAATCTCTTTCGTGTTTTTTTGCTGTGTGGTTAGAAGGGAGATAGATGGTGAAGGTAGTTCCTTTTCCGACAATGCTTTGTACATCAATGAAACCGTTCATACTTGCTATGATGCCATAGACAACCGAAAGACCTAAGCCTGTTCCTTTCCCCTTTTCCTTTGTTGTAAAGAATGGTTCAAAAATTCTTTCGATGTGTTCTTGAGGAATTCCTACGCCACTATCTTGGACGTGAATAGCAAGGTATGATGAGGCAGAAGCTTTATGGAAACGATTTTGAACAAGTGTTTGTGGAACAAGCTCTGTTTTAAAAACTAATGATCCTCCATAGGGCATAGCATCTTTTGCATTGACAGCGAGGTTTAGGAGTGACTGGTGAATTTGTATTGCATCTCCAAGTACTGGTGAAATATGATGATCGAGTTCAGTTTTTATTTCGATGGTTTTCGGGAAGGTTTCTTTGAGGAGTTTTGTGAGCTCAAGGATGATTTCATTGATATTAATAGGTTCTATTTGAAGTTCGGTTCGTCGTGCAAAAGTAAGAATTTGGCGAACGAGATCCGTAGCGCGTTTGGTAGCTGTCATAATTGCTTCGATGTACTTTGGAAATTGATCTTCTCGGTCTCGATGGAGAATGAGCATTTCTGTGTATGCAGAAATGATTGTGAGAAGATTGTTAAAATCATGAGCAATGCCTCCTGCAAGGACACCGAGGCTTTCCATCTTTTGCATGTGTCGCACTTCTTCTTCTAATTTTTGTCTGTGTTCTTCTATCTGCTTCCGTTCTTCAAGCTCTTTCCGGAGTGATTCAATGAGCTTTACGTTTTCATACATGACAGCAATGGAATTCGAAAGGGTGGAAAGAAGATTGACATCGTTATCAGTAAACGCATGTGTACGCTTATCGCTAACGGTAATACAACCTATACTGTGACTTGTTGCTACAAGTGGTACTATAAGAACGGAGCCAGAGCAACAAGAAAGAGATGAAAAGGTGGATTCAATCGAAGTGTCATTTATGAGTACTGGCTTCCCATTTCTGATCGCCCATGTGCACAACTCACAGTCTTTCCTATTGGTATCGTTCTTTAGAGAAGTAACGCTTTGAATTGAGTTTGATGCAAGGAGTTCTAAATTTTGGGTATCTGGATTGAGAAGCCATATGCACGAGTGCGCTTCAGGAAAGAGTGTATTCAATGAGGTAATTGTTTTGGTTGCAACTTCGTTCGTTGAATAACTTTGTGTGATCGATCTTGTTGCTTGGTATAGTGTTTGGATTTGTTTGTAGTGGTTGTACGTTTCTTGTTCAACAACTTTTCGATCCGTGATATCGCGCCACGTGGTGTACAGTACGGTTTCGTTTTCGATAGTAACGCGTGTCAATGTAATTTCGACCCAAAGAGAAGAGCCATCTCTCTTTTGAAGTACCCATTCGAACTTCAACGATCCTTGCTCAAGAGCTTTTTGAGTTAATTCCAGGTACTTGCGTGATGATGGGATACCGTCAGGTTGGTAGGGAGGTGAAAACTCATCGATACATTTCCCGATGAGAGAGGATTTATTCCACCCAAGGATGTGCGACGCAGCATCGTTGCAATCAACAATTCGGTTTTGTGCAATAATAAGATTTGCATCGGAAGCTGCATGGAAGAGAATTTCAAATTTCTCTTCGCTTCTTAGAAGTGCATTGTGTGTTTCAAGGCGTTTTCTAAATTCAGCTTCGACTTCTTTTGCTTTTTCTTGGAGTGCTCGGCGTAAGGTAGCATTCCATGTCAGCACTCCGGTCAGAATACTAACGAAAATAACACCACTCAATGCAATCCATTGCCATGGGATTTTAGCGTACCATGGAATTTCAATACTTAACCCGGTCCATTTTTTTATTAGGTAATTTTTCTTTGATTCAGGTATTGCCCGGAGAGCTTTATTTAGGATTGAGGCAAATTCAGGCCAGTCGTTACGAATAGCCATTGTATAAGGATCTTTTGGACCAAAATCACCTGCAATGCGTAAGTTAGAGAGTCCCCACCGCTCAATGATATACGAGACTGTAGCAATGTTTGCGACCGAAGCGTCAACTTTCCCGAATGAAAGTTCATAGAGACTTTCGAGAGTTGAAGGGACGGTGTCAAGAATTGCTTGTATACCTTCTCTCAGTAATCGTTCATGGACCGACGATCGATAGATTATGGAGATCTTCATACCGTTGAGAGAATCGATCGTAAGTTTTCGGGGATCACTCTTCCGCACGACGATAACTTTTTGTAGATGGATGAAAGGATCGGTGAAAATGAGATACTCTTTGCGCTGTTGAGTAATAGCTGTGGCAGTGATGACATCAATTTCTTTCTTTCGTGCTGCCTCAAAAATCTCAGACATGTTGTTGTAACGTACAATTGTAAACGTAATACCAAGTTCGCGTTCGATCTCGCGGACCAGGTCCGCAGCAAGTCCGCTGTACAGAGTATCGCCTTCATAAAATTCAATTGGTATGAAGTTTGGATTTGGTGCAATACGAATTGTTTTGTGTGTTTGTAGCCACAAGCGTTCGTCTGAAGTTAAATTAAGTGAAGAAGGACGTGTAGCGTACCACCATGCGAGAATACTCACAATGAGAATGCCAGTGCTAATAAATAATATTCGAACAATCACTGGTGTATGTTTGAAGGAAGAAATCACGTGCAAGAACCTCGTTTCGTAACGCTTTACTGATGAAGGATTGTGAGGTCAGTAATAATGTGTACCAAAAGATAAGACGATGAAAAATATTTACAATTGTAAACGTTATTTAGTATCATTGGAATAAACTTGCATGTTCATTGTAACCACTTGTACTATAATATAGGTTCTTTGTAGTGTACAAAGAAAAAAGGTTTCAAGTGTAGGTGATAGTACCTATGTGGTTTATTTTAGTGGAAGTTGTTATCCGAGAGGAAAAGGCTTTTTAAAGGTTGTTGTGAACTCAACTGTAGCGCCCCATACGTCCTCATTGTAGTAAATAAGTAGCGAGCGGCCTATTGTTTCATCAAGCAAGGATGTTGCAATTCCACCGTGTAGTCTACCAGGGTAACCCTGGTGTTCGTCTTTAGGGGTTACTAAACACAGAAGTTCCTGTGTTTCGAGTTCATAGAACATTGTTTGGAGGTCGAATTGATTTTTCAGACCACAGAGGAAACATCATTTGCTGTTTTTTACTTTTGTACAATAGAGCAACGTTCTCACAGAATGCTCTTACTCAGGCGAAAAAAGAAGTGGCCACACAACAATAAATGTAAGATAGCCAATGAGAAGACGGTGGTACACTGGGTGGTGCTTTTGAATGTAGCGCCACCCAAAAGCCCCTGCAATCATGAGTAATGTTAGCAAAAGCGTCAGTATAGAGACAGATGCGAGATCGAGTGAGTCTTTCCAGAAGTATCGAAGATTGAATGTACCGTTGTATACCCACCCATAGAGGATTACCAAGTGAGCGATGTACACGAAGAGAGATTGCATTCCGAGAGTTGTAAGCCAACGAGGAGTTGCCCATGGGGCTGATGTGCGGGTAAGGATGCTATCTTCAATAAACCATAAGGTGCTCATTATGACGAAGAGCACACCAAGTCGGATCCAAAAGTAATTTGGACTTGAATACCAAAAGTCATGATGATCGTACAATGTGTATGGTAAGTATTCTGATAGAAGACCGCCAGCAATAAGAAGAATGCCAGCAACAAACAACCATCGAATAAAGAAAACCTCTCGCTGTACTTGAGCAAAACGGAGGAAAAGCCACGATACAAGTGTACCAGCAAATAGGAAGCCTGCATAAGGGAAAAGAGGGAAATAGGAACCGCTTTTGCTCGTAAGTGCAGAGGAGAGTGCAGATGGAATATTCTGGTTACTGTGAACGTTGAGAAGGAGGGGAGTGGTGTACACTGTTAAAAGCAATAAAATAACGACGGCACTAAGAAATTGATTTTCCTTTCTAAGTACAAAGAGAAGGAGCCGGAGAATGATAAGGCTAAAGCCAATACATTGGAGAACATCAAAGGAAAAAAATGCTTGCCACTCTTGTTCCGTTGCTGTGGTTAGCATTTTTTGTAACGAAAGATATGGAACATGGAGCACATAACCAATGAAGATGAGAACAACAGCACGCCAGAGACGACGGAGAAAAGGTTTGCCGAACGTCACTGCCTGTTCCCACTTACGTTGGGTTGCAATTGCAAGTGCAAATCCTGAACCAAAGAGAAATCCTGGTGCAGTGATGCCATGAAATATCTCATGGATCGTGAACCATTGAGTTGATTTGAGTTCAGGGAGTGAAAGGTCACGGACAACGTGACCTTCAATCATAAACAGAACGATGAGTCCTCGATAGAGATCTAGGAAAATGTATCGACCTTTCCCCTCGCTCCAGGTATGGTGTATTGGGTGCGTTCTCATACTAATCTCAGAGAAATTCACTTATTGACAAGTATTAGAGTGCACCTGCAACAACGTTGATAGCGGTTACAGTAACAATATCGTCCACACTACATCCACGTGAAAGATCGTAGAATGGTTTTTTCAATCCTTGTACAATCGGACCATACGCTTCAGCTCCACCCATCCGTTGTGCAAGTTTATAACTTATATTTCCAGCATCAAGATCCGGAAAGATAAGGACATTTGCATTACCGGCAACCGTACTTCCAGGAGCTTTTCGTTGTGCGACGTTAGGAACAATTGCTGCGTCAAGTTGAAGTTCGCCATCGACATTGATGTCTGGACGTTTGTGACGGACAAGTGCGGTTGCTTTTTGTACTTTTTCAACTTTCGGATGGGAAGCACTCCCCTTCGTTGAGAATGAAAGCAGAGCCACACGAGGCTCTTCACCTGTAAGTCGACGGTGATTCTCTGCTGCGGAGATTGCGATATCTGCAAGTTGCTCTGCTGTTGGATCAGGTACCACAGCACAATCGGCAAAGGTGTATACTTTGGAGGGAAATACTATCAAAAAAAAGCTCGATACTACACTTATTGAGGAAGGCATTCCTATAATTTGAATGCCAGCGCGAAGAACATCACCAGTCGTAGAGAGTGAGCCTGCTACACTGCCGTCTGCAAGTCCTTCACGAATCATCATTGCGCTGAAGAATAGAGAGTTCATCATTGTTCTCTGAGCATCTTCGAGCGTTACGCCTTTTGCTTTACGAAGTTCGTAGTATGTATGCGTGAATTTGTTTAAATGCTCAGATGTTGTAGGATCAACGAGCAAAATTCCATCTAATGAAAGCCGTAAAGCTGCGGCTTTTTCCTTCACTTTCTCAATTGGTCCTACCAGTGTGATACGAGCAATGTCGTTGTCTGTAACAATTCGGGCAGCTTGAATTGCTCGTTCATCTAGTGCATCAGGGTAAAGAATATGTTTTCTTAGTTGTTTGGCTTTTTGCTTAATGGTATCGATGAGAGTGTTCATAAAGCACCTGTTTTCTTTAGAGGTTCAACATGTGTTTGATGCAATATACAATTACACTATAGGAGAGGCAATGAAAAATCGTGAAAAAGAACATTTCTGACGATTTGTCAAAACTTTTAGTGAGTAAGTTAAAAAATCTTTAATTTTCCTAAAAATTAAATATGTTTAATAAATATACTTTAATTTGAGAAACTGTCAGAGTTTCATTATACTATAAGTGGGTATGAAGAGACAGAAAGTTTACATTGAAACATACGGTTGCCAAATGAATGTAGCGGATACCGAGATTGTACTGCGCATTCTCACCCAATCAGGGTATACCCACGTTACTTGTATCGATGAGGCCGATATTGTACTCATCAATACTTGCGCTGTTCGTGAGAATGCGGAACAGCGAGTTGTAGGTCGCATTGCAACGTTCCATCGATTAAAGAGGGTCCGTCCGATTGTTATTGGTGTGTTGGGATGCATTGCTGAGCACCAACGAGAGAAAATGTGGGAGATAGATGATGGGATAGACTTTATTGTTGGGCCAGACGAGTACAGAAAGCTTCCGTCATTAATTGAGGCAGCTCAGCGTGGGGAACGTGGTATTGCAGTTCAACTTTCACGTGTAGAAACGTATGAAGACATTGAACCGCTCCGGACAGAAGGAATTTCTGCGTGGATTGCAATTATGCGTGGATGTGATAAGTTTTGTTCCTATTGTGTTGTTCCCTATACCCGGGGGCGGGAAAGAAGTCGTTCACTAAATGGAATTATTAAAGAAGTTGAAAATCTTGTTGCTCGTGGGTTTAAGGAGGTGACACTCCTTGGACAAAATGTCAACGCTTACAGAGATGGTGCGTACGATTTTGCAGATTTACTTCGTGAGGTTGCTCAAGTTGATCGTTCACTTCGAGTACGGTTTACCACCTCGCATCCCTTTGATATGTCAGAAAAATTGATAGATACAATTGCCGAATATCCGAATATTTGCAATTTTATTCATCTCCCTGTCCAATCAGGCTCAAATCGTATTCTCGAATTGATGAATAGAACATACACAGTTGAACACTATCGACACCTTGTACACAAAATAAGAGAGCGTATTCCTTCTGTTGCACTTTCAACAGATATCATCGCGGGCTTTCCAACAGAGTCACAGGAAGATCATTTGATGACCCTTGCTCTTCTTGAGGAAATTCAATTTGACGGTGCGTTCATGTTTCGATATTCTCCGCGGGAGCACACGAAAGCGTGGTCTATGTTTGATGATGTACCAGACCATGTTAAAATAGAACGATTGAATGAGATCATAGAACTCCAACGATCAATCACTCTTAGGAAGAATGAAGCACTTGTAGGTACAGTAGTAGAGGTATTAGTTGAGGGTCCGAGTAAAAAATCACCAACGGATTATTGTGGACGTACTGAGACGAATAAAATGGTGGTGTTCCCTTATACAGGGCAAGCCATTGGTGACTACTGCTCGATCGCTATACGAAGTGCAAACGCTGCAACGCTTTTTGGTGTTGATGAGAAACAGGTACAACCATCTTCGTGCATTGCACAAGAAAGGAGTATGGTTCTATGACACCTGGAGGAAAGAAGCTAGTGTTCGCTTTAAGTTTTATTGTGTTCAATGTTGGTGCACAGTCAATAGATGGGCCAGATATCCGACGACGACTTGAAATGATTGAACGGGGGCAAGCTGAAGTTGTACGTGCAGAATTGCCATCATTGCTTGCACAGTACCAAAATAACCCAGGCATACTGTATCTCCAAGCTGTTCTTACGCCAGATGGAGCTGAAGCAGCTAAAATTTATCAGACAATCGTTGACAATTTTCCACGAAGTGAATGGGCTGATGATGCTCTCTACAGATTGTATCAGTATTACTACTCGATAGGCTTATATAAAACAGCGGACCAAAAACTACAGCAACTCAAACAGGAGTATCCATTTTCTGCATATGCAACAGATCAACCCTCAATTGCTGACAATCATCTTGTGCTATCTCGCGAGAAGAATCAATCACTCGATAAACAAAGTTCGAATGTTGTTCGACGAGAGCGTGATTCATCGCAGGAGCTAAAAATTTCACCATCCAGGTACCCAGCTGGGTTTACAGTGCAAGTTGGTGCTTTTTCAACCTTACAGAATGCCGAAGAATTAAAATCGCGGTTCGAACAGGAAGGGTACTCTTGCTATATTTTTTCACTGCTGACGAATGGTCGAAAACTCCATAAAGTATGGATTGGAGAATATAAAACGTATACGGAAGCTCGGGAGGTTGTTCGTGAAATCAAAGAGAAGTATGGACTCAATGCAATTGTAGTGTCACGATAATGGATCGCTTTGAATTTCAAACGAAGTACGGAATTATCGGTCGATCGCCAGAACTGTTGGAAATCGTTGATATTATTCAACAAGTAGCTCCAACAGAAATGACAGTTTTGATTACTGGTGAGAGTGGTACGGGCAAAGAAGTAATTGCAAAGGCAATTCACGGAGCGAGTATGCGGTCACAGAAACCGTTGATCCCCGTTAATTGCGGTGCAATACCAGAAGGATTAATCGAGAGTGAACTCTTTGGTCATGAAAAAGGTGCATTTACTAGTGCGGTCGACACAAGAAAAGGTTATTTCGAGATTGCCGATGGTGGCACAATTTTTCTCGATGAAATTGGAGATATGCCGCTTGGAACGCAAGTAAAGTTATTGCGGGTACTGGAAACAGGAGAATTTATGCGCGTTGGGTCTTCCGTACCACGAAAAACAGATGTCCGAGTAATTGCCGCTACAAATAAGATACTTGAGTATGAAGTACAACAAAAACGATTTCGAGCTGATCTCTACTTCAGACTTCGATCAGTTAATATTCATTTACCTCCGCTCCGAAACCGACGAGAAGATATTCCTCTTCTCGTTGAACACTTTATCAAAGAGGTAACTGAGAAAAATAATATTGTGTTTGAAGGATTTACAGATGATGCAACCGCATTGCTCTTGGAGTACGATTGGCCTGGGAACGTGCGTGAATTAAAAAATGTAATTGAAAGTATGATCGTACTTGAAGGAGGGAAACTACTTACTGCACACGATGTGCAAAAATACTTACACAAACAGGTTTCCCCCCAAGAGCGAAATCTTCCTGTCTATACCAATAAGACGGTAGAGCAGGCAGAGCGAGAATTAATTTACCGAGCACTTATCGACTTGAAAACGAATATCATTGAACTGCGTGAAATGCTTGAAGAAAAGTTGTCACATATTAACGGTCGGAATTCGCCACTTGTGATTCATCAAGACGAAGAAATTCTTTCTCTCGATGAGATGGAGCGTCGACTCATTCAAACGGCTCTTCAGCGACACAATGGAAATCGCCGATTGGCAGCGCGTGATTTAAATATCAGTGAACGTACGTTGTACAGAAAAATTAAAGAGTATGGTTTGTAGACTAGTTAAGGGGATTGTACTCCAATGAAAGTAGTGTGGTTATTGAAGATCGTACTACTTTTCAGCGTGAGCGGGTGCACGTACTCGTTCAAAGGTGGTTCTGTCCCACCCCACTTGAGAACGATAGCTATTCCAATTGTTGAAGATCAAACTGGATCTGGAAATCCAATTCTCCGTGAATCAATGACCAAACAATTAACAACTGCTTTTCTTAATGATAATACATTGCAAGTAACAGACAGAAACACGGCAGATGCAATCCTTGAAGCAGTAATTCTTGATATGAAGGATGCTCCAGCAGTTCTTGAAGGGGTGGAAAAAGTGACACAACGTCGGGTAACATTAAGCGTCCGTGCAACGTTGTACGATCAGCTTTTACGAAGGAAGTTGTGGGAAAAAAGTTTTTCGGGTTGGGGGTACTACCCTTCGGGAAGTTCGTTGACCCAGCAGAACGAAGGCATTACCGAAGCAATTCGAAAAATTTCTGAAGACATCTTAAATGAAACAGTAGCAGGATGGTGACGTATGAACCTTGGATATATTTTCTTACGACAACAAATAATCGTGAATTCTACATTCACAGACTTCGTGTTGTACGCATACTTTATTTCGTTGCTAATTCTCTTTGCATTTGGAGCTCATGGATTTGTAATGGTCTACCATTACCTCAAGCAACGAGGTCATAGGTACGTACCACCACCATTAACAGAAACGCCAGTTGTAACAGTGCAACTTCCTGTTTACAATGAACTCTACGTTGTGAATCGTTTAATCGATGCTGTTTGTGCGCTTGATTATCCGAAGGATAAACTAGAAATACAAGTACTCGATGATTCAACCGACGAAACAGTAGATGTGTGTGCGAAAGCAGTTGCACATTACCAAGCACTTGGGTATGATATTAAGCATATTCATCGAACAGACCGAAGTGGCTTTAAAGCTGGTGCGTTGAAACATGGACTAGAACTTGCACGCGGTGAGTTCATTGCGATTTTTGACGCCGACTTTGTACCAAATCGTGATTTCTTAAAGAAAACAATTCCCTTTTTCTACACTGATCCTACTATTGCAGTTGTCCAAACACGTTGGGAACATTTGAACGAAGAGTACTCCCTGTTAACGAAAGCGCAAGCCTTTGCATTAAATGGGCACTTCGTTGTTGAACAAGATGTACGGTGTAAAGCAGGATACTTTATTAACTTCAATGGAACAGGAGGTGTATGGCGTAAAACAGCTATCTACGATGCAGGAAACTGGCAATCTGATACATTAACAGAAGACCTTGATTTAAGTTACCGGGCACAATTGAAAGGGTGGAAATTTATTTATCTTGCTGATGTTACCTCACCGGCAGAATTACCTGCAGAAGTCAATGCATTGAAATCACAACAGTTCCGTTGGACAAAGGGCGCAATTGAAACAGCACGTAAAATTTTACCAGAAGTGTGGAAGGCAAAAATTCCTCTCAGGGTAAAAATTCACTCTACATTTCATTTAACGAACAATATTGTATTTCCATTCATAGTACTTGCTGGTATACTCAATGTTCCGCTCATCTTTATCAAACACCATGGTGGTCATGAAACTTATTTTGCCCTCATGTCTGTATTTGTGCTTGCATTTATTGGATCATTTTTGTTCTACTTGGTTTCACAGAAGGCAGTGTATCCAGACTGGAAACGTCGAATACTGCTATTTCCACTCTTTATGGCTGGTAGTATGGGATTTGCTGTGAATAATACCCGAGCAGTGTTGGAAGCATTGTTCAAACGTCGGAGTGAGTTTGTTCGAACTCCGAAGTACGCAATTCAAAAAAAGAACGATTCGTGGCAAGTGAAGAAGTATGCAACGAAAAAGAAAATTGATTGGGTTGTTATTACAGAGATTGTGCTTGCACTCTATTGCTTTTTCGGTGTGATTTCATCATTATATTACATGGAAATAGCTGCATTACCATTCCAGTTACTTTATCTAGTAGGATTTGGTGGTGTAGCATGGTTATCAATTCGTCATGCACTTGAGGCACGAAAAGTACGACAGTAACCATGAGCAACCTCATTCAAGAACGAATAACAATACTCGAAAACAAAGTCAAAGATACAGCATCGTCGCCACTCTTTGCGCAACTTGCTGCGTACTACCTTGAAGTTGGACGGGCACACGATGCGCTCCGTGTGTGTGATGCTGGACTAGCGCATCATCCATTTTATACGACAGGCCACTTAATTAAAGGGAAAGCACTTCTCGCACTTGCTATGAAGAGTGAAGCGGCACGCGAATTTGAATTTGTTGCTGATTTTTTTCCGGAAAACCCAGAAATTACAAGGCTACTTACTTCGTTACGCACTAGTGCCGAGATTTCTGACCAAACACCAAGAGAGCTTCTTGCACAACAAGAACAAGTTGTTGAAGCACCTATCACAGGAAAGGATATTCCATCGGAGTGGGCGGGGATGCTTCAGGACAAGCAGCCTCAATCCACCCAACAGACGTTTGCCCAAGTCCCTTCTTTTGACTATGGAGAAATACCCCATGCTGATACAGTAAGTATTGATACCACCCAACCAGGCGTGAGGAGAGAGCC
>JAOAFT010000014.1 GCA_026416125.1 Bacteroidota bacterium
GTATCAGCACAGCTCGAAGCAGGTGTACCGATAACGCATTCGTACCGGATTGAACCAGCAAACAAGTTACACGGTGAGTAAGAATTAAAGGTTTTAGTTCTCATTTCCTATTCAACAGCATCGCTCATTGAGCTTCCATACTCTTACTCATCATAATGATTGATAAAGTACTCAAGAACTTACAATTACCATCGGTAACGGAGTACAACAACCAGCAATCGCTCCTCTTCAGGTTTCAACTGTACTGTACATCGTATTGTTGACTGGTCAACGTTAGTCCATTGTTCATTCGATCTTACAATTGACCATTCGTGCCACCGCCAAGGATGTTCGTAAACAGTGACCGATACATTTTCTCTTTTATGATTCTTAAGACTTATTTCAATAGTTTCTTCTACGCTATGCCCCGGAACAACAACTTTAAAATCCTTCTGAATTCGCTTACCCACAAGATCGAATGCATACCCTAAAAGCAAGCGAACCTCTTCATTTTTTGGAGTGTGATCAATAATATCTTCACCAATAAATTGCACCTTTCTGTCCACATCTTGCTTATATACACGAACTTTTCCTTTGGGCAATGGGTACCCAAGTCTGTACTCTTCAGAATTTTTCACAAGAACATATACACCAACCTTCGATGTTGATTGATGTCCGAAACTGCCCTGATCACGATACGAAGGGTTGTGTTTCCACCATTTCCAATCACTACTCAATCCATCGTACACATATAACTTTTCACCTTTGACTCCTCGTGCAGAGAGTAACTCTATTTGTTTTGTCTCGTTTGCACGAATATCAGTTTTCTGTTGAAGTGTGTAGAGTTTATACTCAAAGAAGTCTCGTTGTTGGATACCTTCCTCAGCATGCGCATCAGCTTTTAGTGCCATACTACCAATGCGTTGAAATTCTTGAGTCCGGAGGATAGTAAGATCCCCTGCAACAAGCTTAAGACTCGCATTCATAAAATGACTTCCTGTATTGTTCGTAATTGTTATCCACCCTGTTACATCGAGCATAGTCTCTGTTTCAGACAGCACTGCGACGTATGAACACTCCCAATTAATTCGATGTGCAAGATAACTGAGCTCGAGAATATGGGTGCCAGCTTTCTTCACCAGGAGTTTCCACTCAAGTTGAGGTTTAAGAATTAATCCTTCTGGGAGCAATGGGAGGACAATTCGTCCTTCAGGTGCGATTTCAACTTTTCCATTGATACGCGCAATCATTGAACCAGTAGCAGTATACCCACCGTACGGCCCTCCATGCTGTGTCCAACCCGATGAGAGGAGAACCCCTTTCACCGTGAGCTCTTCCTTCGTCAAAGGATTGACACGGATAAACTCAATTTCTTTACCAAGGTATTTTTCCAACAATTTCGCTTGATGAATTAAATCGTACTGGTAGCTTTGTTCAAGTACCCGAACATCATGTGGAGCAGTAAGGCTAACACAGTGGATGGTGGTCCCATCAATTGTCGCTGGTACATCTGGAACAACAACTGTGATTGTTCCGCTTTGTAACCTAACAGAACGTTCCTCACGTATGAGTGCAAGATCCTGGTTATAGATTGTAAGATCTACAGTTTGTCGTTCGCTAGTATGGTGTTGAGCTATGAGAAGTATCGGGCACATTAGGAGAACTGTTGCAATGCATTTCATTACTCTCCTCCTTTAGTACTTGTTTCCATCGATTGCCTCATGAACTCTGTAGTCCCCATTATTTTATAAAGGTACGGAGCAAGAAGCAAAGCAACAACTGCTGTTACAATGCCAACTACTGCGTCAGTAACATAATGGAATCGGCAATAAAATGTTGCAATGTAGAGTGAAAGAATGATAGGTGTAAGAATCCAAAATGAAACCTTGTGGTAACGATAAGCCATGACCCACATTATTGTGGCTGCAGCTGCGTGGGGGCTTGGAATTGATCCACCAGGAAAGTGAAAGTGTGCTCGAATAAACTCTCCAAGGTATGTCCACAACCATCCTTCAAGATGAACACGGTAAAGGTGCGGAATATGGTAGAGCGGACTAGCAACAGGATATACTATGAATCCAATATCACAGAGAATATTAGTGAGCCCAAGCGTAAAGAAGTAATCTTCCATAGCTGCTTTACCCTGCATGTAGTAAATAATCCCACAGAGTATTGGATACAGCGGAATATAGATGACATATGAAAACATCATCCACTCCGTAAGGGGTTTAGCAATGAATTGCTCCAACCATACAGTAGGTTGCACACCAAAAATCTTTTGTTCGAATTCAATAATGTTTTCATCAAGCCAGCGATCATGGATGATTAACTGGAGTGGCCCCACAGCGCCAAAGAGGTATGCATATGCAAGGGTAACAGCTGCAACACGAAGAAAAAAATTAAAAAATCTCGATGGTGCTTTTTGACTCGTATACACTAATGTAATGTATCCAACGAGTGCAAATATATTTTTAATGAGAAGAATTTCCCACGAAGTAACTCGCTTCGAAAAAATAACGGTAATCAAAGAAAAGAGTAGAAGCGCACCAAGAATAAGAACATCTGTTGGTAGTAGTACAAAGGAGCTTGGAACACCTCTTCGCGAAGTCATAGAAAAACACTACCTTCCCAAGCAAATGAAAAAGTCAAGTGAAATACCAAGGATCCAATGCATAAGGAGAACATACAAGAGAGATCGTGAACGGAAAACGATCCACCCCCAAATGATACCACCGAGAATCGATGCATAAATTTCACCTGTTGGTTTACCTATGTGGAATAGCGTCGAAATCACTGTTTGGACAAGGATTGCATTCCAGTCACCAAAATACTTTCTGAGTCCACACTGAATAAAACCACGCATCAATATTTCGTAACCAATGTAATAGAGCAAGTACAAAAATGAGTGGAGAAGAAATGCAGTTGAACATGTACACGCAGACCTATTAATCGGGTATTCTTTAACAAATTCAGGATTTTGTGCCGAAAAATATGAAAGAACTATAAACAGTGGAACCAATACCCCAACTGTCAATATCCCATACTTCCAGTCTCCAACCTGAAAACCGTACTCTTTTAGTGATTCCCGAAATAAGAGCGAAATGATGAGTACTGGTATTAACCCAAACATCAGAAATGCTGTAAGGAATGAGTATGTTGCCGCAAAGAGTGTAGTAGCATGCGATTGATCGTGTAGCGCGATATGAGTACTATAGTAAAGTGGTGAACAGAAATATCTCCATGTCACGATCAGGAGAGGAGAAAGAAGAAGAATTACTGTACTGTTTTGCTCTTGGCCACGAAAAATTTTTTGAATCGATAGTACTTCTCGGAACACACGCATACTTATTTGTTCCCCTTGTGTTTTCTCTGTTCACACAACCATAGGTACGTTCGTCGTATTCCTTCTCGGAGTGGTGTTATAGTATACCCCAGTTCTCGTTGAGCTTTTGCTGATGAATATGCCCAATCTGCAAGGAACGTTTCGACCCACCCTGGTGTTATTTGGGGATAAAATCCAAAAAGCTCTGCAGCGATCTTGTTCATCTTACCATAGAAGCGTGCACCCCACGGAGGCAAGTTGAATTGAACGTGATGCTTCCCACTTACTTCGTCAATGATCGCAAAGAACTGTTTTAAGCTCACATTTTCACCACCAAGGATGTATCGTTCGCCAACTTTACCTCGCTCCATAGCACGAATGTGCCCCTCTACTAGATCGTCAACGTATACATAATTCCCAATGTTCTTCCCATTGTTCAATAATATAGGGAATTTCCCACGATCATAGAGATCGATCATCAGCGTTACCGAATTACCCTCTGTCAACTTGCCGGGACCATACACTCGTGTTGGATTAACGATAACAATTGGGAGTCCACGTTCTGCATATTCTAGCGCCACACGTTCTGCAAGTGTTTTAGTCTCTTCGTACTCGGTATAGAATCGTGGAGTTATGCGTTCCATTGTTTCATCACCAACAACACCTGGTGGTGTCGGACCAAATGTTACAATGGTAGATGTAAGAACAATGCGTTCAATACCACACATTGCTGCAGCATTCAGTACGTTCCGCATGCCATCGACATTATACCGATAATAAAGCGAAGGATCGGAGGACCAATTTTTTGCATACGCAGCAAGGTGAAAAACATAAGAACATCCCTTCATACCTTGTACGAGTGAGTCAAAATCTGTAATATCTCCTTCGACAAATCGCACCTGGTCTCTTAGAATTCCTGTTCGATTACTTGAAGGGCGACAGAGTGCATGGACATTGCATCCTCGCTCACTAAGAGTGGTGATGAGCTTAGATCCAATAAACCCAGTTGCACCAGTAACAAATATACATTTGGAGGTGTCCATTGAAAAGCAACTCCTTGAGCTCTGCGCCAAGCGAAGGTGCGCAGAGCTCAGGATTAATTTTACACTTGAACAGGCGGTTGTTGAGGAGTTGTTGAAGCTCGATGTATATCTACTGAATGAATGAGCGACTCTGCTATTTCAATTCCAATTCCTAGTCCGAACCCCATCCAAAGGCCATCGAGGAAATTTTTTTGGAATACCTCTGCGGACATTATCGTACCTTTAGATCCTACAAGTGAAATCAAATTTAATAGCACAAATAGTTCCCCGAAAATAATTCCAACAATAATGAATTTCCAGTGTTTGAGGTACGATAGTTTCTTTTCAAATAAAAAGGCTAGAAGTACAACAGAGACTGTGACACCGAATGAATAAATTAAAGCGTGTTTTACCGGCATAATGAATGTTATTGCAAGAAATAAGAGAACTCCGATAACCATTGCAGCTGAAATGCTATTCGAAAGACCTTTCACATGGTAAAAGGCAAAAATACACGCGCTACTTAAGCCATAGGCTATATAGTAAGCGAATGCTGTCGATAGAGGTTCAAACACATCACCACCATACACCATCAATCCTGCAATTAAGCTCCCCAATCCACCTAAAACAATAATAACCACTAATCTCCACAACTCAGAAAGAAATTTTTTCATCGATTACCTCCTACTTTTTATGTAAATAATTGCCTTTCCTTTTTAATGTACGCTCTTTTCTGTTTTTTCCAAAGCCTCAAAATACTTTTTTATAAGCTCTTGGTACTCTTTTGCATACCGTTGTTCTTTAAGCTTTATAAGTTCTTCGCTCAATCGAGATCGCATTCGAAGATCATCTGGAGTGATTTCTGGTGGAGATAGTCGTTTGTGTTGTTTCCCAGTTTCAGCGCGTCGACGTTGTTCGTAATCACGCTCACGTAGTGAACGAGACGCATCGAGAAGTCGTGAAAGGATTCGTTCTTGTTTCTGAAGTGTCTCTGTATTGATTTCACCTTGTTCAAGGTGAGAAATAACCTCTTTCATTTCTTCATCAATGCGATGTAGTTCACGTGCCAATCGTTGGTACTCACTGCTCTGTTGTGCTTCACGACGTAAGTCATCGAGCGACTTCCTGATTGCCTCCTGTTGTTGTGCTAACCTACGACCTTCTTGTGTTACTCCCAATCCAAGGTGTTGTGTTTCGAGATTCAATGCCATCTGTTGACCAGCCATATGCTGAAGTTGTTGAAATAAACTTAGCCCTCCACCAGAGCCACCACCTTTCATTATCGATTGCATTGCACTATGGAATTGCATTGCAGCTGCGTTCATCGATTCCATTGCTCGTGACTGTTCCTTCGACGCTTGAATACCATTCCGATCGTGTAAGTACTCCAGTGCAGTGCGTATTCTGAGGAATGCTTCGCCGAGCGTTCGCCCCATTTCAGGTGTGATAACAAACGACTTCTTCGAAAGTTCATGAAGTGATTGAACAAGATTTTGAAGGGATTGTTGAATTTCAGCTTGTTGTTGAGCAATCTCTCCCAACCGTGGTGATCCATAGGGCGCTTTTTCAGACTCCTGCTGGAGCTCTTCTTGTTTTTTTGAAAGTTCCAATACGTTATACATTACTCGTCGCAACTCTGTGATGACGTATGATGATTGTTTCTGGAGCATTTGCTGACGCATAGCATTGAGTTGTTTTTGAATATCACGCAAGGTTTGCTGAATGTGCTGTTGACGGGCATCTACTTGCTGCAAACCACCCCGTTGAATTGCATCTGCTACCTGTTCCATCTGTTGGGGAAGATGCTCTTTTTGAACATGATCAACAACTTTTCCCATACTATCTGCTGGCATCTCAATGAAATATTCTTCCATTTTCTGCTGGAGTACTTCCATCTCACGCTCAAGACGCCTCTGTTGTTCTGCGAGTTGCTTTTGCCGATGTGCAAGTGTACTCGCAGTAAGACTATCAGTTACAGTGTGAAGTTTTGCTCCGATATTCTCTTGTTCGTTAAGTATTTCGCTTACCCGTTTCAGCACTTCGTCAAGCTTTTGCTCAATGTGTAATCTTTTCAAAAGCTCAATGGTCCGTTCAATACTCTGCCTAAATTGTTCCTCATTCAGAACAAGCTGTTCCACAATCTGTTGCACTTGTTGCTTTTCCATCATTTGGAAAGAACGTTGTAATTGCTGGAGCAATCGTTGTAATTCCTCAGAGTTCATTTGTTCAAACAATTGTTGCAACTCTAAGTATTTTTCTAATGTCGTTGGAGAAAGTACATTCTGCTGCTCCATCGTGCGCCGAATATCATCGATTTGCTTTTTTGTATCTTCAATCTTCTTCTGTAGTTCTTCGTAACGTTGTACAACATTCTCCACCTTCTTCTGTGTTTGCCAATCGAGTGGTTTTTCCTTCTTCAATTCTCGGTCGAGGGTTTCTATTTCTTTTTTTAACGTTCTTGCTTCGATCTGCACTTTCTGTAAATCGTCTAATCTTGCTTGATGTTCGTTACTGATATCTGCGAATACCTCGTCAAGCGATGGAAGTCGTAACAGGTATACATTACTTCTACTGCCTTTGGGTCCATTGATAGTGTCATTATCAAACACCTCGGCAAAGTATTCTACAACATCTTCAGGTACTAAACGAAGAGGGGTTAGATTCCATAGGTACTGTATTTCGATTTCTGGACCGGTTGCAGTCAGAGGAACTGAAACGTATGAATATTGCTCATCTGGTTTCTCGAAACGCGATTGCACAACGCGATATCCAATCCTGAGCGAGGTAACCCCATAGTCATCACTTGCAACAATCTTGAGTTGCAGAAGAGTATTATCCGCAATATCAATATTTCTACCTGGTTCCTGAATAGTAACCTGAGGGAATTCATCAGGAAGAACACGAATACTATACCATACAGGATCTGCATTTGTTAGTCCTTCTGTATCAAGGAGTTGCACGGTGTATGAAGCATTCGTCCGCACCGTAAAATGAGAAGTAAACGAGAAACCATTGAGAACTGCAGCATTCGTACTCGAATCGTTGAATAACACTCTTGTACCCGCCAGCTCTTTGCTTGCCAACCCTGTCAAAGTCACGATAGTTCCGGGTAATGCAGTTATATCGCCAACAAAGTCATCCTGTAGCATTGCAGGGAGTTTAGAGTATGAGGGGTACCTTAGGTGTACACGGAGCGAACGGAGAATAGGCCTATCACGAACACTCAGTGTACACTGTTCGCTCCGGATCGATTTCCACCCAACTTCATAAAATGTTGTAGTACGAAGAGCCTGGAGAACAGTTTTGTACTGAAAACTCGAATCGCGTTCAAGTATACGTTCTTCAATAACCTCTTGGTTTTCTTGGCGCAAGTACAACGTTACATATGGTGGAGGTACGATGTATCTCTCAGATGTTGAGTGCACTGCAACAATAATACTGACACTGTCGCCTCGTACTATTTCTACAGAACCAGGAGTCAGGACAAAATAGAATGGTTGTGGTGGTGTAAATTCCTGTCGAAAGTGGAGAAGCCTGTACGCTGCACCCTTATACGTTGTTGAAAATATACTAACGAAAAAGAGTATACCGCCTACAACAATCATAAATCCATTTCGCACTTTTCGTATTCGAGAATAGTCAACAACAGTTGCAAAATCTATACTCTGCGTTTCGTCAAGAAAAGCACGTATAGCTGCTGCAACGAGTTGAGCAGAATGTGTATATGCAAGTACAGAGATATGTTTTGACAACTGAAGTAGATTCAACAGTCGATCTCGAACCATTGGAAAGTGTTGTCCGATACGATAGGCAATACGTTCATCGCTTTCACCAGGAAGCACTTTCACATGAATAAGAAATGGTCTGATAACAAACTGGAGGACAACAAAACTCACACACAGTAAGATTGCACTAAAGATGATAGTTCGTCCAACAGGGGAACAATTACACAGCGCTTCAATGGTCACACCGAAGAAACTTATACCAACAATAAGAGTTGCAGCCACCCATAGAGACCGAATACACTCAACACGTGTTACTTTTGTTCTAACACGTTCAATATGTTGTTGAAGTTCGTTCATCAATTAATGTGTCATTACCCATACAAGGATGTTTGTACCAAACTGGAGTGCTTTTTCGCGAACCTCTGGGGGATCATGATGAATTTCCGGATCTGCCCATCCGTCGCTTGGATTTGATTCAAATGTATAGAAAACTACGAGTCGTCCTTCATAAAAAATCCCAAAACCTTGGGGAGGATTGTCATCATGTGCATGGATCTTCGGAACACCACTGGGAAATTCAAACCAACAATGGTAAAGCGGATGTGAAAATGGTAATTCTACCAATGGAGTATTGGGAAAAACTTTTTGTATTTCTCGCCGAAACGCTTTATCTAAACCATAGTCATCATCAACGTAGAGAAATCCACCTCGGGTAAGGTATTCCCGCAACCGTTGCACTTCAGTCTCAGAAAATACTATGTTCCCATGGCCTGTCATGAAAAGCATTGGGTATGTAAAAAGTTTCTCACTTGATAACTCAACAAACTCATAGGTAGGCACAGCATCTATTCCAGCATGAACTCGAGCATACGATAGAAGATTAATTTCTGCAGATGGATCGTTGTACCAATCACTGCCTCCACTATACTTTAGTCTTCCAATACGAAATTGACTCTCAATTTGAGCCAGGAGAATTATGGAAGTAAGTCCTTGGAATAAAATAACACTTGTAAGTCGCTTCACGCTACAGTAAACCATAGTTCCTCCGGAGAATCCATTCACTTGTAAATATAAACACTCCTACAACTAACATCCAAAGTGCGCTTCTAAGATCAATTTCCACAACTTCATCTCTCATTACTGGTTTACTTGATAATCGGCTTTGCAGTAAAGGAAAAAGGCGTTGGATGTCGTGAGCTTCAACAAATGTACCACCTGTTCGTGTTGCAAGAAGTTGAAGAAGCTGCTTATTCATCGTAAGTTCTCGAAATTCATCACTCGATTCACCAACAAAAAATTTTCCATTTACTGTACTCACACTAAGATTATGAACCGTTACACGTGCACGGTACGAATAGTTCCCTGTAGGTAATTGGTCGAGTGCCCCTTCATACTGCCCATTTCCGAGAGGTGTTAAGATACATTCATACAGTTCGTTATTATTAGTTACTGCAACAATGACTTCTGCGTTATCAATAGAACGATAGGCTTCATCGTACAATTGAGCCTCGAATTCCACTTTCTCACTCGTAACAAATTGTCGTTTTACTGGCTGGACGCGGATGCGTTGCTCATCGTCGTTCGTAGTAAGCCATTGGAGCAGTGTGCGGACAAATCGATCATACACATATCCTCCCATGACATCAGGATTCATGAGCATTCTCCACCTCCAAAGTCCATAACCGAGCAGAACACAGGACTTTCTGCTACCAACAGTCTGCACAACAATGAATGGTTGGAGTTGAGTATTTCCACTCTTAGATTCTGCAATTACTTGAGCACCGGGTTTTACTGTTACAGAAAGCGGTACTGTATAGTATGGTGGAAATTCACTCCATGTGGCACGAATATCCTTCTGTTGATCAATGGCTATGATTGGATGTACTTCCATACCGGGTACAATAGAGGGGAACACAACCTTTTCAGCTTGTATATTGCCCCTTATTTCTATTGGTACCAGTGATAGTAAAAACTTCATTTTTTCAAAATCGACTGTTCGACTTACCATCCACAGAAGAGGTTTATTCATTTGAGAACACAGTGAACACAATTCTTGAAGCTGCTCCGTGGATGTTGCAACCGTTGGGTACCCAAGAAAGAACACGCAATCCGATTGTTCGATGTGCCGTGGTGTGAATTGTGGTCGAATAGTACCACTTGGGTGTTGAACAAAAAGTACTACACGAAGCAACGTATCAAGCTCTAACGAACGCCGCATAAATGCAACATCCGGTGATGGCGATCCTGCTACAACTGTAATTGTTCGTTTTGATTTCAATACCTTAATATCGAACGAACCGCGGTTATTTTTGTACGTTACTTCGCCACGATGCTGTGAAACAAGTACATTATACGTGTGCACGCCTTCTTTTGTTGGCACGAAAAACAACTCAACCGGATATTCCTGTTTCTCTTCCGATACTTCTACTGTGTGCATTGCAACAGTACCAGATTCATCCCGTACCTGAACCGATACTCGTTCATTTGTAAATCCTGTGCTTCGCACTGTAATATGGACAGGTACTCGTGAATGGCTATAGCACACTTCGTTTGAGCGTATTTTTTCAATCGCTATATCTCGTTGAACAATTGTATCACCAACACCTACTGTGTAAATCGGAACACCTAGCTGGACCGCTTCGTAGAGCGGTGATACACTTGCTGTACTGTTACCATCACTAATGAGTACAACTCCAATAACATCTTGCTTAGCGACAACAGTTTTAAGCTCCTGGAGTGCTCGCGGGAGATTAGTTTCTTCCCCATTGAACTCTAATGAATCAATTGAAGAAAATGCTACTTGCTTGAGTTTACTATCAAAACTGTACGCATGGAGTAAGGCATTTCGAAAGTGCTCTTTCCATTCGAACCGACTCAATAGTGAGCGAACTACTTCATTGCGTTTCCCGTCTGTATCGCTTACAGTCATACTCTTTGAGTTATCGACAAGAATGACAATTGACGGTAGAACACTACGCTTCCAAAGAACACTGATAAGTGGCTGTGAAAGTAACAACAGGAGTATAGAGAAGCCACACCACCGAAGAGTCATGAGGAGAACACGGCGATTCATAGGAAGTGGTGGTACCGTCCTTCGATAATACCACCATGACAGAAAAGCAACCACAAGAAGTAGGAATATAATAACGATTTTTGGTATAGATGTTGCCCACGATATGCTTGGCATAGTGTTTCCTACTTCACTACCTCAAGTAAAGTATTTTTCTGGTCACTGCGTACGATCGAGCTTTTAACCTACAGAAATATACTCCAGATGTCACATAGTGTCCATCATCACTCAATCCGTTCCACTGTTTAGCGTAGCGTCCACGCTCTAACCAACCCGATGCAAGTGTCTTAATTCGTTTACCAAGTACATTGTAAATAGCAACCTCTACTTCGGATGTTTGGCCAATATCAAACAGTATTGTGGTCGTGCTGTTAAATGGATTAGGATAATTCTGGAAGAGAATATACTCTCGTGGAAGTAAGTGTTCACCAATAGGCCGCTGAATAGACTTACCAGTAGTTTCTTTCACGTAGATGTAACCTCTAGGTGCAATAGTTCCTAGAGTAGTTGGAACAAAACAGGTAAAGAGTGAATCGACACTCCGACGGAATTTTGCAACACTGTATGGTTCATCGGCATGGAAGTGGTAGTAGAATAATATCGAATCTTCCACAAGTGATGTCTTTGCAAGGATGATTGTTGCAACAATGTACCCTGAATCTGTTTGCGTCATTGATGGAGTATTTGAGACAACTGGACCCAAGGAAAGCGCTGCCGCGAATGCATCAACTCGACCATACCCATAGTAATTATTGGGGTATACTACTGAAGCGAGTGTGTCATGAATTTGCTGTGCAGTTGCAAGGATTGCAGAACGGATTTCCATTGCTGTTGCATATGGATGTGCAGAAAGTACCAATGCTGCTGCACCTGCAACAAGTGGTGCTGCAAAGGAAGTACCACTTGCAGAACTCACATACCCATTAGTCCCACGTGGGTCAACAGCGGTAATCAACGATCCCTGTGCAACAACATCTGGTTTAATTCTGCCATCGGCAGTTGGCCCAGTACTGCTAAAATATGCAAGTGTTCCCGTGGAGTATAATGCCCCTACTGCAAGGATGCTATCCGCATCGGCAGGTGTTGTAATAGAGCCAGTCCCTGCTTTTGTACCCCATACAATAGTTGTTACTTTTCCAAGACTATCCCGGCGCACAAGCGTATCTCGTTTAGCCCACCCTTCATTTCCTGCTGAAACAACAACGAGAACCCCCTTACGAGCAGCAATCTGTACTGCACGTGTTGTTGGAGCTGTACGTCCATCTTTCATCGAGTATACAATATCACCTGGATCGTAGAGACCATTTCCGCGAGCATAGGTTCCTGTAGGATCAAAATCATCGTACCCCAACGACGCGGAAACAATGTCAACCCCCTGTCGCTCTAGCCATTCTAATCCCTCTATGAAATTATCTTCCTCAGCAGCGACTTCAATGCTATCAATCTCAGTTTTCGCAAGGTAGAACGAAGCACCGTATGCTACACCAACGAGTTTCCCTTGTTCATATCCTCCTACAACTGAAAGTGTTTGTGCACCGTGATTTCCCTGTGTTGCGTATTCGCCAAACGACCGAGACGTATTGTTATCACGCTGAACAAAGTCATACTCACCAAGAACGATTGTTGTACGAAATGCTGAATGAGTACGATAGTTCTGAAAACCATCGTCGAGCATTCCTATAAGTACGTTCTTCCCTGTAACCCATGCTTTGTGAAGAGGGAGAGCATTCACAGAACGGACTTGACGGAGAGAAGATCCATATACAGCATCCTCAGTAGTACTTGCAGAATACTCGGAATGTTTGAGTATAACTCTATCGACTGGTCGTCGCTTACTCTGCGAAACAGTACGAAGGGAATGTACAAACGGGAACCGGAGTATCCTCGATTGCTGATCCTTCGTTGCAAGCACCGATACAGCATTGAGCCATCGCGAACGAGAACGTACCTGTGCTCCGGTACTCTGAATTTGTACAACTGCACCTTCATCAACTGGATAATCGAAATCATCAATGAGACAATCCTGTGAACAACTTTTGGCTCGCCGTTGAAGAGCTCGATCTGTTATTCCTAAGCCATGTGGCGTATACCCAGTAGTAACCGTTTTCGTAGTGAGAAATACCCAATACCGCTGTTGGGCACGTACATCTGAATCTTCACAGTGGAGAAGAAGAAGCAACAACAGTGTAAGAAAACGTGAGATGCATATTCTCATTGGTTTACAGGCGTTTCATCCAACAACCGTTTAACAATCTCGTACGATGAGATCCCTTCTGCTTCAGCACTAAAGTTTGTGATAATCCGATGGCGTAGAACAGGAGCTGCGATTGCTCGAACATCATCAATATCTGGTGTGAAGCGTCTGTGGAGAATTGCACGTGCTTTCGCGCCAAGAATGAGATACTGCGACGCACGTGGACCAGCTCCCCAACGAATCCATTTTTTGATGTACGATGGTGCACTTTGTGTAGTCGGACGTGTACTATTCACTAAACGTACAGCATATTCTATTACGTTATCGGCAACAGGTACTCTCTTTACGAGTTCTTGAAACGCTATAATTTCAGATGCTCCCATCACCTTCTTTATTTCTGGTTCATATGAACTTGTTGTCTGTTTTACAATACGAAGTTCATCATGAAACGTTGGGTATTCAAGCCACACATTGAGCATGAACCGATCGAGTTGCGCTTCTGGTAATGGATAGGTACCTTCTTGTTCGATTGGATTTTGCGTTGCAAGCACAAAGAACGGCTCATCGAGTACATATGTTGTTCCAGCAGCGGTAACATGGTGTTCTTGCATTGCTTCGAGAAGGGCTGATTGTGTTTTAGGTGGTGTTCTGTTTATTTCATCAGCGAGGATTACATTTGCAAAAATCGGGCCTCGTACAAAGCGAAATGTTCGAGTTTGTGTTGCTGGATTTTCATCGAGAATTTCTGTTCCTGTAATATCCCCTGGCATAAGATCCGGAGTAAATTGAATTCGACTAAACTTGAGTGCCAACGCTTCAGCCAAGGTTTTTACGAGTAGAGTCTTTGCCAATCCCGGCACGCCAATTAATAAGCAATGCCCACGACTGAGTAGTGTTATGCATAGGTACTCAAAAACCTCTTCATACCCTACAATAACCTTTGCTACTTCACCCTTGAGCTCCTGATACAGATCAGCAAGCGTATATACAGACGCAACATCACCTTCCACTGTCAATGGCTTCCCCACATCTCACCTTTGATTGTATGTTCTCACTGTAGATCACTAACTTTTATTTCAACATAAATGTCGTGTTTCAATTCCTTAATCCACTGATCATACCATTTATTCCGTTTCATGTAGAGAGCGAGCTGCTCGAGCCGTCGATAGTCGTCTTGAAGATTCATTGCATGCGATGGTTTTCGTTTCCGCAACCACACAATGTGGTATCCTTGAGTTAATCCTGTAGTAATCGGCGATGGATCACTAATTTCTCCTTCGGACATATTCTGGAGCATTCGAACAAGGTCAGTATTTAACTGATCAGCGGTAAATGTTCCAAGATCTCCACCAATCGATTTTGTTTCGTTATCTTCGGAGTACTTGCGAGCTAATTCAGCAAACGACTCACCTGATTGTGCCCGTTGCTTCAGCATTCGAAGGTGCGCAACCACTGCAGAATCATTTACAGGATTCTTCTCAACACGGAGAAGAATGTGCCGTGCATGAACAGATTCGCCACGCCGTTCAAGCAACTGCACTATATGGAAACCAAACTGTGTTTTGATGACATTCGATATTTCACCCTCCTTGAGAGAAAAAACAACTTCTTCAAAATCCCTCACGTAGTCTCCTCGTTTTGCCCACCCTAAATCCCCTCCGCTTGACGCTGTTGCATCAACAGAATATCGTCGAGCAAATTCTCCAAAATCCCCACCTGCACGAATGCTATCTAAAATCGCTCGAAGAAAATTCATCGTTCGTACCTCAGCAGTTGAATCTGGTTTGGGATAGGACACAATATGGCTAATCGTATATTCTTCTGGCACTGGTGGAAGACTATCCTTATACGCTAGATAGAATTCCTCAACTTCTCTTCGAGTCACTGTTATCTTATCCTCTCGTTGTTGCCGTACACGTTGTACCAGCAATTGGTTTCGTATTTCATCACGGTACTCACGTTTAATACGAGCTATCGACTTCCCATATAGCTGTTCCAACCGCTGCTCGGATCCAAGCTGCCGTACAAGATTTTGAATTTGAGCTTCTAGAGTTCGTGTAACTTCATCATCCTTCACTTCGATACTATCGATGCGTGCTTGTGCAAGTGTCAATTTTTCGTTGATCATCGCATCGAGCACTTGTTTTTTTAAGCCAGGAGTCGAGGGATCAATCCTATTTTGCATTGCTACAAACGTTAGGCGGTCATTCAATTCTGACTCTGTAATAATCTCCTTATCCACTACTGCTACAATTCGATCGATAAGACTTTGTCCCCACAGTGGGAGTGGTGTAATTATCACTACAAGCATCAACAAGTGTATAACGTTCTTCATAGACGTTCCTTAAGTACTACTAAAGTGTAAGGCTATCGCTCCCTGATGTATAAATATGAATTGTATGTTTTTTCCGAAGGGCAGTTACAAGTGAATCGTATACCATCTTTCGTTGCTCTATAACAAGCCGCGCTCGGATTTTATTTTCGACGTAAGGCAAATCAGCTTGTTGGCCTTGTTTACTATATTTCCAAACACAAAGGATATAGAAACCATCCGTCGTGCTAATTGGGAATGATACTTCTCTTTCTTTGATCGTCGTTGCAACTCGCCATAACTCTGGAGGAATCAACGTCGCTTGCGAAAAGTACATTGAATCTATTCGTACATCCGGGGTCGTTGAAAGTTGCTGCAATGCTACATTCCAAGGAGTACCTTTGACCACTGTATTACGGAACTCCGTAGCAACATCTCGATTTTTGAACAATACATAACTTAACAAGACAACATCGTGCTGTAAGAGAAAATCCTTTTTATTCTTCTCATAGTACTCTTGCACAGTTATAAAAGGGATGTCTCCAGGCTGAATAGAGTACACCTCTTTCTTCAGTAACTCATTGATCACAAGTTGTCGACGAACCTCTGCTACACGACGTTCTACATCTTCAGACTTGTCGAGCCCCTGAGCGATTGCCTCTTGGTAGAGAATTTCATCGCGCAGCCATCGTTGAACGTACTGCTGAATTTGAAACTGCGATAGTTCCTTCGTTGTATCAAGATCAGCACGAATTGATTCTAATGTAAGTGTTTCGTTATCGAGGCGAGCAACAGGGGTGTGTGCAGGTTGTTCTTTACTACACCCCACAACTATGAGCACTGCAGCAATAAGGCTACTGAGCACGTTTCCTTGTAAAGGCTTCACGTAACACGTCCATGTTTTCTTTAACTTGATATTTTTGCCGTAATTCTTGTACCCACGCTTGTTTCAGTTTTTCTGCCATATAATCTTGGTATGCCCCGATAAGCTCTGGTGTTGCCTCTTCAAATGTCTTAACTCTCGCACTGTCGAATGCAAGAGTCTTAATAATAGACCATCCAGCTTGGTAGCGGAATGGCTCAGAGACACTATCAACTGCCATCTTCGAGGCACGCTCATAGAGTGGATTTACTGTATACGCTTGAAATCCCCACACACCTTGTTTCTCTTTATATCCAGCACGTACGGTCATCTTCTCAGCAAGAGCTAAGAAATCTTCTCCCTTCTTAATTCGTTGGTAGAGTGCTTTTGCGAGACTATCGCTGAGAACGTAAATTTCTGCAAAATTCACACGATCGGGCCATCGATATTTTTCTTTCCGCGGTTCATAGAACTCCCGAAGCACAGAGTCGTTCACAGTAATTGCGTTCCAAATTTTTTCCTGCTCAATGCGATAAAGCACAATGCCATCCTGGTATTCACGAAGCAATTTTTCTAATTCAGGATACGCAGGAATTCGACTCAGCGCATATTGTTCAAGTCCAGCTGTTTCAGCAATTTTTTTCACAAGTTTTTCCACATTGGTTTTTGTTAACTGCGTACCACTCATTTCTTGATTATTGTTTATTTTCTCGAGCACATCATCAACTGTGTAGTTGTTCGCTCGTGTTTGAATAAGTATTGCACGGAGTAATTCTACATCCACTGTATCTCGCCAATTCTTCTCTGCTGGTGTTTTCGTTGTATCGAATGCAACAGAAAGTTTTTCTAATACCGAATCAACGATTCGTACGTTGTACTCACGATTCAACTTGTCTACTAAACGCTTATGATCACTTTGGTAGCGTGTTTGTTGGTACGTTGTACGAAGATCTTTCTCAAGCTCTGAGAACGGGGGAAGTGGTTTCAAACTCTTAACTTTGAAAATATGGTAACCATAGTGAAACCCTACTGGTTCTGTCACTGAGTCAACCGGTGTGTTAAATAAAAGCGTTCCTACTTCTGTTGCTAACCGATCACGCGTGTAGGCTCCAACAAATCCACCATTATACTTTGAATTATAATCCATACTGTATCGGGCTGCTGCAGTGTCAAAGGGTAATCCACTCTTAATTTCTCGGTAAATTGCCCATATACTATCTCGTACTTTTGCGGAATCCATTTGTTCAGAGATCTCAAGCACAATATGAGCTATGCCCATTATTCCCTTATTAGGACAACGATCAGTGACTTTGATGATATGGTACCCATACTGGGTACGTACAGGAACTTTCGTGTATTCACCAGCTTTTAGTGCGTAGCAGGCATCTTCAAATTCACCAACCATGCGACCACTGGTAAAGTACCCTAAATCCCCATTGTTTCGTTGCACCGATACATCTTGCGAATACTGGCGAGCAAGTGAATCAAATGAGCGGTACGGTACTTCGGCAATGATATTCATCGCTCGCTCATACGCTTGTGCGGTATCTTCCGGCTGTGCATCAGGATGGACACGAATAAGGACATGGCTCGCTCGCACTAATTCCTTCCGTCGCTCGTAGAATTGCTGAACTGCTGGTTGAACAAGTTCTCGTTCAAGAATGTAGGATTGAGCAACTGATGAGCGGTAAAGTTTGATTTCCTTTTGTAATTCTGGATCATTCAGAAGACCTTTGTCGTACGCTTCTTTCACTTTCAACCGATAGTTTACCATAAGGTCAAGGAAATTTTTACGTTCTTCAAGAGTTGTTTTTTCACACTGTTCCCATCCACCATTGTTTTTTACGTAGTCATTTTCGAACTCACGGAGCGTATACTTTTCATCACCAATTGTTGCAACAGTTGGATTCGACGGTGAACACCCCCCCAGTGCTAGAAGAAAGAAGCCTACATAACAGAGAATGGTAATATTTTTCATAGAATCCCTCATTATCAACATTAATTTGTCCCAGTATCAATTACAAAAAAGTAAAGAAAAAACGTACGGCAAGCAAGAAATAGTTTCTATATTAAAGTGTGTTGGCTTTTGAAAGGAATTCTTTTTTCCGTTTTAATACTTGCTCTGCACGCCATCGTTCAACAATGAACACATTATCACTCGCCGATGTACGAACGTAGTACCTATTTGACTGCTTATCGAATGCAAACTGGAGCTGAATACCTGTGTATGAAATTTGCGCTGTTGGTTTTGGAAACATTTTAAGGGTATCTGCAAAATCATCCGTTTGGAAGTTCGATAGTGCACTGAGTACACCTTGTACTGTGCTTTCGTTCACCTTTTCTTTCCCAAGTACCCAGACACTATCTTCTAACTGGAGTGTAAAAGATGTATCACCGTACTGGTACGTAATGGATTTAATATTCTCACGAATTGCAGAGGCAATCGTTTTATCACGCCACTCACGTACATTCCGACGCAATTGAAATTCAGAGATCCCTTCAGCCACATAGACTTCGGGTGAAGTACCTTTCCGTACATACGTTTGCATATACGATTGTGCCATTTTCCCTACAATGCAATCAACAACTTCCTTCTCCCCTTGCCACATTGTTACCCGCGCACCTGAACTATCAACGCGAAAGAGTGCGTGTTTCTCAGGTCTTTCTGAAACAAGCGTTTTCACTACGAGTTCCTTTACCTGGTGAATGAGTTGAGCAATAGCTTGCTGGTTTGCTTTATATCGAAGTGGTTGAGTAATGTACCACTCGCCTCCTTGTTTCTCAAACAGAATTGCCTGTTGTGTTGAACTTTGAACCTGAATCTTGGTAACAGCTGCAGAATCGACTGTGAATAACTGTTCCCCTACATCGGTTTTACTTAGTTCACCAGGTTTTTGCAAAACAAGAAAAGCTAGAATAAGGAGTACAAGAAAAGTCCCGATAAGTATTGTAAGTTGTCGTTTCATAGAACCCTCATCGATCAATCCTACACTCATCAATCATAGTTTCTAACCTTTTACACTTGAGTTTCCATTGCTTTCTTCCACGCAACTCGTCTCCGCCATCGCAATAACCCATAGCCTATAACAAGTACAGGCGGAATAAGAAGATTCCCATACTTGAGAACTTTCTTCATTGTATCAGAAACTTGCTCAAGTGGTGGTTGGGAAACATCTTTCGAACGGATTGTTATCAACCCTGCGTCGTCTGCAAGGTAGTCGACAATGTTAACAAAAAACGAGAAATTCCCTTTTGAACTCAAGAATTCATCCTTCATAAAATCACCGTCCCCAACAACAATAATACGTGTGTCCTTACTCTTTGTAAGTTGTGGAACAAGTGATTTTCCTTGGAAGTAACTCTGAAATGAACCTGAGAGTACAACCGCAAGCGGTATACCATGTTCAGACAACTCTTGCTGTGTATACCGATGGAATGGATCAAGTACAAAAAATCCACTTTGCCGACCACTGTACTTCGAAGAACGGATAAGGACTTCAGCTGCAATACCTTTGCGTGTTACACCTGTAGTATCCAGGGAGCTTACAAAAAAGAATATAATACTCTCTAAATCCTTAACCATAGGATTGGTGCGATCCATTGAGCTTGCCATCGGCAAATATGGGAATGGAATTTGGCTCTGTATTCGGAAAGGACCTTGTTGTTGTATTACACTGATATGGGCACATTGCGCATCGCGTACTAAATCGGCATTGATCCGCACACCATAGTGTTCCAGTAACGATTCAACTCCAAGTTCTTGTGGTTGTGCAAACCGTTGCTGGAGGGATGCGTTCACTTTATTCAACAAAAACGCTACTTTTCCGCCACGCATGATATACTGATCGAGAGCATAGAGGGACGAATCTGAAAATTTTTGTTGTGGCGCTATAATGAGTAATGCTTCAATATCCAGTGGTACCGTAGCTGTTGATGAACTTAAATTCACTGGTACCAATTCATACTGCTTTGCGAGTTCTTGGTACACACGCTGGAGTGACGATAACTCTGGCTCTTGATGTCCTGTTGTATACCCTATTCGCTTCTTGATACGTGTAGTTAACCGTTTGATTGTAGAACTTATATCGTACTCTAACGTACTGAGATTTTGAACAACAGGAAGAACTTCTTTTTTATCCTCGTAGTAGAACACCAAACCGAGGAACGCTCTCTTCACTTCAAATTTATCCTCTTTAATCACCTGCACTTCAACAGGAGGTATACCAGCCTGCTGAGCTTCTTGTTCAGCTTTTTCTCCCTCTGGGTTAATAAATTCAAATTGAATATTTCCCTTCCCGTACGCCTTGTACTCATTCAGGATATCGAGTACTTGCCGACGATTGGCATTATAGGGTGCGGGGAGATCTTCTGTGAAGTAGGCTTTTATAGAAACTTTATCATCTAAATTTCTTACGAGTGCTTTACTTGCATCGGATAATGTATAGACGCCTGCTTTCGTTAAGTCTAAACGCCAAAAAAGGCGTACCGAAATAAAGTTTAGAACAACAAGAATTCCAAATATTAGTCCTAGACGAATTAGTGCTTGCGATTTTTTTGTATTCATAGCCTTCTTTTCTCCCATTACCATTTCCGACGTTCAAGCATAACAACAGCAAGGTAGAGTGAAAACCCTAACAATGATAGAAAGTACACTAGATCGCGAGTATCAATGACACCACGTGCAATGCTAGAAAAGTGGTAATCGATCCCAAGATACTCTACAACACTTGTGAGAAATCCTGGCACGAAAATCAAAATTTTATCAAACCAGTAAAGTAACGCCATAATGAGAAATGCAACGATGAACGCAACGATCTGATTTTCGGTAAGAGTGGAAGCAAACAACCCAATAGCAACATACACTCCAGCCATTAATAGCAACCCCAGGTATCCACCAATAACAGTACCGTGGTCAACGTTCCCTAATAACGCTACTGTGAGGTAGTAGAGCAAGGTTGGCACTAGCGCAATTGCTATGAGAAGCCATGCAGCACAGAACTTTCCAAGAACAATTTCCCAGTCTTCCAACGGTTTTGTTGTTAAGAGTTCAATCGTCCCGATTTTCTTTTCCTCAGCCATTAACCGCATCGTAATCGCAGGCACTACAAACAAGAACACCGACGGTACCCATTCAAAGAAAATCCGTAACGATGCAATATTCAGCAGAAAAAGACTGTTCGTATACACCCACCCGATAATGACAAGGAATACGACAAGAACAACATATGCCACAGCAGAATTGAAATAAGATCGTAATTCTTTCTGGCATATTGTACGAACATTTGTAAAGCGTGGTAATTGTACATTCCTACTCATATGTTTGCTTCCTTCACCTGTTATTGTTCCTGTTTTGTAAGCTTGTGGAAGACTTCTTCGAGACTTGTTGTTTTACGAGATAGTTCGATCAAAACCCACCCTTCGTGGACACACATGCGGAACAGAGACTCTCGAACATCGACACCTTTCGCAGTACGGACAACGAAACGATGAGTTGCGTTCTCAGCCCCAGTATACTCAACGGCATCAACAGAAGGTATGGATTGAAGTTTCGGATAAACCTCTGTCATTGGATTTGCGGAAACTGCATCCGGTAGCTTCAATTCTACCGTAACAACTTCCGCACCGTGAAATTCTTGTCTTAACTGCTCAAGCGTACCATCAGCAACTATAACTCCTTCGTTGATAATAATTACACGGTCACATGTAGCCTGTACTTCTGAAAGAATGTGTGTAGAGAGTATCACTGTCTTTGCTCGACCAAGTTGACGAATAAGATTTCGGATTTCAATAATCTGGTTAGGGTCTAGACCACTCGTCGGTTCATCGAGTATAAGCACATCAGGGTCATGTATCATCGCTTGTGCTAATCCAACACGTTGACGATACCCTTTCGAAAGCTCACCTATGTCCTTGTATCGTACACTCCCTAAACCACACACATCAATCATCTCTTTCATCCTGTTCTTTAGTGAGGCTCCATTCATTTGATGAAGTTTCCCGGTATACTCAAGGTACTCCATAACATTCATATCAAGGTAGAGTGGGTTGTTTTCTGGGAGGTACCCAATTTTTCTCCGTACCTCAAGTGATTGGGTATGAATGTCATATCCTTCAACCTCTACTGACCCTGATGTTGGTGGCATATAACAGGTAATAATCTTCATTGTTGTGGTTTTCCCAGCTCCATTTGGCCCGAGGAAACCGAGAATTTCACCGGTCTTAACATCGAACGAGATGTTATCAACCGCTTTTTCTGAACCGTAGTATTTCGTTAAATTTCGTACTGCTATCGCCATATGCCTTCATCCATTAAATTGTTGATAGGATTATTCGAAATGCTCTACAATGTTATTGAAAAAGAAAAATATTTTCAACCTCTTCTTTTTTCTACTACCAACGAACTTAAATTGAAATAGACAACAATACCAAGCAAAAAGTTCCTGAGCAAAGAATATCAATCTCTATTATGTTTGTTCGACCACATTTTTCAACATGGCTGTTGTCCACAAACAGTTTTGATTATTCATTAAAGAAATAATGTTTCTACCTTGATATTCGATTGAAGTTTTACTATATTGAACTATCGTAAAGCCTGTTATGTATGTAACGGGCTTTCTTGTTCTTTATTCAGTACCTTTTTATGGTGGCCGTAGTTCAGTTGGTTAGAACGCCAGGTTGTGGCCCTGGAGGTCGTGGGTTCAACTCCCACCGGTCACCCGTGTGTGAAAGAGTTTGCCCCCATCGTCTAGAGGCCTAGGACACGAGCTTTTCAAGCTTGGAACACGAGTTCGAATCTCGTTGGGGGCACTCATTAAAGTGTATATTCGTTTTTATCGTTTGAGTATTTGAGTACTAGTTCACAGAATTTCCTTTATTCCCCCGCCCCCTTTAATTAATAAAGAACTTTCTTTAATAAAGTGATCCAAATTGCACTAAAAGCGCAATACCACCAAAATCATATGTGAGTCCGTTATCCATAACTTCAATTCCCCTTGGAAAGTATGCAAAGTAGTACCGCACACTTATACCAGTGATAGTGTTCTTACCTACGCTGAAGTATGCTCCAACTCCAAGAAATCCTCCAAGGGTTGTATGCATTTTTCCATACTTTAGACTACTAAAGAATTCGGTTTTCTCTGTAACAGGGATATTCCCACCTGACCACGGATCATACACAATGCTTCTTTTTGAATATGGAAAAACATACATCATAGTTGGCCCAAGCCCTCCATGAAGGAAAGGGCGAAACGAATCGACAATATACTCACGAAACAAACGGTGATAGAGTACGACATGGAGAGGAAACATTAAGAGGCGGTTTTTTTTTCCAAGCACGTACGTATCACCATAGTAATAGTCGTACTGCTCAACTTCAGTGGGATCTTTGGCTCCTGAAATTGCAAGAGATATACTCCATGCCCATTCTTTGTTAATGTCTGACCGGTAAAATCCACCGAGTCCAAAACCATTATCTGAAAGCATGAGATCAATACCCCATCCAGTTGTATACGGTCTGAATTCACTTGAGCGATCGAATAAGTTTCGACTAGGTGTGAACACGTACGTCGTATCAGGCTGTGATGGCAGTTGTGCAAGAAGGATCGTTGTTGAACTATTGAGAAACCATACGACTAGTATCCCACATCGAATGAAGGGATGTTTCATTAGTGCTACCCTTGTCATTGAACAGCAAAAACTGCAAACTTTAAGTACTGTGTTTCAGGCATTGCAAGAAGTACAGGATGATCAGGTGCCGCTCCATGATACTCAATAAGCTGAAGTGTACGCCCGACCTTTAACGCAGCTTGGTGAACAACATCAAGGAACGCTTCCTCTGTAATGTGGTGTGAACACGATGCAGTTGCGAGTATTCCAGGTGACTTTAATACTTTTAAAGCAAAAATATGAAGCTTTTTGTACCCTCTGAGTGCTGTGGCTACAGTTTTTTTGTTTTTTGTAAACGATGGTGGATCTAGTATGACAACATCGAATGTTACCGCATTTTCAGCTGCTTTCGAGAGGTACTCAAAAACATCCGAATGAACAAATGTTACATGTTTTGCGTTGTTCATTCGAGCATTCACCTTTGCACGTTCGAGTGTTGACTCTGAAATATCAACACCAACGACTTCTGTTGCACCAGCTGCGGCAGCGTGGAGTGCAAACCCACCATCATTGCAGAAACAATCGAGCACTCTACGGTCAGAAACATACCGCCGAAGCGTACGTCGATTCTCTCGCTGGTCGAGAAACAATCCTGTCTTCTGGCCCCGAAGAACATCGACAACAAATCGTACATCATCTTCACAGTAAATTGTTTCTCCAGGTGTTCCCCGCAACACTTTTACCTCTTGTGATAATTGCTCTAGTGTACGGAGCGAAATGTCATTCCGAGCAATAATAGCTTTAGGGTGAAACAACGAATCCAAGACATCACAAATCATTTGTATACATCGTTCCATTCCTACAGATACAATTTGAAGAACAATGTACTCATTGTATCGATCAACAATAAGCCCTGGAAGGAAATCACTCTCCCCATGAACCATGCGATACGTTGTGGATGACGGATAGAGTCTTGTACGAAGTTCATTTGCTTGTTCGATTCTTTTTGTAAAAAAATCATAGGAAATCTGTTCCACCGCTTTCGATAAGAAGCGTACTGCTATCAACGAATGTGGATTGTAGAACCCTATTCCAAGGAACGTATCATCATGACGGAGCACTACTACAACATCGCCAGCTGCAGGAACACCGCGAACACTCGCGATTTCATTACTAAATACCCACAAATGCCCTTGAAGTATCCTCTTTTCTTCATTCTTCTTTAAAACTACCTGCTTCTCCATATTATCAAAGTAGAGAGTTTTCAAGCTGAAGTCAAGTAAAAGACATTTACATTACACAACAACTTACCCCTCGTATGCTAATTCATGCAAAACCTTTTCATACCTTCTATACGAATAAACAAAACTGCTCAAGATTCCATGGAATAGTTGATAGAATACAGTTCAACGACGAACCTTTGCAAGCACCTGAAGTACATTAATGTATCCAACCTTGTAACTCACTCCAGCATTCAATATATTGTGTAATGGTATGAGTAATCAACAAAAAATACCCTTTTTACAAGCAGTTTTCCTATGGACATGTTTGACATGCCTTGGGTGCGCTCCCTCGATTTTACCAACACAAAACGAAAAAAACATTCGTGTCATTACACATCTGCAAAAACAGCAAAACAGAGAAGAAGCACTGAAACGATTTATCAATGGCGTGGCATACGATGCTAAAGGTCTCTATGCAGAAGCTATTCTTGAATACCAAGAAGCACTGCAGTACGATACCAACGCTGCAATCTACTATGCCCTCTCACGTGACTATGCTCTTCTTAACAAACCTTCACGTGCTGCTGAAATGGCTCGAGAAGCTATCCGGTTAGAGCCCCACAATATTACGTACCGTGAAAACCTCGCATCGCTCTACATTGCTACATACCAATTCGACTTAGCAATTGCTGAGTATGAGCGAATCCTTACTCTTGACTCAACGTACACAGCAGCATGGTATACCTTAGCTCAACTGTACCAACGCCAGCGACCTTTAAAAGCGCTTGAACTGTATGAATATATTCTTGAACGCGATGGTGACCAGATCGATATTCTCTTCCAGTGTGCCTCAATTTACCAGTCTCTCGAAAAATACGACAAAGCACTCGAATACTATAAACGAATGATCACCATCGATCCGAGCAATAGAGCCCTCAAACGCCAAGTTGCTGAACTTTTCCTTCGTATAAACAATCTAGACGAAGCAGCAACGATACTCGAACAACTTCTCGAAACGGAGCCAAACGATCCTGAGGTTATTGCAACACTTGCTGATGTACGCTTGCAACAACGACAATTCAAAAAAGCAATCGACCTTTATAACCGACTTCTCGCAATGAACCTTAACGACTACGAAATTAAACTGCGAATAGCAGTTGGTTTTTTCGGGCTTGCTGAAGAAGATACAACTGTATTTTCAAAAGCACATCAACTCTTCAAAGAACTTGAACAGACATCGCAAACCGATTGGCGACCATTGTGGTATCTCGGAGCACTTGCAGCACGTCAGCGAAATGATTCCCTCGCTCAACTCTACTTTACACGCGTAACCCAACTCGCAGAATGGAATACAGATGCATGGTGGTATCTTGCAACATCATCCTTTGAACAAGGCAAAAACGGTGAAACACTAGAATTGATTGATCGCGCATTGAAAGCAACATCGAAAGATTACCGTTTCTACTTCCTGAAAGGGCTTGTGTACCAACGACTGGAAGAGATCGACAAAGCTATTGAACACCTTGAAAAAGCACGAACGCTTAATCCGAAAGATGTTGGGGTTCTAAGTTCACTCGCACTCCTCTATGACAATCGTAAGGAATTCAATAAATCCGACAGCCTGTATGAAGAAGCGCTTCGAATCGATCCAAAATCACATCTCGTACTAAACAATTACAGCTACAGTCTCTGCGAACGAAATCTTCAGCTCGAACGATGTTTGCAAATGGCTCACGAAGCTATTACAGCTGAACCAAACAATGCCGCCTACCTCGATACGTACGGTTGGATTCTCTACAAACTTGGACGTTATGAAGAAGCTGTTGAATACATTGAACGCGCAATTGCTACCGGAAGCGCGAGCGCTGTTGTTCACGAACACTTAGGCGATGTATACTTTAAACTAGGGAAACAAGATAAAGCTCTTGAGTGGTGGAAACGTGCCCTTGAACTAACTCCAAAGAATGAAGAACTAAAGAAAAAAATTGAACGAGGTGCACTGTGAGATTTCCTACCTGCATAGTTACATGCTCATTTCTTGTATTTGTTGGTTGTGCACCTGAACAAATTACTCAACGATTTTCCTACACAAATTTCCTCGAAATTTATTCTACACGTTCCTTAACTCTCAGTCCTTTTTTCGCCGAAGGGAAGCTCACTGTCGAAACACCATCATTTGCCCATACCGGTTCATTCACAGTTTACCTCAAACGACCTGATACTTTATTCCTGCTCATTCAAGGACCTTTTGGCTTGAAAATCGGTTCCGGACTCTTCACCCCAACGTCTTTCATGTTCTATAATAGCATCCAGAATCAACTTATCACAGGTGCACCAACTATAGAAAATCTTTCACGTATTTTCCATATACCCCTGACATTTAATGATTTACTCGATATGTTCGTTGGTGGTTCACTCTTTACAGACGATAGGCGACCACCTGATGATGTCTCATTCGAGCCTGAACTCACAATCCTTACCTACTCCGACGCTCATGGAATACGGAAATACTGGATCGATAACTCAACACACCAATTGCACAGAGTGCAGATCTACAACAGTACAAACTCATTACTTCTGGAGCAAACATACAAAAATTTTCACGATGTGCAAAGTACGAAGGTACCTTACTCAATTCAAGTAGTGAATGTTCCAAACAATCAACGTATTGCTCTTTCCTACTCAACAGTATCTACTCAAAACCACTGGTCAAAGAGCTTTCAAGTTACCTATCCTGAAAACGCAGAACGAATTCGTTGGTAATGCGCATACAAGTATTTCTCAAAATAGTTTTTACTCTTACTGTTTTCTCAACTACACTATTCTCACAACGGAGTTCATCTGAGCTCCAACGAAAACAACGAGAACTTCAATCTCTCCGTGATGAAATTAAGAAGTATGAACAACGTTTAACCGATAGCGAACGACGAGAAAAACAAACTCTTGAACACCTCGACGACCTTGAACACCAATCAAATCTCATTAAAAAGCTTATCCGTACATTAAAAGAAGAAGAAGCTGTACTTAAAATCGAAATTGATACCGTAAAGAATGCGATCAATGAGCTTGAGAAACAACTTCAATATCTTAAATCACACTATGCTAATTACGTTCGTTCGGTGTATAAGAACGGTCGAATGTACGATATCGAACTGCTTTTCTCATCGAATTCTATTAATCAAATGTACATCCGTATACAGTACCTGAAACGATTCTCTGAACAACGTGTACGTGATATGAATGCAATCGAAGCAAAAAAATTAGAACTCGAATCGAAAAATATTGAATTACAGGATAAACTCCAACGTGAACATCGGCTCATTGCTGAAAAATTGCGAGAAGAAGAAACTCTCCGTAAACGGTACGCTGAACGTCAGGAATTACTTGTAAAAATTCGGAAAGATAAAATCACCTATAGAAAACAACTTCAACGGAAAACAACAGCATACAAGCAAATTGAACAACTCATTGCCGAACTCATTGAGAAAGAACGTCTTCGGAAGGAAAAAGAAGAAGCTGAACGGCGCGAGCGAGAACGGCTGTTAGCTAGTAAAGAACAGAATGTAAAATTACCAACACCATCTCTAGCAGCAACCGGTACATTTTCACTCAAGTATGGGAAACTACGTTGGCCAGTTGAGCGTGGTACAATTCACGCACGTTTTGGTACAAATATTCACCCAATTCTAAAAACCGTAACACAGAATACTGGAATTGATATTGCAACACCTGTGGGCTCAAATGTATATGCCGTCGCCGATGGTGAAGTTGTTGCAATTTCATTTATTCCCGGCTTTGGGAACGTTATCATCCTTACTCATACGGATGGTTACAGAACCGTTTATGCACAGCTTGCTGATGTTCTTGTAAGCGAAGGACAAAAGGTACAAGAGGGTACTATTATAGGAAAAAGTGGCGATACTGTTGATCGACCACTTATACATTTTGAGATCTGGAAAGATCGTGAGAAGCTTGATCCTGAACGTTGGCTCCTAACTCAACGGTAACTCCTCGTACCTTGACGACCACTCTTCCAACCACTATATTACGTTGGTATGCCGTATAAACTCCATACACACTTACAACCCGCAGGTGATCAACCAGACGCTATCCGACAACTTGTTGATGGAGTGAAGCGAGGAGAACGGTGGCAAACACTTCTTGGTGTTACAGGGAGTGGTAAAACTTTTACGATCTCCAATGTTATCCAACACTTCGATATGCCCGTGCTGGTAATGTCCCATAATAAAACGCTTGCGGCACAACTCTATGCAGAGTTCAAGTCTTTCTTTCCACAAAACCGTGTCGAATTTTTTATTAGTTATTATGACTATTACCAGCCTGAGGCGTACGTCCCATCAACAGATACGTACATAGCCAAAGACTCATCTATCAATGATGAAATTGATCGACTGCGGCTTCGTGCTACAAGTGCACTCTTAAGTGGTAACCCTAACGTTATTGTTGTTGCTTCCGTCAGTTGTATCTACAGCATTGGTGCACCCGATGAATGGCTTGCTCAAACACTCCAGGTACGGCGTGGCGACCATATAAGCCGTCAAACTCTCCTTCGACGACTAATTGATCTTCTCTATGCCCGAAACGATTATGAATTTGCCCGCGGCACCTTCCGTGTACGTGGTGACATTATCGATATCATCCCTGGCTTCGAGAATGAAGAAGCCATTCGCATTGAGTTCTTTGGAGACGAAATTGAGCGCATCTGTTACATTAATAAGTTCGATGGAACAATTATCGGAGAAACCGACTACGAAATCATATATCCCGCAAAACAATTCATTACCTCTCGCCAAACCATAGAACGTGCTATCACTGATATCTACAAAGAACTCGAAGACCGTGTTAAAGAGCTTCGAGCTATGGGAAAATTTATAGAAGCACAACGTCTCGAACAACGTACTCGATTCGATATTGAAATGCTCCGAGAAGTTGGGTATTGTTCTGGAATAGAGAATTACTCGCGTCACCTTGCAGGCAGACCACCTGGTTCTCGTCCGGCATGCCTTCTCGATTACTTTCCAAAAAAATTCCTTACAGTCATTGATGAATCACACGTCACAGTACCTCAAATCCGAGGAATGTACGCGGGAGATCGAGCACGGAAAGAAACCCTGGTCGAGTATGGGTTTCGCCTCCCTTCAGCCCTTGATAACAGACCACTTACTTTCGAAGAATGGGAATCTCTCGTTAACCAAGTTATTTTTGTCAGTGCTACCCCTGGACCTTATGAGCTTGAAAAATGTAAGGGCGTGGTTGTGGAACAAGTCATACGTCCAACAGGTATAGTAGATCCCGAAGTTGAAGTACGTCCTAGTAAACACCAAATCGATGATCTCATTGCTGAAATTAGATCCCGCGCTTCACGCGGTGAACGCACACTCGTTACAACACTTACCAAACGGATGGCAGAAGATTTAACAGAATATCTTCTCAATATCGGTATCAAAGTACGCTACATTCATTCTGAAGTTGACGCACTCGAGCGTGTCGAAACGCTCCGCGACTTACGACTTGGCGAATTCGATGTTCTTATTGGTGTCAATCTGCTACGGGAAGGACTCGACTTGCCAGAAGTATCTCTCGTTGCCATCCTCGATGCTGACAAAGAGGGTTTTTTGCGCTCTGAACGTTCACTCATTCAAACAGCGGGAAGAACCGCACGGAATGTCAACGGAAAAGTTATTCTCTATGCTGATACAATTACACACTCGATGAAAGCAATGATCACCGAAACTGAACGTCGACGAGCAAAACAACTCGCTTTCAACAAACAACACAACATTAACCCAAAAACAATATATAAGAGTATCGATGAAATTCTTGCAGCTACTACAATTGCAGATGTCAGAACGAAACGCGACGAACGAGCTTCAAAGTATCGTTCTTCAATGGTATCAGATACTGTTGTACGGTACCTCACACCAGAGCAAAAAAAAGATCTCATCGAGGATTTAACACGACAAATGAAACAAGCTGCGAAAGACCTTGAATTCGAACGTGCAGCGATGTTGCGTGACGAAATTCAAAAACTTCAACTTTCATTAAAAGAGTAACACGATAACTTCGGGGTATTGTATGGCTCATTCACTACCTATATACGTCCGTCTCTCAACAACAGTACTCCATAATTTTGTAACTACAGTAGTAAATTTTATATTCCCTCCTACCTGCATTGTTTGTTCTCGGCCTCTTCCCAACCTGGTGTGTCAAGACTGCTGGGAAGCTCTTCCATCCATTGCAAACGATCCTGCCCTCTTTGCAAACACACTGAGAAAGCTTACAACAGATTCTACAATACAAACATTAGTGTCATGCTACATTTTCGAATATCAGGGACCACTCCAGCAGATTATCCATGCGTTAAAGTATCGCGGATATTCCTCGGTCGGAATTCAACTTGGAGAATTGCTCGGTACTTCAATTCGTGAGTCCGGTCTTACTGCAGATCTTATCATCCCAGTCCCACTCCACAAACGAAAACAACGCGAACGAGGATATAACCAAGCTGAATGCATTGCGAAAGGTATGGCAAAAGTCCTTACCATTCCCTACAATACATCAATACTTACTCGACACCGCTATACCAAATCGCAAACCAAACTGACAGTCACAGAGCGAGAATACAACATGAAAAACGCCTTTAGTGTTAATCCACAATGGTTACCTTGCCTTTCCCATAAAACCTGTATAGTTGTTGATGATGTTATCACAACTGGCGCTACAATTAAAGCTTGTGCAAACGCCCTCTCCCAAGCACAACCAGCCTCGATCATTGCAGCATCTGTAGCAATTGCTCATTCCACTTTTTGAATATAACTTTTACATTTCTACAATTCACTACCGACCTTGTAAGAAAATTTATGCTTATCCTTTATTTTTCATCAAAATCCAAACTTGTGCAGGGAAATGGTTTGGAATAAGAATTGTAAAATTACCTCATAAGTAAAACGATAAATATGGAGTTAGAAAATGGAAAACATTGTTTTAAAACCATCAGAACATCGTGTAACACCTATTGATGAAAAGAAAAAAGCAGTCAGCGAAATTCTTAAACGTGTCGATCAACTCATAAAGAAAAATGATCTAGACCGTGCATTAATCGAACTCGCTCATGCAAAAGAGTACGACCCACGAAACGTTTATGCACTCGCTCTCGAAGAGCGTATTGCTTTGCTTAAAGAAGAACAAAAACAGTATCACAATTCTGTAGAAAAACATGATCTACTACAAACACAAGTTCGAGAATCAAATGAATCTTCCATAATTAATAATGAAAATGATCATTGTAACAAAACTTCTTTAGGGGGACAAGAAGCGCATCCAACACAACAAGAACTTCAAAAGTACTTTGGATTTTTAATCGAATCTCTCCGACAAGGACACGAGAATCCAGAACTTGAACGGCACCTGAGTGAGATGAGAAAGCAATACAAAATTTCCGATAACTTACACCAAACTGTACGACAAGAAGCACTGAAGTATATGGTAGAACACCATCCGAAAAATACCAATCTGTCTACAAGTCAACCAAACAGCAAAGTTCAGAAGCAACGTGATAAAATTCTTATAATCGATGACGATCCGAAACTCCTCGAGCTCTTAACACAATCTCTTATGGACCATGGATATGAAGTAATAGCCCTTGCTACCTCTGACGAAGCATACGCACTTCTCCGGAAATTCACCCCAGATCTAATCCTCTGTGACATAAACTTAGAAACATCAACAATGGGTGGATTTACGTTCTACGAAAAGATTCAGGAGTTTCATCATCTCCACCATGTACCATTTATTTTCCTCACCGGATTAACTGATGCAGCTATCGTTCGGACGGGAAAAGAAATCGGTGTAGATGATTATCTCACAAAGCCAATCACTGAAGATGCGCTCCTCGCTACTATCCGTGGAAAACTCAAGCGCTTCAAACAATTACGTACATTCTTTTCACAGAAACCTGCTGTCTCTATGGCAACTCCCTAATTCAACAACGCTTGTGTGTTTCTCTGTATCTACTATGTAACAACCCATGGTTCAAGGAGTGAACTATCAATTCCTTCGAGGAATCGTGAAGGTTTGGTAAGTATAACACCTGTATCTCGATCGTAGACATTCATTGGATACGTAATGATAAGGTGTTCTTTCGCACGCGTACATGCAACATACATTAATCGACGTTCCTCTTCCATCTCCTCCTCACGTATTGCAGCACGGAGCGCAGGGAAACGTCCATCGAGCGCATAGATAATAAACACAACTCGCCATTCTAATCCTTTTGCGCTGTGCACAGTCGAAAGTGTGAGGAACTCCCGTTCGTGGCCAGGTGATTCAATATCAACAATACTATTCGTTGGTGGCTCAAGAGTAATGTCTGTAAGGAGTTCACCAATCGTTTCGTACCGTTCAGCAATGTTTTGGAATATTTCAAGGTCTTTTCGCCTCTTCATAAAGTCATCGTACTTATCTTTCAATAGCGGTTCATAGTACTGGATAATGTTGAACACTTTTTCGGCTGGTGTACGAAATTGTACCATCGTCGTACAAAGCATTTCAAACAATTGACGAATTGTCGAAGGATATTTGTTGTAGCCCATCCAGAACTTTGTTGTTGTTGTAATTGGTTCTTGAAATTCTTTCGATAAACTAACACGATTCTCAAGAATATCATTCACAACTTTCTCGGCTGTACGAGGGCCAACACCATCGAGAAGTAAAAGAATTCGATTCCACGAAACCACATCACGAGAATTTTCAAGTACCCGTAAGTATGCCACAACATCTTTAACATGAGCTGTCTCAATGAATTTAAAACCGCCATACTTTCGAAAAGGAATATTAGCTTTTGCTAATTCAAGCTCTAAATCAAATGAATGGAACGATGAACGAAATAGTACCGCAATCTCCTCTAGCGGAATTCCCATTTCACGAAATTCAAGGATCTTTTGTACAACGTACCTCGATTGCATATTCTCAGTTTCTGCTGCAACAAGTTGGGGGAGGGCCCCACCCTCTTTTTTTGTAAAGAGTACTTTTGTATACATCCGCATTCTTGTCCTACTCCGAACTGTGCTTGAGAATATCATTTCGATTTAAAATAGCATTTGCTAAGTTCAATATAGGTTGTGTACTCCGAAAGTTCTCTTCAAGTTTAATTATTTTACAGTCTGGATATTCGTTTGGAAATGTGAGGATGTTATGAATAGTAGAACCACGAAATGAGTAAATACATTGCGCATCGTCACCAACAACCATAATGTTCCGGTGAGCCTGCGATAAAAGCTTAATAATTTCTGCTTGAATACGATTCGTATCCTGATACTCATCAACCATAACATAGCGGAATCGTTCTTCAAGTACACGGCGCACATCGTCGTGTTCACGAAGTAATGTTGCACAATTGAAGAGGAGATCGTCGTAATCCATCAAATTGTGCTGTCGTTTGTAGTGGACATATACTTGGTAAAGCTTCTGAATGTCCTCTTCGAGTTCGAGAAATTGTGGATACTCGTTGAGTAAAAGTTGAGGGAGTGGTACAAGGGTATTCACTGAGCGACTGTAGAGATCATAGAGTGTCTCCTTTCGTGGAAAGCGTTTTTCCTTTGCATCATATTTCAATTTTGTTCGGAGAAGATTCACAACATCCTCTGCATCTGTTTGATCTAAAATTGTATAGTTTGTTTCGTACCCAACGAGCTTTGCATAGCGACGGAGTATCGAATTTGCAAACGAATGGAACGTACCTCCGGAAACGTGTTCACACCGCCTATCGAGGAGCAACGAGGCTTTACGGAGCATTTCTTGTGCTGCTTTTCGTGTAAAGGTAAGCAAGAGGATTGTGTCCGGCTTCACTCCACATTCAACAAGGTACGCTACGCGGTATACAATTGTTCGGGTTTTTCCTGTACCAGCACCTGCGATAATAAGATGAGGCCCTTCGGTAGAGGTGACTGCTTCATACTGTGCTTCATTAAGTTCACGTCGATAGTCAATTCGAAAATGTTCAGGTTTTACTAATCGGAGTGGTGTGGTTTTCTGTGATTGCAACACATACTTCTTCATAGCATACAATGTAAGAATTTTTTGTCGAAAAATTGAAGATTTTACCTCCAATCTTCTTGAGTTTTCAGAAACAAAGATGTACGTTTAGAGTAAAAGGGTACAAGCAACTATTACCATCAATACCAAATCTAACGAACAACTAATATCACGTAATAGCTATGAATATACTCGTTTTAAATTGTGGAAGCTCCTCACTCAAGTTTCAAATCATCGAAACAGATCTCAAGAAAATAGAAAAGAACGAAGATAAACAACTAGCAAAAGGACTCATTGAACGTATCGGGAGCCAAGCTCTTGTTACCCTCCAGGCAGATGGTGCACCACCAGTGAAGCATGCTGCACCTCTTCGTGATCATCGATCAGCACTCGATCACATTATTAAATGGATTATTTCCGATGATTCAAAGATTCCCAATATCCAATCGCTTGCTGATATTCATGCAATTGGCCATAGAGTTGTCCATGGTGCAGAACGATTCACTAATTCTACTATCATCACCGATGCTGTTATTCGCGGAATTGAGGATTGCATTGACCTTGCTCCACTCCACAATCCAGCAAATTTGAAAGGTATCTTAGCTGCACGGGAGGTTTTTGGACCTGGTGTACCACAAGTAGCTGTCTTCGATACATCGTTCCATGCAACAATGCCAGAGACATCTTTCCTCTATGCAATTCCATACCAACTCTACCGTCGTCACAAAATTCGCCGGTACGGGTTTCACGGTACTTCCCATCGCTACGTCGCTTTTCGTTACCGTCAACTAACAGGAAAATCACGAGAGGAAACAAACATCATCACACTCCACCTCGGTAATGGATGTTCTGCGTGTGCAATCAAGCATGGTTCTTCATTTGACACATCGATGGGGTTATCACCACTCGAAGGTCTTGTTATGGGTACACGTGGTGGAGATCTCGATCCTGCAGTTATCGAGTTTCTCGTGCACAAAGAAGGAATGTCGATGGTTGAAATTGACAATCTCCTTAACAAACAATCTGGTCTTCTCGGAATCTCTGGTTTGACAAACGACATGAGAGATCTCCTAGCAGAAGCCCATGAACATCAAGATCGTCGTGCAATGCTTGCTATTAACATTTTTGTGCAACGCGCAAAGAAGTACATTGGCGCTTACTTAGCTGAAATGAATGGTGCTGATGGTCTTGTGTTCACAGGAGGTATTGGTGAGAATGCCGCACCTATTCGTCAACTCATTTGTGACAATATGCAGTGGTTAGGTATTGAAATCGACGAAAAAGTAAACGCCGAAATGGTCGGTGGAAAAGAAGGTGATATTAGTACTAAGAAGAGTCGAGTAAAAGTTTTCGTTATCCCAACAAACGAAGAACTTCTTATCGCGCGCGATACTGCACGGTGTGTTCTTAGTACACCAGAGACAAAGTAATTGCCTCCTCAAATCTAAGCAGCAAAGCATGCACCCAGTTTCAACTTGAGGTTTGAAGGTGGAGAGCACCTACCAATGAATCCGAAAAATATAAATCGTTTGATTTTTATTGAATCGAGGATTGAGTTGGTAGAAAACATTGTCAAGGAAACTTGGCTGGATAGTTGCTTCATACAACAAGTCCCGACCGAGGGATCGCTCAAACTTTTCTTTCCTTTCAATGGCTTTCGGACCAAAACATATCACGTAGTTAGGGCACTTTCCTGCAGTAAGAATTTTTGCAACCACACTATCAATATGAGCATCGCTATGAATTTCAAAGATGCATTTCGTGTATTGTCCAGTATAAAATTGTGGCATTTGTGTTATTCCTACATCACCTGCCACTAATACGAAACCAGTGAGGTGCTTACCATATAAGTAATACATTGTTTCAACTCGTGCACGTTTTGAGTAGTACGTACTAAAAACCACCAACAGCACAATGTTTATTACCCAAAACCAACCCCACAAACCTTTCACCAACCATTTGTTTCGTTCCCAAAATCGGGACAGTTTCACTAAATCCACCCATCCCATTACCGAAAGCATGAGTATTTGAGGTACCACCGAAAAAACAAACCGTTCCTGCTTATTAGGAAATAAAGAGAGAAACAGGAAAAATGCCAGTGTAGAAAAAAAGATGAGTGACGATCGTTTCCATTCACGAACGTAACCATAGAGAAGGAAAAAGCTCATCGGTGGTATGAATGCACCAATGAGAAGCAACAAATAGTTGTACCAATTTCCCGTTGTGTACTCTGTGCTGTGTGTAAGATTGTAGCGGGTGTATTCGAGTACAGCTGCAAATGGATATCCCCACGCAAACGTATCGGCACTTCCTTGAATGAGAAGTGCTGCTGTAATCCCCCCGAGCGCTAAGTACGATGTTTCTCTCCATCTTTTTTGGAAGAGCCAGAAAATTCCAATGGTCATCGGCATCAATATGGTTTGGTAGCGAAAAACAAAACCTAGTCCAAAAAGAATACCAGACCACCATGCATATTTTTTCCCTTCATTCGCTCTCAGTGCATAGTACATCCCAGCCATTATGGGAGGGATACACACAACCTCAATGAGATTACGAACACTAATGAACGGGAAAGGCCAAAAGAGAGCGAGGACTACTCCCGTGTACCAAGCTGTGTGTGCTGATGAGAGATGTCGAACAATACGGTATCCAAAATACACGATCAACAAAGAGTAAAGAGCATGGAGTAGTCGAACAAGAAGCATTACTTTTTTAGGATCTACAATACCAACTCCTTTGAGGATGTAAAACAAACCATAGTGTAATGCTGGATAAACAATACTGTGGCCATGGACCCCTCCACGATTTTCCCAATATGAACTATCATGCATGATGATAAATGGTTGTTCGATTGGCCCAAAGTGATCATCATGCATACCATACCCTTGGGATGCAAACACAGCAATAAGTCGAGGTACTAGTGCTATAAGAAGGAGTGACCGAAGAGGATGTAATTGCAAGTGTGAAAGAAGTACCTTCATCCAAATCCCTTTAGTTTGAATTCAAGCGACTTTCGACAATGTTCCTCACAGTATCAAGTTGTTCAGGAGTATTGACACCAAAAATTTCGAATTCGTCTTTTGTCGGAAGGGCAGCAATTTGATACCTATGGTCCGAAAAGTACCCAAAAACATCTGTTAAATAATACTCTTTCTGCACGTTGTTTGGTCGGAGTGTTTCAAGTGCTTCAAACAGCGGTGCTGATTGGAATACATAAATACCTGAGTTAATTTCGCAAATTGCCCTCTCTTCTTCTGTAGCATCTTTTTGCTCAACAATTTTTTGCACCCTCCCATCTGGAGCTCGGACAATCCGTCCATACCCGGTTGGATCCACGACATGGGCCGTAAGAATTGTACCTACAGCATTCATTTCTCTGTGGTACTGAATGAGTCGCACGAGGCTTTCTTGACGTAAGAGAGGAACATCTCCTGAGAGAACTACAATGTCGCCACTGAATCCATTTAGGACTGGCTTCGTTTGCATCACTGCGTGGCCAGTACCACGTTGTTCTGCTTGTGTAACGATCTCGGCCTTAGGATGTGAGTGTCGAACGTACTGAATAACTGTATCTCGTTGGTATCCAACAACCGTTAAAACTCGTTCAGAGCCAATAGCAAAAGCTACATCGAGCACATAGTGAATCATTGGTTTTCCAAGAACTTCATACATGACCTTTGCCTTCGATGGGTCATTCATGCGGGTACCTTTTCCCGCAGCCATGATAATTGTTACGAGATGTCGTTCCATACATTAATCCCGGTGTATAAGTAGGTTGTCAATAAGCCGTGTTGAACCATATCGGACAGCAAGTGCAACAAGGACAGTTCCTTGAGGAACAGTAGTCAGTTCTTCAAACGTTGCAGGATCGATGAATGCAATGTAATCGATTTGTGTCGGGTTACTTTCCTCAAGGATTGTACGCATTTCGTTCCGAATAACATCCCATGTGAAAAAACCTTCGAGGATTCGTTTCTTCGAATGCTGTAATGCCCTGTAAAGTGCTGTTGCTCGCTCACGTTCAGCTGGTGAGAGATAGGTATTGCGCGAACTCAATGCAAGACCATTTACTTCGCGAACGATTGGTGCAACTACAATTTCAATGTCGAAATTCAACTCACTAACCATTTTTTTTATGATAAATGCTTGCTGTGCATCTTTTTGACCAAATACTGCAACATGTGGTCTTGTGATGTTAAAGAGTTTCGCTACAACTGTTGTTACTCCACGGAAATGAGTGGGACGGAATGCACCTTCAAACCGTTGTGTAACATCACCACAGTCAATGAATGTACTATGCTGTTGTGTGTACATCTCTTCAACCGATGGATGGAAAATGATATGAGCACCTGCATTTTCAGCAAGTTCAACATCCCTCTTGAAATCCCGCGGATATCGGGTATAATCTTCGTTTGGTGCAAACTGCGTTGGATTTACAAACACTGATACGACGACCACATCACCTAACACACGTGCGCGAGAAATCAAACTTTCGTGACCAGCATGTAAATACCCCATAGTTGGAACAAGTACAATGCGTTGACCACTCTTGCGGAGTCGCTCTGCTTCGCGTTGCATCGATAAAACATCCGTTACGATTCTCACGTGTACGGTGCCTCCTCACGAAGCAAAGTGGCGAAGCAGTTTTGTAATAGTCTCTTTCAACTCCTTTCGATGAACAACCATATCAATAAACCCTTTCTCAAGCAAGAATTCAGATCGCTGAAAACCTTTGGGTAAGTCTTTCCCAATCGTTTGCCGAATAACACGAGGACCAGCAAATCCAATAAGTGCTCCGGGTTCTGCAATGTGTACGTCTCCGAGCATTGCAAAACTTGCTGTTACACCTCCCGTTGTCGGATCTGTTAGCACAGAAATGTACGGAATACGGGCTTCGGCAAGCTGTGCAAGCTTGGCGCTCGTTTTAGCCATCTGCATAAGTGAAAGTGCAGCTTCCATCATTCGAGCACCACCACTTGATGAAATAATGATGAGAGGATGTTTTTTCTTTCGAGCAAGATCTACAGCACGTGCAACCTTTTCCCCAACTACTGACCCCATACTTCCTCCAATGAACGAAAAATCCATGCACGCAATTACAATTGGAATACCATTTATTTTCCCTGTGCCAGTACGCACTGCTTCTGTTAACCCTGTCTTTTTCATAGATTCTTCAATACGTTGGCTATACGGTTTTGTATCTACAAATTGCAAAGGATCGACAGATCGAATATTTTTTTCCGTTTCTTTGAACGTACCATCATCTAATAGTATTTCGAAATACTCTTTACTTCCAATTCGAAAATGGTAATTGCACTTCGCACAAGTGTAAAAATTCTCTTCTAACTGTTTTTTATGGATGATCTCACCGCAATTTTCACACTTTGTCCATAAACCATCCGGTATGTCTTTCTTACCATTCTCAGATGAGATATTTTCTTTCGACCTTTTAAACCATGCCATAACGCTCTCCTCAATAAGTACGTGCACTCCTTTTACTTTGTACGAGATTTCACGATGAAATCTTTTAAATATAGTGGTTCAACATACGCTATATCGGCACACCGCCCTTTTTCAAGATACTTTTTACCAATACGTGCTATAGCTGTGCCGTGGAGGTACTCATAAATCGATTCAACGTGTTGTAAAGGAAACGCAGACCTAATCTTCTCGATATGATCAGTCACAATAATTTCACAATCACGGAGGAGTTCAAGCACCTTTGAAAACGAAACGACTGTAACAGGAAAAACTTCATCTACTTCATCACCATGAATAGTGCAACACCCTACGTACCAATCACCCTGTTTCGCATCAATACAAACCCCAATTGGAAAAGAGTCAAGATGGCGTTCTCGATATGACCAGACTACTCCGTGAATCGTTGGTACAGTCACTAAAGGAATAGACAAACTGTAACATAACCCTTTTGCAGTACTTAACCCAATACGTAACCCTGTAAATGACCCAGGACCACTTGATACTGCTATTGCATCGAGATTTTGCACTGAGCAAAGTTCATTGATAAGTACTAATACCTGCTCAGAATGAACATTCGGCTCAAAAAGCGACCGTTCACGACTTTCACGTTCAGTTAGAATCCCGACAGAACAAACACTCTGTGATGTTTCAATCCCTAATATCGTCACAACTTACCTCTCCTGCAACTGCTCAATACGGATTATTCTCTCACTTTCATTCTTACCAAATAAAAAGTGAACTTCATACCGATACAATGGCAACACATCGTTACACCGCTCTGCCCATTCGATACAACTTATACCATCGCTGTAAAGAATTTCTTCGTATCCAAGTTCATATAATTCGAGAGCCGATTGAAACCGATACAAATCTAGGTGATTAATCCATAGAGGTTTTCCACTACGATCTTTTCCTTCGTACCGCGTATAGACAACGAATGTCGGGCTTATGACAACACTTGTTGCTCCAAATGCTTCACAAATACCTTTCACAAACTGTGTCTTTCCCGTACCTAAATCCCCATAGAGTGCTACAATATCACCGCGTTTCAACTGACTGGCAAATGTATTTGCCACTGCTCGGGTTTCCTCAGGTGTTACTGTATAAAATTCTTTTTTCATCGAGAACGCAAACGAACAAGTGGCAAAATCATCTCTTCAAGTGAAATCCCCCCATGTTGAAACGAGTCACGGTATTGCTGAAGGTACTTGTGGTAATCAGTAGGATAAACAAAGTAGTAATCTTCCTTTGCAAAGATATAGTTTGTTGTGCTGCTTACCGATGGAAGTCTATAGTCCTGTGGATGCTTGACGATGAATGCGTGTTTTGACTCGACTTTCAGGTTTCTCCCTAATTTGAATCGTAAGTTTGTTGAGGTTTCACGATCAGCTACAACCTTCGTGCCCCGCAAACAACGAATGCTTCCATGGTCTGTTGTGAGAATAATAGATACATTTTTCTGAGTACTAAGGGTTTTTAGCATTCCCAGAAGTGAGGAATACTGAAACCACGTAGAAGTGAGAGAACGGTATGCTGCCTCATCGGGAATAATTTCTCTAAGTAATTGGGAATCTGAGCGTCCATGCGCGAGCATGTCAACAAAATTTACTACAATAGCAATAACTTGTGAAGATAAGTACGAAAGGATATTACTTTCAATTGTTTTCCCAAATTCCGGATCCAAAATCTTTATGTACTTGGGTTCACTTTTCAATTGTAAACGCTTACGTTCAAAAAGGCTTGTAAGTAACTCGTGTTCATATCGATTGCAACTATTCTCATCACTATCGATGTTACTCCACAGATCAGAGAAATACTTTGCTAAATCCGCTGGGAACAACCCACTAAAAATTGCGTTCCTCGCATACGGTGTTGCTGTTGGTAGAATGCTCAGGTAAAACTCTTTATCAATAGCGAAGTACTCCCGGAGAATTTCTTCCATCATTAACCACTGGTCATATCGTAAACAATCGACAACGATGAATACGACAGTTTTCCCACTTTTTACTTCTGGGAAAATGTATCGCGGCACAATATCAGGGGAAAGTGCAATCTCTCTATTTTCTGTCTCAAGAAATGACCGGTACGTCCGTTCAATGTACTTTCCAAAAGCTGCATTACATTCACGTTTTTGATCAAATAGACTTTGTTGTAACCCGACATCAGGATGACGATCAAGTTCCAAGTCCCATTCAACGAGCCTTTTATAAAGGTCAATCCATTCAGAAAGGGACAATTCACTTTGAAGTGCATTGCTGATATGCTGAAACTCTTCAATGTAACTCCGCGAGACGTGTTCGGAGGCAATTTTTTTTGCCTCGAATACCCGCTTGCATGCAAGAATGAGTTGACTTGGATTTACTGGCTTGATAAGGTAGTCTGTAATTTTACTCCCAAGCGCTTCTTCCATCAATGATTCTGTTTCATTCTTCGTAACCATAATTACTGGGATAGAGGGTGAACATTCTTTAATTGCTGTAAGCGTTTCAAGGCCCCCGATACCAGGCATCATTTCATCTAAAAACACAAGATCGAAGTGTTTAGACTTTACAAGTTCTATACCATCTTCACCATTTGTGGCAGTTTCGACAATGTACCCCCGCTGTTCTAAAAGTTGAATATGAGATCGAAGAAGGTTGATTTCGTCGTCTATCCAAAGTATTGTTTTTTGTTTTATCATACCAAATAAAAATACCGATTAAAGAAACTATTCGCAATGTATTAGCCGGGATATATACGTGGGGAGAAAGATAAAAAAGCCTGAGCTCACAATGCTCAGGCGTAATGTTGGTATCGACTATTCTTTTTAGAATTATACCCTAAAGAGTAGATCCGCATATGTTGGCATAGGCCAGTATGAACTATCAACTATTGTTTCGAGTGTATCAGCATCGTTTCGTACTTTACTCATTGTGGCAAATACAACATCGCGGTAGTATTGTGCTTTTTTGAAAACACCATCATTTGGTACTTCAGTAACAACCTTCTCCAATTTCGAGGTGTTTGTACCAAGTGAATCGATTGTTGCAGTAAGTTTCTTCAAGAGCGCTTCTGTCTCACTTGAATTCACTCCAGCACTCTTGAGCGATGTAGCACTTGATGCTACTACCCCAGCAAATTTAATCGAAGCAGGAAGGATTTGCCGCCGTGTCATTTCGATCATTGTCAATGCTTCGATATTAATTGTTTTGATATAGTTTTCTAAATAGATCTCATATCGAGCATGGAGTTCTTCTTTGGTAAGGACATTGTGCTTTTCAAAAGTACGAACCACTTTTTCATCAATCCATGCTGGAATTGCATCAACGGTTGATTGAATGTTTGGTAACCCTCGCCGTTCTGCTTCTTTTACCCACTCTTCTGAGTAATTATTACCATTGAAGATAATACGGCGGTGCTTCTTGATTATTTCTTTGACAATGTTTTGGACTTCATCATCGACATTCGTTGCTTTCTCAAGTCGATCAGCAATGCGTGAGAGAACTTCAGCAACGATAGTATTCAGGACCATATTAGGATCAGCAATCGATGCAGAAGACGGCACCATGCGGAACTCAAACTTGTTTCCGGTGAATGCAAATGGAGATGTTCGGTTTCTATCAGTAGAATCCTTGGGCAAGGCTGGTAATGTTGAAACACCTAACTTAATCTCACCGCCAAGTTTCGCACTTTTAACGCCACCATTTGCAATTTGTTCTAAAATCTCCGTGAGCGGATCTCCAAGAAATATCGAAACAATTGCTGGTGGCGCTTCATTTGCACCGAGTCGATGATCATTACCGGGATTAGCAATTGATGCCCTTAGCAGTTCAGCATAGTCATCAACGGCCTCGATGACTGCTGCAAGGAACAGGAGGAATTGTTCATTCTCGTGAGGAGTTTTTCCAGGATCGAGAAGGTTTTGGCCATCGTTTGTACTCATTGACCAGTTGTTATGCTTCCCAGATCCATTCACTCCAGCGAATGGTTTTTCATGGAGTAAACACACAAGTCCATGGCGATTGGCAACTTTACGTAAAATTTCCATAACCAACTGGTTGTGGTCTGTTGCAATGTTCGTCGTTGAAAAAATCGGTGCTATTTCATGCTGAGCAGGAGCAACTTCGTTGTGCTTCGTTTTTGCCATTACGCCTAACTTCCAAAGCTCTTGATCAACTTCAGCCATGAAGTTTGCAATACGTTCTTTTAATGTTACAAAGTAGTGATCTTCTAATTCTTGCCCTTTTGGTGGTTTCGCACCAAAAAGTGTTCGTCCCGTCAAAATAAGATCCAGTCGTTTCTCGAAAAGTTTCTTGTCAATAACAAAATACTCTTGTTCTGGACCTACGGTTGTTGTCACCTTTTTGACTGTTTGGTTTCCAAGCGCTCGAAGTACTCGAACAGCTTGCCGTGAAAGCGCTTCCATCGAGCGGAGCAACGGTGTTTTCTTATCCAGTGCTTCTCCGGTGTATGAGCAAAATGCAGTTGGAATGCAAAGCGTATTGTCCTTAATAAAAGCAGGGGAGGTACAATCCCATGCCGTGTATCCTCGTGCTTCAAATGTAGCACGAAGCCCACCAGAAGGGAACGAGGAGGCATCTGGCTCACCTTTTATAAGCTCTTTCCCTGAAAACTCCATGATCACCTTTCCATCACCAGTGGGTGATATAAAAGAATCATGTTTTTCAGCTGTAACTCCTGTCATTGGTTGGAACCAGTGCGTAAAATGTGTCGCTCCTTTTTCTATTGCCCAATCCTTCATAGCATTTGCAACAATGTCTGCAACAGCTGGATCAAGCGGTACCCCTTCGTCAATAGTACGTCGGAGTGCTTTGTAAGTACTTTTCGGTAAACGGGTTCGCATCACTGCATCGTTAAAAACATTACAACCGAATGTGCTCTCAATTGTCTCCTGCAGTGGTATACCATTCTCTTTAACCATAACAATTCCTCCTGATATGGAACATTACTTAATTATATTCATTTTCAATATAACAATATTAATTTAGGTTGTCAACTGTTTTATTTAAAATAATTTAGGTATTAAGATATTTTAAGATTACTTATGTATTGCCAATTGTATTGGATTTCTCGAAACCTTGGCAGGTATAAATGTAGGTTTTCTCTTAAAGCTAACTATTGGTTGGTAAGTTTACTTTCCAGGCTACTTGTTAAGAACTGATAGACTGTTTCTATTAATGGGTGTGTAAATCGTTTTTTCCAGTGACTAGGAAACCACTTTCAACTTCCATCCTGTGAACTATCGATTACCTCATTATTCTCGCTTGTACTTTTGTTCCTGGATCATAAAACGAAGCGATATTCTATGTGTATCACCGAGTGAGTTTTCTTTTCCAAACCTTGCGTATGCGTAATCGATATCGAGTTTTCTCAAATGCAATCCAGCTCCAATTGTTAATTGCCGTACATCGCTGTAGCCTACACGGAGTGCAATTGTTTTTTTGTAATCAAATTCTAGCCCCACGTGTGGATCAATACTAACGGGACCAATGTAACCAATCGACGCAGTTTTCCTGTTTTCAAAACGTATATCAACATCAATCGCCGGTGATAAAATTCCTCCAAAAATCTCGTAGCAATATGCAACACCAAGTTTCACTGTTGGAGATATGAGCTCGTTTGTACCTGTTGACCAGGCAATGAGTGTTGTCGTACCATCTTGAATTGTACCACCGAGGTATACATCTGGTAGAGGTGAGTAAAGAATACCTGCATCGAATCCTATTCCTAACGCTGTAGCATTGGCAATCGAATGACGAATAATTTTTACATTGAATCCATAGGAAAAAGTTTCGTTGGATTGTATAGCATACGTTATAAAGAAAGCCCAATGAGCAGCAGTGAAGTATGTTATTTTATCGTAATCCAATCGAACAGCATTCGAATATTGATCTGGTGGTACTGGATTACCATTGATATCTACGCCGGCCAATCGTGTATCGGCAATGTTCTCGACTCCCAACCGTAAAGCACTAAAACCAAGGCTAGTTTCTGTGCCAACTGGAATTGCAACAGCACCAAAATCGTAGTTTACCAATCCAGCAAAACGTTCCTCGTGCATCAAGAGTAATTCTGGATATTGGATCTGTGAGAGTCCGGCAGGATTCCAATAACTCGCAGATGCATCCCGGGCCAGTGCCACGTAGGCTCCACCAAGTGCAAGTGCTCTCCCTCCAGCACCGAGAGCTAAAAATTCGCCTCCATATTTCGCAATATGTTGTGCAAGGCTTGTGCCATATAGTATAAAACTAGCGATTGTAATAATCACTTTCCGTTTCATACATTACCTCAATTATTCACAAATTAAAATGAGAAAACCCGACGTTGGGTCGGGCTTCCTGCAAACGTAACATCTCTTCTAACGTGTACCACAACGCACTAACAATGAAATATCGTACCTCTCCTCTAACAATAATACCCATTTACGTGTAAGGTAATAGTTCAAGTACTCAGAAGCAAGCAATCCATTATGCTCCGTTGGTATGGATGTATGGATATAATGAGTACTATGGACCAACAATTAAAAATACTTGCACTTCTCTTATTCGGTTGCTATACTTAGGTAAAGTGCTGGATGGTTTGAAACAGATTCTTCTCTGTTTGCCCTTCCTGCAGTACTCAAGTACAACGTTACATAAACAACCATTAGAAAGGGATGTGTATGTCTGAAATGCGTGTAAAGTTTTCAAACGGCGAGTTTGTTCCCCTCGAGATGCATAAAGTACGTGTGGTTCAAAAACTCAATCTTCTCCCTATCGATGAACGACTTAAGGCCATTGAGGAAGCAGGATTCAACACATTCCTTCTTCAAAACAAACACGTGTTTCTCGATATGCTCACAGACAGCGGTACAAATGCAATGAGCGATCAGCAAATTGCATCAATGATGGTAGCTGATGATGCATATGCAGGTTCAGCATCCTTTGAGCGATTACATCAAGCAATAAAAGATGTTTTCAATAAACAATACTTCCTTCCTGTACACCAAGGACGAGCAGCAGAGCATATCATATCCCAAACGTTTATACGGAAGAATTCAGGTCAATGTATTCCGATGAATTACCACTTTACCACTACAAAAGCACATGTGGAACTCGCTGGTGGCAAAGTACTTGAACTCTACACAGACGAAGCATTGAACCTCAAGAGTTCCCACCCCTTCAAAGGTAACATCGATATTGAAAAACTCCGTGCTCTCATTGAAACCAATGGAAAGGAGCGAATTCCTTACATCCGTATGGAAGCAGGAACGAACCTCATTGGTGGTCAACCATTTTCCATTGAAAACTTGCGACAGGTCCGAGATCTTACCCAACAAGCTGGAATTCTCCTTGTTCTCGATGTTAGCTTGATTGGCGAAAATATTTACTTCGTAAAGCAACGTGAAAAAGAATTTCACAATAAAAGTATCAAAGAAATAATGCACACTATGTGCGATTTAGCCGATATCATCTACTTCTCGGGGAGAAAGGTAAGTTGTACTCGCGGTGGCGGTATTGCTACAAATGATTACTCCCTTTATCTCGCTATGCGCGACTTGGTACCTCTATTCGAAGGATTTCTCACGTATGGTGGTATGTCCGTACGAGAAATTGAAGCTATGGCTGTTGGCCTCTACGAAACGCTCGATGAAACAGTCATTAGCCATTCTCCACAGTTCATCAAGTACCTTGTTGAGAGGCTCGATGAACGAGGAGTACCTGTCGTGACCCCTCCTGGTGGATTAGGATGCCATATCGATGCACGATCGTTTCTCCCACACATTCCTTCTCTACAATATCCAGCTGGTGCCCTTGCTGCTGCTTTGTATATAGTCTCCGGAATCCGTGGTATGGAACGCGGTACAATATCAACCGATCGTGATGAACATGGAAACGAAGTTCCTGCTGATTGTGAACTTCTGCGTCTTGCTGTACCTCGACGCGTTTTTACACTTTCTCAAATCAAGTACGTTGAAGATAGAGTTGCGTGGCTCTACAAGAATCGAGATCTTGTCGGTGGTTTAAAATTCGTCGAGGAACCCAAAGTACTCCGCTTCTTCGTTGGACGATTAGCGCCAACCACCGATTGGACTCATAAGCTTGTTGAAAAATTCAAAGAAGAGTTTGGAGAGAGTCTCTAGCTCATATGGAGTGGGATGACAACGGTAAATGTTGATCCCTTACCTTCTGTTGAGGTAACTTCGATTGTACCGTTGTGATGAAAGACAATTTGCTGTGCCAATGGGAGCCCCATTCCTGTTCCTGATGGCTTTGTTGTAACGTAGAGATCGAATATTTTACCGAGCATGTCTTTGGAAATTCCAATTCCTGTATCTTTTACGCTTAAGAGGAGTTTACTGTTCTCTATAGCTGCAGAGAGAAGAATGCTTCCACCAGGTGGTGTTGCATCGAGAGCATTTTGAAAAAGGTTAAGTACAACTTGCGTAATTTGCTCAGCATCGAAGTGCGCATATCCTTCGTACGTACACTTCACGGAACACTGAACTCCTCGTTGTTGAGCAAGCGGTATCAAAAGTGTTGAAAGATGTGTGAGAAACTCTTTCACATTGACCGGACTCATATGCGGCTTAGGGACACGCGCGAAAGTAAGGAATTGATGAACAATACCATTGAGTCGGTGGAGTTCTTTGTTGAGTACTTCGAGGAGTGAACGGTAGGTTTGCGCTCCTTTCTTGGGTGTAAATTCTGTTGCCAATCGCTGGATAAGTAAACTCACCGCATTCAGTGGATTTCGAATTTCATGTGCGACAGCAGATGCGAGCTCGCCCATTGCACTGAATTTCTCTTTACGATGGAGTTCATATTCAAGTTTTTTTACCTCTGTCCTATCGCGTACAACGGCTGTTATTGTATGATCTGTTCGTGTAACTGCTATGGAAAGTGTCCGGTCTTTACCATCAGGGAATTGAGTTGTTATTTCTTGCAGATAGTCAAGTGATAACAACTTGTCAATAATGTAAGTATAGTTCGTAAGCCCTGTCGTGTAGTGTTTACCAACGACATCATCACCGCGGATACCAAAGAGCTTTTCTGCTTGACGGTTGAAAAATACAACTATACCATCTCTATCAATTGTGAGGACTGCATCCTGCATATGTTCGAGGAGAGTATGAGTATAACGCTCCATTCTCTCAATCCGTTGGTAATTTCGGAGTACCCTCCGGTTTGCTTCAATGGCAAGGAATAAAATTGTTACAAAAATGAGAGAAAGTACCATTGAACGATAAAACATTCGTTTTTCAAGATCGTGGAGTTTATTCAAAGAGAGCCCAATGCGAATTACACCAAAAGTTTCTCCGTATACAGTAAAAGGACGAATAACTTCATACACTGTACTGTTTGTATACTTCAAAGTCCGCACTTCTGTCTTATTGCTCTCCATGACAAAGGTAAGAAGCGAATCGCTCGTAAAGGTTGTAAGACCTTCTATAGCACCACTCGCTGCTAAAAGACCAATAGAATCTTGAATAGCAACATAAACAACATCTTTACTTCGAATGATATCCCGCAATAACTTTCCAATACCGAACGTTTTTCGCAATTCTCCAAATAACGATGAATGAACTTCAACAAGAATTATCCCTTGACGTGGACTTTGCCGTGCAATTGCTACAGCATAGTGCAATATTGTGTCATTATCATAGACTCTTGGATGGATAGTCTCTCTCTCAATAGTACGATTGAAGACGGGTGCTAATATAGCTTTAAGAGCGTCTAACACTTCTTTTCTCGCTAAAGAGTCAGTATCATACTCTACACGAGATGGAGTGCGAAAAATTCGTATACGAGCAAGGTTATTTATTTGAGCAAAGCGCCTTAATACTTCTTCCGTAATCTCTCCTTGGGAATCGAGATATGCTAGGTACCGTGCATTGTTTGAAAGGCGCTCTTGTAACTCATATTCAAAGGCTTCTGTTGCTAACAGAATGTTTTCACCACTTTGATTCATCGCTTCCGCAATAAAAAATGCCTCTTCGGTAAGAAGTTCATAGAGCATTGAACGATTGTTCTTATAATCGAGTATGTAAGAAAAAAGAAGTAATGCAATAATAAGAAGGGCTAGTGGGATATAGTACCGTTCAAACGAGTGTGTTGGTATTTTCATAAAGCTGTTTTCGTAATACTCTACGTTCTAAACTCTAGAACACCACCGTACACACGAGTCGTAAAGGTTTATTTGTGTAATCGTAGAAGGGATCATTTGAATTATTACGAATATACTCAAATGTTCCGAAAAGCTTAACAGGGCCAAATTCCTTTTCAACGTGGACTCCAACGATTGTACGTCTATCACGACGTTTCACACTACTGCTGTTTTGAGGATCAGAAACTGTAAGGGAAGTATATTGACGATCGTGATGTGAATACATAAGTCGTAGTTTACTGTCCCATGGTAAAACCTGTGTCAGCATCAATGAACTAAAAAGTCCCTCGTAACCATAGCTATTATCAAAGAGTTCATCATCTGGTAATGAGCCAAACTCGGAAAGGAAATACCGTGATTCTTTATTAATAGCCCACTGATACTGTGCAGTAATAGAAAGACCAGTCGTAGAGGTAATACCTTGCGCACAACGAATCAGACCAATGATTTGTGAAGTTCCCGCAGCATCTTCCGTCACCACCTGAGTATGTGGTTGAAGTTCAATGAGAACTTGTTGTCCACCACCTCCTTGACCACGACCCGTTCCTGCCGTTACTGTTATTGTATCAATCACCGTACGTGTATACGTAACTGGATCGTATAGCTTCGTGCACCAATGAACACGCACTATGCATGTTGTACGTGTACTCCCATAGAAAGCAGTTTGTAGTGCTAAAACGTGTTCGTTAAAATTGAAATTCACAAGCTCCGAAAAACGTAACCGACTATATTCATAGGTAACACTTGAGGATAGATTGTCATTCCACCAATATTCACCTTCACCATATACATTCCACAACGAGTGATTAAAGAGTGTATAATAACCCTTCCCATGACGCTGCATAAACATTCCACGAAACGAAAGCGTAGTTTTATCACCAAAAACTGATGGAGCATAGTTAAGTGATGTATGCTGGAGCACTACATTTCGCTCATTGTACAGTGCATACCGTTCGTACATGGCTCCATAGGACACTGAGAATGCGTGGGCCTCCCCCACGGAGTAACCCACTTCAAGCTCAAGAACTGTAACATTATCTCCAAGTTGTAATGTGTTATTATCAAGGTTATCATCAATGAGGTGCGATATCGTACCACTACCTTCAAACTGGGCAAAGACTACCTGCGTGGAACATACGATTGCGAGAAGTGCACGATGAATGTTCATCGTCGACCTCGCCGTTGCTGACTTGATTTACCTTGAGGTGATAGAGAATTTCTTGTTTCTCCACCAGAACCATGATTAGATTTTCCATACTGTGTCTGTTCACGGAGGACTTTCTTCTTAAACCCCAATCCTTCCGTCCGTTCATCTGCTATACCATCACCATCTTCATCAATAAAGTGTGCACGCGCTCGTTTTTGTTGGTGTTGGTTTGTCGTTGTTGTATCGGGAGGTGACGCCGCAACACTGTACGAAGTAACCACCACTATGAGAAGTATCACAATCACTACCTTTTCCATAATACACCCCTCGTAAAAAAGTAATCGGAGGGTGTACCCCTCCGATATTTATAAACCAATGGTTATTGATTACTTTTTACCTGTACCCTTCTTTGCACCATAACCAGTTCCATCTTTAGGACCAACACCTTTGTTGCCTGTGCCATCTCCTGGTCCATGCTTCTTTCCTTCTTTATTTTTCTCGTGGGTTTGTACAGCTACTTTGTTCTGTGCTTTAGTAGTATTTTTATTGTCACAAACACCATCACCGTCTTTATCGATAAAACGCGTACCTCGTTGAGTTGTCCCAGAAGCACTTTGAACTTCGGCTTTAATTGCTTCTTTCGTTCTCGTTTTTATCTGAGCTTTCTCTTGAGTTTGTGTTTGCTCTTGAGTTTGGGCAAGTGTTATCCCAATTAGAAAGAAAACCGCTATTAGTGAGAGAATAATTCGTTTCATACTTCTACTCCTTATGTTAATGATGTACATTGTGTTATTGTCACCTCGAATTAACACAAGGAGTATACCACCAATTTCTTTTCAAAAACATGAAAAATCGTATTATAACTTTCAAACTGAACACGTCATTTCGTATATAATGTCGAACAGTTTCGTCAAAAATGTCGAAATTAAGTTTATTTGACTCCCCACTTTCGCAACCTATACCGTAAATTCCTTTCTGAAATTCCAAGGGATTCAGCTGCTTTTGTTTGGTTGTTGTTAAAACGTCGAAGTGCTTCGAAAATTAAATCTTTCTCGAGCTTCTCTACACGCTCAGGAAGTGTGAGCGAATCGTGTTTTGCTAAATTTTCATGTTGATATCCCTTTAGTACTTGTGGTAAATCATCGGTTGTGATGAGAGTTCCTCTGCTCATGAGCACTGCACGTTGAACTATGTTTTCCAATTCACGGACATTTCCTGGATAATCGTAACGAAGTAGGAGTTCCCATGCCTCTTTCGAAAACGAGAGCGGACCTTTCTGATACTCTTTCGAAAATCGCTGGAGGGTATATTCAAGAAGAGGGGGTATATCTTCTCGACGATGACGAAGCGGTGGGATATCGATCGTTACGACGTTGAGCCGATAGTATAAATCTTCGCGGAATGTTCCTTGACGAATAGCACTTTCGAGGTCTCGATTTGTTGCAGCGAGAATTCGTACATCGACCGTCAACGTATCGTTGCCACCAACACGTTCAAATTGTTTTTCTTGAAGGACTCGGAGTAATTTAACTTGTGTACTGAGTGGCATATCGCCAACCTCATCGAGAAAAAGCGATCCCCCTTGAGCAATTTCAAAGCGACCGCGGCGCAATTTTTCTGCACCTGTAAAGGCACCTCTTTCATGTCCAAAAAGTTCACTCTCGAGGATGTTTTCATTGAGTGCAGCACAATTTACTGCAATGAATGGCTTCTCTTTTCGATCACTTGCAAAATGTATTGCTCGTGCAATAAGTTCCTTCCCTGTTCCACTTTCTCCACGGATCAAAACCGTTGCTGAGCTCTTAGCAACACGACCAGCAACGTTAAGAACATTTTCCATTGCCTTTGAAGAGGAGATAATACCAGCAAACGAGTAGTGCTGCGTTAACTGTTCACGGAGAAGTTGATTTTCAGACTTCAACGTTATCAATGCTTCGATCCGTTGAAGGACAAGAAGTACTTCATCGATATTTAGTGGTTTTGTTAAATAGTCGTGAGCCCCTTCTCGCATAGCCTGCACAGCACCTTCGATTGAGCCAAATGCTGTAAGAATAACAACAACTGGTTCTGGGTGTAACTTTTTGAGTCTTCGAAGAAGATCAAGACCATTCCCATCGGGCATTTTATAATCGGTAAGAACAACATCAATGAGTGTCTTTTGAAATACTCCAAGTGCTTCACTCACATCGCCAGCTTCTACCACATTGTGGCTGTGCCTACGCAGCTGAGAGGCTAACAAAGAACGTTGGATGCGTTCATCATCAACAAGGAGAATATTCATGGTGTTTGTCTTCTCTATAAACCGACACTGTATAAAATTAACCCAATGATAAGTCCAAAAACAACATTAAATGCCTTAACCAGAAGCGAATCGCGCACTGAGTAGGAAAGCATTGGGAGCATGCTATGTCCATCTTGGACAATACAACTGGTGATGAGAACAGAAAACGGTATTGCTCCATTTGCAAAAAGAGTAACAAACAACAAATGAGGTCCTGACTCTGGAATAATTCCAATGAGAGCGCTAAGGAAAAGCACAATGAGCGTATATTGTGAACTCAGATCATCAAGGTTCCAAGTGTCGATTCCAACTTTGACAACCAATAACGCAGCAAATGTCCACAGTACGGTTTTCACTAAGTGTTGTCGAATAATATGTTGCCATATGTGTTCTTTGATATAGTGTGTCACACCATACTCGTGGGTATGGATTAAAACTTCACGACAATCCGCACATGTAGAAATACCGAAACGACGAACAAATCTATCCACTATCCACCCCAATAGAATTCCAAGGATAAATAAGATTCCAATGAGAAGAATAGCCGTCTTTGGAAATAATGCCAACATAACAAACGCTTCATCACCCGAAGTCGCTACCATTGAACCAACAAGAGCACCAAAACTAATCATCCCGTGAATGTACAAAGAGACATTGGTAAAACCACCAACACACCCAGGAATGCTTCCAAGGAATGAACTAAGAACATACTGACGCCACTGCTGTCGATGCTTCAAAAACAACGCAACTCTCCCTCGTGACCAGAGATTAATAAGATCAACAACAATCATCATTAAGAGCACTAAAAAAGTAATTTGAAAAGTTTCCACAAGAACTTCTTGCAAGATTACTCCCATAGGTACCTCTTCGAAAAAGGATCAAAGATATTATTTATATGAGTTCGAGTATACAATACCACCCTCTGAAATGGTAACTTCTAAACCGCTAGAACCATGCAAAACTTGCACATGCTCTGGAAAAATATTTCCGTTTGCTGTACCCTTTACAAGGGCGGTGAACGTATACTCTATTTTATTCATGGAATTAAGTAGCAATTGATCTGTCTTCCTTCATGAACCTACAATGTAGGGAGCTAATACGTCGAGATCTGCCTCTCTAGTCCATCTTTAATTGTTTCTTAAAGCAAAGGATACCCTTAACACTACACAGTCCTTTAAGTACTCGAGTACATTTCGCAGGGTTCCTCATAAAATAAGGTAAAGCAACCCTCAACTGACGAAGCTATCAATCCACAATAGATATTTTTGATCGGTGTGTGTTGGCAACTTCTGTGACAATAAACGTTTGCTCATCGTGTCCAAGCACTCTCTGTATCATTCAATATCCTTCGCACCACTATCTTTGTTCATCACTCACTACACCGCGGACATTGAAATGAACTTACTTCTTTCTGTGGTACAATCCAATCGTGCCGACAAGATTGACAATAAATACGTCGCCGACGAGTACGAATTACTGGTCCTGTTTCAATTTCCAATGCTTTTGCATGGATAAGAGCATCTGCCACTTTTTGGTGTGCTCGTTCAAGTATTCGTCCAAATGTTTGCCTGGATACATTCATCGCAACTGCCGCTTCGCTTTGTTCATAACCATAGAGATCAGCGAGTCGAAGCGCCTCCACTTCATCTGCAGTAATAGTAATTCGTTCTCCTGCATTGCAATGCTCAGAAGGTTGAAATACTTTCCACTGTGGTGGTGTTGCGACGTACCGTTCTTTATAAGGGCGTGCCATACCTTTCTACCATTTTCACTTATGGGCATATGCTCATAACAATATGAATATTTATTCTTCGAAAATCAATCTATCGTCAATACTGATCAATCTCTCACATTGTAGTATATAGAGTCGTCTTTCATAAATGACTTTTATGAGCAATTATACATCGTTGCAAAGCCCGTTAACCAACCCCATTCCTAGTACAAAAATGGACATTTTTCTGTAGTTTTATAATACATTATTCCTAAAGCATGAACAAGGAATTTCCCCATTTCTTTAGTTCTATAATTGATTCTTTTCACTGTTTTTATCGTCTAAGAAGTAAGAACAAGAACAGGAGATTTATGGAACAACGACAATTAACAATAAGCGGAATGGGCTGTAAACACTGTATAGATCATGTAAAGAATGCACTGAATCAAATAGAAGGCGTTATAGTAGAAAACGTCGAGATAGGAAAAGCAACGATTCATCTCGATGCAACTACTGTTACAGAACAAATGATACGTGAAGCTCTTACCAATGCAGGTTATATACTCGAAGGTATACAATGAAAACGTACAAAACATTGACGCTTCCTTTACGAGGAATGACCTGTGCAAGTTGTGTGGCACGCGTTGAAAAGTCTTTGAAGAATATTGATGGTATTGCTTCTGTACAAGTAAATCTTGCAACAGAAACAGTTACACTGAAAATCGATTCGGATCGTATCACACTTGAAATGCTGTCACAAGCAGTAGAGCGTACTGGGTACCACCTTGATACTTCAGAATTTGAGAGTACCTCTAAAGCGGTTGAAGTACAACAGCAGAACCATGTTCAACAACTCCGACGCGATGTTGTATGGAGTGCACTCTTAATGCTCCCAGTGTTCATTCTGAGCATGACCAGTATGAATTCTTCAATCCGCTCACTTATTCCTATGAGTACAGGAGAACTTAATATCATCCTCTTTATCCTAACAACACCTATTATTGTATTCGCTGGAAAGCATTTTTTTATCCCTGCATGGACCCTCGCATTGCGTTGGAGTACAGATATGAACACACTGGTAGCTTTAGGGATAGGAAGTGCATATCTCTACAGTACACTTGTAACTTTCATCCCTTACAGTCTTTCACAGAACACTAATCAGGAAGTGTACTTTGATTCAGCAGCAACAATCACTGTCCTCGTACTTCTAGGCCGTTTCTTGGAAACACGTGCCAAACATCGCTCGACGGAATCTATTCGCTCATTAATGAGTCTTCAGCCAAAGTTTGCACGCGTTCTCCGCAATGGAAGCGAATACGACATTCCTATTGAATCAGTTCTCGAAGGCGATCATATACGAGTTAAACCTGGTGAAAAAATTCCAGTTGATGGAGTCATCATTGATGGAGTGTCATTTGTGGACGAATCAATGATGACTGGTGAAAGTATTCCTGTATCAAAATCTAAAGGTGACGTAGTGCTTGCAGGAACACTCAACACAACAGGAAGTTTTATTCTCCGTGCAACAGCTGTTGGGAGCAATACTCGTATTGCACAAATTATCCACTACGTTCACCAAGCACACAGTTCAAAAGCACCTGTTCAACGGTTTGCAGACACTGTAGCATCGATCTTTGTACCCATTGTCATTGGCATCGCAGTCCTTACTTTTGGTGGGTGGTATGTTCTGGGTGGAGCACACCTCTCCCAGGCTCTTATTCATGCAATTGCAGTTCTTGTTATTGCATGTCCATGCGCGTTAGGATTAGCAACACCTACAGCAATTATTGTTGGCATCGGGAAAGGTGCAACAGAGGGAATTTACATACGAAATGCAGAGAGTCTGGAACGCAGCGAGAACGTTGACATCGTGATCTTCGATAAGACTGGTACTCTCACAAAGGGATACCTTACTGTATACGGTGTACAGAGTCTCGATGGCACCACACAGGAAGAAATTCTCCATGTTGCTGCTTCCCTTGAACAGTACTCAGAACATCCTTTAGCAAAAGCCCTCGTACTGCATGCTCTCTCGAATTCAATCCAATTAAGCAAGTGTGAAGAATTTGAAGCTATCCCCGGATTTGGTGTTCGAGGAACCCTCAACGGGACACGCGTTGCTGTGGGAAACATGGAGTTCATTCAGCAAATGTTAAGAACATCTGTTACTCCTGTCCATTCTACTTTTGATGAAGCAGCAATTCTCATTTACGTTGCATTTGGCACTCGTGTTATTGGGGTTATTGAACTCGGTGACACTGTACGCGAGGAAGCATCTGAAGTTGTTCATGAATTGTACAAGCGAGGGTATGATGTACTCCTGATGACTGGAGACAACGAGCAATCAGCTCAGGCTCTTGCTAAACGAATCGGAATACAAACTGTTTTCGCGGGAGTAACACCAGAAGAGAAAGCTCAACGTATTCAAGAGTACCAACACCATGGGAAAATGATTGCTATGGTTGGTGATGGAATCAACGATGCTCCTGCTCTAGCCCAGGCAGATGTAAGCATTGCAATGGGGTCTGGTACTGATGTGGCAATGGAAACAGCTGATATTACCATTGTGAACACAAACCTTCGAAGCATTATTAAAGCACTGGTTCTCTCACGAGCAACGATGCACACAATCAAACAAAATTTATTCTGGGCATTTTTCTACAACACAATGAGTATTCCACTCGCTGCGTTTGGACTCTTAAATCCTATGATTGCAGCACTAACAATGGCATTGAGCTCTGTGAGTGTTGTAACAAACTCATTGCGATTACGGCATACATTACGGTACACTTAGTACCACATGCATAAGATCCTGTGAACTATGGTATTTTTCTACAAATCTCTTCTGTATATGTTCATTGTAATCAGCGATTCTTAAGCACTGCGTCGATTAGTGGTTTACTTCCACAAAATTGGACACAGAGTTTCATCGAATAGTCAGTACTACCACGCTCGAGTTATAGTCGTAGAATACTTGTGCCGAAGTGGATCGAAGAGCCCTTTCGCTGAATACCTTAAAAATGTACCAGCGTTGAGTACCTTGGCCTACATAGAGTTATAATACCATGCACTGTTTGAGAGAAGCATGTACTGCGGTACTGCATACTAATCTCGGGGAGTAATCCTATGCGTTGAGGTAAGGTATGTTCAAATGCTTCCGTTGCTTGGAGCTCGGTTGTTGTGAGTGTGTGCTAATCCACGTCAAGGAATGCAGTGGCAAGGTACTGAACCACCGTAAAACCATTGTTAACTGTTTTTACTCTTCTGAATTATTCCTATCAAATGATCAGGGAACGGAATTCCTATTTGGTAGTGTCGAGCATAAAGGTGTAACATTTCTGGCTCTAATGCCCAATGCTCCATGATTTGCGAAGGAAGTCCGACAAAGTCGCGAAGAATTGCAGTACCAGCAAGTCGCTTGTACGTAACACTCGAGAGCAGGCCATGTAACAAAGGTCAGAATTCATCGAAGAGCGTTTCCACTTCTTAGAACCTCAAGATCGATGATCTCTCTGCAGTTGTACGAGTAAAATTCCTGACATTGTAAATCGGAGTTGTAACTATAGAATCACCAATATGATGTTGAACGCGGAAGGATCCTATCCACACACCAACACGCGTACCACTGCGTTAAAAGTAATCTGAAAAAAGACGTCAGATGTGTGTACCTTTCAAACGTCGAACCTCGCAGACCTCAACTTCTGGGTAGTATGAAGGTACATCATCTCAAAACTGTATACTGTACAACCTCGATGCAACAGGACTTGCATCGGGCATTTACTTCTACAAAATGGAAGCCAATGGTGTTTCCCTTATTAAGAAGCTTATGTTGTTGAAGTAACGCTCCTGGTA
>JAOAFT010000015.1 GCA_026416125.1 Bacteroidota bacterium
ATTGAGAAGAGAGCAATATCATCATCTGCTGTTTTGATTGTAGAATATTGAGAATTTTCAAGTTCAAATTCTTTTTTTAGCAACTCAATAAATTTATCCTCTCCAATTTTTTTTATAGAAGGGAATTTTTCTGGAGCTGGTATCCTATCTTTTATATCTTTTAAAGATGGTCTGGCAAAATCTTCAAAAGTTGGTTGGTTATCGTTCAATTTAAGATTACCACCAAAAGTGTTATCAAACTCGAGGGCAGCTTTTCCTGGATTATCATCAAGTGGAATAACGGTGCAACGACAATTCCAATCGTTCGGTGGATAGATTTTATCCCAGATAGGGTCATCAGCACGAAAGACTTTGCCGTGTAAAGCACGATGAGATGGACGGGTATTGCTATCGAGCACTGCATTATACATCCAGTAGGGACGGTCTTGGATATTATCCATCATTGCTTTGTAGTGCCCAGCAGCATAGGCAACGTCGATGTTCGTACGATAGATGGTACGCAATCGCCATGGTGAACCGAGCAGGACTTCTTTTTCCGGATCAACATCCGCGGGGAGTGGTATATCCGTCGCGCCCCACACGGGCGCGTGGATTGAAACTGTGCTTTTGATCTCTCGTTCAAGCTTGGTAATAGAGAGTTGGGTGTTTGCCTTTTCCCACTCGAGCTGTGCGCGGGTCATTGTTTTCACGCGCTCAGCAAGATCGTCGAGTCCGATGGCGAGGCGGTAGCCGGCAACGCGTTGTGCATCGAGTTGCTTGGTGATTTCATCTTGACGGTTCTTATATGCAATCGCCACACCAACGATAGCTGCCAGAGCACCCACTATCCCCAGTGTGACCAGTTGCAGTGTTGAGAATGCGAGTGTCAGTTTCCCAACGGTGAGCACGAGGCCTTCACCAGCAACTGTCACGACCCGGAACGATGAGAGCACCCCCGTTGTGAGGCTTGCTGATGCAAGGAGCGACGATGCCTGCATTGCAACCAGCGCCGCAGCAAGTGCACCAATGGAGAGCGTGAGACTTGTCACCAGAGGATTGCCGGAGCGAATTGTTGAGAGGAACGTTGTGAGACCCGTGAGCACAGCACCAATGATATAGGGAGTGTACCCCCACTGTGTGTTGATGAAGGCAAACGCAAGACCAAGCGATGTTACAGCCTATAGCTGCTACTTTTACTGGTTCTGGTAAAGCCTGAAGCCATAGAAAAGCATCCCTCAAGAGAGAGAAACGGAGTTAGTCCATTTTTCACTATATCACCGAACGTTTGCTTCAGATCATTCATAGCTGCTTCGTATTTCCGAAGAGAGCCAGCTGCTGTATTGGCGAATGCTATAGCCTGACCGCCAACAGCGCGTTGGAGTTGTTCGATGATGGAAACCATGCCACGGTTCTTAATATCGGCTTCGTCGAGATTTTTAATATAGCGTCCTAACATCCCGGTGTTGCCACCAAAGGCATCGGCAACAACACGGACGGCGGAGTTGAGGTCGCCCTCCATCAGGGTTGCTAAATCCTGTGTTGCATTGATGGCATCTTTCAGTGCTTGTCCATGGAGCCCCATAGCAACGAGTTGACCAGCAATTGCAATCGTCGCATCGTCATCAATGCCGGTGGCTTCCTGGCGTGCTGCAGCGTATGCTCGAATCTCATTCACGAGGGCTTCTGTGTAGAGTCCCTGATTTTTCAGAGCTTGGATCAGCTTTGCGCTTGCAGCATCGGCTGCATTACTCTCCCGAATCCATGCGCCATACGTCGAGTGGAGTGCAGCAAGGATAGTACTCAGTCCCTGCAGTCGAAACCCGATCTTCGTTGCAAGGTCATCGAACGTCAGTAACGCTCCATTTGTAGCCTTGACACTCCCGCCAAGATTGTGTACTTTCGTAGTAAGCTGGTCAACAATCTGCGCCGCATCACCGGCTGTGAGTTTAATAACAAGTTGTAGAGTGTTTTCAGGCATTGATAATGGCAGATGAAATTACAGTTATCGTGAAATTTGAAGTTGAAAACACGCAACGTCCCAAACAACTTCCCTCGCGTTTTGTGTTCCTGTTCTTCTGGGGTTTGATAGGGATCGTTCTTTTGCTCCTTTTTCCGTATGCAAAAGATTTCTTTGGCATACTTTTCTTACTCCATCTCTTTCTCTTCTTTATTATCTACCCTGCTCTTGCAGAACACGATCGCTCGTTACACCGTTGTTAGCTGTGTTGTAATCCAATCGACCCGTTTCAAGTAGAGCGCCATGTACACATCTTCTTCCAGCATCTCAAAGATTTTTGGTATTTCACACACCGATCCACTCAAGCGATACGCGATAAGCGTATAGACATCGCAGTGTGGTTCTATAACGATTGCGGTTGTGTTGGATTTATTGAGATGTTGTTCATACTCATCGAGCTCTGCATGGAGCGCTGCGAAGTGTTGCTCAAGGCGCTCTGACGCAATAAAAAATCCTGCAGGACCTCTGCCTGCACATCTTCGGTGATTTCGAGCATCGTGGCAGCGTGATCATCAATCATTCGTTCGTACCACTTCTCTGCATCTGCCGGCGTCAGGATGGTTGCCAGGAAGCGTGCGAATGTATTGTCTTTATAAGGATTATGGTGTCGAGTTCGATACTCATGTTGATTAAGTTGGTTACACGTTGTTGGGTTGGCAATTCGCATTAATGTTTCAGGGATTTTCAACAATGAGCGAGCACGATTGGTTCGATAACTCCGTCTCGCAAGGGGTAAGATTATAATCCCGGGAAAGCTGCATTGGAGTTCGATACTACGTTCGGTGGCACTCTTAAATTGAATGATAACCAACCAACTTTTAAGGATTTTGCCAGACCATCAGTAAAAGATGTTTCGATACGTGCACACGCACCAAAGAAATTTCCTTCTATAAAGGAAATCGGGGAAGAAAATTTTCTCAAACTTTTCATGAAAGAATTTGACCTTGAAGATACTGAATATTCAATTGTCAAAACAGCGGACGAAGATATTGCTCTTTTCTCAATTGACAGATTAAACCATATTCTTGAAAAAAAGGATGGGCGAGAACGGTTTGCATCATATATCAAACCAACTCTTCAAAACCCTTTCGAAGTCTGGCTCTCTGAATATATCAATGAGAAGGGCAATATTGAATTACGGAAAAGCTATATCGGACTCTTCCACGATAATACAACAAAAGAAGATATATTCGTTGTCCTCAGACAGGAAAAAGATTCTTTATCTTTTGGAATGCTTTCGAGCGTGATAGAAACAGAATTGATAAATTAAGAAAAGGTTATCTAAAATATTGGAAGAAATGACTCCCTCTATTCTCAGGTTCCGTGCCCTGGAGGGAACCGCTTTCAGTTATCGCCACGGAGCCACTGAAAGGTCGGTAAAATAAAATAGGTGAAAGTTATTTTTATGTCAATCCCTTACCTTGTTTTTCACTGTTTTTTTCGCTATACTTAACACTGATTGTTTACTTGGGCTCTTAGCTCAGCTGGTTAGAGCGCTACCTTGACATGGTAGAGGTCATAGGTTCGAGTCCTATAGAGCCCACGCACAGTAACTCGTATGACCGGATGAGTAATGGAATGAAATCGGACAGAGTTCCGATTTTTTTTATCACAACGCATGGACACAGTACGGATAACATTTCCTGATGGGATATCGAAAGACTACCCTCGTGGAGTAACAGGCAGAGCAATTGCAGAGGGGATTAGTAAAGGACTTGCTAAAGAAGCACTTGCGATAGAAGTCAATGGTGAGGTGTGGGATCTTACTCGACCAATTCAAACCGATGCGACTGTAAAAATTTTAAAATGGTCCGATGAAGGTGGGCGCAATGCATTTTGGCACAGTTCGGCGCACCTCATGGCAGAGGCTGTGGAAGCTTTGTTCCCTGGCGCTAAGTTTGGTGTTGGTCCTGCTATTGAAACTGGCTTTTACTATGATATTGATCTTGGTGGTCACACTCTCACAAAAGAAGATCTGGAAAAGATTGAGCAAAAGATGTACGAGCTTGCTGCACTCGATGCCCCTTTTATCCGAGAAGAGGTTCCATGGGAAAAAGCCGTTGCATACTTTCAACAGAAAGGTGATCAATACAAACTTGAATTACTTAATGATCTGAAAGGGCAAACGATAAGTCTCTATCATCACGGGAACTTTACGGATCTTTGCTACGGTCCACACATACCGTCAACGGGAAAGATTAAAGCAATCAAATTACTTAGCTTAGCAGGAGCATATTGGCGGGGCAATGAGAAAAACAAAATGCTCCAGCGCATTTATGGTGTAACGTTCCCAACGAAAAAAGAATTAGATGAGCATCTCTTTCGATTAGAGGAAGCAAAGCGACGCGATCATCGAAAACTCGGTCAAGAACTCGAGCTCTTTATGATTACACCCACTGTGGGCGCTGGATTACCAATCTGGTTACCGAAAGGAGCGATGATTCGAGAGATACTCATTGAGTTTTTACGAGAAGAACAACGGAAACGAGGGTATCATATCGTTGTCACACCACACATAGGAAATCTTGAACTCTATAAAACGTCGGGGCACTATCCTTACTATAAGGATTCGCAATTTCCCCCTATTGTACTCGAAGAAGGGGAAGCGTACCTCCTCAAACCGATGAACTGTCCCCATCACCACCAAATTTACATGGCGAAGCCTCGTTCGTATCGAGATTTACCACTGCGGCTAGCTGAGTTTGGCACAGTGTATCGTTACGAACAATCTGGTGAGATGAATGGATTAATTCGAGTACGAGGGTTTACACAGGATGATTCCCACATTTACTGTACTCATGAGCAGTTAAAGGATGAGGTAAAAGCAGTTGTCCAATTGACACAGTTAGTGTTTGAAACGTTTGGAATGGATGTATCGACACGACTATCATACCGCGATGACAAGAACGTTGATAAGTATGGTGGGCAAAGTGAAATGTGGGAACGGGCACAACGTGAAATTCGAGAAGTCGCTGATGAAATGAACTTGCGGTACTTCATTGCCCTTGGAGAAGCATCGTTCTATGGGCCAAAGATTGACTTCATGGTGAAAGATGCACTCCAGCGAACTTGGCAGCTTGGAACTGTCCAGGTTGATTATGTGATGCCAGAGCGATTTCAGCTTGAGTACGTTGGAAGCGATGGACAGCGTCATAGGCCAGTAATCATTCATCGGGCACCGTTTGGATCGCTTGAACGGTTCGTTGGTATTTTAATTGAGCATTTTGCCGGCGAGTTTCCACTCTGGCTTGCACCAATTCAAACAGTTGTGTTGCCAATTACTGATGCTGTGAATGACTATGCACGTGACATTACCCAAACACTCTTCAATGCTGGAATTCGTGTTGAACTTGATACTAGAAATGAGAAGATAGGGTACAAAATACGCGAGTGGGAACTACAGAAAGTACCAACGATGCTTGTTATTGGAGAGAAGGAGAAGACGAACAAACTTGTAGCGCTTCGTATCCACCGCAAGGGTGATCAAGGTACAATGACACTTGAACAATTTTTGAATATGATGCAGAATACTATAACAACAAAATCACTCACAATGTAGGAGAGATGTACTATTAAGCAGGAACGTGTACGCATCAACGCGGAAATTAAAGCCCCGTCAATCCGCGTAATCAACGAGGAAGGGCAGCAGTTAGGTATTATGTCGGTGCACGAAGCATTGAAGATTGCAAACGAACAAGGACTCGATCTGATTGAGATAGTTCCCAATGCCAATCCTCCAGTATGTAAAATTATGGATTATGGGAAGTATCGGTATGAGCAATCGAAGCGGGAAAAGATTCAGAAGAAGCACCAACATGTGACCCACGTGAAGGAAATTCGGTTTCATCCAAACACGGATACGCATGATTTTGAATTCAAGACTCGCCATGCGCGCGAGTTTATATTGAACGGTGATAAAGTGAAAGCAACGGTAATATTTAAAGGTCGAGAAATTACATACCAGGATCAAGGGAAAGAGTTGCTTGACCGTTTTGCAGAAAAACTATCTGACATTGCTCGCATTGAACAAGAAGCGACAATGGAAGGGCGACAGATGGTTGCTATCTTTGTTCCTGATAAGAAGAAAAAGCCATCAGAACCAAAACAATCAAAAGAAGGGTAAAGATCTATGCCAAAAATGAAGACTCGTCGCCGGGCGGTAAAAACGTACAAAATTACTGCAACCGGTAAAATTAAACGACGGAAGGCGTATCGAAGCCACATTCTTACAAGCAAATCATCGAAACGAAAACGTCAACTCCGGAAACCAACGTTAGTTGACAAAACAGAAGTGCGAAAAGTAAAACAATTTCTCTTAGCGTAGGTTATGAAGAAAGGGATACACTATGCCACGTTCACAAAATAAAGTGGCGTCCCACCGTCGTCGAAAAAAAATCCTTGAGCAGGCAAAAGGATACTGGGGCGCCCGAAGTAAAGTCTATACAATTGCCAAGCACCATGTTGAAAAAGCCGGACTCCACGCATACCGTCATCGGAGAACAAAGAAGCGTGAGTTCCGTCAACTCTGGATTGCTCGTATCAATGCCGCTGCTCGAATGCATGGTATTACATACTCCAAACTCATTGCAGCATTGAATGCAAAGAATATTGGTATTAACAGGAAGGTGCTAGCAGATTTAGCAGCCAATAATCCACAGGCTTTTGCTGATGTTGTTAAATTTGCTGTAGCGTAAAATCTTCTTATTTCTGTTTTTGGATTGACCAGCATACGCAAGGGGCACAACATTGCAAGCACGCTGGTCAATCCTCTCTTTTGATATCAGAAGTAAGAAGATTTTTTCTTTGAAGGCATTTCATCAACGTATATAGACATCAGAATGGTGGAAACATGGAAGAAGTAGCACAACGAATACGGGAAGAATTCCTCGAGGCTCTTCAACAAGTGCAAACACTTCAGGAACTAGAAAATGTTCGAGTTCAATTCCTAGCTCGTAGTGGGCGTATACCTCAGCTTTTTGATTTACTGAAAACGGTGCCGCATGAGCAGAAACCGTGCCTCGGTCGAATTCTCAATGAACTTCGTTCATTTGCGCAAGAACGCTTTGATGAACGCAAGCGTGTCCTTGAACAAAGTGTTTATCAACGTGGGGAATCACTTGATGTTACACTTCCTGGGCGTCCGAAACCATTGGGTACGAAACATCCAGTAACGCAGGTAATGGAAGAGATAAAAAGAATATTCATCGGAATGGGATTTTCCGTTGAGTCCGGGCCGGAAATTGAAAGTGATTGGTACAACTTTGAAGCATTGAATTTTCCAGCAGATCATCCTGCGCGTGATATGCAAGACACTATTTTTATAGCAGAGAAAATACTTCTTCGAACACATACCTCCCCAGTACAAATTCGTGTTATGCAAAAGCAAGCACCACCTGTCCGTGCTATCATGCCTGGATGGACATATCGAAACGAAGCAACAAGTGCAAGAAGTCTCGTTGCTTTTCACCAAATAGAGGGACTCTTTGTTGATCGACGCGTTACCTTTGCCGAGCTCAAGGGAACGCTCGTAGCGTTCGCGAAGCAATTCTATGGAAACTCCATTCAGTATCGATTTAGACCAAGTTTCTTCCCATTTACAGAACCGAGTGCTGAAATGGATATTACCTGCTACATATGCGGTGGAAAAGGGTGCCGCATTTGTAAGTATTCTGGATGGTTAGAGATTTGTGGTGCCGGCATGGTACATCCAAATGTGTTTAGGTCAGCTGGGTACGATCCAGAAAGAGTTACAGGGTTTGCATTTGGTATGGGTATTGAGCGTATTGCGCTCTTGCGGTACAACATTGATGATATCAGGATTCTCTACGAAAACGATGTTCGATTCCTCAAGCAATTCTAAGTAGGGGTACGCGATGAAAGTATCACATCGTTGGTTGCAATCGTTTGTACAGTTTCGATTTACTCCTCAACAGTTTGTTGAAAAACTTTCGATGCTTGGACTCGAAGTAGAAAGTTACGAGGATCAAGCACAAAAGTTCGATAAATTTGTTGTTGGTGAAGTACTCGAAACGACGAAACACCCACATGCCGATCGGTTGACACTCTGTAAGGTTGCTGTAGGCACAGAAGTGCTCGACATAGTTTGTGGAGCACCAAATGTTGCAAAAGGACAAAAAGTGCCAGTAGCACTCGTAGGAGCTGTTGTTCCACGGAATCAGCACAGTGAGAATGGAACACCACTAACAATTGAGCGAGTGAAAATTCGAGGTGTTGAATCCAACGGAATGATTTGCTCGGAGTATGAGCTCGGGATCGGTGATAATCGTTCAGGTATTCTCGTACTCGATCAACGGGCTAAGGTTGGTACGCCCCTTGCTCACTATCTAAGGCGTACAGATATCATTTACGACATTGGCATTACCCCGAATCGTGGTGATTGTTTGAGTCATATTGGGATAGCTCGAGAAATTAGTGCACTTGTTCAGAAACATTTAAAACTACCCACCATTTCGATAACAGAAAGTACGGCATCAGTAAAAAAGTTCACAACGGTAACTGTTGAGGATGTCCAACGATGTCCACGATACTGCGCTCGTGTTGTACGGAATGTTACACTGGGACCATCGCCACAGTGGATGCAAGATCGATTAGTTGCTCTTGGAATTCGACCAATCAATAACATTGTAGATATAACGAACTACGTCCTGTTAGAAACAGGTCACCCACTTCACGCATTCGATTACGATAAGCTTGCGGGACACAGAATTGTTGTTCGTACTGCAACAGAAGGTGAAAAATTCGTAACGCTGGATGGAAAAGAACGAGTGCTAACAGCCGATACATTGATAATCTGTGATGCTGAACGTCCTATAGCCATAGCAGGGGTTATGGGAGGGGCAAATACGGAGATTTCTGAGACAACACGAAATGTACTTATTGAAAGTGCATACTTTGATCCATCGTGCATTCGTCGTACGTCGAAACATTTAGGTCTCTCAACAGAAGCCTCATACCGATTTGAACGAAATGCTGACATTGAAATGACTGTGTATGCACTCAATCGAGCTGCGCAACTTATCCAAGAGATTGCAGGGGGTGAAGTACTCAGAGGAATGATCGATGTTTATCCTAAGAAACGAAAACCCCATACAGTTCGTGTTCGAGTTCAACGAGTCAATGATTGTATTGGTACAAGTCTTTCGAAAAGTGAGATTTCGTCACTCCTCAAACGATTACACTTTACAGTACAATCACGTACGTCACAAGAACTTAGTGTAACAGTTCCTTCATACCGGAATGATATTCGTGAGGAAATTGATATTATTGAAGAAGTTGCACGATTGTATGGGTACAACAATGTACCAACTGAACGCTATTCATCAATTGACTTTACAGCAACAACCCGGAATGATGTTTTTGAAGATGAACTTCGGAATTACCTTTGCGGTGCTGGATTCAATGAAATTCTCACTATCAGTTTACAAGATGAAGCAACGGCACGGCTCGCTGGTGGCGAACCGATAAGAGTACTTAACGCTGTTAGTGCAGGTATGGAAGTCTTGAGGACGAGCCTGATTCCAGGAGCATTGAAAGTTGTTGTCCATAATCAAAATCACGGAACATTGGATGTACGGCTCTTTGAAATAGGGACAGTATTTTCAAAACGTTCAGGAGGCTCACCGACAGACCTCGCGAGTTACCATGAAGAGCAACATCTTCTCCTTGTTCTTGGTGGAGCAGTTGCACCTCTTGCGTATGGCGTCCAACACCGGAAGGTCGATTTCTTCGATATAAAGGGTGAAGTTGAAGCACTCCTTAGGAAGTTTAACCTTGACAAGTATCGTTTTATTTATTATGATACTCACAGCCCATTGCTTTCGCCGTGTATTGGTGTAGAAATCGGTGGGACACGGGCAGGGCTCTTTGGCAAAGTAAGGAGAGAAGTCGCAACAGCATTGGGAATTGATGAGCCAGTGTTTGTATGCGAGCTTGTGGTCGATGTACTTCACCGGTACTGGGGTGTGGAGAAAAAGTTTACTCCACTGCCAAAATTTCCGAATGTATATCGAGATGTAGCGATTGTGGTAGACCAATCAGTACCCCATGCAGTTGTTGAGGAAGGAATTCGATCAGCAGGAACTCCTCTTCTCCAAGCGATAATGCTATTCGATGTGTATACGGGAGAACAAGTAGGGCCTGGGAAGAAGAGTCTTGCATACTCGCTGGAATTTCGATCACTCGACCATACACTTACCGATGCAGAGGTTGACGATGCTGTTGAAACAATTTTAAGGGCTGTTCACCAGAAGTGTGGTGGAGTTTTACGTCGGTAGCGTACACGTGCGTGTACTGCGAAAACTCATCAAAAAAGGAGTATAACCGTGCCTGAGCAGCACGAGGTCGTTGAGTTGAGCCAACGACGTACAATACAAGAGATCGAAGAGTCGCTCCAGCGTTTATGGGAAAAGGCTCATGCTGTCTCGGAAGTAGTTGTGCGGTTAAAGAATGAGAATCGAGAACTTCGAGTTCAGAACGCTGCTCTGCGAGAACAGGTGCAACAACGAGAGCGAGAACTTGAAGTAAAGATTCGAGAAATAGAATCGTTGCGTGCACAAATCAGAGAAGTCCAGTACAACGAGAGTGCTCTTATATCAAAGGAGGAAAAAGAAGAGCTCAAAAGTAAATTAAGAGAATTGATTGCAAAAATTAATTCACACTTATGATGCTGATGGACGCGGCATCGTTGTTTGGAGAAAATCTTGATAGTTAACGTAACAGTAGATAGCTTAATGAACGGGAAAAGCATTCGCGTAAAAATATTTGGAAATGAGTATCCCCTTCGTGGAGAAAGTGAGGAATTTACACGGCAAGTTGCTGAGTATGTGGATGCAATGATTACAAGAAATCATTCAAAGCTCCCGGAGCAACCGCCGTTGACAATTGCTGTGCTTTCTGCCTTGAATATTACAGAAGATTTACTGAAAGAACGTGAAGCTCGGGCGTTAGAACTTGAGCGGTTAGAACTTGAGATCGAGAAATTAACCAATTACCTTGATAATTGTTTAGTTCTCGGAGATCAGGATCAAAGCTCCTAATACTGTTATGTTCTTTGGAAAGTTTGTAGTTCGTGTGATGCCGCACCATCAGCCATAGTTAAACCATGTTATATAGAACCTGACACCCATATAATATGGGAATCTGGCTCGTGAGCGTGGAGCGCATGCCATCTCAATGGACGGAAGTCCAATGAGCCCAGCGATGATCCTCAGTGGAATGCTGAGGGGAGCGGGCAATGGAAGTGTGAAATGCTCAGGCAGATACCCACTGTATTTGTTTTGAGGTTCTACAAATACATTTAATTGTGGCGATGTGTGCGGCTTTTTTATTGAATTCTTTGAAGACGAGGTAGATATATGGACGCGTACATATTAATACTCATTGGCGCTGCATTAGCAGGCGTCGGATTTTTCCTTGGATGGTTCGTCAATGCTCGAATTGGGCAGAACAAAATCCTTTCCGCTGAAGAGAGAGCGAAAAAGATTCTCGAAGATGCTGAGAAAGAAGCATCAGCTCTTAAACGTGAAAAGATGTTGGAAGTTAAAGATGAATGGTATAAAAAGAAAAAAGAATTCGAAGCGGACATGCAAGTCCGAAAAAACAAACTTCAAGCTTATGAAAAGCAGCTTTCAAATCGTGAGGAAAATCTCGAACGGAAACTCGATATCCTTTTGAAAAAAGAAACGGCACTTCAAGCGTTTGAAAAAGAATTGGCTGAACGGCAACAAAAACTCGGAGAACGAGAGAAAGAGCTTGAAAAAATAATCGAGGAACAAACGGTACGACTTGAACGACTCTCAGGAATAAGTCGAGAGGAAGCAAAGAAAGTACTCCATCAAAGTCTCATTGAAGAAGTAAAATCAGAAGCGCTTCAACTATTAAAGGATACACGCGATACAGCACGTGCTGAAGCAAAGAAAGAGGCACAAAAAATTATTATTCAGGCTATTCAACGCACAGCTGTGGACTTTACTCTTGAAACCACAGTAAGCGTACTGAATGTTGGAAGTGATGAGATGAAGGGCCGTATCATTGGTCGTGAAGGGCGTAACATCCGTGCTTTCGAAGCAGCAACCGGTGTCGATGTTATTGTGGATGACACACCGGAAGCAGTCATCCTTTCAGGATTCGATCCTTTTCGGCGCGAAGTTGCTCGTGTTGCACTTGAACGCCTTATTGCTGATGGACGAATCCATCCAGCCCGTATTGAAGAAGTAGTAGAAAAAGTCCGGCAAGAACTCGAGGAGGATCTCATTCACACCGGAGAAAACACACTCCTCGAGGTTGGTCTCCATTCTGCACATCTTGAAATCATTAAGCACATTGGAAAAATGAAGTATCGTTCAAGTTACGGTCAAAATTTACTCCAGCATAGCATTGAAGTTGCATATCTCACTGGAATCATGGCAGCTGAACTTCGATTAGATCCATTACTTGCAAAACGTGCTGGGTTGCTCCATGATATTGGTAAAACGCTCGAAAAAAACATTGAAGGACCCCATGCACTCTTAGGATATGAACTCTGTAAGAAGTACGATGAGCATCCTATCATTTGCAATGCAGTTGGTTCCCACCACGACGATATCCCAATGGAACATCCTATTGCTGCACTTGTACAAGCTGCCGATGCCATTAGTGGTGCTCGTCCTGGTGCCAGGAGGGAGTCTGTTGAGGAGTACATCAAGAGGCTCGAAAAACTCGAATCGATTGCAAAATCGTTCCCCGGTGTCGTTACAACGTATGCTATTCAAGCAGGGCGCGAAGTTAGGGTAATTGTGAACTACGAACGTCTGGATGATGCTGCTGCCGATCAACTCGCGCACGACATTGCACGTCGGATTGAGCAGGAAATGGAATATCCCGGGCAAATTAAAGTGGTTGTAGTCCGTGAGTTCAGAGCGACTGCTATTGCAAAGTGAAAGATCAATAACCATCGTTCAGTTTCGGTAGCGTAATGAGGAGGAACTGCTGCTCAACAGCACCTCTAAAAGTTCTTTACTTTTTCTGTATATTAGGAGTACAGAAAGGAAAAAGGACACAAGGGGTGTGAGTACCATACGGTCAATATTCGAAAGTGAGACAACAGGTGTGCGCATCCAGGATTTTCAGAAACTTATGCGCTACAAAGTACGTGATATTCTCCTCGTTGCGAGTCTTTACGACTATTACCTTTTCGAAGAAGATGGACGTCTCTATGAACTCATTCGTCAAGAATTTCAAGCGCTTAACCTTAGTCACCCACCAGAAATAACACATGTTACAAGCGGCGCAGAAGCTATACAGCTCCTCATCTCGGGGGAACACTTCGATCTTGTTATAACAACACTCCATATGGAAGATATGCATGTTGTTCAGTTTGCAGAGCAAGCTCGTGCAGCAGGTGTGTCAATCCCAATAGTACTACTCGCATACGATAGTCGTGAACGAAAAGAATTAATGGAACGATACAACACTGCTGTGTTTGAGCGAATTTTCGTGTGGCATGGGGATTATCGCTTGATTGTTGCTATTATTAAGTACATCGAAGATAAGATGAACGTCGAGAACGACGTTGCTACCGTCGGGGTTCAGTGTATCATTCTCGTTGAAGATAGTGTGTCCTTCTACTCATCGTATCTTCCACTGCTTTACACTGAAATATTTATTCAATCACGGCGACTTATTGCCGAAGGTGTAAATTTAACGCATAAATTTCTTCGTATGCGTGCCCGACCAAAAATTCTTCTTTGTTCAACGTATGAGGAAGCATGGGCATACTTCGAAAAGTATGAAGAGTACATTCTTGGAGTAATTTCAGACATTGATTTTATTCGGGAAGGGAAAAAGAATCCGAATGCTGGTGTAGATTTCGCTCATGCTGTAAAGAGCCGCAAAGATGATATCCCTGTTCTCCTTCAATCGAGTAATGAATCAGCTCGCGAAATTGCCAAACGAATTGGTGTTCACTTTCTCCATAAGCGCTCACCAACATTGCTCCACGATCTGAGTGCATTTGTAAAGCAGCACTTCGGATTTGGTGACTTTGTTTTTCGTATGCCAGATGGTACAGAAGTTGGTCGTGCCTCGAATCTCCAGGAGCTTGAAGAGTATCTCAAGAAAGTTCCAGATGCCTGTATTCAGTACCATGCTGAACGTAACCATTTTTCAAACTGGTTGAAGGCACGGACTGAGTTTTGGCTTGCTCATAAGTTACGACCCCGGAAAGTCTCCGATTTCCCCTCCATTGATGCACTGCGGTATGATCTCATCGATGCTATCAAACGCTACAAGGAAGAACGCCAACGGGGTATAATGACTGAATTTTCAAAAGCAACGTTTGATCCAACAGTAAGCTTTGCACGAATTGGTACAGGTTCTATTGGTGGTAAAGCTCGTGGTCTTGGGTTCCTCAACACACTCATTAACACATATAACTTACAGAGAAAATTTGATGGTGTTGAGATTACCGTACCATCGGCAGTAGTAATTGCAACTGATGTCTTCGAACGATTTCTCAACGAGAATAATCTCACGAATATTTTTGTTGAGCAACTTCCTGATGAGGTTATTATTCAGAAGTTTCTCGATGCACCGTACTTCCCTCCGGATGTTGAGCACAAGCTTCGAGATTTCCTCGAGCTCATGCGTGTCCCATTAGCTGTTCGATCATCGAGTTTACTGGAAGATTCCCAGTACCAACCGTTCGCTGGTGTGTACCACACGTATATGATTCCCAACAATCATCCTGATAGTAACGTACGATTAAAAGAACTAATTGAGAGCATCAAGCTTGTGTATGCTTCCACCTATTTCCAACGTGCACGTGAGTATATGAAAGCAACACCATATCACCTCGAAGAAGAACGGATGGCTGTCATTGTTCAACGGATGGTTGGTATGCAACACGAAGAACGTTTTTATCCAGAGTTTGCAGGTGTTGCAAAGTCATACAATTTTTACCCCCTTCCTCCCCAGAAGCCAAACGATGGGATTGTACAGGTAGCGGTAGGGTTAGGGTACACTGTCGTGGAAGGAAGGAATTCAGTTCGGTTTTGTCCAAAGTATCCTCGTCATCTTGTGCAATTTGCAACAACACGGAGTGCCATTCAAAATTCTCAACAAGAATTCCTAGCACTCGATGTCACGGCGTCGTTTAGTTACGAGCACTATGAGACCCCTGATGTTCTACTCAAACACTACGATGTTTCTGTTGCTGAACGTGATGGTGTGTTGTCCAATGTTGTTTCTACCTTTGTCCCAGAAGAGGATGCAATTTACGATGGTTGTTCACGAGAGGGAAGGCGATTAGTGACGTTTGCACCGATGCTTAAACAACATCTTTTTCCGTTACCAGAAATTGCAACAACGATTCTTGAAATAGGATCTTGGGGAATGGGAACCCAGGTAGAGCTTGAATTTGCAGTATCGAAACACCCGCGGAATAAAGACCTTTATGAATTTGCACTCCTTCAAATTCGTCCATTAGTACTGAGTCCAGAATCTGAGAGTATACACATCGAAGTACCTAATGAGTCGGCTTTGTTCTGTAGAAGTCACCAAGTACTCGGGAATGGTGTATACAGAGACGTGTATGATCTCATTGTCGTTAATCCACGTACATTTGAACGATCTAAAACAAAGATGACCGCAGCAGAAGTTTCATACCTGAACAAAAAGTTACACACAATGAAGCGCCCGTATATTTTAGTTGGTTTTGGACGATGGGGGAGTCTTGACCCTTGGCTTGGAATTCCTGTTACGTGGGACCAAATTGCTGGTGTTTCTGTTATTGTCGAATGTGGTTTTGCTGACATTGATGTTACTCCTTCACAGGGCTCGCACTTCTTTCAAAATATTACATCGTTCCGTGTTGGGTACTTTACAATTAATGGGCAAACGGGGGAAGGGTTTGTGGATTGGAAGTGGTTGGAGACACAGCAGAGTTCCGAGGAGTTGCAGTACGTTACCCACTATCACTTTGAAAAACCTCTTGTGGTAAAAATAAACAGTCAGGAAAGTATTGGAGTTATTTTAAAACCAGAGAAAGGATAATCCATGAGCTTCCGTAATCTCTCTCTTGGGTATGTTCAGATGCGGTGTGAAAGTGATGTTGAAAGAAATATTTCGAAAGCGATTGATGGGATAATAACTGCTGCTCGCAAAGGTGCCCACATCGTTTGCTTACAAGAACTCTTTTCAACGCTCTATTTCTGTGTAACAGAAGACTATGAACCTTTCAGGCTTGCAGAACCAGTCCCTGGTCCTACAACAGAACGGTTACAAGCAGTGGCGAAGGAGTATAATGTAGTACTCATAGCATCCCTCTTTGAAAAACGAGCGGAGGGCCTCTACCACAATACTGCTGCTGTTATCGATGCTGATGGAACCTACCGGGGCAAGTATAGGAAAATGCATATTCCCGATGACCCATCGTTCTACGAGAAGTTTTACTTTATTCCTGGTGACCTTGGTTTTCCTGTTTTTCAAACACGGGTAGGAAGAATAGGCGTCTTAATCTGTTGGGATCAGTGGTTTCCGGAAGCAGCTCGGATTGCAGCGTTAAAAGGTGCTGAAATCCTTTTCTATCCCACTGCCATAGGATGGGCGGATGGCGAGCGCGAGGATGTGAAAACGAAACAAGCCGATGCATGGCAAACAATTCAACGTGCCCATGCTATAGCGAATGGTATTCCTATTGTTGCTGTTAACAGAGTTGGACATGAAGGAAATCTAACGTTCTGGGGTCAATCATTCGTTGCTGATACATTTGGTGAGATTCTCTATAAATCGCCTTGCGATCAAGAGGATATTGCTATTGTGACTATCGATCTCGATCGTACTCAATCCACCCGTGTGCACTGGCCGTTTTTCCGTGATCGACGAATCGATGCATACCATGACATTCTCAAACGATTTGTTGATGAGGAGCGATCAACACGATGATTCGAGTGAACGGAACACCAAAACAATTAGGTTATCGATTTCCTGCTGAATGGGAACCTCAAGCAGCGACGTGGCTTTCGTGGGCCCACAAAGAAGAGTCATGGCCTGGAAAATTTGAACCGATTCCATATATCTACACCAACATTGTTCGTACTATTGCACAATTCCAGCATGTACACATTAATGTAGTAGATCAGGCAATGTACGATGATGTTATGACGAGGTTAACAAAAGCTCATGTACCACGTGATCGATTCACACTCCACCTCATTCCAACGAATGACGCTTGGTGTAGAGACCACGGACCAGCATTTGTGGTGAATCCGAATGCAGAGTATCCTCTTGCAATCGTTGATTGGAACTACAATGCATGGGGCGGTAAATATCCTCCGTACGATTTAGATGATGTTGTACCAACACGCATTGCTGAAGAACGAAATCTCCCTGTATTTTACCCAGGAATCATTATGGAAGGAGGAGCAATAGATGTTAATGGTGATGGATGCTTACTAACAACGAAAGCATGTCTTCTCAATCCAAATAGAAATCCACACTTGTCACAGCAAGACATTGAGGTATATTTGAAAGAGTACTATGGACAAGAGAAAATATTGTGGCTCGAAAATGGTATTGTTGGTGATGATACCGATGGACACGTTGATGATCTTGCGCGTTTTGTTAACCCAACAACTATTGTTGTTGTCGTTGAAGACGATCCCAAGGATGAAAACTATGAAATCCTTCAAGAAAATCTTCGGATTCTTCGTACGATGACAGACAAACATGGAAACCCATTTCGGATTGTTGAACTCCCAATGCCTCATCCACTGTTCTACGATGGTCAGCGGCTACCAGCGAGTTATGCAAACTTCCTTATTGGAAATGGTTTTGTACTAGTCCCAACATTTCAAGATAAAAACGATCTAAAAGCTCTTACAATTCTTCAAAACGAATTTCCTACGAGGAAAGTAATAGGTATCGATTGCATTGATTTAGTGTGGGGATTGGGGACACTTCACTGTATTAGTCAACAAGAACCAGCTGTGATACACTTTCATATGTAGAGGAGATGCTAATGGCAGACAAACCATACGTTGTAGAATATTACTATAAAGTCCGATGGGGGAGTGTTGATGAGTTTCTCCGACTCTATCGGAAGAATCACTACCCTGTTTTGAAGCGACAAATTGCACTTGGGCGTATTCTTTCTGTTACTGCTGATCGCCCTCGATTTCATGGTACAGAAGATGGTCGGTGGGATCTCCGTGTAACAATTGTGTGGAAAAGTATCCAGTGCCTCGACGATGAGTTTGACGAGAGTGTACTTGCCCAAGAATTATTTCCTGACCAAGAGACGTTTAAGAGAGAAGAGCAACGACGTTTTGAGCTGCTCCTTGCCCACTGGGATGTTCCAATTGAAGAAGTAGTTTTAGAAGCTGAGTAAATATGGGCATGGTTCCTTATACGAAAGCACAACGACTACCAGATGATGCTCACATCCTTATTGTACGTACAGATCGTGTAGGCGATCTTGTTCTTACACTTCCAATGATCGACAGCGTGAAAGAAACATACCCTCAAGCTCACGTTTCGATGCTTGTGCAGTCGTACACGAAGAACCTAGTTGAAAATGACCAGAATGTTACGTCTGTACTTACGTACGATGGTTTTAAGAACATCGGATCGTTTTGTTCGTTCGTACGTACGCTGAAAGAAAAGAACTTTACAGCAGCTGTAGTTGCATACCCACGATTTCTGGTTGCTTTGGCACTCTGGTATGCTCGGGTTCCAGTACGCGTTGGTACGGGGTATCGATGGTATTCATTTCTCTTCAACAGAAAAGTATACGAGCACAGGAAACGAGTGCAAAAACATGAGGCAGAATATAATCTATCCTTATTGCAAGCAATCGGTTGTCAGATGCCAGAGGTTCTTCGGTGTGTATTGAAGCTTACAGAGGAAGAAGAGCGAAAAGGTGCAATAGTACGGGAATCACTAGGAATTCGATCACAGGAAGTGTTAATTGTACTTCACCCGGGGAGTGGAGGGTCCGCAAGAGATTGGAAAAAAGAACGATTTGGTGAACTCGCTCGTGTGTTACTGCAACGGAAGTATCGCGTTGTTATTAGTGGAACGGAAAGAGAAAAAGAGTTAGTTTCCTATGTAGCACAACACGCTGGGGCAGAATGCCTCCAGTTCATAAGTACACTTTCGTTGCGAGAATTTGCTGCATTTCTCAAAACAGCTCAGTGTGTAGTGGCAAATTCGACTGGACCTTTACACCTCGCTGCAGCTGTTGGTACACCGGTGGTTGGTTTCTATCCACCTGTAAAAGTGATGAGCCCGGTACGGTGGGGTCCACTTACACTTAAGAAAAGAATCTTTGTACCCGATCCATCCCGGTGTTCTCGATGTAATGGTAGAATGTGTCGGGGAAATGATTGTATGGATCAAATTGAGGTTAACGATGTTGTAACAGCTGTAGGAGAACTGTTGAAGGATGATATATAATGTGAAAATCACCGTGCCGATCACACGTTGTAGTTTCGTTTTGCTTGTTTGTATAGGGCTCTGGAATTCACGTCTGTTTCCACAATCTCCTGTAACACCTGCAGAAAGTCTCCGTGTTATTCAACACAGTGCTTTCGAGGTAGGGGAACGACTTGTATTCGATGTAAAATACAGTTTCATTGTGGCAGGAGAAGCAGTGTTTCGTATTTCGGAGATGAGTGAATACAATGGTCGCCAGTGTTATCGTGTAGAATTTACCGTGCAATCGACTCCAACGTTTTCATGGATCTATAAGGTCGATGATTGGTACGAGTCACTCATCGATAAGAATGGTATATTCCCCTGGCGTTTTAAACAGCGACTCCGCGAAGGGAAGTATAGGAATGATTTCGAAGCACGGTTTGATCAGGTAAACCATGTTGCGTACACAGAGAAAGGACAATATCGCATTCCACCGTATGTATACGATGCAGTTTCTGCGTTTTACTATGTTCGGACACTTGATTTTTCAAAGAGTCGACCAGGGGAGAGAATTATTCTCCACAATTTCTATAAAGATTCGACATACACACTCGCTGTAAAGTTTTTAGGACATCAGCAAATATCAATTGCAGCAGGGAAGTTTAACACACTTGTTATTGAACCACTCATGCAAGAAGGAGGGCTCTTCAAAAGTGAGGGTCGTATTATTATTTGGCTTACGAATGATACAAAAAAGATTCCTGTAAAAGTGAGCACGAAGGTTCTTGTTGGGTCAATCGATGCTGAATTAAGGGAATATACTGGAGTAGTGGGACCAATAAGGGCAAAAGTAGAATGAGGTGTAGTTATACAATGGCAAAGTACACTAAAGCAAGTTTGGATAATGTATGGACATATTCTATCGAAGAACGGAAAAGTAAAGTACGGCCAAATGAATTTGCAAAACCAATTCGATCTGGGAAAATACCAGTTTCTGAATTTCTCGATTCGCTTCCAAATATTCTCATGGGAGAGCAGTTTCGCATATTAGTTGATGATATCATTAAGGCGCGAAAGAAGAAAAAGCCAGTAATTTTAATGATGGGGGCGCACGTTGTAAAGGTAGGATGTAGCCCACTCATTATTGATCTTCTCAAACGGAATGTACTTACTCACATAGCAATGAACAGTGCGGCAGCTATTCACGACGTGGAACTAGCTATCTGGGGGCACACATCGGAGGATGTAGCATCAGCAATTCTCGATGGCTCATTTGGTATGGCTCGTGAAACAGGAGAATTTATTAATGGCAAGATACTCGAAGGAGTTACGAATTCAGATGCTGGATATGGGGAGGTTTTAGGGCGGGCAATTTGCGAAGCAAAAGGGAAATACCGACGATATAGTATTTTGGCAACATGTTACGAACTTGGCATCCCGGTTACTGTTCACGCAGCTATTGGTACTGATATCGTTCATCAGCAGCCATCAATGGATGGCTCGGCGACAGGTGAATTAACATTTCGTGATTTTCGTGTGTTAATTAATTCTGTAAAAGATTTGCAGCACAATGGTGTTGTATTGAATGTTGGTTCTGCTGTTATATTGCCAGAAGTGTTTTTGAAAGCCCTTACAGTTGCTCGAAATCTTAACTACCCAGCACGTGGGTTTACAACTGCAACGTTCGATATGAATCGTCACTACCGACCATTTGTCAACGTTGTGCAACGACCAACACAAGATGGTGGGAAAGGGTTTTACTTTGTTGGTCACCATGAAATTCTCTTTCCTCTCTTAGCAGCAAGTATCATTTCAAGGATGAAGTAGTATGGACGAATTCAAGAATAATGAGCACCAGGAGGTACTCCACAATGGACGAGTACCGTTTGTTGAACGGTATAGAATCCACCCCTTATTATTTGCGGGATTGGTCCTCTGTAGTATTTTTATTCTCTATCAGGTTGGTGGTGGTTTACTTTCGTTTGTCATTTCAGAAATATTGCAGAAACCACTCCTCCACGTTTCTGTTCTCCGGTGGTCTGCAGTTATTGGTCAGGTATTCTTTATTTTTGTTCCAACAATAGCCTTAGCAAAGCTCCTGACATTAACGTTCAAAGATGTTTTCCGTTTGCGCATTCCTACTTTGAAGGAATCGACATTTGCTCTGCTCTCAATGCTTGTCCTACAGTGGTTGTTCGACGTTTACAAGGAATTACAGAACCTTATTCCTATTCCAGTTTACATTGAGGAGTTACTCCGCCCATGGAAACAAATGATTCTTGAAATGACGAAAACCATTGCACAGGCCCACTCAATACCAGAGCTCTTCTTAGTGTTGCTTGTTGTTGCTGTCATGCCCTCGATTATTGAAGAATGTTTGTTCCGTGGACTGGTTCAGCGCACCTTCGAATATGTTTTTTCACCATTTGTGGCTGCAGTTTTTTCGGGGGCGCTCTTTGGTGTTTTCCACCTCAATCCGTTCGATCTTGTACCACTTGTTGGAATTGGTATTTTTCTTGCTCTTCTCAGGTACCGATCACAAACAATCGTTCTTCCAATTGTTGCTCATTTTCTCAATAATGCAGTTGCGATTTTTGCACTCTACATGGGATATGATGAAGAAACATCATCACTTGCTTCTAGTTTAGGAACCTATGGAATTCCTTTCCTTCTTCTCTATTTACTATTGGTAGGGATGATATTCATTATTGCTTTTCGTTTGTACTTAAAATCGACAACTACAATTCAACAAAGTTCCTCACTGTACGAGTAGTAATGGAAAAGAGATCCTGCTATGTCACAATTTGAAAAACTAACATCTCGTAGTATTGTTGCAATACTGGGAATACCATGTATACTGTGGTTAACACTTGCTGGAAGCTACTACTTTTGGATACTTATTACACTCATTTCATCCTTAACATTGTATGAATTTTATGAGCTCACCGAACAAAAGGGAGCAGTTCCATACAAGTGGTTAGGAATTCTTGGTGGTATATGCATTACCACTGTTTTTATCTACGAACGGCTTCAACTTGATATCTATAAATATTTCGCTGATCATGGCATTCACCTTGCAATGTTCTCACTGCATCAACTCTTTACTGTAACGGTCATAGTTCTTTTACTTATCACACTCATTATTGAACTTTTTCGACAACAAGGATCTCCGATTCTCAATGTAACTGCAACACTAGGTGGTATGATGATTGTTTCTCTTTCTTTTGGAACACTCATTTTTACACGTGAATTGTTCCCCTCTGGATTCCCAGTCTATAAATTTTTTTCTACGGCGTTCCCCTCCGATGAGCAACTTCTTCAGATAGATCGATGGGGAGGGTATACCGTTGCAGCAGTGTTTGTTTCAATATGGATGTGTGACACGGCAGCGTACTTTGGAGGGTCTCGCTTTGGGAAACACAAGCTCTTTGAGCGGGTGAGTCCAAAGAAAAGTTGGGAAGGAGCACTTTTGGGATTTATTTTTGCTGTTATTACAATGGTAAGTGCTAAAGCGCTTTTTCTCGAGTACTTGAGTACCATCCATGCAGTTATTCTTGGAGTACTCATTGGTATTTTCGGTCAGATTGGTGATTTGATTGAATCGCGGTTTAAACGCGATGCGGGTGTAAAAGATTCATCGTCTCTTCTTCCAGGACACGGTGGTGTGTACGATCGATTTGATAGTTTGGTATTCATTTCGCCAATTGTGTATCTTTATATAGATTTCATTGTGCTTTCATAAGCTGGATACCAACGAATGGTTCGTAAAACGAAAGTGTGTGTTATAACATTGGGATGTCCGAAGAACACGGTCGATTCAGAACATCTCCTTGCGCAATTAGATACTAGTACCTACGAAATTCTCCCAGAACCAGATGATGCAGAAATTGTTGTTATTAATACGTGTGGGTTCATTCAAGATGCAAAAGAGGAATCCATCGATACAATTCTTGAGGCAGTTGAACGAAAACGAGAAGGTTGTTTGAAACGTGTCATTGTAATGGGTTGTCTCTCACAGCGTTATCGTACCGAACTCCAATACGAGATACCAGAAGTTGATGCATACTTTGGAACTGAAGAACTTCCCGATGTAGTACGATTTTTGAAGGTTGACTATAAACCTGAATTGAGGTGTGAACGCTACATAACAACACCCAAGCACTTCGCATACTTGAAAATTTCCGAAGGGTGTAACCATCCTTGTTCGTTCTGTGCTATTCCTCTCATTCGTGGAAAGTATCGTTCAGTCCCACGGGAAATAGTTGTACACGAAGCACGTCGATTGGCAGAGAAAGGTGTCAAGGAATTAATTCTCATTGCCCAAGATACAACGTCCTATGGAATTGATTTATATGGAACACGAGAACTCCCATCGTTAGTTCGCGAATTGAATATGATTGATGGAATAGAGTGGATCCGACTCTTGTATACATATCCTGGGCAATTTCCCTTAGAGCTTATTGATGTTTTCCATTCTTGTGATAAACTCTGTCACTACCTCGATATTCCCATACAACACATTTCAGATTCTGTATTACGCTCGATGCAACGTGGGATTTCAGCACGTGCGACGAAGGAACTTCTCTACAAATTGAAAACCGAAATACCAGATATTGCACTACGAACAACACTTATGGTCGGCTACCCTACCGAAACTAATGATGATTTTCAACAGTTGTACGATTTTGTTGGTGAAATGCAGTTCCATCGTCTTGGTGTGTTTACATACTCCCAAGAAGAAGGTACCACTGCATACGAACTAGGTGATCCTATCCCACAGGAAGTTAAAAATCAACGGCACGATGCACTCATGATTCTGCAGCGTGAAATCTCTTTACGTCGAAATGAAACCCTTGTTGGAACGCAAGTACGTATAATGATCGATGAAGTTAACAAAGGGTACGCCATTGGACGAACATCGTGGGATGCTCCGGAAATAGATCAAGAAGTGATGCTCTACAGTACTTCGTTACCAACTGTTGGTTCAATTATACCAGTCAAAATTGTTTCAGCAGCTGAATATGATCTTGAAGCCAGATTGATCGAAAAGTCATCTGAGGATACTATACTATGACATCCATGTACTTGCAGCGTACACTTGCAGTGTGTATTGTTCTCAACATCCTAGTTTCATACTCTAATGTAGCTGCGCAAACTATGAAACAACTTGGGACAATGCAGGTGTTTGTCGATATGCTCTGTTTTGAGTCCGATGTACAAGGCCACACTTCAGCAAATATCTACGTGCAAATTCCCTACTCTGAAGTGACGTTTGTTAAAACAGGAGAGCAGTACACAGCCAATGTAGATATTGTCATTACCATTGAAGATTCAACACCTAGACCGTGGTCAACGAGTAAACGGATAACAATTGAAGCAGAAGATTTTTCCCAAACTGTATCACCACGGAGAACAGTGGTTCAACAATTCACAACGGATATTAAGCCGGGTGAGTATACAATGGTAATTACAGTAACTGATGTTGAACCGAAGAAGAGCGTAAAGCTCGATCGAAAAATACATATTCCTGATTTTACAACTATGCCAGTGAGCATGAGCAATATAATGCTTGTTCAACGTGCATCGACAGATGAAGGGCGAGTGAATGTTGTCCCCAATTTCAGTGGTAAGTACCTCCAAGGAGAAGGACCACTCATTATTTTCTTCGAAATTTACACTTCACTCAATATTGATTCGCTCATGCTTGTTGCAACATTAATGACGGATAAGGAAAAAGAAGTTGCTCGTTTTACTCGAATCCAAGCAATCGATGGGCATCGTACACAAGTCCTGTGGTCACTCGATGGAAGTTCACTCAGTGTTTCTCGTGCAAAGGTAAAAGTTGATCTCATAGGGTGTGGTATTGACAGCCTTCGTATTCCACGGGTGTCGACCTCAAGATCATTTACAGTTCATATGCGTGGTCTGCCACTTACAGTAACTGATATTACAAAAGCTATTGAGCAGCTACGATACATTGCCCGCGATAACGAGCTTGATGAAATGCGAAATGCTCCAACAGAAGAGGAGAAACGTCGACTATTCTTTGAATTCTGGAAACGACGTGATCCAGATCCAAGTACTCCACGCAATGAGTTGATGGAAGAATATTACGACCGTGTCGCTTATGCAAATCATAATTTTACCCGATTCATGGAAGGATGGATGACAGATATGGGAATGGTGTACATCCAATTTGGGCCACCAGACAACATTGAGCGACATCCGTTCGAATCGGATTCGAAGCCGTATGAAATATGGTACTACTACAAACTAAATCGTGAGTTTGTCTTCGTTGATGAAACCGGATTTGGTGACTATCGGTTACAGTACCCACTTCGCGATTTGTGGGGACGTATACGCTAATGGTGAACACAAAATGCTTCTCAGATAACAACAATTCTATGATCTCACTGTGAGAAGATACTGTGTCATGTCTCCTACAAATAGTTGCTTATGTTGTACTTTGTAGTTGTTTAAGTTCTTCCCCTCTTTATGCACAGTCTCCTACACATTACCGAATACGTTCAATTGCATGTACTGGAAACCATGCCATTTCTACAAATCGAATTCTCCAAACGTTGGCAATCGAGGAAGATCGGCTGTATACAGAACAGGAACTCAAAAGAGCAGGGGCTCGAGTTGTTAATCTTTATAGCACAGAAGGATACCTAGATGCCTACATTGATTCGCTTGTATTTGATATCGATACAACATCTCAAGTTGTTGATATTCGATACTACTTATCAGAGGGCAAACAATCGATTGTTAACTCATTACATGTAAAAGGGGATAGTCTTTTTACAGCGGATGAACTCACACTGACAATGTCAACAGGAGAAGGATCTCCGTTCAATCCTACACAATTAGAAAACGATATTCAAACACTCTTACATCGTTGTGATCAAAAAGGGTATCCGTTTGCTACCCTTGTTATTGAACAACTCGAACGACATGAACATGAGAATGAATATCGATGGAATATTGTACTAAATATCAACAAACAACAGCGTGTACGGCTTTCAGAAGTAAAGTTCGAGGGTTTAAAGACAACTAGGGAAGAGATAGCATTCAGAGAGACGAGGCTTCAACCTGGTCAGTACTATACTTCACAAGTACCACCGGTTGTAAAAAAGCGGTTGGAACGATTACGAGTATTTCGTTCAGTTTCTACTCCTGAACTTTATGTAAAAGGGAGTCCTGAACAACAGCCAGACTTGAATGGGGGGCTCAAAATAGCAGTGACAGAGGGTAACACTATAGTTTTCGATGGTATGATCGGGTATCTCCCTGCCTTGCCGAACCAGAGTAAGGGAACGATTGTAGGTCTTCTCTCGTTGCAGTTTAGAAATCTTTTTGGTACAGCGCGTTCACTTTCGACACGTTGGTACCGTGAACGAGCACACACACAAGAAGTAGAAGTAACGTATTCAGAACCATGGCTACTTTCATATCCCATCAATAGCACTATTGGAATAACACAACGCCGTCACGATTCTACGTACATACGGAATTCATACACAGGTGTAGTAGAGTATATGGTTTCTGAAGAATTTTCTGTAGGACTTGTACTTTCCGGAGTATATACTCATGCAATTGAAGGTTACGGTAAACGAGTAATGCCTTCAAGCTCATCAGTATCGATTGGTGCATCAGTGAAGTACGATACAAGAAACTCTGTGCACACTCCAACAGAAGGAATTCTCTATAGCACACAGTACTCTACTGGTACGCAATGGCAAACAGCTTTTGGTACAAATCCATCCCGAAAAAATACAACACAACGTCTTCACTTTGATTGTGAGTGGTATATCCTCGTTGCACATCGTCAGATTCTTGTATTGGACGCGCACATTCGAGCTCTCTATACATCGTTTAGTACCATTAGTGATTTGTTTTTATTTGGTGGAACAACATCGCTCCGCGGATACCGAGAGGGACAGTTTGCAGGTTCTAGAATAGCATGGTTGAATTCTGAGTATCGTTATCTTGTAGCACCCCGATCGTATTTCTTCGTATTTTCTAATGTTGGATACTATTTTTCTCCTCGTAATGATGCGTTCAATATGTATGAACAGAGTGGTTATCCAATTGGCTATGGCGTCGGTGTTCGTATGGAAACAACGCTTGGATTCCTTGGTGTTAGCATTGCGTTTGGAAAAGGCGATACATTCAGTACTGCCAAACTCCATGTGAGAGTGAGCAATGAACTTTAAACTTCTCCGTGCCTACTTTCAGCTTGTCCGACCTGTGAATGTGCTGTTCACATTTGTTGCTGTAAGTATTGCTGGGTGGCTTGCGGGAGCAACATGGGGTGATATTCGACTGATTTTCATTGGTGGGGTTTGTGCAGCTTCTGTGGTAGCTGGTGCGAATGCACTTAATGATTACTTCGATATTGAGATCGATCGTATCAATAAACCTCAAAGACCATTGCCATTGGGAACACTTTCTTTAGAGCAGGCAAAACGATTATGGTTTATCCTTTCTCTCACAGCAATGTTCACAAGTATTCTTCTCCCCATAGCAAGTACTATAATTGTTGTATTCGCTATCGGAACACTTTATCTCTATTCAAAGTACTGGAAGAAAACAGTTCTTATTGGAAATACGATCGTTGCACTCCTAACGGGTTTAACATTCATTTTTGGTGGTAGCATGCTAGGAAATTACAAAGGTGTGTGGATTCCTGCACTGTTCGCCTTCTTATCAAATTTTGCACGTGAACTTGTAAAGGATATTGAAGATATCAAAGGAGATTATGAGTATGGTGCAATAACACTTCCAGTACGTTACGGTGTACTGTCATCACGTATCCTTATTACGTTTACAATACTTGTTATACTAGTACTTTCCTATCTTGTCGTGAATGCAAAGGTGTACAGTTGGTTTTTTGCACTCTGCGTTATAGCTGCTAATCTTCTTTTTTGTATTGGATGTATCCGTGTGTGGCAATACACTGATGAGCGGACAATGAATACTGTTAGCGTGGTAATAAAAGTGGGAATGGGAATAGGAATGCTTGGAATTCTTGGAGGATCTCTTCAGATATGAATCTAGTTTCACTTACGCATGAACGGTTTCTGTGGGATCTTGGAATAACGAACGTTGTAGGAGTGGATGAAGCAGGAAGGGGGCCACTTGCTGGACCTGTAGTTGCAGCTGCTGTTGTATTTCCCCCTGAAACATGGATTGATGGAGTTAACGATTCGAAAAAACTAACCGAAAAAAAACGAGAGGAGTTATATTCACGTATTTATGAACAGGCTCTTGCTGTCGGTATTGGTATTGTTGATCATTCTACGATTGATGAGATTAATATTATGAATGCTACCTATAGAGCTATGCACGAAGCACTTGAGAAGTTAACTGTACCACCAGAGTTTGTGTTAGTCGATGGAAATAGTTTCACTCATCCTACCCTTGTTTACAAAACAATCATCGATGGAGACGCTCTTTCATTCACTATAGCTGCTGCATCCATCGTTGCCAAAGTAACTCGTGATCGAATTATGCGTGAGTACGATATTCTGTACCCACGCTATGGATTTGCTAAACATAAAGGGTACGGAACGCGAGCCCACCGTGAAGCAATAACTCGTTATGGTCTTTGTGATATCCACAGGAGGAGTTTTTGTGTTGAATTTTTGAATGATTGTGGAAAGTAAATCTCTCTACACCTTCCGTTTCTGCAGGACCCTTGTCCAGTGTACGATTTGTTTTTTTACCTCATGGGGATTAGTGCTTCCAGCAGATCGTTTGCTATGGACACTCGATTCAGGCAAAATAACGTCAAATACATCTGTGTCGAATTTTGGGCTAAAAAGTCGTAGTGTTTCAAGGTCAAGGTTCCCAAAGTACATTTTGTGTTCAATGCAGTGTTGGACAATTTTTCCAGTAATTTCGTGTGCTTCTCGGAATGGTACTCCCTTTTTGACAAGGTAATCAGCCATATCGGTTGCAGTAAGAAAATCATTTAATAATGATTCTCGAATAACGTGTGGCTTGAATGTTGTATGAACTAGGATGTGAGCGAAGATAAAAAGGCACTCACGTGTGGTTGTGAATGCTTCAAAGAGAGCATGTTTGTCCTCTTGCATATCGCGGTTGTAGGCAAGAGGGAGTGCTTTCATCATTGTGAGGAGTTCAATAAGCGCGCCGTATACTCTCCCTGTTTTTCCACGGACGAGTTCTGCCATATCGGGGTTTTTCTTCTGTGGCATAATGCTACTACCCGTTGTGTATGCATCGCTGATTTCGGCAAATCCAAATTCTTTTGTTGTCCAGAGCACAAGTTCTTCAGCAAACCGGCTCAAATGCATCATTATAATACTACATGTGCTGACAAACTCAATGAGACTATCGCGGTCACTTACTGCATCAATGCTGTTTTCAACAATTCCATCAAATCCAAGTTTCTTTGCGACCATGTTTCGGTCGATTGGGAAGGGAGTTCCCGCAAACGCTGCAGCACCAAGAGGTGACTTGTTTGCACGTTGAGCACACTGGTTCAGTCGTTCGTAATCACGCTCAAACATCCACATGTACGCAAGAAGGTGGTGAGAGAGAAGTACTGGTTGTGCTCGCTGCGTATGAGTATACCCAGGCATTACAATATCGATATGCCGTTCAGCTTTGTAGAGGAGTACACGCTGGAGGTTTGTTATGAGTTTCATAAGTTCATAAATTGCACGCCTAAGAAAGAGCCGTTCGTCAAGTGCTATTTGGTCGTTTCGACTTCGGGCGGTATGGAGTTTTCCAGCAAGTGAACCGATTTTTTGTGTTAAGCGATGCTCAATAGCAGAATGAATATCTTCATAGATATTTGTTGGTACAAATTTGCCAGTTTCGATTTCCTTGAGGATAGCTTTCAGTGCTGTTCGAATGCGTCGCGCCTCTGTTGCTGTAAGTATTTTACATGCAGCAAGCATTTCTACATGTGCAATGCTCCCTGCAATATCTTCTATATAAAGGTGCTTGTCGAGATCGATCGAGGTCGAAAACTGGAGAGCAATTTCTGAGAGTTGTTGTTTAAATCGTCCACCCCATAATGTTTGTCGTGCCATAGCTAATGCCCTAAAGTACAGTTGTCTTCATAGTTCTTTTGCGCTCTATGTGTAATGTACAAAGAAAACCACGACACTGCAAAATATCGTCTAGTGAAACTCTTCAACGCTGGTCACTCGCGAGTTTAATGTACTCTTCAATACCAATGGCAAGTTGTTTAACGAGTGTCTGTCGAAAATCATCTTGGAGAAGAAGCATTTCTTCTTCGGGATGTGAGAGAAATGCTGTTTCGATAAGGATGTTTGGTACTTGTGTAAGAGCGTTGAGAAGAAAGTTAAAATTGCCAATAACACCATAAGGTTGAAGACCCGTTGAAAGAAGTTTTTGAAATACAATGTCTGCGAGTGGTTTAAAGCCAATATGTTTGTAATACACGCTCGTTCCTCGTATTGCTAAAGGATCAGATGCATCACCACAAGAATTGCAGTGGATACTGAGGAGAAGCTGGGCATTTGACCGTACAATTGGCTCGATACGTTCTGCTGTTGGAATATGCTGATCGCCAGTGCGAGTAACAATGACAGTTGCACCTTTTGCTGTAAGCTCTTTTTGAAGTTCGGTTACAAGAGCAAGGGTAATATCTTTTTCGAAAACACCAGTTGCTCCAACCGCACCATGATTTTCAGTCCCACCGTGGCCAGCATCGAGAGCAATGGTAAGCGCACTCAGCGGCATGCTTTTCGATTTCACAACAGGTGGTCGAGCAACTCGTATGCGTAGTGTTGTACCGCTATACTCAATGTCATATCCCCAATGGTAATTGCTTCGAAGTGATACGGTAAGTAGAACATGGTTATCTTCCACTTGTGTACAGGTTATGGAAGCAATTCCTTTTACTGAAGGTCCATGTGCAATCCATGTATTGTTGGTTGTTGCTCCCCAAATGTGAATGAGGATAGCCATTGGTTGCAATGATTGTTCGCTTGTTATAGGTAGCTTTGTGTCAAGGTTGACAGTAATGAGGTCGTGTGTGCTATTTCCTGTTGTTGTAATTGATCCAACATTCGATTGTGGAAATGGGGTAGAAGCAGGGAGAAGCTTTACATTTTCAATAGGGACCCAAGCAGTGAACGAATTAGCAAGTCGTACTCGGTAAAAGTTCCCGACTTTCCCCGTGATAATAATGCGAGTCCCTTCGTGGAGAAAGCCATACTTTTCACCACCAAGCCTAGTAGTACTTATTCCTGCATTCAGCGGAACACGTTTACCTACAATCTCAGCAACGCGTGGTAATTCTGTTGTGTAAAACGATATTCGTCCTTTCGACTGAGCTTTTTCTTTGTTCCAGAATCCTTTGACGAGGTAAACAGTAAGTGGCGTTTCTGACGTTCGATCTGTTGGTTGCACTGTATACCGGCCAATGTACATACCAGAGGGAGTTCCATCCCGGCTTGGTAGTTCCATCATAGGAATATCGGACGCAACACCTGGGATATCGAAATATGCTTCCCACCCTGGACTTGCTTTCATTTTTACCTCTAACACATCCCCGGTAGTGAGCCAGAGATCAGTTGAAGGTTCAATCGATGTTTCGTCTATTATAAGTGTATCGTGTGGGAGAGGAGACGGTGGTTCTGGTCTGATAATGGTGTACTCTTTCCACAGAGAATCACCACGCTGAGAGATGGTGGTAAAACGGAGTGTATTTCTTCCCTGTTGAATTGATACTACACCTGCAAATGCACCTGTGGGGTACACATTCACTGGTTTTGAGTTCACAAACACTTTTGCTGAAGGATGTGTACGACCTCCGAACCGAATACGAGCGTTGTTCCAAAGGAGTGAATCGTTTTCAGGAAATTGGATACGTAGGAAAAGAGAATCAGGGACTGGAGGAAGAAGACTAAAGTGCTGTCCGTTCGTAAGCAGTGTGATTGAAAGAAAACTGGTAATGTAGAGTATTGTTCTCATACACCTTAGTAATATATTACTTGACAGAATGAAATTCAAAACTAACAGATTGAGATTTTAAAGTCATCGAGTGTAAAGAGTTTTTGGGGCTCATAAATGTGATAGTATGGTACTTGGTAGAGAAAGCTTGGCCAAAGTGTAAATGTACTAGGCGGTCCAAGGAGGTAATGACATCGCCCCATGAGTTTATGGTCGAGATAGTACGGCAACTGTGAAAATACGTATGGAACATCAAAGTGGAGCTGATCGAGAATGGATACATCATCCGTGAAGATGAGAATAAATGGTGCTTTTGCGTGTTTGAGAGTAAAGAAATAGTGAACCAATTGTTTGTAAAGTTCAAGAGGATAAAAATACTTTCCACCTTGCCACTTTTGGTAATCTTTCCTACGAATATGAAGTCCAAGGATACAATCGTAGGAGGTGAGTTGGTTGCACAGATATTCAAAGCGGGGGGAGGTTTTGTGTGTTTCGTACTTTCGCAAAAGTTCTGAGCGATACTGTTGGAGCGTTGTGTACTCACGGAAGTACCAACCACCAACAAAAAGGAGAGAATGTTTATGTGATTGGAGAATAGTTTTATATTCTTCGATTTTTGATTCGTCGTCAAATGATATAAATCGACACTTTATCTGGGGATAGTGCACTTTCTGTAAAGATAAATAGAAGATGGCGTGTGTATAGTTATACTTCAGTGGATAGTGGTGAGCCATTGATAGGAGGGTTGCGTTGAAGTAAGGAATTCCATGGTATGCACAAAATGCTTCTAAATGTGCATTTTGAATAAGTCGATTCGTATGGTTGCCGTAGGCTTTGATAAGGATAATCATTCTTCTCTACCTTTTTGAATATAAAGTAGAGTTTCGATGAAAGAACATTGTGTAAGCAAGCCCGGCACAATGTGCCGGGCTTATAACCCTATTCCTTCGAGCGTAGATGTTTATTTACTCTATAAAAAGTTTTAACTGGAAGTCCATAAATTTTGATGAAACCTTCACTTGCTTTGTGATCGAACTGGTCGTCGGCTGAATAGGTGGCAAGTTTTGTATCGTATAAGGAATATGGTGATGTACGTCCTGCAATTTCAATCGATCCTTTGTAGAGTTTTAATTTAACTGTTCCCGTGACAACCTTCTGTGTTTCATTGACAAACGCATCGAGTGCAGTACGGAGTGGAGAGAACCATAGTCCATTGTAAACAAGATCAGCATAATCGTGTGCAACTTTGGTTTTATAGTGAGCGGTATCTTTATCTAATGTCAATCGTTCTAATTCACGGTGTGCAAAGTGAAGTACGACAGCACCTGGTGCTTCGTAGATTTCTCTGGATTTAATGCCAACAAGCCTATTTTCAACGAGGTCAAGACGGCCAACTCCATTTTTTCCAGCAACGGTGTTCACATAATCAATAAGGTCGATACCGTTCATTTTCTTACCGTCGACTGCAACAGGGATACCTTCTTTGAAATCAATGGTAATGTAGGTTGGTTTGTTCGGTGCACGGAGTGGAGATACTGTACGTTGATAGGCATCTTCTGGAGGTTCAGCCATGGGATCTTCGAGAATACCACATTCGATAGAGGTTCCCCATATATTTTCATCGATAGAATAGGGGCTTTTCTTCGTTGCAACTACGGGTATTCCATGTTTTTCGCAGTATGCAATTTCTTCTTCACGTGATTTGAATTCCCACTCTCGTACAGGAGCAATAATCCGGAGATCTGGCGCAAGTGCAGCAACAGATACTTCGAATCGTACTTGATCATTTCCCTTACCTGTACAACCATGGGCAACAGCCGTGCATTTTTCTTTCCTCGCAACGTCAACGAGTGCTTTTGCTAGTAAGGGACGGCCGATCGAAGTTGCCATCGGGTATGTGTGTTCGTACACTGCACCAGCTTTGAGTACAGGCCAGAGGTAGTGTTCGACGAATTCTTTGCGGAGATCGACAATGTATGCTTTCACAGCTCCTGATTTTAGTGCTTTTTCTCGTACTCCAGCAATTTCCTTCTTTTGTCCTAAGTTCCCAGTAACGGTTATAACCTCGGCGTTGTATTTTTCCTGAAGCCACTTTACAATGACGGAGGTATCAAGTCCTCCCGAATATGCTACCGCTATGCGTTCTTTTTTCACGGTTTTCTCTCCTTTATTCTATCGTACATATTATATTAACATAACAATGAATTACCGAATCCATAGTACAGTGATTCCAGCATTTGCCATGCCTAAGTCGATGTCGTGGATTTGTCCGCATTGAGCTCGCATTTTCTGAACGATTGGATTGAAGAGTGAGTACTCTTCGCCGGCAATACATGCTTTTATTCGATGTCGGTTTCGATATGCCCAATTTTGGACAACTGATTTTAGAACAGCAGGTTTGTCTGGTGATCCAATGCCGTGGATGACTTTTATTACACGTAAATATGTCGAATTTCGTACCATCTGTACAGCTTCAAACAAAACTTGCTCAGCCACGTGGCTAACAAGGGGAGGATGTGCGATGTCAATTGTATAGATATACGTTGTGGTCATGCGTTACACTTTAGATTTTGCTTTGAGAATTAAGTGTTGGAGAGCTTCAATTGCATCTCGGATTTTTTTCACCGATCGAGGTAGTATAAAAATTGTGTTATCGCCAGCAAGAGTTCCAAGAATTGAAGGAATGTTGAGTTGGTCAATAATTTCCGCAACACCCTGGGCACGACCTGGAAGTGTTTTAACAACGATCATTACTTCGTTGGCGGTAATGCTTTCAATTTCGAGGCTTATGAGTTTTGTTAACCGTTGCTCCTCTGTTGTAGGGTTTAGTAGATATCGTGCTCCGTCTGGGGAGTTTACCCACACAACGCCTAGCTCTTTCATGTCGCGGGAGAGGGTTGCTTGGGTTGTACGGAAACCAATTTTTCTGAGTTCCTTTGCTAGTTCTAGTTGTGTTGTAATGGTATTGTTTGCAAGTATTTGCTTGATCGCAGCATGACGTTTCAACTTATCCATCGCTATCCACCTATATCGTCAGGTATCATTTGTGTACCAATTCCTTCATCTGTAAAAATTTCAAGGAGGAGAGAATGTTTCACCCTCCCATCGACAATATGTACTTTATGGACTCCAGCAGCGAGTGTATCGAATGCTGATCGTACTTTTGGAATCATACCGCCAGTTATTGCTCCCTCCGCTATGAGTTTTTCAGCGTACGTAAGTGTTAGTGTTGAAATCCGTTCGTTGTTAACCATTACCCCTTCGATATCACTCAAGTACACAAGTTTTTCAGCTTTGAGTGCAGAGGCAACAGCACTTGCTGCAAGATCGGCATTGACATTGAGAATGACATTCTCATCACTTGCAGCAAGAGGAGCAATCACGGGCATCATACCATTTCTGAGAAGAAGTTCCAAGAACTCTACATTAACTGCGGTGATGATACCCACGAGTCCGAGGTCAATACCATCGGTGGACGATCGAACAGCTTTAAGGAGCATGTTATCGACGCCACACAGCCCAATAGCATTTCCACTGAATGTGTTGATGAGGTTGACAATTTGCTTATTCAACTTACCTGCAAGAACCATTAGGACAACATTGACCATTGCTTCATCGGTGTATCGTTGTCCATTGACAAACCGAGTTTCAAGATTGAGAGCAGTTGCCACCTCAGTAATTTCTTTTCCTCCACCATGCACAATAACGATATTAATACCAATTTTCCGAAGGATTGTAACATCCTGGGCAAAGGTGGTTTTCAAGTCTTCGTTCGTCATTGCTGCACCACCGTACTTAATGACGAACGTTTTCCCTTCGTACTTTTGAATATAGGGGAGTGCTTCAATAAGTACTTCTTCTTTTGTTTGGTAATCGATGTTCAATGGTGTCATTGTGTTGCATCCTTTTATGAACGGTAACTAGCATTGATGTGAATGTACTCTTTCGACAAATCGCAAGTGTAGAATGTTGCTGACTTGTTCCCTTGGTGCAGATCGATGGTAATAATGATGTGATCCTTGCATAGGACCTCTTTTGCTTTTTCTTCGTCGAGTACGATTGTATAGTTGGGAAGAAGGATGGGTATGTCACCGAAAGAAATTGAAACGTTTGCTGGATCAAAATCGATACCGGAATACCCAACTGCACAGAGAATTCTTCCCCAGTTTGCATCGGCACCATGGATAGCTGTCTTGACGAGGTTTGAATTTGCAACTGCTCGTGCTGCTTGGACTGCCTCATCTTCAGTTCTTGCACCATTAACGACAATTTCAACAAGTTTTGTTGCTCCTTCACCGTCGCGAGCAATCATTTTCGCAAGCTTGATAAGTACGTACTCAAGTGCTCGTTGGAATCGTGTGTATTCTGGAGAGCCAAGAGCTATAGGAGTATTCTTTGCGTACCCATTTGCCATAACAACTGCCATGTCGTTTGTACTTGTGTCGCCATCGACAGTGAGTCTATTGAATGAACGGTTATTTGCGTAGGTAAGTGCGGTACGAAGTGCTTCAGGTGTAATGACTGCATCTGTCGTAATAAATGCAAGCATCGTTGCCATATTGGGTGCAATCATTCCGGAACCTTTAGCGATTCCTCCAATTGTAATTGTTGACGTACCCTCAGTATATTGAATAGCTATTTCTTTTGGGAAAGTATCTGTTGTCATAATTGCTTCAGCGGCATCCCTATTCCCTGTCGCACTAAGCTGAGGTGCAAGTTCAAATATACCCGCGATTATTTTTTCCATCGGGAGGTATTGACCGATAACACCTGTTGATGAGACAAGTACGTGTTCTTGGGGTACATCCAGTGCTCTAGCAGTTGTAGCAACCATTTCCCATGCATCGCGTAAACCGCGTTCTCCCGTGCAGGCATTGGCATTTCCACTGTTGACAACGATTGCTGAGCAAAGGTGGTTGTTTGCGAGCTGTTGTTTATCGACAAGGATAGGAGCAGCTTGTGTTTTATTGCATGTGAATACTGCAGCGGTAACTGCAGGTGAGAGAGAACGAATGAGTGCGAGGTCCTTTTTAACTTTTCGAATCCCACAGAAAATACCTCCAGCAACAAATCCACTGGCTGCCGTAATACTTCCACTACATTCTTCGAAGAACTGTTCGTCCATTACAGTAATCCCTCCGTTTCGGGAAGATCGAACATAAGGTTCATATTCTGGACTGCTTGACCAGCTGCACCTTTTACGAGATTGTCAATTGCCGATGTGATGATAAGACGATTTGACTCTGGTATAATTGTAAAACAGATGTCAATAAAATTTGTATGTACGACGTGTTTGAGCTCAGGGATATGTGTTGCAGAGTATCGGATGAAGGGTGCATTCTTATAGTATGCGTTGTAAACCGCAGTAATACTCTCCACGGTAAGGTGTTCTGTTCCGGTACAAGTAATTGTTGAATAGATACCTCGTGTTATTGGTAAAAGGTGAGGAACAAATAGGACCTGTACTTGAGTGTTTCCAATTCGCTCGAGAATTGATTGTATTTCAGGGATGTGCTGGTGAACACCAACTTTGTATGCTTTAACTGAATCGTTGACTTCACAGAAGGAGTACTCTAGGGATGAAGTGCGCCCAGCCCCAGAAACACCGGAGAGTGAGTTAGCAACGATCGTCGAAGGGTCAATTAACCTCTCTCGCACCAAAGGGGCAAGTGGAAGAATGATGCTTGTTGGGTAGCACCCTGGGTTTGCTACAAGAGTTGCTGAACGGATCTCATTCGAAAACCATTCAGGTAAGCCAAATACTGCTTGGTGAAGTGCTTCGTGAGCGGTGTGATCGCGCTTATAGTACTTCCGATACAGTTCCGTGTTCTTAAGTCTGAAATCACCACCGAGATCGATGACACGTTTTCCTGCGTTGAGAAGTTGTGGTACGAGTGATAGTGCTTCACCCGAGGGGAGAGCAATGAATACAATGTCGCTCTGGTTTACTTTTTCAACGGAAAAAGAATCGAGTGGAATTGAACAACGGGTCCGAAATTCAGGCGCAACTTCATCAAATCTTTTCCCCGCAGAAGTATTAGCAAAGAGCTTGTCAATGGTTACTTTTGAGTGTTTGAGTAGAATGTTTACGAGTTCGATACCTGAGTATCCTGATGCACCTATAATTGATACATGTATAGCTTTCATCGTAACTCCATAATTTTTATTGTGCATAAATATGCAATAATATTCATAATTATGCAAATCGATTATTACTATTAAATAAATGTAATCATTGGAGATCTATTGAAGATAAGAAGGAATGGTAGGGATACTATTTGACTGACAAATGCGTACGAAGTTTAAGGAACTTATCGGAAATGTTTACTTAAACTTGTACGAAGATTCTGGCACTTGAACAGAATCGGGAACAGGAGGAGGCAGGAGTTGTTGTGCGTTTTCAAGTCCATCCCCAGTAACGTTGTAAACTGATAGTAAGGAACCAGTAAAACCATGTACTTCGATGGATCGTACCACAGTGTTCTTGATATTTGCTAAAAATATTCCTTTTTGGCATGTCCCACGAATATGTTCTAAATGTAGTCCGTCGAGTGGCTTTTCTGGGTGAATTGAAGTGGCGTCAACGAGCAGTGGTACGTTGCATACGTTGATGGTAGTGAATTTAAAATTCCTAGCTGTTGGTATTCCGTCATATCCTGGTACTGGATGTTGGTCTTGCAAACCGCTTGTAAGCAAATTGATTCGGAGAAATCCAGTATGCATGTTTTTTACAGTAAGGTGTTCAGCTGAAATGTTTTCAATGAATGAGCCCCGACCAAGACGACTTTTGATATAAAGAGCATAGGTTTTTGTGTCTGTAAATGTGCAGTGGTCAATTCGTACATTGCGAATTCCTCCTGAGGTTTCACTCCCAATGCCAATGCATGCAAAGAGAGTATCAGTGAAAGTACAGTTTGTAATGTGTACATTTTCTGTTGGTCGAGCAAGGAGATAGCCTTCCATTCCTCGTCCGGACTTAAGGGCAATACAATCGTCTCCAGTGTTAAACGTACAATTGTCGATTTCTACATTTTTGCATGAATCGATATCGATGCCGTCACTATTTCCACCAGTACTTCGGATTGTCAATCCTGTAATTCGAACGTTTTCACAGTATGTTGGGTGAATACACCACATCCGCGTATACTCAGCGGAAAATCCTTCAAGGTGTATGTTGGTACAATTGATGAACTCAATAAGCGCAGGATGACGGTACGGATATTGTTGTGTGGGTCTTCCACCAAGTGCAGGGTTACCAATGATAGTTCCTTGACCACAAATCCCAAGGTTCGTAGCATCAATTGCATAGAGGAGAGCAGTGTGTCCTTCGATCCATTTCCCTTCCCATCGTACTTGCATGAGTGGATAATCGATAAACGATGCTGTGCCAACCAAGGTCGCACCATCATCAAGATGAAGAAAAACATTCGACCGTAGTTGCAGTGCACCTGTACGATACGTGCCTTTTGGCACTTTGACTATTCCTCCGCCAAGAACATGACATCGATTAATTGTTGCCTGAAGAGCATGTGTATCGATTGTAGAGCCATTTCCTGTTGCGCCGTAGTCGCGTACGTTGAAAATGGTACCATTAAATTTTGGGCGTTGAAGATTCTTCAGTTCTTTGGTTTTTCTCCGACATGGAGTTATAATGGTACCTAGAAGAGGTACTGTAAGGATAAAATTCATTGTTTGAGTGAGGAAGGTTCGACGTGAATATTTCATAGAAACCTTTTCATGTACTCAATGTATACATCCCAATCAGTTGGAGCTGGACCGTGTCCACCGTTGTGCATATAGTACCCTAGTGGTAACAAGTATTTCCGATCATCAGCTTGAGGTGGAGTGGTTCCAACAGGACCACTTTTTCCATAAAGTCGATATACTGGTTCTGCTGCTACTGCAGCGAGAAATTCTCCTTTTGGATCTGACCAGTAATCTGTTTTACCTGTTACTAAGAGGAGAGGACGTGGAGCAATCAATGCGAGAAGTATGTGAGCATCGAAGGGAAGTTTTTCTACGCTGTCTGCATATCGATGGTATGTTTCAGTAAACCAATAGAAGTAGCGTGAAGAATCGGTAATGTGTTTGATGGTTTCCCCAAAATTGCGTCGTGTTAGTGCAGCACCACCTTCACCAGAGCAACAGGCAATGATCATAGAGAAACGTGGATCGCGTGCACCTGTCCAGAGCACGGTCTTTCCAAGGCGTGACACACCGTGGAGTGCAATACGTTTAGCATCAATGTCAGCGTCACGTTCGAAGTAATCCATTACTCGACTTATCCCCCACGACCATGCAGCAATCGATCCCCACGTGTACTGTGTTGTATCGAAGTACCCACGAATGCCGTAACGATATCCGCTTTTAAAATCAGGTTCAATGTCACCGTAGTAAAGTGTTGCAAACCCAAATCCGGCTTCTAAAAATTTTTTGACATTAATCGTTGGAAAACGATCGTTCGGAACGGCTGGTACTTTCTTGCCGTCGCGAGTCCAGAAGAAGCCACTCCGGATTCCGCTATCGGCAACAGTAATACAGTTTGGAACGAAGCTTACATTAAGAAACAGAGGCACCGGTTTCTTTGTTGAAGTTGGAATGTAAATGAGAATATCAACCGTGTGATTGGAAGATGTTTCTGTGAGTGTAATTGTAATTTGTTTGCGGTATGCAAGTCCATTGAACACATTGGTTCCTGAATCTGTAACATTGTACTGCAGCGAGGTGGGCAACGATGGGGCTTTACCGAATTGAATTTCTTCGATGAGTGATAAGAGTTCTGTCCGATGTTGTTCCCATGCATCGATTGTTGTAATCCGTTGGCGCGATGACAAAAATAACGGATCAGGAAGTGTGTATACGCCAACAGAATCTTCGTTGTAATTTACAGGAAAACCGGCAGAAACGGTTGGCTGTGCCGGGACTTGTAAATAGATGGTAGTTAGAATTACTATAGGGAGGAGTGAAATTCGTCGCTTCATTGGGGTTGTCCTCTTAAAACAATTCAGAATATCATTTCTGATCTCACCGTGAAAAAAAGTGTTTCACTGGTATGACCAGTGCCATTTTACGGAATAAAGAGAGCATATACAATTTCAATGAGTAAGAGTAAGAAAACAATTAATGTAATACTAACGAAACGTCGATCGTTCTCTTTCATGAATCCAATACACGCAATAAGTACCCGTGCAAGTGGTGTGAAGCAGAGAAGAACGATTCCGCTGAAAAGAAAATTCTGTGGAGCGAATGGTTCACTGCGGAGGTGAGAAGCGAAAGTGGAAAATGTGAGGGGAGTCATTTCGTGTACTACCTGCTGTTGTAGTGCCACACCAATTAGTCCAATCGCAATGAGGACGGCGCTCAACCAGATACCGAAACGCAACGTTATGCTCATCCATCGTTCGAGAATATATCCATTCCTATCCATTGGTTACCCTTTCTTGAAATAGAGTTGTACAGCGATGAACAGCATAACAAACGCAAAGAGAAGGGTGAGGAATCGTGTCGATATTTTTTTTCCAAGTGCAATGCCGCAGAGTGAACCAAAGAGAACACCCAGTGCAGAAACACTGGTAATAAAGGGATGCACATGGCCATGCGCAATGTAGAGGAAGGCACTTGCAGCTGCAGTTACACCAATCATAAAATTGCTCGTTGCAGTTGCTACCTTCATCGGAATTCGGGAGGCAATATGCATTGCAGGGACTTTAAAAATTCCTCCTCCAATACCGAGAAGTCCAGAAATGTTCCCGGCAACGAATGAAACAATGAGAGAAGTTGGGAGATGAACAACACTGTATGGAATTTCTTGTTGTATCGCAGGATCGAAGTAGGTTGCACGAAGAACACCAGTCGTTACTGGTGTGTCGGTACTGTTTTTTGCTATGGCACGGTAAAACATAATTCCAGCAACGATGAGTAATAATGCCGAAAACAATTTGGCGAGGAAGGAAGCGGAAAGGAGGTTGCTCGTGTATCCGCCGAGTAATGCACCGGCAACGGTTGTAATTTCAAGTACCATTGCAAGGCGAGTGTGCACGAATTTCCGTTCGAGGTTGAGAGATGCACCAGCACTCGACGTTGCGATAACTGCAACAATACTGGTTGCAATTGCTACATGTATCGGGACATCGAGCACAAGTGTAAGGAAAGGAATCAGGAGAAATCCACCTCCTAATCCCAGCATTGAACCAAAGACACCAGCAACAAATCCGCCAAGGAGTAAGGAAAAAAAATAAAGCATTTCTTTACAAAGTTTTTGGTAGTGTAATGAAAAGATAGGAGTAGAGCAAGTTAAAAAGACCCCACGCATTCTCCAGAAACGTAATGATGAACTCACCACATTGTAAAGAGAACGATAGTAGGATTGAAAGTTCTTCAATGCTGAAATAAAGTACTTGACAATATATATATATATATATATTGCACTTGGCTAGCCACAATAATAACTACAATAACAATTACCACAAATAATTTTATAAGGAGGTTTCTATGAAAAAAGTATTTCAAGTTGTTGCAATTGTTGTAATGTTTTCTGTAATTATACCTGACATTATTGAGGCAAAACCAGCTTCTTGTATATCGGCCTTTGTCCGATGTCGTGAGTTGTGTGGTGGAGGATGGTTCGGTGAGGGATGTTCAGTTGGCTGCGGAATTGGTTACCTCCTGTGTTCGTAAGTGAAATCGATTGCCCCTTTGAGACTAGTACGTTATGGGTTGTTATTCCTCAAAGGGGCATTTTATCACCGCTAGGTAAAGAATATGAACTGTCAACGAAGTCGTGTGTTAATTACTGTTCTTATCATTGTATTGCCTAATATTTTTCTTCGTGCTCAAACAGCAGAAACAAGAGCCTTTATTGCGAAGGCAGTGAAGAGTATCGGCGATACACTATTTTATGGGGTAACAGATTTCGATTTTATGCCAGATGGATCACTCATCGTGTGTGATCGATTGGATTACAAGGTAAAGCTTGTTTCCAGAAGTGGAAAATTAGTACGGGAGGTAGGACAACGGGGCACTGCCCTCGGTGAATTTCGCACAGGACCTCTTTTCTTAGCTGTAGGGAAATCCCAGATTGCAGTTGCAGAATATTCGTCACCGCGCGTTCAACTTTTTACGCACGCTTTACAGCCAATTCGTGAATTTAGAGTCAAGGGATTTGTAATGGGACTGAAGTATGACAATGGTGGCTGTTTGTGGATAGGTACCCATGGAGGGTTGCGCGAGTATACGAAAATGATAGCTTTTGACGAAAATGGGAATACTAAACAAGAGATTTCATTAAAAAGTTCAAGTAATAACATTTTTGAGAATCTCTATTACTTTACAATTTATAAAGACACTGTGTATGTTGCCTATGCCTATCAGAACATTATAGAACGGTATTATGGAACAGATTATACGGCGTATCGATTGTCATTTTTTCCAGCGAAACCGAAGTACACAATCGTTGAAAAGGAAAACAACACTGCATTTCCTGAAGAAGAATTAATCTATAGCCTCGCAATAGATCAACGAGGACTTCTCTATATTTTGGGTGGTGATTGTGCTTTCAATCCATTTCAAGATGTTTTTATTGTGATGTCGAATGGTAAGATAGCCGCACTTCTTACATTACCAGAGAAATCGAAAAAGATTGCACTTGATAAAGAGGGTTACTTGTGGAGCCTTGAACGTAATAGGACGGTTCTAACAAGATACTCTGTCTCTGCTCCTAAAAAGTAGGAAAAGGATCCGATGGAAACAAATAATCAAGATAGTAAAATTATTGATGCATTAATTTCGGTGATTCTCCAATCTGTTGGGGTTGTGTGTCTGCTGATAGCGATTTCTACGTTTGTTGAGTTCTCAGCATTTACCTTTTTCATTGCAAGTACGCTACACATTTCTTCAACTCTAGCAATGGTGGTTGGTAGTCTTATTCTTGTAGTTGAATTCGCAGGGGGTGTAATTCTATGCTTGCGTAAATATTCATTCCTTTTTTTGGTTACTTTACTATGTACTTTTGGCTTTTTGTTAATACTCTCCTTTTTAAATCATGTTAATCGGACTTTATTGGCTAACCTCAGTCTTGGTTTTATCTACCGCTTTTTTTCAAATGAACAAATGTTTATTCTTCAATTAGGTATTATTGGTGTTCTTGTTTTATTCGGTGCAAGGAGAAGCAAGAATATAAAAACACTTCTCATCAATTTTGGCATGGTTGTTCTTTTGTCACTAGCTCTTGTACGGGAATACCGCTATCGTTCACCGCAACTGCTGGAGCACACTAAATCCCTTTCTAGAGTACTTAATAACCTCCAAAGTGACAAGCAGCTGAAGAGTACGAGAGCAGTTATCATTTTTTTGCAATACAATGATTTCAATTGTCCCCCGTGCATGGAAAATATTTATGAAACAAGTTTTCGAATAGCTTCAGAACTTCAATCGCAGCATTCGACGCAGGTAATGGTTTTCATGCGTGAAGACGAAGTGATGTTCAATCAAACGCGGGTTGATCATTGGAAAAGTGTGAATAATTATCCGTTTGCAGTAACGTGGTTACCCGATTCATTGTTTACGAGACTTGGTTTGCAGAAAAGCAGTATTGTTATTCTCGAAGATCGTCAAATATTATTACAGGAAAAATTCCCATTGAATGCTAGTGACATAAATAAAGTAGTAACGTTTCTCCGGTGATTACAATGTTAGAATATATAATTAAAATCGACGCCCTCTCGAAAATTTATCGAAAAGATGTATTTGATAAGCAGCCAGTTGCAGCACTTAACAATGTGTCGCTCAGCTTTTATCAGGGTGAAATTGTCGCAGTGCTGGGAGTGAATGGAGCCGGGAAAACAACACTTACGAAGTGTATGTTGCAGCTTGTACGTCCAACGAGTGGAAAGGTATTGTTCAATGAACATGTTTTGAATAGAAAGAAAAGTAGCATCGGTTATTTACCAGAACATTTTCGAGTTCCACCGTATTGTACTGCCAGAGGTGTGTTACATACGCTTGGACTTATGAGTGGTATGGAGAGAAGTGAACTCAACAAGCGTATCGAGCTTGTTCTTCAGCTTGTTGGTTTGGATGATCGAAGAAATTCTTTTGTAAAAGAGTACTCTAAAGGGATGATAGTACGGCTAGGGATTGCGCAGGCGATACTGCACAATCCCCAACTCCTCTTCTTAGATGAACCGACAGATGCACTTGATCCACTTGGGAAAATTATGGTGCGGAATCTCTTACGAGATCTTTCGAATCAGGGAGTTACGATTGTTGTAAATTCACATTTACTAACAGAAATAGAGCTGATTGCACATCGAGCGGTCATCTTGCATAAAGGGAACGTTATAAGGGAAGGGAACATAGGTGATCTCCTTGCTGGACAAGCAGGATTTTTCCTTCAACTCTCATCATATATCGAAATGCCACCGCCATACTCGTGTTCGTACAATGGGAAAGTATGGATTTGTGAAGTACAGTCAACACAAGAGTTACAACAAGCTTTAGATATTTTGCGTGGTAAGGGGGTTACTCCCCTCAATGTCATACCAAAGCGAACAACACTGGAAGATCTATTCATTCGAACAATAGAGGAACAATGAAACAACTATCGTTATTTACCACAACATTTCAAAAAGTAATTCATCAGCCAGCAATTATATTGCTTATCGTTGTGGAATGTGCGCTTCTACTCATACTTCTTTTTGCAGTGCAATGTGAGTATGATAATGGTATGCTTGTATCAATACATGTGTTTGGTAAGTCGCATGACATGGATTTAACGGCTATACTTTTACTTGATACATTAATAAAATTTTTATGGAACGTTATTATGTTCCTCCTTGTACTAGGAACTGCAGGATTGTTTGCTGAATTCTTTACTGATCCCTTACTTTCAATTTACATAACGAAAGGATTTCCCCGATACCATTTGGTATTAAGTTACTACCTATCGGTTGTTTTTACTATTGCAATTCTTCAGGGAGTATTTGCTTTAGCAATGAGTATAACATTATATCTCAAAACTGGATCGTATTTTGGGTATTTTTTCATTTCGGTACTCTTGAGCTCTCTCGCGATAGTCTCATTACTTGTTTCGGTTAGTTCTCTTGTTTCTGTATTCTTTGAAAAACCGACTGTTTCACTTGTGGTTGTTCTTGTTGTGTACTTTGTCCAACCTTTATTATCTTTCGGGTATGATCGTGCATCAACTGCTGTGAACATATTTCTTCTCCTATTACCGCCAATCTCGCAAGTAAACAATGCGTTTTTTAAGACCTTGCAAAGTGAGTCGTCAATACAATTTCCAATAATAGTATTCCTCTACATATTTTTCGTTCTGAGTTGTACTCTGTTCTATTTTCAGAAAAAAGATATTGTATAATAACTATGTGCTCTGAAAATATAAATACAAGGGAGAATGCTGCGTGGTGGGAATATTATTTCTACCCCATCCCTTCTGTGAAAGAAGAAATTACGGTCTCTAGATTCTCCTCTCAAGTAACTGTAGTAATACTCTTTGGATACTTTTGTCTCTTGTGGCTTTCTAATTATATTGTTATGACAAATGTACCGTTTATGGAGTATCTATTCTCGCTTGAAGAAAAATACGGTACGATGTCAGAAGAATCATTAGAGATGACAAGAGTAGGTTTCACGTATTTGCATGAACATACATGGCTTGGAATACTTTTTACTGGTTATATGACACTAAAAACATTGGTAATCGTTGGTACGATGATGGTTGTAGCTGCGTTAAGTACATTCAGATACCGTACCGCAAAGAGTATCATTCATATTCAGCAAGTTCTGTATTGGGGTGCGTTGTCGACATTACCTTTGGTAATTGGCAGTGTACTCTATGCGATTTTGCGAGTATTGATGGTTCTCGATATGACGTCGTTGAGTGCTGCACTCGCATTTCCCTATTCTGCTCGCCGTGGAGTGCTCTTTGAGTTTGTTAACTCGTTTGATCTCTTCACTGTGTGGTTTATTGTATTGTTTGCTTCACGTCTTGCGAAACTCTTACATGACGATTTCCTCACAGTATTTACGTACTTGATCGTAGCACATATACTTGCTGTTGCTATAAGTTTCCTTCTCAGAGTTGATAGTATTTTGAGCTTATTCCTAAAGTGAATGTTGTGTTTTAGAGTAAACGAAACTATAAGAAAGAATAGTCCTTACTATTTAAGTTTAGTACATAACAATACACATTCCTGCTTCTCATCATCTTCTTTCGTATCTTACCATCGATGAAACATCGCGCACCATACAACCGAACTATAACGCTCACAGAGAAAGAACGAAAGCGTTTTCTGTCGCAAATCGATCGACTCACTACACCGAGCGCAGTTGGCAATGTACTCAACAAAGTATTCTGCCAGGATATGATGGAAGCAGTAGTTTTGTTACCAGAGAACTTTGTGGATCTCCTTATTCTCGATCCACCGTACAATTTGAGCAAAAGGTACAATTCTCATCAATTTCGAAGGATGGACGAGTATGAGTATGAGCAGTGGATGGAGCAATGGTTCGTTCCACTTTTGCGCTTACTCAAACCAACATCGTCGGTTTACATATGTAGTGAGTGGCAAACGTCGGGTATCATACAGCGAGTGTGTGAGCGATACTTGAAGGTACGAAATCGAATTACCTGGGAGCGAGAGAAAGGGCGTGGTGCGAGAAAAAACTGGAAAAATGCTTCTGAGGATATATGGTTTTGCACTGTGTCAGACGAGTACACATTCAACGTCGATGCGGTGAAGCTGAAACGGAGAGTACTAGCTCCATACCGTACCGATGGGAAACCGAAGGACTGGCAGGAGCATGGGAAACAGAAATATCGGTTCACGTATCCATCGAACCTATGGACTGATATTACAGTACCGTTTTGGTCGATGCCAGAAAACACTGACCATCCAACACAAAAATCTGAGAAGCTCGTTGCAAAACTCATCCTTGCAAGTACACGGGTTGGCGATGTTGTCCTCGATCCATTTCTGGGTTCTGGTACAACTGCAGTCGTTGCAAGGAAACTTGGTAGACATTTTGTTGGGATCGAGAAAGATGAAGAGTACTGTTGCTATGCACTCAAACGACTTGAATATGCACAGCATGACAAGCGAATTCAAGGTTACGAGGATGGAGTTTTCTGGGAAAGGAATACAATAATTCGGTAGATGTTGGTACACTTCCAGGGCCTTGGTAGGGAGTGGATTTCTTTTAATACAGAAGATCTGTATACTTAGTAGTAGATGATGTAATAGTCCAACAGTGTAACGTAGAGTGATGGGAGCATCTCATGTCGGCTTTACGTTTTTACTCGGGGCCAACGCTTGAACTTTTTTCTGCAGCAACGGAGGTGGAGCTTGCTTTGCCATTTCTCTCAGCAGAAATTAGTGCTGGATTTCCCTCTCCGGCACTCGATTTTGTTGAGTGTACAATAGATCTCAATAAGCACCTTGTTAAACATCCTGCTACGACGTTCTATGGGCGTGTCAAAGGTGAATCGATGCGCGATGCCGGTATTAACGATGGGGATTTGCTTGTGATCGATCGGAGTCTTGAACCGCGTAACGGCAAAATTGCTGTGTGTTACATTGACGGGGAATTTACCTTGAAACGCATTAAAATTTCAAAAGGAGTAGTGTGGCTAATGCCTGCCAATCCCGAGTACGAACCGATCAAAGTGGACGAAGGAAATGAGCTCCTCATTTGGGGTATTGTCACACACGTGATAAAGACACTATGATGTATGCGCTTGTCGACTGCAATAACTTCTACGCTTCGTGTGAGCGAGTATTTCGTCCCGATCTTGTTGGGGAACCAGTTGTTGTC
>JAOAFT010000016.1 GCA_026416125.1 Bacteroidota bacterium
AATAAATCAACCGCCACTGCGCCCCGGGGGGATGTCCACTATACCTGTACAACGCATACCGCTGGAACAATTCGATGTAAAAAATCTTTCTCGTGAGAAAATTAGAGAATTATTTCGTCTTGGGCGACTTCCAACCGCTGAACAAATTGCAGAGGAAATTTTAATTCGTGCGGTCTTAAGTGGTGCGAGTGACGTTCACATAGAACCGATTGAGGGTGAGTTACAGATTCGCTTTGCTATAGAAGGTGTCCTTCGGCGAATTGTATCTCTACCTCCAGATATGAATGAACCAATTCTAAGTATATTCAAAACGAAGGCTGCACTTAACCAATTTGAAAAGAAAAAGCCTCAGGAGGGTCGTTTTTCGGGGGTCTATAACTCGGAAGGGTACGACTTTCGTATCAATACTATTCCAGTCCTTGCTGGTGAACGAGGACTCATTCGTGTTTTACGGAAAGCCATTGGAATAGCTAAACTCGATGAATTGGGCTTCTCAACTGAAAGTTATGAACGCATAGTCCACCTTTTGAGAAGTCCACGTGGTCTTTTTCTAATTACGGGTCCTTCAGGAAGTGGAAAGACTACAACAGTGTATGCACTTGTGAATCAATTGAACACACCAGAAAAGTGTATTATAACTGTAGAAGATCCGGTTGAGTATCGTTTACCATTTGCAAGTCAGGTCCACTTACCACCAGATAAGTCCTTTAATTTTATCGATGCACTGCGAGCTATCCTCCGCCAGAACCCAAATGTTATAATGATTGGGGAAATTCGTGATGCTGAAACAGGCGTTGTAGCTGCTGAAGCTGCTTTAACAGGGAACTTAGTACTTAGTACCATGCTCGCAGATGATTCAATTGGTGCAATTCATCGCTTGTTCAACTTAGGAGTACCTGCGTATTGGCTCGCTTCAACAATGGTAGGTGTTGTATTTCAAGTATTAATGAGAAAAATATGTGAACACTGTAAAGAAGAGTATGCACTCACTGCTGAGGATCTAGAGTTTCTCGATGCTCCTGTGGATTTACCGGCATTAAGGTTATTCCGAGGTCGCGGGTGCCAAGCATGTGGTGGAACAGGATATAGTGGGCGTATGCCTGTATGTGAAGTTGTTACGATAACACCCTCTTTACGGGACTTAATCTTTCAAAAAGCTTCAATTTTGAAAATGAGAGAAGAAGCAATGAAATCGGGATATCAAGGTATCCGCCAAGATGCGATTCGAAGAGTAATTGCGGGAACGACGACGGTTCATGAATTAGTTCGAGTGCTAGGATAAATTTACTTTTTCTTTCTTGACTTTTTTTATTCAGTTAGTTATAATTGTGTTGGTTTGTAGTGAGAATAATTCAAACAAAAGGAGATAAACCATGAGAAAAGCATTAGGAGTTATGGTTACTGGAGTAGCGATGGCGTTGGTATTCTTCATTGGGTGCAGTAATAAACCTTCTGAAGAGCAAATGCAACAATTGAACGCTCTACGTGCAGAAGTTAGTTCTCTTGAAAAGGAAATAGCAGCGCGCGAATCTGAAAAAGCTGCACTTTTACGTTCTATTGCCGATAAGGAACAACAGATTACCCAGTGCAATGAAGATTTACAGGCATTGAAATCACGGATTCAGTAGTAACACCCAATGTGAGAAGGAGAATAACAATGGTAAAGAATATCGTAACAGTTGTATTGATGGTGTGTTTTATTGGGAGTTCGGTAATTGCTCAAGAAGAAATTACAAAAGATCAATGGCAGAGACTTATGACTGAGCTCACAGCAAAAAGAACTGACCTTAAAAATAAACTCGATGCACTTGTAAAAGAGGTCAACGATTTGAAGCAACAAGAAGCACAACGCTTGGAAGCTTTGAAGCAATGCCAAGATGCGTTAGCAGCACTTGAAGTAGGGTATGTTGGCCCGATGAACGCTCTTCTCGATAAAATTGATGCTCGATTGAATGAATTATCAAGTCTTTCCAATCAGGATTTGTATGCTCGAAGGAAAGAGCTAGATACTGTACAAACATGGATTGACACTGCGCGAAAGAACCCCTTGAGTGCAACAAAGAAGTATGCAGCGCGTATCAACGACCAGCAAAATCGATTGGATGCATTAAAGAAATCACTTGAGCAGTTCATTGCTTCTGGTCAAGCAGGGCAGACATATAAGGTTGGTACATGGGCAAAAGATCGTGATTGCTTATGGAATATCGCAAAGAAGCCAAAGATTTATGATAACCCATTCCTGTGGCCAAAAATTTGGCAGGGCAATCGCGATCAAATCAAAAACCCTGATATCATTCATCCTGGTCAAGTCTTGAAGATTCCTCCAAAGGCAGAACTAACAAAGGAGGAAAAAGCAGCACTTCGCCGTTACTGGGAGAACAAAAAGGCCACACCTGCTAATCCATAGCGGAGGATAGCAACAAGGTAATGAAGCGAGTTGTTTATTGTAAGCGCCCTGGGGTTCAGAGGAGCCGAAGGGCGCTTGTTGTTTTTATAAGGAGATGAATCAAACTTGACAGAGAAGAAAATACCATTGGCAGGTGTAGATGCTGTCCAATTACTTGGATTCAATGATTCTCACCTTCAGCTCTTAGAAGAACGTTTTGATGCAACAATTGTAGTAAGGGGAGAAACTGTTACTGTCCGTGGTACAGTACAGGAAGTTGGAAGAGTTGAAAAAGTACTAAAGGAACTTGTTTACTTACTCAATAAAAATGGAAACTTAACAATAAACGATGTTGAAACTGTCATTGATCTTGTTTCTGTTAATGGTACTACCTCAGACAACCCCGAAGAACTTCTCACCGATGATGGTGATCTACCTATTCTCTATACTAAGTCAGGAATTATAAAAGCAAAAACACCTGGTCAGAAACATTATATCCAACAAATTAAGAAAAATGACATTGTCTTTGCTATAGGGCCGGCTGGAACGGGGAAAACGTACCTTGCAGTAGCTATGGCTGTTGCTGCCTTAAAAAACCGGGATGTGACACGTATAGTTCTTACACGACCAGCTGTTGAGGCTGGTGAAAGTCTAGGGTACCTTCCTGGTGATTTTCGTGAAAAAGTCGATCCATATCTTCGTCCTCTTTATGATGCGCTCGAAGAAATGATTTCGGTCGAGAAATTACGTTCATATATCGAAAAGCACATTATTGAAATTGCTCCCCTTGCGTACATGCGTGGACGAACACTCCACAATGCATTTGTTATATTAGATGAAGCTCAGAATGCTACTGCATTACAAATGAAAATGTTTCTCACAAGATTGGGAACAAATTCCCGTGCTGTTATCACTGGTGATGTAACTCAAATAGATCTACCGTCGAAGACAACATCGGGTTTAGTTCAAATACAGGAGGTATTGAAATCTGTGCAAGGTATTTCGTTTGTATACTTCGATCGGAATGACGTTGTTCGACACAAGCTTGTAAAAGATATTATTGATGCCTACGATAGGTACCATGCAAACGGCGAAAAGTAATGGAATTACATCTCATGCTATGTTTTAGGTGCTGGACTGTCATACTTCTGTTCATTCCAGATTGCATCCATTTCTTCAAATGAGGCAGAAAAAACAGACTTTCCTTGACGTTTAAGAGTTTCTTCAATTTTTTTAAATCGTTGCATGAATTTGCGTGTCGCTGATTGTAGAGCAAGTTCACTCGAAACATTGATAAATCGGGAATAATTTACAAGAGCAAAGAGGAGATCGCCAAATTCTTCTTCTATGCAGTGCTGGTTTTTTGATGTTTCCGCTCTTTTTAATTCTGTTACTTCTTCTTCAACTTTTTTCCAAACCTCGCTCTTTTCTTTCCAATCGAATCCTGCTTTCGAAGCTCGTTCTTGTACCCGTTGTGCTTTCATAAGAGCAGGTAATTCATGAGGAATTCCATCGAGTAGCGACTCACGACCCTCGGCAATCTTTTGTTCTTCCCAGTACTGTTTTACATCTTCTACGCTTTTTGCATCATGTGTACCAAACACATGTGGATGACGGTTAATCATTTTAGTAGTGATAGAGGTTATTACATCATCTAAAGTAAAAAGCCCTCTTTCTTCAGCAATGATTGATTGTAGCACAATGTGGAGGAGAAGATCCCCGAGTTCCTCTTTGAGTTCATTGTATTGTTTGGTACTAATCGATTCAACAACTTCGTAAGCTTCTTCGAGAAATGACTGACGAAGTGAATCGGATGTTTGCACACTATCCCAAGGACATTGCTTTCGTAGAGTGCGTACAATATTAACAAAATTTTGAAAGTTCGTGGAATTCATGGATTGGTCCATTGTTTCTCCGAATTAGTTGTTTTTGTTGTAGAATAGAGAAAAACGAGATGAGAATCAAACGTTGTTTTTTTAAGACTTTCTCAGTACTTTTGAATAGTAATGGGGCTGTAGCTCAGTTGGGAGAGCGCTTCGTTCGCAACGAAGAGGTCGGGAGTTCGATCCTCCTCAGCTCCACAGGTATTGGAAAAGTGGTACAAGTTGACCCCTAAGTTACAAAGGGGGTGAAAAGTGTTGAAAATCAGCAGAAAGTTGCAGTATTAGAATTTATGGTTCATAGGTAATACATTGGGGTCAAGTCCTGTGCAACGAAACCATGCTTAACCCCGCCAGGTCCGGAAGGAAGCAACGGTCGGCATAGTGTTTCGTGTGACACAGGGTCGCTTGACCTCTTTTTTTTAGATAAAAAATCGAGTAACAAAACCTGAGCGGTGTTATACTCCGTGGTATTATGTGGTATTATAAAGCTCATTCTCCTTGGTGAGATGAGTAGTGTGCTCAATCGGGAAAGTCGATGTGGAAGTACACTACAAGAAGTGTGTATCCGTGAGGGGAACCTTTTCTCATCCGGAAATGTTCCACTTCGTCTTCTTCCGAATGAGTGTGAGAATGTGTTCAATACCAGAGTGAAGTGGAAACGGTATGAGAAAAGAAATAATTATCAATTCGACAGCAAACGAAAATCGCATTGCCATTCTTGAAGATGGGAGACTCGCAGAACTGTTCGTAGATATTCCCGGGAAAGAGCGAAATGTTGGCGATATTTACCTGGGGCGTGTTGCAAAAGTAATGCCGGGTATTCGTGCAGCATTCATAGATATAGGGCATGAACAAGATGCTTTTCTCCATTTTTCAGACATAGGGTCAATTGAAGAGTATAGCACCCTCTTTGAAGAAGAGGCAACAGAAGAAAATGGTGATGATGAGGTAGGTGATCTCGACAGCGGATCAGACAAAAGCCAAGTACGCACAAGTATTAGTGATACTGCTACTCATAGCTATGAGGAACATGAAGAGAATGCTGAGGTTAATTCACAGATTGTACAGCGGGAGGTGAATCTCCAGAAGGGGCAAGAAATCCTTGTTCAAGTTATTAAAGAGCCTGTTGGGAAAAAGGGTGTACGTGTTCGCTCAGCAATATCACTACCAGGACGGTTCCTTGTACTTATACCATTCGATGGGAAAATTGGTGTTTCAAAGAAAATAACAAATTTTAGAGAGAAGCGACGATTACGAAGAATCGTCCGAAGCATTCTTCCCAAGGGGTTTGGTGCTATTATCCGAACAGTTGCAGAAGGAAAATCGGAGGAACTTCTCCAACAGGATCTCAATGAGCTTGTAAAAATATGGCAAGGCATCGAACGGTCAGTAAAGACAGAGAAGGCTCCTGCTTTAATTTATAAAGACTTGAACACAACATCGAGTGTTATTCGTGATTTATTTCAAGATACCGTTGAGCATGTTGTTGTTGATAGTAAAAAATTATACAAAGATATTCGAGCGTATGTCCAATGGATTTCGCCTGATATGGTTGACCGTATTGAGCTCTATAAAGACAAAGAGCCAATCTTTGATAAGTACGGTATTGAAAAGGATATTGAGACACTCTTTAGTAAGAAAGTATGGCTAAAAAGTGGAGGGTATATTTACATTGAACGTACTGAAGCAATGACTGTTATTGATGTTAATAGTGGTCGTTATGCTGCAAAGAAAGATCAAGAATTGAATTCATTAAGAACAGACTTAGAAGCTGCACGTGAAATATGTCGGCAGATACGATTGCGAGATATAGGGGGATTAATAATTGTCGATTTCATTGACCTTGAGGATGAAAGGAACAAGAAAAAGATATACGATGAAGTAAAGAAAGAATTCCGGAAGGACCGTGCAAAAGTAACAGTACTACCTCTAACAGAATTTGGACTTATGCAGATCACACGACAGCGGATTCGACAGAGTGTACCAATGACATTTAGTGAACCATGTCCAACGTGTGGTGGTACAGGAATTGTCCAATCAAAATCAACCACCCTGAATCAAATTGAACGATGGCTACGGCGGTTTAAAACATCTGAAAAAGAGTTTCGTCTTGAGCTCCATGTGAACCCTGTACTAGCTGAGTATCTCACACGGGGTACACTAAGTCGTCTTACACGATTACAGTTTAAATTTTTCATGAAGATAAAATTGATATCCGATTCATCAGTTGCACCAGATGAATTCAGATTTGTCTCTGTTAAACAGCAAAAAGATATTACTGATCTTTACAAATAAGAGGAGAGTGCTATGAAATTTTTCCTTGATACTGCAAATGTTCAAGAGATTCGTGAGGCAGCAAGTCTTGGTCTATTGGATGGAGTTACAACAAATCCAAGTCTTGTTGCGAAAGAAGGGAGGGAATTTATTCCTTTACTGAAAGAGATTTGTTCAATTGTCAGTGGACCAATTAGTGCTGAGGTAATTTCAACGCAATACAGTGAAATTCTTCAAGAAGCACGAGAATTGGCTGCTATACACCAAAACATTGTTGTAAAAATTCCACTTATTAAGGATGGATTGAAAGCGGTAAAAACATTATCCAACGAAGGAATTAAAACGAATGTTACACTCTGTTTTTCTCCATCTCAGGCACTTATGGCTGCGAAAGCAGGTGCAACATACATAAGCCCATTCATTGGTCGCCTTGATGATATTAGTCACGATGGTATGAAACTCATTAAGCAGATTGTCACGATTTATCGTAATTATGGATTTGCAACCCAGGTACTCGTTGCGAGTGTCCGACATCCGATACATGTTGTTCAGGCAGCATTACTCGGAGCAGATGTATGTACGATGCCCTTTAAGGTACTCGAGCAATTAATTCATCATCCTTTGACAAATAGTGGTATTGAACGATTTTTAGCTGATTGGAAAACGTTACAATCAAAATAGTAATGAAGCATACACCATTTTACAACATTCATTGTTCTCTCGGTGCAAAAATGATATCTTTTGCAGGATACGAAATGCCGCTTCAATATAGAGGAATTATTGAAGAACATAATGCTGTTCGTACAACTGCTGGTATATTTGATACCTCACATATGGGTGAAATTGTGGTGAGTGGTAAGGATGCGCAATCGTTCCTCCAAGAAGTCACGGTGAATGATGTATCGAAGTTATCCATAGGAAAAGTTCAATACACAGTAATGTGCAATGATCATGGTGGTATCGTTGATGATCTTTTAATCTATAGGCTCGATGAATGTGAGTATCTTCTTGTTGTCAATGCAATAAATCGCGATAAGGATTATAAGTGGTTACTAGAGCATCGGAGAGGTGTTGTTACTATTTCAGATCGTTCGGATGAATTTGCAATGATAGCGGTGCAAGGACCACAGTCCCTTGCGATTGTCCAAAAGCTGACGAATATTGACATAATGAATCTATATAACTACCATTGTACTTATGGCGAGGTTGCTGGAGAATCGATGATAATTTCGCGTACAGGATATACAGGTGAAATTGGGGTAGAATTATATTTTCAGGCAGATGAAACACTGTGTGCAAAAGTATGGAAGGCGCTTGTTGATGCAGGCAGAGAGTTTGGCATTGTACCAGCAGGGCTTGGTGCCAGAGACACATTGCGTTTAGAAATGGGGTATCGCCTTTACGGTCAGGATATTGATGAAACAACGTCGCCACTAGAAGCTGGCTTGGATTGGATAACAAAGTTAGCAAAGCCAATGATGTTCATTGGGAAAAACGAATTACTACGAAAACAACAGCAGGGGATCAAACGAAGGCTCATAGGGTTTGTAGTATCCGATAGTAAGAGGATAGCACGTCATGGGTACTCCATTACTGATGGGGTATCTTTCGTTGGAGTTGTTACAAGTGGAGGGTACTCACCTTCGTTACAAAAAAGCATTGGATTGGGGTATGTTACTGTTGATGTTCTTCAACGAGATCTACCACTCGCAATTGATATTCGTGGTACCCATGTTCCCATGAGCCTTACGAACATTCCTTTTTACAAGAAATGATTCGGAGGGATTACTTATGAAAATCGATGTGAGTTTTTCAATTGCACCGTTCGACGAACTACAACTCCGAGGGAAAAATATTGTTGTTATCGACGTGCTGCGTGCAAGCACAACTACGACAGTAGCATTAGCAAATGGGGCTCGTGAAATAATTCCAGTTGCAAGTATAGAATCAGCGGTGAAGATATCTGGGAGCCTATTTGGTGACGTTACACTACGCGGTGGTGAACGGAATGGTAAAATGATTGATGGATTTAATCTTGGAAACTCTCCTTTAGAGTACACAGAAGAAATGGTAAAAGGAAAGTCAATCATTTACTGTACAACAAATGGGTCGGTTGCAATGGCAAAAAGCCGTTATGCAAATAGAATGGTTGTTGGATCATTTGTAAACATGACAACGGTAGTTGAGTATATAGCTACAGTGAACGATGATTTCCTACTAATATGTGCTGGTCGTGCAGATGGCATTGGAAACTTTAGTCTCGAAGACGTTGTTTGTGCTGGAATGGTTATAACTAAGCTCGAAAAAGAGAAAGGGTGTGTTCTTGATCTTTCAGATTCATCGAGAGCAGCTCGCGCTCTTTACAAATCATTTGGGCGATCATTGTATAAGATGTTGAGAGAGTCTGAGCATGGAAAACATTTAATTGACATAGGATACGCTGACGATTTGAAAGTGTGTGCATCTGTTGATTCGGTGCCAGTGCTTCCACAGTTGGTTGGAACCTCAGTACGACTTCTCAAAGAAGAGGCTAATGAAAATCTTGATATGCAAGGAAAGTAAGTTCCAGAGTAGTCTAACAAAACAATGGCTGAACAGCAAAAAAATAATAAGAAGAACGGTACCTACTCCCATCGACAACAGATACTTGCGCTTGTCTGTTCTGTGCTATCGTTTCTCACACTGTTGAGTTTAGTTTCATATTCATCGCATGACCAAGCGAGTGGTGAGCTTTCGTTGTTTGATTTATGGAAAGTAGTAACAAATGATGAAGGAATACTTGCAAAAGCCGAGCAAACACAGAATTGGTTGGGATTAGTGGGAGCAATGCTCTCGAATTGGTTGATCAATGGTACAATAGGATATGCTGTCCTCGTTGTTCCTCTCTTAGGATTTCTCTGGAGCGTGTACATATTAAACAGAAAACATCTCCATAAAAAAATTGTTTTCACAAATTATACACTTTCTCTTGCAATCCTGTTTGCTTCTTTTGCAGGGACACTTCGGCATATCGATGATGATTTATCGATTGAATGGAGCGGTGTTGTTGGTCATTTTATAGCCCATGTACTTGTGATGACAATCGGAATTGCTGGGGCTATAATAGTCTTGCTTACATTGATGCTCGTTGTACTTACATTCCTCATTGATCTCGACTATCGTATAACAGTGGAGCGTGTTAAGCAAATTGGTGCATCTATTTTAAAGTGGTGGATAGAGTACCAACAGAAACAAAAACAACGACGACAAGAGAGCGTGGTTAATGAAAAGATCCGGGATGAAAAAAACATATGTAAAGAGGGAACCATTCAAGAGAACCATTCAATGCCTATCGAAGAAGATATAGCACCATTACTTCAAGGCAAAGGCAAAAAAGAATTAAACGTTGAAATTACGGCGATCAAAGCAGTACCAGATAATGAAGTACATCCGGCAACACCGCAATTTGATCCTGAAATTAACTATGAATACCCGCCGTTGCGACTGTTACAGGAATACCCTGATGTGAGTGAGGAGTATACTAATGAAATAAACAACAATATACAGTTGCTCCGTACAAAGCTTGCGGATTTTTCCATAGATATCGAGAATGTCACAGCTACAAGGGGACCCGTAGTTACGCTCTATGAATTTGTTCCTGCTGCTGGTGTCAAAATAAGCCGAATTGAGAGCTTGCAAGATGATATTGCCCTTGCCTTAAAAGCAAAGGGAATTCGCATAATTGCTCCTATGCCGGGAAAGGGTACCGTTGGTGTTGAAATACCAAATCACCATCCACAAATTGTTGGTATACGAAGTATTCTTGGTTCAACAACCTTCCGGGAAGCAAAAGCTGCATTGCCTCTAGCATTGGGGAAAACGATCAGCGGTGAGAATTACGTCGATGATTTGGCTCGTATGCCACACCTCTTAATAGCAGGAGCGACTGGATCTGGGAAGAGCGTCGGCATTAATACCATCATCACCAGTTTGATTTACAGTCTCCACCCGAGCGAAGTCAAATTTGCGATTATCGATCCCAAAAAAATCGAATTAACTCCATATAGAAAACTACGGAATCATTTTTTAGCGATCTGTCCTGATATTGGGGAGGATATTATTACAACTCCGACAAATGCTGTTGTACTCTTAAAAAGTATAGAACTTGAAATGGAAGAGCGGTACAATCGCCTTGCTGCTGCAGGTGTACGAAATATCGCTGACTATAACGAGCGGTATAAAGTTGGAAAACTTCATAATACAGAAACGATCCAGCACTCAAAAATGCCGTATATCATAGTAATTGTTGACGAGCTTGCTGATTTGATGATTACAGCAGCACGAGAAGTTGAAGAACCAATAGCTCGGCTCGCCCAACTTGCTCGAGCAGTTGGAATTCATCTTGTACTTGCTACTCAGCGCCCATCAGTCGATGTAATTACGGGTGTCATTAAGGCAAATTTTCCTGCACGCATTGCATATCAAGTTTCATCAAAAATTGATTCCCGTACAATTCTTGATATGAATGGAGCCGAACAACTCCTTGGTAATGGCGATATGCTGTACTTACCAGCAGGATCACCAAAACCAATTCGTATGCAAAGTCCTTTCATTTCAACAGAGGAAGTAGAAAAGGTAACACAGTTCATTGGAAATCAGACGGGTTACAAAATGCCATACACATTACCATCCGTTATTGCAAAGAAGAAAATGTCGAATAGTGGGCGTGACGGTGCATTCGATGAACTGTTTGAAGAAGCAGCACGAATCGTTGTCCGACACCAACAAGGTTCTGTCTCATTACTTCAAAGACGATTAAAAATTGGATATTCACGTGCGGCTCGCATTGTTGACGAGTTAGAAGCTGCAGGAGTTGTTGGGCCCTTCGATGGAAAGTCACGAGAAGTACTTATAGAAACAGAAACAGAACTTGAAGAATTATTGAGAAACTTACAATGATAAAACAAGTTGTTTATAGTATAACGATTCTATTTCTAACATTCTCTGTGCATGCTCAAGACGATGCACTCACGGTAAAGCGTATTTCGGAGCAATTACAACGACGGTATGAAATGATTGACGATGCAACAATTGTATTTACGCAACATGTCAAATTTGGTTTTTCTAAAATTGAGCAATCATTCGAAGGTACACTGATAATGAAGAAACCGAAATGTTATCGGATTGAATCAGAACACCAAACATTAGTAACTGATGGCACAACGGTATGGGCATACTCACCAGCAAATAAACAAGTTATCATTGATCATTACAGAGAGAATCAGAACACTATTTCACCAGAACAGTTTTTACTGACCCTCCCTTCACAGTACTATACGACGGTACTTGGTAAAGAGAAAGTAAAAGACCAAACACTTGTTATACTAAAACTTATTCCTAAAGATGACCGTTCATTTATTCAATCAGTGAAGTTATGGATTGATACTTCTACATGGATGATTATGAAGGTTCTCATTGCTGATGTAAACGAAACAGAGACGACTTATAGTGTTAAAAGTGCAAAATTTAATACCAATGTGAAGGAAAAATTATTTATTTTTATCCCACCATCAGATACAGATGTTGTTGATTTACGGTAAACGGATCGCAGAATGACCACAAAAACGAAGCACCTCATTAGAGGTATTCTCAGTACTTTTCTTGCTCTTTTTTTCCTCTACTATGCTTTTCGTGGAGTTAATTACCAAGAGTTACTCACTGCACTGAAAGGGGCAAATTACGGTTGGGTAATACTCTTAATACCTATCGTGCTTATGAGTCATTGGGTTCGTGCGGTGCGCTGGAAGTACTTGATGGAACCAATTAAACCAAATTGCTCAATTCGAAACTTGTTTGCTGCCGTAATGATTGGATATGCAGTCAATAACGTCGTAACACGTGTTGGAGAATTGGTACGCCCATACCTTCTTGGGAACTTGGAACATGTATCACGTACTGCAACACTAGCAACAGTTGTTGTAGAGCGAATACTAGATTTGTTGAGTTTCTACATTACGGTGTGTTTTGTGTTGTTTCTCTATCCAACAGCGCTTGATCCGTTCTTCGATGAACCTACGGCAATGCGTCCCATTTTGCTTCTAAGTTCACTCGGTGGTATTGTTTTTTTTCTTATCCTTTTTTTTCAGGTTGAAAACATCTTTCGCTTTATAGCTAAAGTACAAACGATTGTGCCAGAAAAGTATTCACAGAGAATTCAATTGCTCTTTGAGTCATTCTACCGTGGCTTTGAAATTGTTAAAGTAAAAAAGCGGTTGGGAATTATTCTTTTTTTGAGTCTAACAATTCAAGCTCTCTATGCCCTCGGTATGTATGAACCATTTTTTGTATTCACGTCAATGGTTAAACCATCGCTGGATTTTGGTGCGTCAGTTGTTTTACTCGTTGTTTCTTCTATTGCGTGGATTCTTCCTGCACCAGGAGCCCTTGGCACATACCATTCCTTTATTACTGTTGCATTGGTGAAACTCTACAACGTTGATTGGACAACTGCACTGAGCTATACCATTATTACCCATGAGATTGGGTATATTATTGTCATGGTTGTGGGAGCATACTATTATATTCATGATCATATAAATGTTAAAGCAATTACTCAGTCTACTACAGAGAACGAACAGGAGTAAAGAATAACTATGTCAATTATCGATGCCATTGTTTTAGCACTTGTTCAAGGAGTAACAGAGTTTCTTCCTATTAGTAGTTCTGGACATTTAGTGATTCTGCAATCACTTCTCAATTTGCAATCTAAAGCTCTCGTTGGTTTTGACGTGTATGTTCACTTCGGTACACTCCTCAGTCTTCTCTTTGTATATCGGAATGATGTGATCAACTTAGTACGTGGTACAGTGAAATCACTTATGACGATGAAAGTAAAAGAAATGAATGCTTCATCTCAATCATTTCACGAAGCACTCGCAATAGTAGTCGGTTGTGTGCCAGCAGGTGTAATTGGTGTTGTGCTTCGAGAAGAGGTTGAATATGTATTTCAAGATCCTAAAATGGTCGCAGTCAATCTGGTTATTACAGGTCTAATTCTTTTTTTAACTCGCCTAGCTCAGTTTAAAGAACACCGAAAACTTACCCTTGTACATGCTTTCTTCATTGGTGTAGCACAAGCTGTTGCGATATTACCAGGAATCTCGCGATCGGGAATGACAATCGCTATGGGATTATTTCTTGGGCTTAGTCCGATTTGTGCTGCACGGTTTTCATTCCTTCTTTCAATACCGATCATTGCTGGTGCAGCTATTCTTGAGACGAAACATATTACCCAGTATGCATTGGAACTCGGTCTTTTCCCGATAGTTATTGGTGTTAGTGTTGCTGCCCTTAGTGGATATTGGGCAATTCGTTTTCTCTTGAGAATTGTTCAGCGAGGGAAATTTAATTTGTTTGCATTTTATTGCCTTGTTGTGGGAAGTATCGCACTCATCGCTCTGTAACTATAAAAAGGAGTACTGTATGCAAAAATTTATTGTAGTACTTTTAATGTGCATTGCATGCGGTTACATAATGATTGGATGTGGGGGACGCGATGTTATATATGCGACATTAGAAACGTCGAAAGGTGTAATCGAACTTGAATTATATCCTTCCGATGCACCGAAAACGGTCGCAAATTTTATTGGGCTTGCAGAGCAGGGGTATTACAATGGTGTCATCTTCCATCGAATTTCAAAAGGGTTTGTTATTCAAACAGGGGATTCCACTGGTACAGGACATGGTGGACGGAGTATTTACGGAAGAGAATTCGAAGATGAATTAAACCCTTCGGCACTTTCATACCAAGAAGGGTACAAGCGTGGTACTGTTGCTATGGCTAACCGTGGTCCTAATACAAATACAAGCCAATTTTTTATCATGCTCACGGATGTACCTTTAATGCCAAAGAACTACACAATTTTTGGTAAAGTTGTTAAAGGAATGGATGTGGTCGATGCTATAGCTGCTGTGCAGATAATTCCACAGTTAGGACCAATGGATGGTCGACCTATTGAGGATGTTGTGATACGGCGGGTAACCATTCGAAAGTAAATTGTAAGCCAACAGGTGAAGAAATTCAGAGACCATGAAGCTGATGCATGAAAAATTCCCATCTATAGAAGAGATCTACTGTTCATTAGAAAAAGGAACAGTAGGGTCACTCTACTTTTTGTTTGGAGAAGAAGATTTTTTAATCGATGAATGTGTTGACGCTATTATTGACTCCCTAATACCGAAAGGACTCCGTGCGTTTAATGTTGATATTGTAGATAGTGATAAAGCAACAGCAAATGATATTGTTTCTTTTGCTACAGCATATCCGATGATGACCGACCGTCGAGTAGTTGTTGCTAGAGAATTTCATAAGATGACAAACACGGAGCGTGAACGAGATATTTTTCTATCATATGTGAAAAATCCTTTGGCAACAACTTGTTTTATCATGGTTTCTGATAAGAAGCCAGATTTTAGACTGAAGCTTTTTTCCGAATTAAAACGTTTAAATTGTGTGTATGAGTTCCCACGATTCTATGAACGTCAAGTACCAAGTTGGATTGAAAAACGTTGTCGTAGTTTTGGCAAAACCATAGAACCAGCAGCAATTGAATTGTTATGCTCTGTTGTAGGGACGTCACTTCGATCTCTGAACAACGAAATTATAAAAATTGTTACGTATATTGGGGAAAGAGAAGTTGTTTGCGCTGAAGACGTTTCGAAGGTTGTAGGTGCAATTCGTGGGAGTACGATTTTTGATTTGCAACGTGCAATTGGCATGCGCGATAGCACAACCGCATTTGCTATTCTTAAACGGATGCTTGATGCTAGCGAATCGCCTCAAGGAATCATTGTGATGCTTACACGATATATCCTTCACCTCATGCGTGTGAAAGAGTTACTATTAAAGGGAACACCAGAAAGTGTTATAGCAAAAGAAATCAACGTGTATCAATTTTTTGTGAAAGACTACATTGACGCAGCGACAAGGATCTCGTTTGCTGAACTTGAGTATTCAGTACGTGTTTTGTGCGAAATAGACCTTCTTCTAAAAACAACAACCATTGAAAATTCACACGCAATGAAAATGCTTCTCTATAAACTTCTCAAGCCACAAGAAACAATTCATCCCATGTTTCATTTACTTGATTTGTAGTATCGGATAAAGTACTTTACTACCATGTTGAGTATTGTAATGGAGTTTGTCGTGAATCGAACTATTACTTGCTTCAGTATTCTAGTCTTTGTTTTGACTGGTTGTACATCTCACAACACATTATATCGTTATCAAGGTACACCTTACGATTCAACTCGTGTATTGGAGCGGGTAGAGGTACTGCCGAATCTTCAATTGAACGACACAGTTTCCGTAGCCGAAGATTCTCTTGGTGCAAATGGTGAGGTAGGAAATGGCTTTGATCCTTTTATTGCACAACGAATGGAAGAAGCAAGACAACGTTATATATCAGCATTAAATTTTCAAGAGAGTGGTGATACTCTCAACGCACAGCGAGAATTTGAAAATGCGATACAAATAATTAACGAACTTAGCGATTATCCAGATGTCGAAACCAACAAAGAGTTCATTGAACTCAGTCAGAGTATAGTTGATGATTATGAGAAATACATTGATAGAATTGATCAACTTAGTCCATACTCTTCACTCTACGCGTTTCTCGAAAAACTCAATCAAGCAATCGAGAGCGCAGATACAACAGCCATTGCAGATTCAATTCTTATACAAATCCCTCACGATATCGAATATGTTACGCAGGTACCATTGCCATTAAATGAGTATGTTGAACGGGCTCTTTCGTTTTTCATGGGGAGAGGTCGTCATCACATTGAACGATGGCTGTACTTGTCCGGGAAATTTATGCCAATGATGAAACGAATCTTCAAAGAAGAGGGGATTCCTGAAGAATTGGTGTACCTCTCGATGACAGAGAGTGGCTTACGGTGCGATGCTAGGTCGTGGGCACATGCTGTTGGTTTGTGGCAGTTTATGAAAGGGACAGGTGCACTCTATGGGTTACGGTCCAATTATTGGATTGATGAGCGACGGGACTTTGAAAAATCTACACGTGCTGCAGCGCGACACTTGAAAGACTTGTATAATGAACTCGGCGATTGGAATTTAGTACTTGCATCCTACAATGCGGGAGCAGGGAGAATCTTCCGTGCAATTCGGCGGAGTGGAAGTACAGATTTTTGGGAATTGCGACGGTATCTTCCCCGGCAAACACGAAACTATGTACCTCAATACATTGCGGTGACGCGTATTGTCTTAGCACCCGAGAAACATGGATTTACAAATTACGAGATTGCTGATTCACTTGCTTACGATGTTGTAGAAATTAATGATTGTGTTGACCTTAGAATACTTGCTCAGTGTGCAGGGACGTCTGTTGATACACTGAGAGAACTCAATCCAGAGCTTCTTCGATGGTGCACACCACCCGGGGTAAGTGGATATCGTTTTCGTATACCATTCGGACGGCGTGATGTGTTCATGCAACAGTATGCACAAATACCCCCTGAGCAAAAGAGAGATTGGTATATCCATATTGTTCGGCGAGGTGAAACGTTATCAAGAATTGCACAGAAGTATGGTGTGAGCACCTCAATTCTGCGTGAAGTGAACAATTTACGATCCGAAAGAAAACTTTCGGTTGGAAGTACTCTCGCAATACCGATCCCATCGAACTCTGTTAGTGAGAAAGTTCCGTTTGATTACACACCTGATATTAAAGGAATGAATTTCAGTGGAATAAAAAGTTATGCAACACGTGCTGAAAAGACTAATACATCACGAGGTACAGCACCCATTCCCAAAAATAGAGTGAAAGTACTCTACCATGTCAAAGCAGGTGATACAATCGGACATATAGCAGAGTGGTATGGTGTACGTGCAAGTGACATTCGAAATTGGAATGATATTCCATATGGCAGTTACATTCGTACAGGTAGCACTCTCGTCATTTATGTTGACTCTTCAAAGGTTGATTATGCTCGTCAAATTGATAAACTGTCATTCGCTGAAAAACAGGCACTTGTACAGCGGAATGATGAAAGTGAGAATTTACCAGCGATAGCCAGAACATCACAGTCAACTGGTTTGAAGTGGATACAGCATGAAGTTAAGAAAGGAGAAACTCTCCAATCTATCGCTTGGCTTTACCAAGTACGAATCGAAGATCTTAAAAAGTGGAATAACCTTCAATCATCAACAATTCGCATAGGTCAAAAGTTGCTCGTTAGTAATAAACAACTCAACGATAAAGTTGATGATCAAACGATAGCTGTAGTAAAACAGTTTAAACCGAGCGTGCAAACAGTTAGTAAAGGAATTTTTTCTCCGCGTCATACTGTGAAAAAAGGTGAAACTCTTACAAGTATCGCTAAGAATTACGGAGTAAGTATCGAACAACTGAAGAAAGCAAATAACCTTCGTTCGAATCTTATTAAGGCTGGACAAGTACTCACCATACCTCCGAAAGAAAAATCCTGACAATCCTGTTGGGGCTGAAGAATATTCAAGAACAAGATAGTTATTAATGATTTATTGTAAACTTAACAAATATTTTTACTTCTGTATTTGCTTCTCGAAGTTTTTACGATAAATTTCATAAGCATGAAAACTGACGGGTGTAGGTATAAATAGTAACACATGGTAACTTTTAAGTACTCACGAATTATACAATACACTGTGATTGTTGTAGTTAGTCTCCGTATTCCTGTGTACCTTTACACGCAATCACTGAATAAGCCGTTGGATAATGTAACAACGTATTATACCAATATTGGGAAAATTGGGTTAACCGTTACAAATTTTGGAACAATTGGGACACGGAATCAAATGTGGCCTAATCAACCGTCGTGCGAGTATCCACTCGGTTCTCGAATTGAACATATTGTCCAGGGTGGATTGTGGATTGGAGCACGACCACGTCAATATGGCTTTCCAGTAGTTTCGTGTGCGTTTTACAGAGGTAGTGCGGATGATATCTCCGAGTTTACAACTGAACGCGGTGCGACAATAATTCAGCGTTCCTCTCTTTCAACATCTCAATACTTCAGTGAAGCAGCAATTAGCCACCAAGATTTTGTCGCAGAATTCACAGATCGATATACACGGGTACCACAAACAGGTGATTCACTTATAAACCATTTTCCTATCGGTGTGAGAGTACGTTTAGAGAGTTATGCATGGAATTTTCCGTTTGCTGAGAACTACGTTATTCTCAATTATACTATTTACAATGAAAATCCGGATACACTCGAAGATGTATACGTTGGACTATGTTGTGAAAATACAGTTCGAAACACTAACTATGTACGTCCTGGTGCAACTGGGTATTTTTTCTCATCAGGTAATGGATATGATTCTCTCGCACGAATGATGTATGGCTTTGAAATAAACCCCAGTCCTGGCAGTGTACCAGCAGATAGTTATGTTGGTGAAGCTCTTTTAGGAACAACGCCTTTTCCCGATGGGGTAACATCGGTGAGCGAACTCTCAAAGAAAATGTACATGAATGTGTGGCGTTACAGTTCTGGTGCGAACGATCTATACTACCCCAGCGTTGACTACGATGCTGCAAATCCATACAATAGCAAGTACACACGACTAACTCAATCAAATCCACGGCAAACACTCACTACGATTCGTACGAGTCCGAATAACTACATAACAATGATATCGGTCGGTCCGTGGACTCGCGTTGCTCCAAGGGATTCAATCAACGTGGTTTTTGCTATTATTTGTGCAAAGAAGGCTGGAACACAACACGAAATGAACGACACACGGGAAGCACGTGAGAATCTCTATAAAGCTCTTGCATGGGTACAACGTGCATACACTGGTGAGGACATTAATGGTAATAATCAACTTGATTTAGGCGAGGATATCGTTACTAGAGTACCAGGGGGGTTACTCGCTGTGCCTGATGGAAAACTTACAAGATATGTTTTACCAACACCACCGAATCAACCCAAAGTGCGCGTTCAAGTATCGAATCAATCAGTTGTATTATATTGGGATAAATCTGCAGAGTATTCTCTCGATCCACTTAGTGGACGGTACGATTTTGCAGGGTACAGGATTTACAGGACAAAACCAGGTAGTGATTTTCGTACAAGTTCTACATGGTTAATGGATATTTCATTGATTGGTGAGTTTGATCGATCCGATGATACAATCGGTTACAATACAGGTTTAAAACGTATTCTCATTGATACATCAGCTTCATTTTCAGGTCTTACATTTCCAGGAGATACCACACGGTACTACTACCGGTTCCCACCACTTGGTGATGCGATACCGCAACTCAATGGGTGGCAGTACGTTTACGGAGTATCGGCTTATGATCAAGGAGATGCGCTCAACAACCTTCTATCAATGGAAAGTGCAATGACGTTAGTCAATGTATTAACAGGGGCACAACCCACAAGTGATCCGAATGTTGAGGTTGGCGTATACCCCAATCCATACTATGTGCATGCATATTGGGATGGTAGTGGTGAGCGAACTCGGAAGTTATATTTTACGAATTTACCTGCTCGTGCAACTATTACGATCTACACGCTTGCAGGGGATGTGGTTGCTGAATTGGAACACACAACACGGAGTATCGGCACTGACATCGAGTGGTTCCGTAGGTATGGAAGTTCAATTCCAATGGTTACCACAGGGGGTGAACATGCGTGGGATCTGTTAACAAAAAATGATCAGGCAATTGCGACAGGACTATACTTATTTACCGTAAAAGACCATGATACAGGTATTGTAAAGCGAGGGAAATTTTTAGTTATAAAGTAACCTGAAAGGAGTAATCCAATGAAATGTTTGAGAACAATATCATTGCTTTTGTTAACTACCTGTGTTCTTCTCGAAGCACAGGTAAAGATTCCTAAAAAAATATCGAAACTGCAGGAAGAAGCAAATCCATATCCATTAGTGTCTATTCGCGATATTCAGTTTGTACCATACGATTCCTTGGTTGAAGTTGAAAAAGTAGGTGCAAATGTTTCAACGAATTGGTTGAAGCAGGTCTCTCCACGTTCAGTTGCGAAACTTGGACGAAGAGATACCATTGAAGTTGTTGGTCAAATTATTGTACCGCCAAAAGTTATTACGTTTACAGGTATAGGTGGGTACAATATGGTGCTCCGTGATACCTCTGCTGAAACCGCCTCTGGTGCATGGAGTTCGGTGTTCGTACGGACAGCTCAAGCAACTGATACATTTGCGCTCTTCAATGCGGGACTTCTTACCTATAAACCAGGGGATATTATCCGGATTCGATGCTATGTAGATGAATTTCCATCAAATAATACTGTAAGCTATACCCAATTAGTACCTGTGGCAGCAAATTTTAGAGCAACTTCAACAATGAGTCAGTGTGTTGAGTATATTGATACAAAACCATTGCCACCTGTTCCACGCCTCACTGCAGGAGAGTTTATGCAAGGTACATACGGGAGTGGGAAGGTAAAATTCACTACGGGCGAACAATGGGAATGTGCCTACGTTGAACTAACTGATCTTGTTGTTGTTTCGCATGTTAATAGTACAAATGGAACGTTTGCGATGGTCGATAAGTATGGGAACGAAATCTCATCAATGGATGGCTCGAAATGGTTTACATTACGGGTTCATAAAGACCCATCATCTACGTACACACTTCCAGCGTTAGGGCAAATGATTGATACGATTCGTGGGTATATTGCTTCCAATAGTGGTACTGAAGCAGCACGAGGGTATCGCATTTTCCCAGTATTTCCTGGTGATATTGTGTATGGAAAAGTTGTTATGCCGAATATAAGTTCACATCGTCGTACACCAGTTGCAGTGACTACAAATGATTCTGTTCAAATTTCTATAAAAGCATATAATGTTGGTGATTCAACAACAGCAATACGCGCTGTACGATTATTCTATAGCATTAACAATGCTAAGTTTGATTCACTGCTTATGATTCCTAACCCAATGGATTCAACCTATTCGGTGACACTTCCGAAATATCCAGTAGGGACTTTTGTACGTTATTTTTGTAGAGTTGAAACAAAAGTAGGATTGAAGGCGCACTACGCAAATGCAGCCGGTGGTACTGCGTGGTCCGATACTTCACAAGGATTTTTCTTCTATACAGTAAGTAATGGCAATTATACAATTCATGATGTGCAATATACACCATTTAAGAACGGTACAAGCGGTTTATTAGGTGCTACTGTTACTGTGGCAGGAATTGTTACAGCTGATACGTCGGCCTTGAACATTGGTTCCAATGGTATTACACCATGGTACATTCAAAGTAATAATCAACCGTGGAATGGTATTTGGATCTATGGTACTATCGATACCTTATACTCACTCCGTATTGGCGATAGTATACTTGTAACAGGTACAGTACAAGAGTTTTTACAAGGTACAACAGGGAGTGTCCATCGTGTTACTCGACTCGGTAATGTTTCGAATGTTACAATTGTTGCGAGAGGGAAAGAATTGCCAACACCCGTTGTTTTGACAACGGGAGCTTTTGCTGGTTCGAATGCTTTTTTAACAGCTGAACCATACGAAGGAATGGTTGTCCGTTTTGAGAATGTTACTGTAACTGATACATATCCAACCTATTCCGATAATACAGAATATGCGATTAACGATGGAACTGGACAAATTCTAGTTCGTTCAGCTGATGGGAAGAATAGTTATTCTCCAATACTTGGCGATACACTTTTCAATAAGACGATATTGAAGACAGGTGATCGGTTTAGTTATATCCAAGGAATTGTACATTATAGCTGGGGATTCTACAAAATTGTTCCCCGTACCAATAGCGACTTTGGTAAATATATTCCAGTAACAAGTGTTCAACAAGTTGCTGTACATGTACCGTCAGAGTATTTTCTTTCTCAGAACTATCCAAATCCATTCAACCCAACAACACGAATTGATTTTGCACTGCCAAAATCTGGCCCAGTATCGTTAACTATTTTCAATACCCTTGGCCAAGTGGTTGCAAAACTTGTCGATGGGTACTATACTGCAGGAACATACACAGTGCAATTCGACGGAAAACATTTACCAAGCGGGTTATATTTCTATCGACTTCAAACAGAGCAACAAACATTAACGAAGAAGATGGTACTTTTGAAGTGAGAACCTTATACGCACTGGAGGGAGTTGTTTTTACAACTCCCTCGTTTATATGGTGTAGTCTGCTAGATGATGGATCGTAGAATGTACAAGACCATACTTTTATTAATCTTTACTTTTTTCCCATTTATATTCTTTGGTTGTGTTAAACGGCATCCTTCTGCCACGCTTCAAAATCAACCCCCAAGAACATACTTTTGGTTGGTACCAGACAGTGTGCTAGCAGATGGTATCAGTAAACAAACGCTCCATTGGTGGGGCGAAGATCCGGATGGTATAGTAAAGGCGTACCTACTTGCTGTTGTACCAGATCTCCAAGCACTACCAACACCTGATACTCTTGAATATACGTTTACATACAAGAGTGACAGCCTCCTTAGTTTTCCTATTCGACAAGCTCGACAAACCTTCTTAGTGGCACTCCGTGCTGTTGATAATTCATTTTCGCCTACGTTGCCCGAAGGTATAAAAGTACGGCTATACCCCCAGTTCTACTGGGATGTTAATAGAAATGGGATCTATGATGGTGGAGATGTTGATTTATCAGTGTATCGAGGTGCTGTTGATATGTATGGTGCACAGCAACAAATACCAATTAGAAATACACCTCCACAACTTCACTACGTGTCTGATGAAGCAGATCCCAGTGTGTATGCTGAACCACCAAAAGTAACATTCCCAACTGCAAGTTTTTCATGGATAGGTACTGATATTGATGGGAATGAAACAATAACTTCATACCGTTTATCGTTGAATGATTCGACGTTTACGTTTTCACTTGTCATTTCAGGAAGGTATACAACTGTAACACTCATAGTACCACGACAACGTCTTGACAATACAAATACCACTGTAGTCGATGCCGATGTGGTTGTTGGAACATCGTCAAATCTTCGTAGTCTTGGTACGCTTTCTGGCTTACGATTGAACGACACGAATAAGCTCTATGTGCAAGCTGTTGACATTGCTGGGGACAGAAGCAAACCACTTCGGTTCCCATCTCCTGGACGAACATGGTACGTAAAGAAACCTAGAGGTAAACTTCTCATCGTAGCCGATTACATTGGCGGAGGAGATTCTTCTCTTGTTCGGCGATATTATTTCGATAGTGTCTTCGCTCGGATTCCAGCTGTAGTTGCTGATGGATTTGATTTTTTAAACATCCGAATAGGAACAACACAAACTCGTTCTCTCGGTGAGTATGTTCCAGCACTTCAACATATAAATCCTGCATTTATCCAAATGTTGAGAATGTATGAGTGTGTCTTGTGGTACACTGATGGAACACCAAGTTACGCTGTTGCACGCTATTCATTACCGGAGTACTGTAATGCTGGGGGGCATTTAATCTTTACTATGAAATTTTTAAATCAGTATGACGATAACGGTGATCCAGGAAACGCACTACTAGATATTGTGCCAATCGATACATTGTCAAGAACATCGTTTCGTGATACTAATGGTGTGAGTGTTACCCGTTTTTCAGGACTCATAGTTCCAGATTCATCGATGGGGAATGATATATATCCACCACTTGTCTTTAAGTTAAATATACAAGCTGGAATTTGTTTATACCCCGTTGTAAAAAACGTAGCGGCTCGTTACCTATACTATTTACCGGATTCAAAAGCACCATTTGTGTATAGACGTACACCAGTTGCAGTAATGGATGAACGAAAGCGCATTATTTTCCTAACGCTTCCACTAGATCGAATGTCCGCAGTTTATCCAATGGGCGGTGGAGTGATCGAATTTTTCAAGAAAGCATTTCGTGATTTTGGTATATATCAATGAAACGGTTAATTTTCCCATATAGTGTACTAGTGCTTTTATTTCCTTTAATTGGAAGTGCTCAAACTACAGGAATATTGAAGGGAAAAGTAATTGATAAAGCAACGAAAGAACCACTTCCAAGTGTTAATGTTGTTGTCAAAGGTACATACTATGGCGCATCAACCGATTTCGATGGAAACTACACAATTCAACGTATTAATCCTGGAGTGTATGTTGTCGAAGTAAAATTGCTTGGCTATAAGGTCGTTCAGTTTCCAGCTGTGAAAATTGTAGAAGGCAAAACAACAGAATTGAATGTACAGCTAGAAGAAACAGCCCTTTCTCTAGGTCAAGAAATTGAAGTTGTAGGTGAGAAACCAATGTTCGATATCGAGGAAACTTCGAGTAAACGGACTATAGGAACAGAAGAACTCGAAGCGGCAGCAGTAAAAAATGTGCAAGAAGTTGTTGCTCTTCAGGTTGGCGTTGTTCAATCGGACGATCAAATCCATATCCGTGGTGGACGAAGCTATGAAACGGCGTACATTGTTGATGGGATTTCTGTACAAGATCCGCTCTCTGGTACAGGATTTGGCTTACAATTACCACCCGGCGCAATTCAAGAAGCTGAAGTAATAACAGGTGGATATAATGCTGAGTATGGACAAGCAACTTCGGGGGTGATCAGTTTGACAACAAAGGAAGGAAGTGATTCCTTTAATGGCACCCTCGGCCATAAACGTGATCACTTTTGGCTTAATACGAATAGTCGAACCAATTTTAATACTGACATTTACGATTTCATGTTCAGCGGTCCTGAAATTCTTACGCGGTACATTTTACCAAAACTTGGCCTTGAAATTCCTGGGAAGATCAGTTTCTTCATCAATGGTAATGTAAATTTAACGGATGGGTACACTCGATGGGTAGAACGCATCAATGCAGATGGTATTCCAGATGGTTGGATTCTCAAGGCACCACGAGGATTGAAGTCAGCTATTATCAAACAATCATGGTTAGCACCACGCAGGAGTAATAATTGGTCTCTTTTTGGAAAGGTAACGTGGAAGATTACTCCTACAATCAAAGTATCGTACGCAGGAACGTATGCAATAATTGTGAATCAGAATACTCAATCTATTCGTACAACACTCGAATATCAAGAACCGCAGCCAGGATATCAGTACCTCTACCAGCAAATTCCTGATAGTGCGAATACGTTTGCTCAAATTAACATGCAGCAAGCAGTTTCATTAACACACACGATAAGTCCAAAGACATTCTATGAAGTACGATTCAGTCGTTTTATTGCTCATCTCCGTGCAGATGCAAATGGTAGAGGGTGGGAATACTACCAAGAACCAAAGGATGTAGTTACACACCCCATAGTGTATCGTCAGATCGGTGTCGATTCTATTCTCGTGATTCCAGGCGATGGATTTTACGACATGGGGAGTCCTTCGATGTGGCGAGATCAGTATGTTGATGAGTACACTGTAAAGTTTGATCTTACGAGTAACATTACAGAGAAAAATAAGTTTAAAACAGGCTTCGAATGCCGATTTCAGTACCTTCAAATGGTTGATATTTACAAACCTTGGGTTCGTCCTCTTGGTTATGATAATGACATATACTCAGTACACCCTGCAATCGGTGCAGTGTATGTACAAAATAGTCTTACGCATAGTGGAATGATTCTCAATATTGGTTTACGTTTTGATTACTGGATTCCTGGGAAGTACGTAGACGATGCTATGCGGAATGAGCAAGAATCGCTGGTGAGTCCAGTCATTCGTCGAGAATACTTCAAGAGCACATATTCAATTTTTGGAGTGCGCTGGAAAGGAAGGCTCAGCCCACGACTAGCAATTGCCCATCCTGTTTCAGATAACCAAACACTGTTCTTTTCATATGGGCATTTTTCAAAGTTCCCTCGACCACAGTACGTTTACACCAAGCTCCTTCGGAGCAGTGCTCGTTCAACCTCACAAACAATTGGTAATCCAAATTTAAACCCTGAGACAACCGTTGCATACGAACTTGGATTGCGGAACCAAATTACCGAAAACGATGTGCTTAATATTACAGCATATTACAAAGATATTTTTGATTACGTCACCACTCGAACTGTCCAGCTCCCCGTAACAGGATACTCAACGGGAACATACACAACGTACATCAACCAGGATTATACGCGTTCACGAGGTTTTGAGATTGAATATAAGAAACGAATTGGTTCGTGGTTTCGAGGATCTCTTTCACTTGCTTACTCAATTACAACTGGAAAAAGCTCATCTGCAGAAGAGGCTAAGTATAATATACTAAATAACCTTGAAGAAAATGTAAAAGAAAAATACACAAGTTGGGACCGTCCCTTTCAAGGATCTTTGAATTTAAACTTTCGGGTACAAAAAGGTCAACCGCTCTTTGGTTTTGGTGGAGGAGTACTTGACGATTACAATGTATTTATTCGCATGTTCTATCAATCGGGAAAACGATATACCCCACAGATTCTCATTGGGCACGATCCAAGCAATGGCAGACCAGTATATTCAGATGATTACTCGAATCCCTATGGTAAGGTTGGTAAGGATGTCATGACAGTGAATGTGAACTTTGAGAAGTACTTCACGGTCGGACCAACAAAGCTGACAGTGTCACTCGAAATTACAAATCTATTCAATCGTGATAATGCGCAAATATTGAACCCTGTTACTGGGGATGCATATAAGCCAAAGAATCCAAATGGAAGTTGGACTGCAGTGCCATACAGCTGGAATGATCCAGGATATCCCGATACTCAAGCGCCAATTAGTCCATACCCATATAATCCTGCTCGCTTTATGGAGCCACGACATATAACACTTGGAGTAGCAGTTTCGTTTTAACGATGAAAATAGTGTTTCGAAATATGTTCTTAATTGTTTTTACTGCACAAGTTGCTTTATCCCAGTTGTTGCCCAACCTAGGCGGACAACGTGTTGGTATATCATCGCTTCAATTTTTAAAGATAGGTGTTGGTGCTCGTGGTACAGGTATGGGGGAAGCAACTGTTGCTGTGGCAACAGGTGCCTCGGCATTATTTTGGAATCCAGCTGGTATTGCAACTACACCAGAGAATGAAGTCCTTGCAGCGTACAGTGCCTATGTCGTTGATCTTCACCACCAGTTCTTTGGAATAACGTATCACCTTTCTATTGATGATGTTGTTGGAATATCATGTCTTTCATTGCAAACAGACGATATGCCGGTTACGACTGAAACACGGCCGTTTGGTACTGGTGAATATTTTAGGTACAGTGATCTTGCTGTTGGGATTACGTACGCACGAAAAATGACAACCCAATTTAATTTTGGTATAACTCTTAAGTATGCTGAAGAGAACTTAGCATCGTTAAAAATTCAGACACTGCTCTTCGACTTGGGAACGTATTACCACACAGGTGTTGGTTCACTTAGAATTGGTGTGGCTATGACAAACTTTGGATCCGATGTTGCTCCAAAGGGAACAGTAACGTTGTTTGACGGGACAACCACTAGCTCATTCCAATCATTCTCACCACCAACAATGTTTAAAGTTGGTGTTGCATATGATGTGTTCACAATAAATGAACATATACTAACAGTAGCACTACAATTGAATCACCCGAATGACAATGCAGAACATTTACGGTGTGGTGTAGAATACAATTGGAATTCCTGGTTATATGCACGTGTAGGTTTGAAACGAACAATTGGAACCTCGTTGCTTTCAAAGGATCAAACTGGTGCTGAGAACTACTCTTTTGGGCTCGGAATTCGAATACCAATGACCTTAACAGTACTAACGTTTGACTATTCGTATACCGACTATAACTTATTAGGGAATATACATCGAATTTCGTGTGGGTTTACGTACTAATGAAAAACTTTATTATTCTTCTTTCAGTCTGTATTGTTTTCATCATAATCATTGGATGTGATGAGAAATATCCACTTGACACGGTCACATCACTTGCTAAACAAACGTACGTTGTTGGTGATACGACATACTTAGAAATAGTACCGCCATTCATGGGCTTTAGGTCCCCATCGGTACTCTATGTTGGTAAGGATAATTTACTATACATTGCTGATTCGAATCGCATTGTTATGATGAACTTTGCCGGTACAGTAATGGGTGAACGTGCCATAGATAATCCTTCTGCAATCGCACAAGATTGGACGCTTGATCTCCTTGTTGCTGGTACGGTTTCACAACAAACCTCGACCGGTGTACGTACCATCGCTGCATTATTCCGAATTCACTTGGTAGATTCTCTCAGCAATGTGTACCACGATCTATCCCGTGCTCGGATTGACACAGTGTGGAAAGAAATAACAAGGCCAAATCGTCGATTCGTTGGTATTGGTACAATGCCTGATAATACGTACCTCGTTGCACGTACTGGTCCAGACAACAGTAGTCCTATTGACCCTGATACACGTGTAATGCGTTTTTCAAAGAATGATAAATACATAACACCTGTTACAGATTTGGCAACGGGAGTTGGGAATGGAATTCAATTTATTAACCAACTAACAACACTCATTACATTCCCTAATTCTCGGAATTTTCTCCTTGCGCAACAACAAGTAGGTGTTGCCTATGCTGTGCTCTGGCTTGTCTATAAACAATCAGAAGAATTTGAAGGCTGGCAACCACGTTTTGATCCAACAAATCCAACTTCGATGAGTGTTGATTTTATTCGCCCATATCGATACGTACTACCTAAAGGACTTGCAATTGACGATAGGAGACTTGATATTTTCATCGCTGATGCTGGACTCGATAGTATTGTAAAATTCAACAGTCGAGGACAGTTTAAGAAAGAGTCATTTGGCCCTTACAAAGTAGGTCACCCTTTTCATCCTACAGGTGTAGCATTCTTCGATAAAACACTCTATGTTTCAGATAAATCCCAACGATGCATCTTTCGTTTTAAACTCTCAACTGATTTTTAACGAACACCCGTTTGTTTCCCTTTAATTTTAAATTGTGAACAGTATGAACGTTGCTGGCAATGTTATTTAGGTAGTCTTTGAAGTGGTTATAACAATAAAAGACTGAGTATTGAAGGATTCGTAAATGATTGGTACATTATACTTACAATTCACACGCGTGTGTAAAACAATTGAATGGAGGATGTAGGAATGATGAATTTATTCGATTTAAGCGGGAAAGCAGCAATCGTCACAGGTGCGAGTACGGGACTTGGCCAGGGTATGGCACTTGGGTTAGCAGAGGCTGGAGCAGATCTCGTGTTGGTCGACTATGTATCAAGCGACGAAACAGCTGAAGAGATAAGAAAGCTTGGTCGGAAAGCTGTAGTCGTTGTGGCTAATCTAATGACGATCGATCCTATTCCATCAATTATCGAAAAGACTATAAGCGAATTTGGGAAGGTTGATATTCTCGTTAACAATGCTGGCATCATACGAAGAACACCAGCGATAGATTTCAGTGAGAAAGATTGGGATGAAGTTATGGCTATCAATGCGAAAACGGTGTTCTTTTTTGCTCAAGCTGCAGCTCGCGATATGATGAAGCGAAAATATGGAAAAATTATTAACATTGCATCGCTCCTTGCATTTCAGGGTGGTATTCTTGTTCCCTCGTACGCTGCAAGCAAAGGAGCTGTAGCACAAATTACGAAAGCTATGGCAAATGAATGGGCAGTACACGGATTGAACATTAATGCTATTGCACCTGGATACATGGCGACGAACAATACAAAAGCACTGCGTGATGATCCTGTTCGATCGAAAGCGATTCTCGATCGAATCCCTGCCGGTCGTTGGGGACTTCCGAGTGATTTAAAAGGTGCAGCTATCTTCCTTGCTTCTGCAGCATCGGATTATGTGAATGGACACGTCCTCGTTGTAGATGGGGGGTGGTTAGCAAGATAACTACCTATGATTATAATGTAAAAATCAAGGGTTCTTGTGGGTATGTGAGAGCCTACATTGTATACGAGCAATGAGCATCAAGACAAAAATACTTTCAGTTAATGAACAATTTGAAGAAGCACTTCACGATGCACTCGTAATTTTACGAGGTGGTGGAATTATAGCTTTCCCAACAGAAACCGTCTATGGATTAGGCGCTGATGCACTAAATACTTCTGCTGTGAAACGAGTGTACGAAGTAAAGGGACGTCCATCTAATAATCCACTTATTGTTCATATAGCATCGATTAGTGATGGTGTGATCTTTAGTAAAAATCTTCCACCGGTTGCCTATAAGCTTGCTGAGTACTTTTGGCCAGGTCCACTCACGTTGATTGTTGAAGCAAACGATAAAGTCCCACGTGTCGTCACTGGTGGGTTAGACACTGTTGCACTACGAGTCCCTAAGCAGGAGTTTACACTCACTGTACTTCGTGAATTTGGAAGTGGAATTGTTGGACCAAGTGCAAATATATCAGGTCGACCAAGTCCTACGCTCGCTGCACATGTATTGCAAGATTTTGATGGGAAAATCGATCTAATACTCGATGCAGGTCCAACTCATGTTGGTGTCGAATCTACTGTTCTCGATATAACACAGAAACCACCTGTCATTCTTCGCCTTGGTGGTCTTGCGCGGTCAGAGCTTGAATCTGTTGTAGGTCCAGTGCGAATTGCTCAAAAGGGAGAACATACTCAACGTCGTTCACCAGGCACGCAATATCGTCACTATGCACCACGTGCTGCTGTTTATTTGGTCGATGAAGGCAATGTTGAAGAGCTAGAGTATTGCTTTCATGAACAACAACGACGTGGGAAAAAACTAACCATCATTACACATTCTGATGTATTCGAAGGGAAGCGTTATTGCTCGATGCATTATCATTTGTCCAATGATCTTAGGATGTATGCACGCAATTTATTTAGCATTCTCCGAAGTGCTGATAATGAAGGGTGTGATGTAGTACTTGTTGAAAGTGTCCGTTCAGAAGAGGGAATTGGTGCAGCGATTATGGATCGGTTACGTCGAGCTGCAGGAAACGAATAACATTAACATAAAAATACGAAAGGAGTATGCAATGACACAAACTAAAGTCGCTATTCTCATGGGAAGTTCATCAGATATGGAAACAATGGAACCTGCGCGTCAGATGCTCAAGGAATTTGGTGTTGAATGTGAAGTAAAAGTGCTCTCAGCACACCGAACACCAGATCAGGCAATTCAATATGCCAAAGAAGCAAAAGAACGTGGCATACGCGTACTCATTGCGGGTGCAGGAGGTTCTGCTCACCTTCCGGGTGTACTTGCAGCAGTCTCTCTTCTTCCTGTCATTGGTGTACCAATCAAGTCAAAGGCTCTCAATGGTCTTGATTCGCTTCTCTCGATTGTGCAAATGCCAGCAGGGATACCGGTAGCAACTGTAGCGATTGATGGTGCTGCGAATGCAGCGCTACTTGCAATACAAATGCTCGCTCTCCAAGACGAGTCCCTTTTTGAAAAACTTCAACAGTACAGGAAGAAACTACAAGAGAAAGTTCTCCAGGCAAACCAGTAAATTTCTTATGAAATTATAGATTCAATAAACCTGTATGATCATCACCTTGAGATAGGTTATACAGGTTTATTCCTTTTTAACTCTTTAATGAAGAATACGATGAAACAGTCTTTATTTTATTTAATTTTTACTTTCTTTATTCCACTGTATGTCTATGCTGGACCAGATTCCATCATAGTAAATGGGAAACGGAATGGTGCTGTTGTACTTCAAGGGCAAATGCTCGAATGGAAAATCTATCTTAGTACACCTGGTGAAACGGTTGAAAATGAAGTATGGATAGATATTAATACCAATGGTGTTGTTGATCAAGGAGTTGATATTCGATGGGCACGTTTTACTGAAACAGATGGTATCACATCATCTAGTGGTCCAGGTGATTTCGACGGCATAGCAAACGGAATAATTACTACTGGTTTTAAAATCGGTTTAGCACCTACTTCATACATTTTTATATCGTCAGGGAGTGGAAAGACGGTTACAGCGACATTCTCGTTTGTTGAAGTGCAAACGTATACATTTACCATTCGTGGAACAGTCCGGTATTGGAATGGTAAGCCTGCCCCTAATGTACTTGTTGTTGCAGATGCAAAAGATGACAATGCTGTTGATGTTTTTCACTGGAGCGCTCTCACAGACAATAGTGGAAATTACACAATACGGTTACATGAACCGCTCGGAACAATATGGCATATCGAGCCCCAAGCCTGGAACGGATCATTCATGCCACAACCAAAAAGATTTGAGGTTGTTGGAACATCGAGCAACGAAAACATTAACTTTGTTCTTGTAGCTCCAAAGCTAATTATTGGTACAGTGAAAAATAGTACTGGTGAGCCATTGAGCAATGTTCGAGTTGAAGCTAAACAGCCATACCAAGCACCAATAGAAGAGACCTATACTGATCGTAATGGAAAATACGAGCTTTGTGTACAAGAAGGGAAGTATTTTGTAACCTTCAAGAAAGAAGGATACGTTATTACAACATACAATCAAAAATATGTTGAATGGCGAGGAGATACAGTTGTTGTGACACAAGCGGTTGATACAATTAAAAATATTGATGCCATTCTTATTCGTGGTGGTGTGATTACTGGCTCCATAAGAGGTGGGACATGCGAAGGAATTAGTGCTTTTATTGGTTCACCATCTGGCCAGCCCTTTGCGTGGATATATCCGAGTACTCAGACAAGCTATATTTTTATGGTACCACCTGGAACATACTATATTCTTTTCTGGGATAATGAGACGCAGTCTGGAATATGGTACAATCAAGTAAAAGATGGAACTGTAGCAGCATTTCCACACCCTATAACTGTTGGAGATTATCCAGATACTGTACGAAATATTAATGTCGATTTTAGCATTACAGCAATTGAAGACAGAGGTCGTACCCCTCAGGATTTTATACTATTTCAAAACTATCCAAATCCATTTAATCCCTCAACGGTTATTGAATTTATTCTTCCGGTATCGTCGCATGCAACTGTTACAATTACCAATGTTCTCGGTCAAAAAGTTGAAACATTGTACAATGGTATTGTAATTGGTGGAAATCGTTATAGGATTTCATTCGATGGCGAAACGTACCCAAGTGGTGTATACTTTGCAAAGCTTGAATATAGGGGAAACGTTTTTGTTCGAAAGCTCCTCTTGATAAAGTGATGAAATTGATAAATTGCTTAAGTACAACTCAAGAAGAGAAGGGTGGGCACTTTACTATTTGTATTTCATTACGAGTTGTGAAAATGTAGCAGTTCAGATACAGTGCAGATACCTCGATGGTGCTTCAAGTGAGTGAGCAATTTGAGAAGTAGAAGAGCTGTAGCGTATGCATCTCCAGATGCTCGATGACGTGCTGGAATACGTATTCCCAGGGCTGCAGTGACAACACCAAGCGTTTTACTGCGGAGATGAGGAAGAATTTTTTTTGAAAGCTTGACAGTACACAGGATTGGATTTGTTAATAAAATGTTGTTCTCCCGTAAGGCTGTTTGGCATACAAATCCCCAATCGAAGGGAGCATTATGAGCTACGAAAATGCTGTTTCCAAGAAAGGAGACTATAGTTGGTACTATTTCCCGTGCAGTAGGAGCATTTTGGACCATAAGAGTGTCGATACCGGTAATTGCCGTGATTGCAGGTGGTATAGGAACAAGTGGATTAATGAGAGTTGAAAATTCATCAACGAGTACACCATTTTGAATCTTCATCATTGCTATTTCTGTGATCCTATCGTTCAACGGACTAAGTCCAGTTGTTTCGACATCGACAACAACAAAAGTTGCACTATCAATTGAAAGTGAGTGATCTATCATTATTCTATTTATGTATCATGTGAACATTGAATTGAGAGAACGATAATTAGTACTTATATAATTCCTGTTCTTTGTACTGCAGCTCATACAGTTTTCGGTAAATACCGTTTAGAGATAATAATTCCGAATGGGTTCCGAGTTCACGAAGCTCTCCTTTGTGGAGTACTATGATGCAATGAGCACGTTGTATCGTTGAAAGTCGGTGAGCAATCACTATTGAAGTCCGACCCTTAAGCATTTTTTTGATAGCGTTTTGTATCATTTGCTCTGATTCTGTATCAATATTGGATGTTGCTTCATCAAGTATGAGAATTTTAGGATTGTGGGCAAGGGCACGAGCAAAAGTGAGGAGTTGCTTTTGGCCTACAGAAAGAATAGCGCCACGTTCCTTTACGACTGTGTTGTATTTGTCAGGCAATTGTTCAATGAATTGGTGAAGTCCTACAAATCGTGCGACTGCTTGAACTCGTTCAAAAGAAATTGCGGGATCACCAAGTGTAATGTTATCGTGAATAGTGCCTGAAAAAAGGAAAATGTCTTGTGGTACTACGGTAATGATTCTTCGAACATTTTCAGGGGTGAGGGAAGATAAAGGTATCCCGTCGAGGAGGATTGTACCTTGCTGAATATCGTACAACCGCGTGAGAACATTCATAAGACTTGTTTTGCCTGCACCTGTGTGTCCGACAATAGCAACTGTTTGTCCTGCTTCAATAGTAAATGAAATATCTTTTAATACCCAATCAGGAGTGCCATCGGGTTTTGTTCCGTATGCAAACCATACATTCCTGAATTCTATTGAGCCTTTAACATTCTCAAGTTTATGAGGATGAAGTGGTGTACTAATTGTTAGAGGAGTATCAAGAAGTTGGAAAATGCGTTCTGACGATGCCATAGCTGTTTGGAGAATGTTATACTTCTCTGATAAATCACGGATAGGTCGCCAGAACATTTCGTTGAATTGAACAAACGCCATGACGGTACCAAGTGTTATTGTACCATCAAGTGCGTGAATTCCAGAATACCAGAGGAGAAGTCCAACAGCGAGTGCACCCATACAATCAACACTTGGGTAGAACACAGCGTAGTAGAATATTGACTTGATGTTTGCATCACGATGATCAGCGTTAATGGACGAAAATTTGTTGAATGCATATACTTCGCGTGTAAAGAGTTTATCAATTAGTATTCCGGTAATATGTTCTTGCATGAAGGTATTAATTCTTGCAAGATGGATACGAACATTTCTATATGCTTTTCGAACTTTCTCTCTAAACAGGAAAGTGCCATAGAAAAGGAAGGGCAAAACACTTAAAGTAACGAGTGCGAGTTGCCAGTGAAGAGTAAACATAAAGTAGAGAATGCCAACGATTGTAAATATGTCACTAAAAACTAGTACAATACCCGATGAAAACATCTCATTGAGCACTTCGACATCATTTGTAACTCTTGTAATGAGCCTTCCAATGGGGTTGCGATCAAAGAATGAGAGTGCTCGAGTTTGTAAGTGGTGATAGATTTCTTTCCGTAGGTCATAGATAGCTCGTTGGCCAATCCATTGTGTTAAGTAAGCGTTTGCGAATTGTATCGATGCACGAAGAATGATTACGATAGCAAGGAGAGCAATAGTACTAAGAAGTCCTTGAGTATCATTGGTCTTGATGTTTTCATCGACAGCGATTTTAGTAAAGAGCGGACGTATTGCTTCGAGTATGCTCATGAGTATGCTCATGAGTATGCCAAGAATAACATACATCGTATAGGGTCTAAGGTATTTCAAAAGTCGTCGCATGAGACGACTATCGTATGCTTTTCCAAGAACTTCTTCTTCATGCATATGGTTACCGGCTAAAGAGATTCAAGTTCTTCTTCAATAAGTTGTTTGTGGTAGAGTTCGGAATACAATCCCTTATGAGCAATGAGTTCTTCATGTGTACCACTCTCAGCAATAGTCCCGTTTTCAAGAACGAGAATTTTGTCAGCATCACGAACAGTTGATATTCGGTGACTGATGAGGATACAAGTTTTACCACGCATTGAATCACGAAGTTTGTGGAGTATACGATGTTCAGTATACGTATCAACAGCAGAAAGTGCATCATCGAGAATAAGAATTTGTGGATTTCGAATAAGAGCACGCGCAATGCTAACACGTTGTTTCTGGCCACCGGAGAGAGTTATTCCTCGTTCTCCGATCATTGTTTGAAGTTGTAAAGGAAATGAATTAATATCAGGTGTAAGGTGTGCAAGCTCAACAACGCGATTGAGCTCACTTTCTGTACAGCTATCATAGAGTGAGCCATACTTAATGTTTTCTGAAATTGTGTCGGAAAAGAGGAATGTTTCCTGTGGTACAACGCTTAGAAACTTGCGTAAGATCTGAAGGGGAATAGTGACAATCGGTATACCATCGATAAAAATTTCACCTTCAGTAGGATCATATATCCGCGGAATAAGATTAATGAGCGTTGTTTTGCCGGCTCCAGTACGACCTACAATTGCAAAGGTCGAACCAGCAGGAAGTGTAAAAGAAATGTTTCGGAGGACCCATTTTCCCGTTCCAGGATATTGAAAAGAAACATTTCGAAATTCGATAGTTCCTCTTATTGAAGGTATAGTTATTGAGTGACTATTGGAATTAAGAATTGTTGGGTGAGTATCGAAGATCGTAGAAAGACGTTCCATTGATGCAGCACCTTGTTGGAGGATGTTGGTAACCCAACCAAAAGCAATCATTGGCCAGATAAGCATCGAAAGATAGGTAATAAATGCTGTGAGTGTCCCAATGGAAATGGTGTGATGAATCACTTGGATCCCACCAACGTACAGTGTAAGGAGTAAAGAAGTTCCTACAAGTGTAAAGAGAAGAGGCCAGAGAATAGCTTGGTAGAGAGCAAGGTGCATGTTTTTCTTGAAGTACTCGGTGCTTAGGACATCAAATTGATGTTCGAAGTATGTTTCACGTACGTATGATTGAATAACGCGAATACCAGCAAGACTCTCTTGCGTATGGGTTGTTAACTTTGAATACTGTTCTTGTCGTTCAGTAAATTTTACATGAATATGTTTACCAATGCGATACATGACAAATGATACAAATGGAAGAGGGAGTAGTGCAACGAGTGTTAGTTTCCAATCGCTTGTAAACATCATGGTAACAACCATTGTAAATGTAAGGAGTGTATCAGTTGGGTACATAATTCCAGGGCCGAGTACATTCCGTACAGCATTAATATCGTTTGTGGCATGCGCCATAAGATCACCCGTCGATGTAGTATGGTAGTATGTGGTGTCGAGAGTTTGGATGTGGCGAAGGAAATCGTTTCTCAGGTCAAATTCTATGTGCCGTGATGTGACAATAATCGTTTGTCGTGTTAGGTATGTAAGGAATCCAGCAATGAGTGCAAAAAGGACGATGAGTCCTGTCCAGAGCAGTAATGCCTTTATGTTAAGAGTACCATGTGATATTCCTATTGCAAGTATATCAATTGCGTATCCTAGAAATTTTGGCTGGAGGACATTGAAAATATTACTCCCAATAACAGTAAGGATTCCAGCGAGTAAAGCTTTTTTATATCGGCGAAGATATGGAAGAAGTCGAAGCAGTGAACGCATTGTTGTGATAACAGTGGTAAGGTAATTTACCCAATAACTTCAAATTTGGTGTAAGGATGTAACACTTTTGGAATGATAACTTTCCCTTCTGGAGTTTGATAGAATTCAAGTAAAGCAGCCACAACACGTGGAAGAGCAAGACCTGAACCGTTTAACGTATGAACAAATTCAGGTTTTCCGCCATGGGCAGGACGGAAACGTACGTTCATACGACGAGCCTGGAAAGCTTCAAAGTTACTGCATGATGATACTTCTAGCCACCGTTGTTGAGCGGGGGACCATACTTCAAGATCGTATTTTTTTGTTTGTGTAAAACCTAAGTCACCTGTACACATTAGTAAACGGCGATAGGGGAGCCCTAAAAGTTGGAGAAGTTCTTCGGCATCTTGTCGAAGAAATTCTAATTCATCATACGAGGTTGAAGGATGTACAAATTTTACAAGTTCTACTTTATCGAACTGGTGAAGTCTGTTTAAACCGCGTACGTCTTTACCATACGATCCCGCTTCACGTCGAAAACAAGGTGTATACGCAGCATACCGGAGTGGTAAATCGCTTTCTTGGAGAATTTCGTCACGATGTATATTTGTGACGGGTACTTCGGCTGTCGGGATGAGGTACAATTGATCTCGTTCAACAACATACATTAAGTCTTCTTTATCTGGTAGTTGCCCTGTACCGCGTGCACTGTCTGCATTGACAACAATTGGTGGCATTACCTCTTTATAGTGATGCTCCCGTGCCTTGTCAAGGAAGAAATTTATGAGAGCTCGTTCGAGTTGAGCACCTTTCCCAATGAGGAATGGAAAACCAGCACCGGTGACTTTTGCACCCCGGCCAAAGTCAATGATTCCGAGTTTATCTGCAAGTTCCCAATGCGGTTTCAGGTGGAAATCGAAATCAGGTATGTCACCCCATTGGTAAACAACTTTGTTGTCGTCGGGAGATGTACCAAATGGTACTGAATTGTGTGGAATGTTTGGGATAGTGAGTAAAAGTTCTTCGATTGATCGTTCGATGTCTTTAAGCTCAGTATCTATTTGTTGGATACGCTCTTTTATGGTTTCCATACTCGCAATTAAATCTGTTACGGTGTCACCACTCCGTTTGCGTTTTCCGATTTCGTTTGAAACTTGATTTCGTTTAGCTTTTAAGGTATCACCTTCTTGAATGAGCTGTTTTCGTTTATCATCGAGTTTCAGTAAGGTAGTGAGATCGATGGAGATTCCTTTAGCTCTTGCACCAGCTTGTACTAGTTCAGGATTTTCTCGGATAAATTTAATATCTAACATAGGATTCTGCTCTTAATTTTTTTGACAATCTTCTAGTTCTTGTTTTAGTTTCAATAAACCTTCTCGTGCAGTATGAAAGCGTATCCCTAATTCACGTTCTGCTTTTTCAACAATGAGGCCGCTCTTCATGGGGCGTGGGGCTGTTTGCTGAAGTTCAGAGCTTTTTATACGTTGTATAAGTGAGGGGTCAAATCCAAAAACTTCAGCAATTTGTACTGCAAAGTCATACCGGGAAAGAATATCGCGCCCTGCAACGTTGTATACACCAACTTTGTCAAGCTCGAAGAGTTTGATCATAGCGATTGCTAGATCACCTACATACGTTGCATTTCCTTGTTGATCATCAACAACTCTAATACGATTCCCTTGCCTTAAATTTTGGAGTACCCACAGTGCAAAGTTCGGTTTAACATTGATGCCATAACCAAATAGTACCATAGTTCGAACAATAGCGTAGTTGATGTTTGCACTTAGTACAACATTCTCGCTTGCCAGTTTTGATTTGCCATAATAACCAAGAGGATTAGGTTGTGCTGTTTCGGTGTACGGACCAGCTTTTCCATCGAAGATATAATCTGTCGAGACGTGAATAAGTTTAGCATTAACACGTCGAGCTGCTTCGGCAAGGTTTTCAACAGCAACAACATTGAGTTTCCATGTTTCTTCTCGATGTGTTTCACACCAATCAACATTCGTTGCTGCAGCGGCATTGAAAATAACAGTAGGTTGAAAACTGGATATGAGACTTTTTACGTCACTGCGTGATGTAATGTCAAGCTGAGTGTAGTCAAAGAGTTTATCATCGAAAACAAAGGTTCGTTCAATTGAAGTGTTTAACACTTCATACTCAGTTCTGGTACTCAGGAGGAGCGATAAGCGTTGACCGAGGAGACCATTACTTCCGCAAATAAGAATTCGTTTCATTGGAGTGCAGTAATTAATGCAGTTTCAGCACTTAGGGTTTCTGGTCGGTATTGAACGATGAGAGGAGTGTATATACCAATACCATGTGTACGGGCAAAATCATTGGTCATTGTACGGGTGCCAGGAACCACAACAGCACCCTCTGGTACAATAAGTGGTTGTGAATCGTTCTTACAATAGATAGTACTATTAACAAGGTCAACGAGCTGTGTCGTATGGGTAAGGTGTACTCCTTGTGCGAGTACTGCTCTCCGTTGAACTATAACACCATCACCAATACTGCACATGCCTTGAATATACACATCATCTTCGACAATTGCGGGTGGAATAGTCAACTCTGTTAGTGTGCTGGTAATGTATGTCCCTGTTCCAATGTGTACACGTTTACCAATTTGTACACATGGTCCTAGAAATGAGTGAGTGTCGATGGATGTATACTCATCAACGAACGCACCGATAGTAATAGTTGTTGGGGAAAGAATCGTCACGTGTGGACCTAGATAAACACCATCGTGGATATACGTTCCACCAGGGGACAATCGGACTCTATGTTCAAGGGTTATTTTTTTCGGTGTATAGGTGTTTTTATCGAAGAAACGAAATTGTTCGTTGAGTGAAACATCGACAAGATCGCCTACATTAAAACCAAGGAGAATACCCTTCTTTACCCACTGATGGTACGTCCAAGTATTTTGATGAGGACTTGCTGCACGAATCTCGCCATAGTTTAAGAAAAATTTTAACTCATTGAATGCTTGCAGGGCTGCTTGTTTATCAATGGAAGCTTTATCTTGTTCATACAACTTTTCAATTTTTTCTCGAAGGAGCATATACTACCCTTTAATAAGTTTTAAGCTCATGAGTACCTGCCTCACTTTTTCCCGATTTTTTTCAGAAATCGGGCAAAGTGGTAGTCGATATGATTCTTCGATTAGTCCCATCATTGCTAAAGCTGTTTTAACGGGGATAGGATTTGACTCAATGAAATTTACATTCATGAGTGGAAGAAGTTTATAATGAAGCTCACGTGCTTTATCCCATTTTCCTTTGAGACAGAAATTGATAAGCTGAGAAAACTCTTTTGGTACTTCATTAGCAACAACTGAGATACAACCATCACCTCCAAGAGCAATGAGTGGAAATGCATAGGCATCATCACCGGAGAGAAGAGAAAAGTGCTGTGGTTTATTTCGTGCGATTTCCATAATTTGCTGGAGATTACCAGAAGCTTCTTTTACAGCTACAATGGATGGGATTTCTTCAGCCAAGCGGAGGATTGTTGAAGCTTCGATGTTACCTCCTGTGCGACCTGGTACGTTGTAGACGATAATTGGTATATCAACAGCTTCAGCAATGGCTCTGAAGTGGCGATAGTATCCTTCTTGTGTTGGTTTGTTGTAATAGGGACCCACGACGAGTGCAGCATCCGCACCAACAGCTTTAGCAATACGTGCTTTCTCGATTGCTTCGGCAGTACTATTGCTTCCTGCGCCGGCAAAAATTTTCACGCGGCCTCGTGCTTGTTCTATAACGATTTCAAGTACTCGTTCATGTTCTTCTTTTGTTACCGTGGGGTTTTCTCCTGTTGTGCCAAGAGGGACGAGAGCATCAACTCCACCTTTAATTTGGTACTCAATGAACTTTCGTAAAGCCGGTTCATCAAGAGAACCATCTTTCTTAAAAGGGGTTACAATTGCTGTTGCCGTACCTTGGAACTTTTTTGGTGGTCGCATGTGTATGTACCTCCTCATTAGAATAATTCGTTCATAATATCTTCGAACGTGAAAAGACCTTTTTTATCTTTTATCCATTCAGCTGCAAGTAACGCACCAAGTGCAAATCCTGAGCGATTCTTTGCAGCATGCATAATTTCGATAGTATCAGCGAAAGAATCAAATGTAACAATATGGGTACCGATGACGGTACCACCCCGGGTTGATGTTATGTGGAGTTGATGGGGATGAATTTTCCCATGGGACGTTTCTGTTAGGAGTTCTTTCTTTCGTTCTATTGTATTGAGGAGTAGTTTCCCTATAGAAAGTGCTGTACCACTGGGACTGTCAGCTTTATCTTTATGGTGATACTCGTGGATAAAAACATCGTACTCATGAAAGCGATTTATGAGTGTTCCAGCTGTACGGAGTATTGCATAGAAGAGATTTACTCCTAGTGAGAAATTTGCTGCATACACAATACCTATGTTGTACTGTTGTTGAATTGATTGAACATCAGAAAGGGAGTTGTACCAACCCGTTGTTCCAATGACAAGAGGTTTTTGCAGGTTACCCCAATATTTCAAATCATCAAGCATCCCATTTGCGGATGCAAAGTGGATAACAGCATCTGCTTGTGCACATTGTTCGGGTGTACATGGTGGCTGAGTGAGATCAATACGTGCACAAATAGACCATCCACGTTCAAGAGCTAACCGCTCAACTTCTTTTCCCATTTTTCCATATCCATGGAGAGCAAGCTTCATAGGAATCTCCCTCATATTTGTTATTGGCCAAAAAATTCAGCATGCAATCGTTGTACAGCCTCTTCAACGTCGGTTTCATCTATAACCATACTCATGTTTATTTCGGATGCACCTTGGGAAATCATAATAATGTTAATGTTCTTAAGTGCATTGAAAACACGATGGGCAATCCCTTCTGTTGAACGTATTCGTTCACCGATAACGCTAACGATTGCTTTGTCTGTAAGTACATTGACTTCAGCTGCTTCTTCTAATTCTACAACAATCTGGTCGAGATGGGTTGTCGTATCAATTGTGAGTGAAACTGCTACTTCAGAAGTACTCACAAGATCAACAGGAGTTTTGTACTTACTGAAAATTGAGAAAATCATTTCAAGGAATCCATATGCCATGAGCATCCGCGTGGAAATCACGTTAATAACAGTAATTCCTTTCTTCGATGCAATTGCTTTGACAGCGAGAGTACTCGGTGGAGGATTGGAAATAATGCGGGTTCCAGTATTTTCAGGGTTCTTTGAATTTAGGACAATTACAGGAATATTTTTTTGGATTGCTGGAAGAATTGTACTAGGATGGAGAACCTTTGCTCCAAAGTAAGCAAGCTCTGAGGCTTCGTTGAAAGATATTACGTCGAGCTTCCGCGCATTGGGTACGATTCGTGGGTCGGCTGTTAGAACACCATCAACATCTGTCCATATTTGAATTTCTTTTGCACCAAGTGCCGCTCCAAGAATGGATGCTGTATAGTCTGAACCACCACGACCAAGTGTTGTTGTAATACCTTTCGGTGTTACACCTACAAATCCTTGTGTTATTGGAATCTTTCCAGCTTGTATAAGGGGTAAAAATATTTCGGTCGCTTTTGCGTTGATAAGGTCGAAGAGAGGATGTGCCGCTGTGAAATGATCATCAGTGATCATGAAAGTTCTTGCATCCACAAGTTCGACAGGAATGCCACGTTGTTCCATCGCTTCTGCGAGGATTAATGTTGAAAGACGTTCACCTATCGATGCAATTGCGTCAAGTGAACGAGGTGTAAGTTCGCCGAGTAATGCGATACCATGACATATATTTTTTAATTCTTCAAAACGGCGTTTGAAACTCAAGATAAGTTGTTGAATTGTCGGTCGATCGTCGATGAGGTTTTCAGCTATAGTGACATGGCGTTCGAGCAATTGGTTCAATCGAGCATGGGCTTCATCAAGCTGCCCCTCTAAAGACATCGATGCAGCTTTCAGGAGTGTGTTTGTTGCTCCGGCAATTGCCGAGAGTACGACAATCGGATGCTGGGATTGTGCTTTCAGAATGATATTAATAACATTATTCATGGCACGTGCATCTTCAACAGAAGTGCCACCAAACTTCATGACAATCATACGTATGCTACCTTCAGTTCTTGTTTAAGCGTTGTTATTTGTTCTCGTAATGTATCAAAATCTTCTGCAGATGCAAGTGTAGTGTTCAATGATGCTATAGCATTTGCAAACTCCGCAGCAGTAAAGGAATTTCGTGTCTTTAAGTATGCGTAGAGATATGCAGCTCCGAACACATCGCCACAGCCAGTCGGGTTAATGAATCGATTGTCAGTCGGAATTCCAGGAATATCTCTCCGTGATAGTTTCTTATGAATGTCTTGTGAAATTACGGAGACGCCCTTTTCACCTCGTGTGATGAGGAGAGTGTTCACCATGAGAGGCATAAGATGGTTGATAAGAGTTGTTTCATCAAATTTTTCAGCCGTGAGACCAGCAGCTTCTTCTTCACTCATTTGTATGGAATGGAGCATGAAGCACCATCGGCGCCAATCTGTAAGCGGTCGACGAAAACGTACATGGTTGTGATCGATACCAAGGGTAAGAGAGTGAAAGTCAAAGTGAATAGGAATGCGTTGGTCACGTGTTTCTATTCGAATTGCATCGAGTGTTTCAAGTGTAATATCGAACCCTGAAACCATGTTGATAAGAATACCATCACAATCGAGGTACGGTTTAATCCGTTGGAAGGGTATTGGTGCTGCAATGTCGCGAGAACATTCGGTACGCGATTGCTTGTCATTGTGGTATGAGAGGTATACTGTATTCGTAATTCCTTTGAATTTGAATATACCACGTGTTTCAATATTTTTATATCGTGATAAGAGATTCATGAGTCGATCGTAGTCACCATTGCCAACACCAAAAACGGGGTAAAGAATATCGCTCTCATCAATGAGGGTAGCAAGTGCTGCTATTGTGTAGAATATTCCTCCAAACTGTTCACGAGACTTTTCATGGGGTGATTGAGGTGGGAGAATATCGTTGCAGATATGTCCAATAACAGTAATTACCATTGTTATAATCTTCGAGTGGGACCAAGATCGGTAAGTTGCGCCTCGTTAATTCGCCAAAGTGTTTGGCAAGGGAAACAATTTTCGTAGAGAGGCTTTCCTAAAATAATTGAGTCAACCCCATACTTTTCGAGTGTTTGGAGTCGAACAAGATCCTGGTAATTCCAAACACCGCCACGTACAGTTACTCGTACACCAGTTTTGGTAACAAGTTCTTTGAGCATATCATAGGGGAGTGTTTTCCCAATGATACCTTCTTCGCGTTCACCATACACAATGCGAGAAACACCAAGGTTTGCCATCTGAATTGCAAGTTCTATCGGAGAAATCTCAGCAGTTGTTGTACCACCTTTAATGATAACTTTTCCTGACTCCGAAACAATACCTACTGCAATTTTCCGTGTGCCAAATTCTTTCACAAAGTCTTCTATAATTTTAGGATTTTCAACAGCGGCGGTATTGAGAATAATTCTGTACACACCTAAACTTAGTACTTTTTGAATTTCTTCGTACGTCCGAAGTCCACCAGAAACCTGTATTGGTATATCGACTGCATCGACCATCTGCTTGATAATTTCATAGTTAACAATGCGACCTTCAGCTGCACCATCCTTATCAATTACGTGTATTGTTTTCGCATTTTCACCTCGCCAAAGGATGGCCATTTGTACCGGATCAACAGAGTATCGATGTTCCATACCCGGTGCTCCGTGTACAAACTCAACACATCGATGTTTGCTTATTTCAATGAGTGGGTAAATTAGAATCATACACTGTTTGTGTATAAATAAATATAAAAGCTCAACCAACTCTGTGGTGAGCTATGTTAACTCTAAAATGCGCAAATTTTAATAGATATTCAAGGAAAGGACTTTGTCAAAGCATGCGAAGGGAAGTGAATACAACACGCTCTCACTTCCCTTCACGTTATTATTAATTTTGCACTGATTGAAGCATGTTGAGAAGAAGCCGTTGCCCGACAACATTTGCAGCTTCTCGGTTGTTTTGAAGCTCTTTGAATGCAGCTGTTTGGCCTTCGCTATCGTGAATGGGAGGTTGAGAAAGAGCAGCCCTAATACATGCAAACATGTCGAGTGCACAGAGGATTATTCTTCCACGTCCAGTTGGAATGATGCTTAATGCTGAGTAAACTTCTCTTTTATGGTCTGCTACGCAACCTACAATAGTTTCACCGTTATGTACTCTCAAACCGATACGATTCCGTTCGTACGTAGCAAAACATTGATACTCCCAGTTAAACACACACGCCTGAGGCAAACCTCTAAAGAGTGTGTGGTGCTTTACAAAGTAGTTCCCACCATACCATGTTTTCCCAAGGACTTGGTACCCTCGGTAGTCCAGAATTTCTTTCTGAGCTAAGTACTCAGCCCACTTCGTAGCTGTGTTGACAATGATGAGCGTGTTTCCATTATTTACCCACTCGAGGATATCGGTAACGAGGGGTTTATCCGGGGGCGGATTAAATGCTCCAACAAGAAGCCATTTCCCGTGTGGCATACCTTTCGAGTACTCTTTAAAGTTCGTAATACCTTTCGATCGTAAAAATGATTGGAGAATACCCGATGTATCGGCAACCATTCCATCCGGAAAGTTATAAGGAATATTGAGTGAAACAGCAAATACAGTATCTGCACCTTCAGTAATGAGACGGTTCCCTGAAATGAGTGCAGCGTGGACAGCTGTGTACCCAGGATGGCGAAGTAGCTATTTATACCGTGGAAGAATGAGTTCACCATACGTTGCTCCACCTGTTATAGTAACAGAGTAATCATCTTTGGCAAGAACTCCAAGGGAATCTAACACAGTTACACGGAGGGTATAGGTCCCATTGAGATTTACCTGGTTAACGATGTAGAAGTCAGCAATGAGTGTATCGGTGGATGCAGTGACTTTATTTGGAATTTTTATTGCAATATACAATGGTTGGAGATAGTACGAAAGTAACCGTGGATTTCCTTTAAAGTTGCGATAGTTATCTACAATCCCTGAATGATTCTCAAGCATCATACTTTCCCAACCATTAATTGCATAGCCATCCGCAATGTTGTTAATGCGAATGTTTTCAATGGCTCTTCCTTGGTAGTAGTATGCAACGTTTCCCATCGCGCAGGTAAGCTCATCTACGTTTCTAAAGGCGGAGGTGAAACCATGTTTTTTCAAGAATGTATCATACGCTTCATACCATTCGAGGTATGCAGCTGTTTCCCAACCGCGTTGTTTCCCTGTTTTTTGTATTTCATTGTAGATAAGTTGAAGACGTGGCGGAGTACCAATAGCTCCTTCCTCTCCCCAGTAAATAATTTCATCTGTTTTGTTTGTGTAGCGAATGTACTGGTTAGGGTTAACGTATACCCCATTGTGGTAAACACCTGGCCCACCTGCGTGATGTTGGTCGAACCAGCCATAGTCATAGAAATTTGAATCGTAAGGGAGCATGTGAAGTTTGAACTGAGGGTCAGGCCCCATTTTTATTTCACCGTTACATGAGTTGTATGTAAGAATACGAGTTTCATCAAGTTTATGGGCATCAGCCATATCTATGCTGTCTTGAAAACTTGGCAGTGCCGCTCGTTCGTTGTGGAGGTTATAGATGATAAGCGATGGATGATTCCGATCACGCTTAATCATTCTGAATAGTTTCTCACGACGACATGGGATGTAAAAATTTCGCTGTTTTTGTTCCAAAGTATTCTTTGGAGTGAAAAGTTCGTAAGGGTATTGGTACCCACCCGGTTCCTCAAAATAAAGTAGACCAAGTTCGTCAGCGTAATCGAGAACATTACTTGAACCAATTGTTCGATGGAAATTCAACATATTCAAACCAAGTTCTTTCGCAGCTTTTATTTGTTTTTTAGCCATTTCATCGGTAGGTGCTATACCGTTTAGAGGCCAGAACCCCCACGATATAGCTGTGAAAAGGACGATTCGTTTTCCATTCAAGTAGAACTGTTTATCACCGTTTATAGTTCGAACTTCAAACCATCGGAATCCAAACCGTTGTGAATAGAGATCTTTTGTTGAAGAGCCATTCCATTGGACGTTAAGGACATAAAGATGTGGTGATTCCGGACTCCATAATTTTGCTTGTTCTAGTTTAAGAGTATGTGTTATAAGAGTCTGTGTATCGAACGGTGGTACTTGGAGTGTCGTTGTAAGTAATGGTTTTGAGTTTTTTGAACCCCACTCAAACAGTGAGAAGGTGAGCATCCCAGGTTCGGAGGGAATACCACTATTTTTGAGAGTTACAACAACATCGACCTCGTGTACTTTTGGTTTATTTTTAATAAATACATCATCGATGAAAATGGGGTCTGTTGCAATGAGTTTTACTTTTCCTGTAATACCACCGAAGCCATGTGATGGAATAGTACGGTACTCACCCCATTGGAACGTTCGAGAATCACGCCAATCAAAGTTACCATTAGGATCTGTTATTCGTACGGCAAGATGGTTCAGCTTACCAAATGTGACAGCGTCTGTTATGTCAACATCGAATGGAGTGCTGTTTACTATGTCGTAACCGACAAGTTTCTTGTTAACGAAAACTTCTGCTCTGAACCGTACGCTTTCAAAGTGAAGTACAATTCGTTTTCCCTTTAAAGATGATGGTACGGGAAAGATTGTTGAGAACCACGAAACGCCTAGGTAATTCCCAGTAACACCAAAGGTACTTCCCTGTGTTCCCCAGAAATATTCTTCTACAGTTGCAGGAAGATGTGTTCTAACAAACTTTTTGGCATTCTCGAGCATTTCCCACCCTCCTGTTGGAATGTTTACCGGTAACGTTGAAATATTTACTGGAGGGAGGTAAAGGGAGTCATTTTGCCACTGAGCAGATTCATCGAGTACGATTTTCCAACTATTTGTGC
>JAOAFT010000017.1 GCA_026416125.1 Bacteroidota bacterium
AGATGTGTATAAGAGACAGCTCATACGTACCAGGGATCAGTTTTTCGAGAGGTAACGGTATATAGTATTGCTTAAATGGTAGTGTGCTGGTAGACTGAACTAAACATAATTGATGGTTACATTCGGTAATATCGAAGTGTGTATAGTGTTCAAATAATTTCCCATGATGGGATGTTCCACCTTCGTACGCTGGTACAATTTTTGGCACAATACTCCATTCCACAGATACAGATTGGTCGAGGTGATTCGTAGTGTTAACAAATAATCCACCTGAACTGGCAAATGGAATAGCTCCATCGTAGAGTAAGAGGGAAAAGTGGGGGCGATTGCTATCAGATTTCAGAAGAGAGCAAAATACCATCGACATCAACGAAACAGTATCTATAGCTTTAGCAATTGTAAAGATGTACTCTCTGTTTCTGTACTCTCGAGGAGAATTGTTGTCTTTTAATTCAACAAGTAAGCGATAAGTACCTGGAGAAAGAGGTACAGATGTGAAGTAGAAACGTTCAATATCATCAATTTTTTGCAATGATGGTTGAGTAAACGTTAGAAGTTTATACGTATGCCGAACAGTGATGTTTTCTTCATTGAGAATATCTAGTACAAGCTCACCACGTGCCTCAAAAGATTGATGTTCATTCTTCCCTTTTAGAAACGTGAAGAATGATGGTTGGATTCGGTAACATATGTGGACGATTGTGGTTGTTGAATCAATTCTATACCACGGGTAAGCAAAGGCTGTTATTGGTTTTGTTTCATAGTCTCGATTTTGTGTTCGTACTTGTGTTGTTGCAGGTAAAGCAAGAATAATCACAAGAACGATACTGTAGAGTAATTTGTTCATTTGTACATTCCCTACAAAGAAAATACAGAGAAAGGTATGGAAAGGCAATAAATGTTTTTCTCACACGATAATGACAGGTATATTTGAAAATCGCTTGAAAATTCTGTTAATTACAAACATTCAGTAAAATAGAAAAAAGGATGGAAGCACATGATTCGGTATTTGACAGCTGGGGAATCACATGGGAAGGCTCTTGTAGGAATAATTGAGGGGATTCCTGCGGGTATTCCATTGACTGCTCAATATATCAATCATCAACTCCATCGGCGCCAACAAGGATATGGCCGTGGTGGACGAATGAGTATCGAGAAAGACACCGTTGAAATTCTTAGTGGTGTCCGCCATGGTAAAACACTGGGATCTCCAATTGCGTTAGTTATTAAGAACAGGGACTGGGAAAATTGGAAAGAGCGAATGGCTGTTGAGGAAAATAATTTCCAAACGGAGAAGATTACTGTACCAAGGCCAGGGCATGCTGACTTTGCTGGAGTACTAAAATACGACTTTGATGATATTCGGAACGTTATAGAGAGAGCTAGTGCACGTGAAACTGCTATGCGAGTTGCGCTGTGTACTGTTGCACGTCGTTTCTTAGAGGAATGTTCAATTTCAATAGGGAGTCATGTTTTATGTATAGGGACCGTTGAGATCAAAGAATCGCTTCGAGAAAAGATCTTGATGCAGATTCATCATGCTGTAACAATTTCAGAACAAGCTGATCGTTCGCAGGTACGAATGATAGATGCAAATTCTGAACGGAAGGCTTTGGATCTTATCAAACGAGCGAAAAAGAAAGGTGATACTCTAGGAGGAATCTTTGAGATCATAGTCACTGGTGTTCCTATAGGACTTGGTTCATATGTCCAGTGGGATCGACGTTTAACTGGTATGATAGCACAAGCGGTTACATCAATACAAGCAATAAAGGGAGTTGAATTTGGCAATGGATTTGACATGGCCAGAAAATATGGTTCTGAAGTCCATGATGAATTTACAGTAAAACATGGGAAGGTTACTCGTAAAACTAACAGAGCTGGTGGTTTCGAAGGAGGAATGACGAATGGAGAAATGCTTATAATCAAAGCAGCAATGAAGCCAATTTCTACATTAGTTCATCCTCTCCAATCTGTTGATTTATTGACTCATCAAGAAGTAAAATCGCGGTACGAACGCTCAGATGTATGTGCTGTACCGGCAGCATCAGTTGTTGGCGAAGCTGTTGTAGCAGTACCACTTGCAAATACCGTGCTTGAAAAGTATGGGGGAGATTCACTACGAGAAATTAAAGAGCGATTGGAAAAAGCCCTTGTAATTCGATAGGTTGTTATGCACCTTGATTATGCATTAGTAATATACTATATTTTACGTAAATTATTGAGAAAGTCTAAAGTAATGTACGAGACAATGGCACAGAAGAAAGGAGGTGCCGGGTCTTCAGTAAATTCGAAAAGACATTTAGTTCCAATGGAAAATTAAGTCGTAAGGTACTTGTGCTCAATAATAACTATGAGCCATTAAGTATTTGCAATGTAAAGAAAGCATTGATCCTGCTTTACTTAGGAAAAGCAGAACTAATAGCTGCATGTGAGGGGAAGTATCTTCATTCGATATCATACACAATGCCCTACCCAAGTATAGTCCGTCTATCAAAGTATGTTCGTGTACCCCATAAGACAATTGTTCTATCCCGAAAAAATATACTTCGACGAGATGGTCACCGCTGTCAGTATTGTGGCAGAACGGATGTTACACTGACGGTAGACCACATTATACCACGTTCACGAGGTGGGAGCGATACGTGGGAAAATTTGGTTGCAGCGTGTGTTGCATGTAATAATAAAAAAGGTGACCGTACACCGCACGAAGCAAATATGAAATTACTTCGCAAACCAATTCGTCCAAATCATGTAATGTTTATACGGCATTTCGTTGGTACTGTGGATGAAGAGTGGAAACCATACCTCTACATGAATTGATTTGAACAAAAGAGAAATACATCAGAAAAACGACACGAAACATTTTCTACGATTGATTAAGAGTGGATCTTCAATTTCATTTTCTACCATAATTAGGAGAAGTTAGCAGTTATGCGGAAAAAAGTGATCTTAAGCGGAATGCGTCCAACAGGGAAGCTTCACTTAGGGCACCTTGTAGGAGCTCTTGAGAATTGGGTAGCGCTACAAGGTGAGTATCAAAATTATCATCTTATAGCTGATTACCACGCTCTTACAACGAATCCTGACACCTCTGAAATTTACCAAAATTCACTTGATATGCTGATTGATTGGCTTTCTGCAGGACTTGATCCAACAATAAGTCCGATGTTTCGACAATCTCAAATTAAGGAGCATACCGAACTTTTCCTTATTTTTTCAATGCTTATAACAACATCTCGTTTAGAGCGTAATCCAACATTAAAAGAACAGGTGCGGGACTTGGCAATAGAAACTATTGCATATGGACATCTAGGGTATCCCGTTCTTCAGGCGGCTGATATCCTTCTCTACAAAGGTGAGGTTGTTCCTGTTGGAGAAGATCAATTACCTCACATTGAAATTACTCGAGAAATTGCCCGACGATTCAACGCACAGTACTGCCCTGATAATCCAGTTTTCCCAGAACCCGAAGGTAAACTTACAAAATTTGCACGCTTACCTGGTTTAGATGGGAAACGAATGAGTAAATCTGTTGGTAATACTATTTTGCTCTCCGATTCACCACATGAGATCGAACAAAAGTTGCGATCAGCACTAACGGATCCGCAAAAAATACGGAAGGGCGATCCGGGTAGACCAGATATTTGTCTTGTTTTTGCGTATCATTCAAAGTTTAATTCTACTGAGGTAGATGAAATTCGTTTAGGGTGTGAAAGCGGTGCACTCGGGTGTGTTGAGTGCAAGAAACGTTGTGCATTAAAAATAATTGAAACTCTTACTCCTCATCGTGAGAAACGGCTATACTACGAAGCACATCTTGATGAAGTGAAAGCAATTTTAATTGATGGTGAAGCAAGGGCTCGTGCGGTAGCGCAACAAACAATGCACCAAGTACGCGATGTTATGAAGATGGGATAGTAATGTATACTATTAAACTACAGGATTTCGAAGGTCCTCTTGATCTCCTTTTGTTTTTCATCAAACGTGACGAGCTTGATATTTACGATATTCCGATTGCGCGTATTACAAAGGAATTCCTCGAGTACATCCACTATATGCAAGAGCTTGATCTCGAAATTGCAAGTGAATTTCTTGTAATGGCTGCAGAACTCATGCAAATCAAAGTGAAAATGCTTCTCCCACCAGAATGTACTGAAGAAGAAGAAATTGATCCTCGTGCACATTTGGTACAACGACTTGTTGAATATAAGCGATACAAAGAAGTTGCTATGGAAATGAGGACATTAGAGGAGGAACAGTCAAAAATATTCTACCGAGGATACTACGAAGCTGATCCTCGCACTGTTGAAGAAGAAACGGGCCAAGAGTTCATTCGTGATGTAACATTTTTCGATCTTATTGCATCGTTTAAATTTGCTATGGAACAAATGCCGAAGAAATTCGTCCACGAAATTTTACGAATCAATGTAACCATTGAAGAGCAAATTGAGTATTTGGAAAATTTCTTTGCCCGCCGTTCGGAAGCGACGTTCCATGAAGTAGTGAGGGATTTTAAAGAAAAAATTCGTATTGTTGTAACGTTTTTGGCATTACTTGAACTCATTCGCTATCGAAAACTCGTTGTTCGTCAAAATATTCCCTTCGGTGAAGTTTTTATTATTCGAAATGTATCAGAGAGTCTTACTATTTCAGAAAACTAATGCTCGAAGAGACAACAACACAAAATTTCGAACTTAAGATTCCGACAACGTTGAAAGCGCTCGTTGAAGCACTTATTTTTGCTGCTCATGAACCACTTTCAATTGCTCAAATACGTTCGATATACCATAGCGACAGTAAAAAGAGTGACACTGACAAGATCGATGGAGATACAATTCGCAACATTATTGATGAGTTAAATAGAGAATATATCCGTGATGATCGCCCATACCGTATTGTCTCGATTGCAGGAGGTTACCAGTTTGCAACACGACCGGAATATGCAGAGTGGCTAGGACGCCTTCATAAAGAACAAGGACGAAAAAAGCTATCGCAGTCAGGAATTGAAACACTTGCGATTATAGCATACAAACAACCAATTACAAAAGCGGAGGTGGAGAAAATTCGAGGTGTAAATTGCGATTACGTTATTAAGACACTCCTCGAAAGAGAATTAATCACAGTTGTAGGTAGGTCTGAAACAGTGGGGCGACCATTGCTCTATGGGACGACGAGAGAATTTTTAAAGCATTTTGGCTTGAATGACATCACAGATCTTCCCCGTCCACGCGAGATAGAAGAAATTCTTGGTGAAAGTCAATTTGAGACAGAACGACGAATGCTCGAAGCTCAAGCAGCCGCTGATGCAGCAAAGAAAGAATCAGAAGAATTTAAATCGCGTTTACCACACATCCCGAAGAAGAAAGCAGAACTGAATCAAAAAGAAGCCCAGATTTTTGCACGACAACGTCTACGAGAAATTCGCATTATCCGAAGCCCACGCAACTCCAAAGAAAACACTTCTCAACAAGAGCCACTTGTATTTCAGCAAGCCACATCATTACAAACGGATTCAGGTACTACTCAGTCTGTTCAACAAAACGGCATTGAACCTGTTGATACAACAATCAGTCAATCTGTTAGTACTATTCAGCCAGCAAAGGTTGAAGAAGTAACAAACCTCGAGACACAGCAAGTGGAAAGTATTGAACAGGTTACAAATAAAAGACATGGTGAAAATGATGAACGAGTGGATATTGCGTTCAAACAGGCAGAGCAACACACTACCGATATCAAAGAACAGGTAGAAATTAAAGAATCTGCATCTGCAGGGAACATACAAGATGGATTACCTCAAGAAGAACTTATGTATGTAATGGAAACAAGCAATCAAAGCAGTTCTGACAACGAAAGTTCGATTGGAAAAGCATTGGGGAGCGAGATTCCAAAGGAAGCAAAATCACGATGGCAACGATGGAAAGAAAAAGTTCAAAACCTCCTCAAGAAACTCTTCGACTAAATCGTTTCCTTGCAATGGCAGGCATTGCATCGCGGAGAAAAAGTGATGAGTTAATTAACAGTGGGGTAGTACGCGTAAATGGCAGAATAGTTACCGAGCTTGGTACAAAAGTGAATCCAGCAACAGATCGAATTACAGTCAACGGGAAACCTGCTACATTGACTGAGAAGAAGATCTATATATTGATGAACAAACCAAAAGATGCTATAACAACTGTTAGTGATGAAAAAGGTAGGACTACTGTTATGGACTACCTGAAAACGAAGTACCGTGTTTTTCCAGTGGGGCGGCTTGATAGGAATACAACAGGTGTTTTGCTGTTTACAAACGATGGAGATTTTGCTCATGCTCTTCTCCATCCCAAAAACGAAATTGAGAAAGTATACCGTGTAACACTCGACAAACAAGTTACTGATACGGATCTGCGAAAACTCCGGAAGGGAATTGAATTAAGCGATGGCCCTGCAAAAGCACGCACAGCAGAGATCATTGAGGGATCGAAGAGAAAGAAAGTACTTATTTCATTGACGGAAGGGAGGAATCGCGAGGTACGCCGTATGTTTGAAGCACTTGGATACGATGTGAAACAACTCGATCGTGTATCATTTGCTGGATTGACACCGCTTGGTGTACCAAGGGGAAAGTGGCGTTTTTTAACACATCAAGAAGTCCAACAAGTAAAGGAATTAATTGGATTACTGACGTGAGGAATACATGGCGTTTAAACGGTCCAGTGGCATTCTCCTTCATGTAACATCTCTTCCTGGACATTGTGGTATAGGCGATCTTGGACCATCAGCATACCACTTTGTCGATTGGCTTGTGGCTGCAGGACAAACAATGTGGCAAATGTTGCCACTGTGTCCGGTTGGGTATGGGTACTCACCGTATATGGGACTTTCAGCATTTGCGGCAAATCCGTACGTCGTGGATCTTCTTGAACTTCAAGAACAAGGCTGGCTCTCCGGTTCTGATCTGCAGTATAGTCAAGAAAATTATCACGCTGTAGAGTTTGAAAAAGTTTTTAGATACAAACAGCAACTTCTTCGAAAAGCTGCTCATAGTTTTTTTTATAGCAGCTCAACGCAGAAACATGCGTTTGAAGAATTTTGCATGAGAGAATCGTACTGGTTGAATGATTATGCTCTCTTCCAGGCACTCAACGATGAGTACGGTGATTGTGACTGGACACAGTGGGATAGTGCTCTTGTTCAACGCGTACCTCATGCAATCGAAAAAGCCAATTCTGATTTCAATTATCAAATCAATTGCCATAAGTTTGTTCAATGGACATTTGACAGGCAGTTTAAAAAACTAAAATCATATGCAAATAAACGAGGAATACTCCTTGTTGGTGATATCCCAATCTTTGTGGCACATCATTGTGCGGATGTATGGACACACCAAGAATATTTCTACCTTGATAGAGATGGATTACCAACTGTAGTAGCCGGTGTACCACCGGATTATTTCAGTAAAACCGGTCAACGATGGGGGAATCCATTGTACCGATGGAATATTTTACGGGAACAGGGGTATTCATGGTGGATAGCTCGTTTTCGTCGTATGCTTGAACTTTTCGACATAGTTCGTATCGATCACTTTAGAGGATTTGAATCATACTGGGAAATACCAGTTGAAGAAGAGACCGCAGTGAATGGACAGTGGCGTCAAGGGCCTGGGAAAGAATTCTTTGAGGTTCTTCAAAGGAGTGTAGGAACATTGCCCATAATCGCTGAAGATTTAGGGATAGTAACACCTGAAGTACATACATTACGGGAAACGTTTGGATTCCCCGGCATGCGCGTTCTCCAGTTTGCATTTACCGGTGGTGTCGACAATGAATATTTACCCCATCGTTACGAGAGAAACACTGTGGTGTATACTGGAACACACGACAATGATACGACTCGTGGGTGGTATGAAAAAGCTACAGAACATGAACGCGATTTTGTTCGACGTTATTGCCAAACCTCTGGACAAGAAATTCATTGGGACTTGATACGACTTGCACTCCAGTCTGTAGCAGATATTGTCATTATTCCATTTCAAGATGTATTAGGACTTGGTTCAGAAGCTCGTATGAACACACCAGGAACTGTTGGTGGGAATTGGCAATGGCGTTTTACGTGGGATCAAGTTGGTCCCTATGCAGCAAGTAGATTGTGTGAATACACAGCTCTCTATGAGCGGTGTTCTCCAACACGTCTTCATCTGTTGTAACATTATGTATCATTATTAAGAAGAGAGTTATGAATTCAGAAACAATAAATACAGAACAAGACCATCAAGAACTTAATGACCAAATGCTTCGTCGACGCGACGAGCTACAAAAGTTAATTGAAATGAATATCAATCCATACGCTTACGAATTTCCGCGTACAGCCTTTTCGCAAGACATTTTTCGTTCCTTTGACGACAGTGCTCCCCCTCAAACTGTTGCTGTTGCGGGGAGAATAATGTCCATTCGTCGTATGGGAAAAGCATCGTTTTGTCATATTCAGGATTCCAAAGGGAAGATACAAATTTATCTTAAGAAAGATGATTTAGGAAAAATGTACGATGCTTTTAAACTGATGGATATTGGTGATATTATTGGTGTCCATGGGTTTGTTTTTCGTACAAAGATGGGAGAAATCTCAGTTCATGCACAGCGCTTAGAACTTTTAGCAAAATCACTTCGCCCTCTCCCCGTGGTTAAGGAAAAAATTGATGAGCACGGTAATCGAATTGTGTACGATCCCTTTTCAGACAAAGAACTTCGGTACCGCCAACGGTACGTTGACTTGATTGTTAATCCGGAAGTACGACAGGTATTTATTAAACGTGCAAAAATTATTAGTACAATCCGCAAGTTCTGTGATGAACGTGGATATTTAGAAGTTGAAACACCGGTTCTCCAACCACTGTATGGTGGAGCATCAGCAAGGCCTTTTATTACTCATCATAACGCCCTTGACATCGACTTATATCTTCGGATAGCTGACGAATTATACTTGAAACGTCTCATTGTTGGTGGGTTCGACGGTGTTTACGAAATTTCAAAGGACTTTCGAAACGAGGGAATGGACCGAACACACAATCCAGAATTTACGATGATGGAAATTTACGTTGCATACAAAGACTATATGTGGATGATGACTTTTGTAGAAGAACTTCTCTCAACAGTTGCCAATGAGGTCAATGGTACAATGAAAGTAACGGTTGGTAGCAATGAGGTAGACTTTACACCACCATGGCGGCGTTTGACAATGTACGATGCTATTCGTGAATTTACTGGAAAATCTCTCGAAGGAAAAAATGAGAAAGAACTTCGTGAGATAGCTGACGAACTTGGACTTGAGGTGGATCAAACTGTAGGAATTGGTGCAATTATCGATGAAATATTTAGTGAGAAGGTAGAACCATTCTTAATTCAGCCAACTATCATCACTGATTATCCGATAGAAATGTCTCCCTTAGCAAAGAAACACCGGTTCAAACCTGGGTTAGTTGAACGTTTTGAGGTTATCGTCAATGGAAAAGAGCTTTGCAATGCGTTTAGTGAGTTGAATGATCCACTTGATCAACGTGCAAGGTTCGAAGAACAAATGAAGTTACGAGCTCGAGGAGATGAAGAAGCCCATGTATTGGACGAAGACTATCTTCGAGCTCTTGAATATGGAATGCCTCCAACAGCAGGTCTTGGTATTGGTATTGACCGCCTAACGATGATCCTTACGAATCAGGAATCAATTCGGGATGTTATTCTCTTTCCTCAAATGAAGCCAGAACGGTGAATTTATCGGAGGAAAACGATGTAAAAAGGCATTAATTTGCTTTTCGAATCTTTTCATTTAACTTTTAAGCAGATAATAAAGTAAAGGGGTTACAATATGCACAACGCACAGAAGAACGCGTTTGTGCGATATGTTGTATTAGTAAAGGAATTTTCTATGAAAAAACGTTTTTCACTTTTTACGGTTTTGGTAGTTACATTGTTAAGTATAACCATTGGCGTTGGCATTGGTACATTAATCTCTGCGGATAACATTTACAACCAAATTCGAAAATTTGGTGATATCCTTAGCTTTATTGATAAAAATTACGTTGATACCGTCGATACCGGTAAGCTTACGCAAGCTGCAATTGAGGGAATGCTCAACTCGCTCGATCCACATTCTATTTATATACCTCCTCGACAGTATGAACGCGTTCAAGAAGAATTTCGTGGGAAATTCGAGGGTGTCGGTATCGCCTTCCGTATTATCAATGATACAATTACAGTAATTGAACCAATTGCTGGAGGACCTTCAGCTCGGATGGGAATTCTCTCAAATGATAGAATTGTAAAAATCAATGATTCTTCTGCTATTAAATTTACCGATGAACAAGTAATGAAAAGTTTACGTGGCCCGAAAGGAACAAAGGTAAAGGTTACTATCAAACGACCAGGCGTTCAGGAGTTGCTCGATTTTGAAATTATTCGAGATGTAATTTCAATTTATAGTATTGACGCTGCACTGATGCTTGAGAATGGAATTGGGTACATTCGAGTAAATCAATTCAAAGAAACAACGTATGAAGAAGTCGATGCAGCACTTAATAAATTAACTCGCATGGGCATGAAGAAGTTAATTCTCGATTTACGGGATAACGGTGGTGGGTACCTTGAACAAGCCTATCGTATTGCAGATCTCTTTCTCTCAGGAGGTACAAGCAGTAAACCACGGACAATAGTGTACACAAAAGCACGTAGGCCTGAATTTGAAGAAAGTTACTTTGCACAAAGCGGTGATCAGTACGAATACCTTCCACTCATCATTCTTGTAAACAATGCATCGGCGAGTGCAAGTGAAATTGTTGCAGGGGCAATACAGGATTGGGATCGTGGATTGATTGTTGGTGAAGTGACATTTGGAAAGGGATTGGTACAGCGTCAAATTCCGTTGAGTGATGGGTCTGCATTTCGATTAACTGTTGCACGATACTATACTCCAAGTGGTCGACTCATTCAACGCCCTTACGAGGGAAAAAACAAAATGGAATACCAGCTTGAAGCGTTCCAACGTGAAGAAGAAGAAGGTGAAAATATTTCTCACACGCGTGATGAGAAAGCAGATACAACGGTTCCTAAGTACAAAACCTTTGGGGGTCGTACAGTACTTGGAGGTGGTGGCATAACACCCGATTACATTGTTAAATCGGGAAATGTTACAGGACTTGTTCAAACCATCTATCGTAGAAATATATTTTATGATTTTGCAAAAGCTTTTGTAGAAGGTCCAGGCGCTTCGTTACGAACAAAGTATGGAAAGGATGTTGAAGCATTTAAAAGAGAGTTTACCGTTAATGACGAGATGCTGCGTGAGTTTCGGAAAGCAATTGAAGAAAAGAAAATAACCATCGATGACAAGGAATACGAAAAAGACTTAGGGTTTATAAAAGCCCGCCTAAAGGCTCAAATTGCTCAATGGTTGTTTGGTACAGAAGGATACATCTACGTGATTATCGATGTTGACCCACAAGTACAAAAAGCATTGACGCTTTTCCCTGAAGCTGAAAAAATGATATTGACACCAAATACAAAGAAATAGATTGACACAGTGAAAGTATGCATGGTTCTAGTTGGAATGAGGTTAAATACACTTAGACAATGGAGGAGGGCTTTTTTTCACAAATTTCTATTGGCGTTCATCATTGGTTTTTTTTGTACACTCCACTCTAGCTTAGCAAAGAACGCATGGTGTACACCATATACTCCTCGAAGTACGGAATCGATGCTCCTTGTAGGGGAAGAGTTAGAATATAGTGTACATTATTCATTCTTTAACATTGGAACAATTCGATTGAAAATTTTAAGTCGTAATGTGTCCAATGGAAAAGTTACATATAATGCAATTGCCTATATGGACTCAAATCCTGCACTTTCGTGGTTAGTAGAGCTACATGCACGATTTTACAGCACATTCGATAAGGATATATTTTCGTATGAGTGGATTGGAGAAGATAGTACGTCACGAACTGTGAACTATCAGCTCCTACGTTTTAACTACGATTCCATGAAACTGTACTTTGAAAGAGGTAAAAAACGTAAAACACAGTACCATGCATATGAGCGGGATACAGTGCGCATACTTTCAAAATGCCAGGATGGTCTCTCTTTATTCTATTATGCCCGCGGGTACCTTCATCAAAAAGCTGACGTAACAATTCCAACCTGTATTACAGCTGAAGAGCGTAAGACTATAATTCATTTCTTGAACGAACGAGAAAAGGTGAAGATCGATTCTGTACAATATCCGATTGATTGTAAGCATTTTATTGGAGTCGCTGATTTTACCGGTATTTTTGGTTTAACTGGTGAATTTGAAGGATGGTTTAGTAATGACGACGCTGCTGTACCAATTACTGCTCGGTTGAAAGTTTTACTAGGAAGCATTCGTGTTGAACTTCGTCGTTGGAATCGTTTTGGATGGGTTCCACCGCGTTGGAGATGAAAAATGTGTACTTTACTTCCCTATGAAGGGAAATTGCCTCAAGTCCACAACAGTGTCTACCTTGCACATGGAGTTCGCATTATAGGAGATGTTCGTCTCGATGAAGATTGTAGTGTATGGTTTAATGCAGTCTTACGGGGAGATATTAATTCGATATCAATTAGTAAAGGTACGAATATCCAGGATCTCTGTGTTCTCCATGTGACACGAAATACGTACCCTCTTCGTGTTGGACAGTATTCTACCATTGGACATAATGCAATTTTACATGGTTGTACAATAGGTGATTACACCCTCATTGGCATGGGATCTATTATTCTTGATGGCGCAACCATTGGTAACAATGTACTGATAGCTGCCGGCACAGTACTACCAGAGCAATGTGTAATACCCGATGGTGTTTTAGTTGCTGGGGTTCCAGGAAAAATCAAACGAGAGCTGAATGAGGAAGAGAAAGCCGCTATCGTAAGATCGGCACATCACTATATCGAAATTGCAGCACAATACAGCAATTCAATGAAGAAAGGGTAAGGCGATGAAATTAACTTTTTGGGGTGTGAGGGGGTCAATTCCAACACCGGGGAAACATACCGTTCGATACGGTGGGAACACTCCGTGTTTGGAACTACGTATGGATGATGAGCGACTCATTATCTTCGATGCTGGAACAGGTATTCGTAATTTTGGTGATTACCTCATCAACAATGGGGAATCAGTGAATGCTTATTTGCTTATTTCGCATCCTCATTGGGATCACATTCAAGGGTTTCCATTTTTCAAGCCCGCTTTTATCCCGGGAAATGAGCTGACAATCGTTAGTACTGATCGTGCGGAGAAATCACTCAACGAGATTATATCAGAACAAATGAATAGGATTTATTTCCCTGTTCAACTCCACGATTTAAAGGCAAAAATTAATTTTATACCAATTAAGGAGGAAGGACAACTCAAAATTTACGATGCCATTGTGAAAATGATTTTTGTGAACCATCCAGGATTTACACTTGGATATCGGCTTGAGTATAAAGGAAAATCATTAGTATATATAAGTGATAATGAACCATTCGATCGAGCTGCAACTGAATCACTAACTAATTTTGAGCAGAAAGTAAAAGAAAAATTTTTGGCATCGTCTGGTGACCCGAACCAACGTATTTTTGATTTTTGTCGCAACGCTGATGTTCTCATTCACGATACAACATACACTCCAGAAGAGTACATCGATAGAGTTGGATGGGGACACTCAGATTACCTCTTTACACTTCGTGTTGCTGCAGAAGCACAAGTAAAGCGACTCTATCTCTTTCACCACGACCAAAATCACAGTGACGATAAGATTGATGAGATCTTAAAAAAATGTAAAAAGGAAATAAAGAGTCGTGGGTATAAGTTTGAGTGTGAAGCTGCTATAGAAAATACAACAATTACAATCTAAACTTGACAATCATACCTCCAGAAGGTATATTGGCGATAGAAATTAAGCTAATCGAATCCTATGCCATGTGAATTTACAAAACGTGATATACAAAAGATTGCTCGTACATTGAACGTTGCACCGAAGCGGCTCCAAGATTGTATACGTTTTGAAATCGGTATGCAGAAAGCACAACGAATATTGGCGCTTGAAATTTACCCAGACTTGAAAATTGGGACTAAAAAAGGTCATTTAATTTCTGTATATACTCGCACATCTCATCTTCAATTACACTTTTGTACGGGCTACATTGTAAGTAATTTATTGGGCGAAGTAACGTTCGTAAGCGAATCAAATGGGACCATATCAGGGTTAACCATTGAACGTGAAGGCGGGTGTTCCCTCTATGCAAATGTTGATCGTTCGATACTCTCTGGGAATTTCACAACATTAGGCCCTGAAATAATGTTATCGAGTGTAGCGTTATCCCTCACTGAGCAAGTACTCCCCCCACCAGAACGAAGTACGAAAAAAAAGCGGCAGCGGAGTAAAAAAGCCCAATGATCGTTGTAGCACATACACACCGATACTTGCGCTTCCCAAAGCAGCAAGCAGTAAAAGTTGTACGAACAGTGTTTCGTAGTGAGGGTGTGAAAAACGTACCAAATATATCCGTTGTTTTTACAGACGACGTATACATTACGAAAATTAATAAACGATTTCTCAACCACAATGATACAACGGATGTAATCGCTTTTTCACTAATAGATGAAATGAGTAATGAAGCTGAACTCTATATTAATCTCGATGCTGGTCGTCGTCAAGCGAAAGAATATAACGTAACATACCAAAATGAAGTAAAACGGCTTCTCATTCATGGCACACTGCATCTTATTGGATACACTGATTCAACTCAAAAACACCGAGCTTATATGAAACAAAAGGAAGAGTGGTACCTCAAAAGGATATAATGAAATGTATGAAAGAATTGTCGAAATTATACTTTTTTTAGTAAGTGAGTTAAAAGCGAAGAAACGCCTGAGTGATGTGGATGTAACCTTGCTGACACGCGAAGGGTATACACAATCCGAAATATCGACTGCCTTCTCGTGGTTATTTGACCAATTAATGAGTGGGAAAGAATTTCTTCTTCGTGGGCAGGCACGTAAAGAATCTGTCCGTCAACTCAATGATTTCGAACGAAGTATTATTCAACCTGATGCATATGGATACTTATTGCAATGCCAACAACTTGGACTTCTTTCAAATGAAGAACTCGAAACACTTATTGAACAAATTCTTAGTGCTGGGTTTTCTGCTGTTGGGATTAGTGAAGTAAAGTCGTTCGTTGCAGGAATCCTGTTTAGTACAGAACACACTAGCTCGTCATTATTGTATAACTCGAATGATACAATACACTGATCTAAGAAATCTATGGAAAAGTCGTTAATCATTGTTGAATCTCCAGCAAAAGCGAAAACAATTAATAAGTATGTAGGGAAAGATTACATTGTTGAAGCTTCCGTAGGACATATTAAAAACTTGCCGAAAAGTAAGTTAAGTGTTGATGTTGATAACGGTTTTCAGGTAACGTATGAAACGATTAAAGGGAAAGAAGAGGTTATAGAAAAACTACGGAATCACGCAAAACATGCAAAAGCAGTCTATATAGCAACTGATCCCGATCGAGAGGGGGAAGCGATAGCTGCACACTTAGCAGAGGAAATAAAACCAGTAAACCCAAACATTCAACGAGTACTTTTCCATGAAATTACGGAACATGGAATCCATGAGGGGATGAAGAACCCTAAAAGTATTGATCAACACCTTGTACTTTCGCAGCAAGCTCGTCGAGCAATGGATAGGTTGGTTGGATACAAAGTATCACCTTTCATCTGGAAAACTGTCTACTATGGGCTATCCGCAGGGAGAGTCCAATCGGTTGCGCTACGGTTAATTTGTGAGCGTGAAGAAGAAATAAAGAATTTTATACCTGAAGAGTATTGGTCCATTATTGGTGAGTTCAAAACACCACAGAACGAAGTGTTTCTTGCAAAACTTGTGAAAGTTGCAGGTACTGACCCAAAGTTACCAGATGAAACAACTGTCAAAGGATACTGTACCGATATAAAGAATCATCAGTTTACTGTAACAACGATAAGTAAAAAAACTGTTAAACGTAATCCAGCTCCGCCGTTTATTACAAGTACACTACAACAGGAAGCTGCTCGTCGATTGCGCTTTTCTGCACAACGTACAATGACCTTGGCCCAAAAACTTTACGAAGGGGTTGAACTTGGAAGTGAGGGACTCACTGGTCTTATAACTTACATGAGAACAGATTCGACACGGTTGAGTGAGGTTGCAGTGACTGAAGTACGCGAGTACATTTATAACAATTATGGAAAAGAGTATGTACCACGTGAACCACGATTGTATAAAAAAGGAAAAGCGTCACAAGATGCACATGAAGCAATACGACCAACATCCATGAAGTTTACACCAAAATCAGTCAAAAAATACCTTGAAAAAGATCTCTATGCTCTCTACGAGCTAATATGGAACCGATTTGTAGCATGTCAAATGACATCAGCAGAATATGAGCAAGTGTCAATTGAAGTTGAAGGTGGTGACTACCTTTTTCGTGCAACCGATCAAGTTCCAAAGTTTCGAGGTTTTCTCCAAGTATACGATGACATTCCAGATGAGAATGGAAATGGTACTGAGGATGCAGACCCTGTATCGTCGCTCCCAACGTACATAACAGAAGGGCAACAACTTTCAGTTAACGGACTTTTTCCACGGCAACACTTTACAAAACCACCTGCTCGTTTTACGGAAGCATCACTCGTAAAAGAGTTAGAGTCTTTAGGTATTGGACGACCAAGTACATATGCACATATTGTTTCGACCGTTATCGATAGAAAATATGTTGAGCAAAGAGAGAGAAAACTCTATGCAACTGAACTTGGGATGGAAGTCAATAAATTGTTAGTAACGTATTTCCCCGAAATATTTAATGTGAAATTTACTGCTCGAATGGAAGAGGAACTTGATACAATCGCATCTGGGAAACAAAAGTATGAAAAAGTAATGAAAGATTTCTACGAACCTTTTCATAGAGCTGTCGAAAAAGCATCAAGCCAAGCTGTGACAATAAAAGGATCTCTTCAGACAATCACAGAAGAACAGTGTGAGCTCTGTGGAAAACAAATGATTATAAAGTGGGGGCGAAATGGAAAATTTATGGCATGCTCCGGATATCCTGAGTGTAAAAATACACGGCCACTTCCCGACGAAACTGAGATACCAGAACATCATCTGGGAGAACAGTGTGAGCTCTGTGGTGGTGAAATGGTCTTAAAGAGTGGACGTTTCGGATCGTTCCTTGGTTGTTCAAATTACCCACAGTGCACGAATACAAAGTCGATAACAACAGGAATTCAATGCCCTAAGTGTAAGGAAGGAATGCTCGTAGAACGGAAGACAAAGAAGCGAAAACGAGCATTCTATGGGTGTTCTCGTTATCCAGATTGTGATTTTGCAACCTGGGATAAACCCATAGATCGTCAATGTCCTGAGTGTAATCACCCCTACCTTGTAGTGAAAACAAGTCGTACTAAGGGTACAGTTTATCAATGCCCTGAGTGTAAGTATGAAGAGCAAAAGACAGAAGAAATAGCAGCATCAGCATAAATACATGGAATGTGTGGTACGTCAATACCTCGAATATCTTAAAGTTCAGAAAAATTACTCTGAGCACACGATTCTTTCTTACTCAACTGATTTGGGAGGATTTTTATACTATCTTCAACGGCAATCTATATCATCGTTTGATAGGGTATCTAAAACAGTACTTCGAAACTATATTGCAGAACTCTTCAACGCTGGTTATGAATCTTCAAGTATAGCCAGGAAAATTGCTACATTAAAATCGTTCTTTAAGTATTTGAAAAAGCAAGGCATTATCACCATAAATCCAGCAGCATTGTTGTCTGCACCTCGTCGGGCAAAGAAGCTCCCAGCTGTGTTAGATGAGCACTCTATGATGCTTCTCCTGCAACAGCCCGATCGTACTACCCTTGGAGGAAAACGTGATGCTGCTATCCTTGAATTGTTCTACAGTAGTGGAATTCGATTGAGCGAATTGATACAATTAAATGTGGGGGATATTGATTTTCGTGAAGGTGTTCTAAAGGTGTATGGGAAAGGTAAAAAAGAACGAATTGTTCCTGTTGGTTCGAAGGCTATAGACGCCGTGTGTGAATACCTAAGTCATCGGAAATTAGAATCAAAAATGAACCTTTCACACAATGATCCACTTTTTGTAACTGTTCATGGGAAGAGATTGTATCCTCAAGCTGTGCAGGCAATTGTACGAAAGTACATAGCACGTGTTTCTGAAATCCATAAGAAAAGTCCACACGTGCTTCGACATACTTTTGCTACCCACTTACTGAATCGAGGTGCAGATCTACGAGCTGTAAAAGAATTACTTGGACACGAGAGTATTTCAACGACTCAGGTGTACACCCATGTTGCTGCAGAACAATTGAAACAAGTATACAGGAAGGCACATCCTAAAGCATAATGATTCACAACAGAGGAGACACACAATGAAAATAAAAGTTACTTCGAGACATTTCAGAGCACGTGATGAACTAGTGGAGTATGCTGAGAATGCAGTTTCAGAGCTTGAACACTACTACGATGGAATAACACGAGCAGATGTGATTTTAGCATTTGAAGGGTCTGAAAATGAAATAAAAGTTGCTGAAATACGAATCCATGTGTACGATCATGTCATTTCATCAATCACAAAGGATAAAGATTTCCAAAAAGCGATTGATGCTGCTGTAAATAAAGTGTTAGCACAACTAAAGAAGTTTAAAGATAAACTTCATGACAAAAAACGTGAACGTGTACGTAAAACACGCGATAAACTATAACGTTGAGGCAGCTATGTCACTCACCAATATCAAAGAAACAAGGAAAAGCAGTATAACTGTTGGATTCCTTTATGAGGTAAATAGAGAACGATTAAAGCTTAAGACTGTTAACGGTGATATCGGGTTCGAGAAGAACATTTCTGATAAGAACATTCATCGTCCTGGGCTTGCTCTAGCTGGGTACGTCGAGCTCTTCACGTACAATAGGGTCCAAATATTTGGAAATACAGAAATGCGGTACTTGAATCATTTAAGTAAGCCAGAACGAATTCAAGCATTCGAAACAATTTTTAAATTTGACCTACCGTGCATCATTATAACAAACGATAATGTACTTGAAGATGACCTCGTTCGAATAGCAACAGACAAGAGAGTGTCAATATTTCAAACACCGTATGAGACAACTAAAGTTGTATACTACTTGAGTGATTTTCTCGATGACCAGTTTTCACCACAAACAGTTATTCATGGGTCATTTGTTGATGTGTATGGTGTTGGTGTTCTTATAACTGGTCGTTCTGGTATTGGGAAGAGTGAAGTTGCTCTCGATCTTGTTGAGCGTGGACATCGTTTAGTCGCTGATGATATTGTTATGGTAGTACGAAAGGGAGAAGGAATACTAATCGGAACCGGCTCCGATGTGGTTAAGCACTTCATGGAAATTCGTGGATTAGGTTTAATCGATGTTCGTGCTATATTTGGTATCCGAGCTATTCGGTACCAAAAGCGAATTGAAATCCTAGTGGAACTAGAAGATTGGAAACAAGAGGAAGAATATACTCGAACTGGCCTGGAACACGGTACTTTTAATGTTCTCGATGTACCATTACCACATATAAAGCTTCCAATCTTTCCCGGGAAAAACATTACCGTCATTGTGGAAGTAGTAGCTCTGGATTACTTGTTGAAGCGATACGGCTATGATGCAGCTAAAACCTTCGCTCGTCGATTGGATGCTGCCATTGCGCAGAAATCGAAAGGTAAAGCTGCTATTGACTACTTTGAGCATGATTTTGAGTAGAAATTTTCAATTAGCCTCAAAAATCTTGACAAAACTAAAAATATTTCCTAACTTCACGCAGCAAGAGAGTTCGCGTGTAGAACATTAGTCCCCAAAAATACATAAAGGGCTGTGTGATGAAACTGCGATTAACACCGTTGTATAAATTTTCACCAGAGGCGCTTGCCTTTGTCAAAGTAAAGTGGGGGCGTACAAAAATAATGCTTATGGGGGTGCTGGTTTGTATTATTTTCCTGAGTGCAGTGTATGGTATTAATCAATATTACGGAGACATTCTTGGCCTTGCATACTTACACGAAACGACACTTGTTTATGAGAACAAAATACTCCGTGAACAATTGAAGTACCTTACGAAAAAAATAAATGATGTTCAGAAAATTATTGCCCAAGTAAGTGACAAGGGGAATGAATTACGTCTTTTAGTTAATCTACCTAAGTTGGAAATTGATATCCAAAAAGTTGGTGTTGGTGGTATCGAAGAGAACGTTGAGCTTACTTCATCAAGTGAAATTAATGATATGCTTAACAATTTACAATTTCTTGTTAGTAAGCTTGAGCGTGAAGTAATGCTCCAACGTACAAGTTATGACGAAGTCGCAAAAATGTATGAAAAAAATCGAACGATGTTCGAGCATCTTCCAGCTATTAAACCTGCAGATGGATATTTTTCACCAAATAGCTATGGAATACGGCTACACCCGATATTGCGAATCTATCGGATGCATGAGGGAATAGATATTGTAAATGAAATTGGTACCCCTGTGTACGCAACAGGCAATGGAGTTGTGAGTTTTGCTGGACGCCAAATAGGATTGGGGTTGACTATCGAAATTAACCATGGGTATTCAATAAAAACAATTTATGGACACCTCTCAAAAATTCTTGTTCATGAAGGGCAGTCTGTGAAACGAGGTGATTTGATTGGTAGGATTGGAAATAGTGGTCTTTCCAGTGGACCACACTTGCATTACGAAGTACGAATTAACGGAGTTGCACAGAACCCAATTGATTACTTTTTCAATGATATCCATCCTGTTTCTATTGCACGAAAATGATCATGAAGGGAGATGGTACATATGATCTGGACACTTGAACTTGCGTCATACTTAGATGATGCACCCTGGCCAGCTACAAAAGAAGAACTTATAGACTACGCTATTAGAACTGGGGCTCCAACCCAAGTTATTCAAAACTTGGAAGAGCTGGAAGATTCTGATGAGCCATACGAAAGCATTGAAGAAATCTGGCCAGATTATCCATCAGATGAAGATTTCTTCTATGAAGATGAACAGGAGTATTAACTTGTTCAACACGTAACTACAGTAACTCTGTAGATCAGAATTGATGGGATTAGAACCCAGCAAATCAATGCTGGGTTTTTTTTTACGAAACGTTATGACAAGGAAAGTAGCTTTTTTAGTACTAGCGTTTGTGTGCTCTCTTTTCGCTCAGGCTACGAGGACTTATGAAATCGAAAAAATAGTGTTCGTGGGAAATCGGTTTTTGCCTGACGAACAGTTACGTTCGATTCTTACACTCCGTGAAACACCAGCAGGACTTTGGAAGTTCATTTATCGCAACGTTAGCGAAGCTGTTGGACAAAAACCGGAGTTCTTTGATCCGGTCAATTTTACATCTGATTATCAACGACTTAAGCAATTTTATGAGCGTCGTGGTTTTTTCACTGCAACGATTGATACAACAATCGATTTTGATACTGATGAAATGACGGTTACAATTACATATAAAATTAATGAAGGTAAGCGATCGTACATCGATACTTTGATCTACCGTGGGTTAGATAAGCTTCCGTCTGATGTACATAGTGCAATATTTAAAGATCCCATCGTAAAAGTAGGTGATCCGTACGACTTAGAACAATTGGAGAACGAATTACGGCGTATTGTTTCAATATTGGCAAATTCTGGATACATCAATGCAAAGGTTGTTCGAGTTGAAGCCAAACGATTTGCATCGACAAACAATTTTTCTGTGTTATACGAATTTCAACCAGGCGATCGTTATCGATTTGGTGCGATTCATGTAGTCTATGATAGTACTAGTAACGAGCGAATTAGCGAAGGAGTAATTTTGCGGCATTTAGATTTTTCCGAAGGAGAGTACTACAGCGAAGAAAAAAAATTTCAAAGTGAACGGAATTTAAATCGATTGGGGGTGTTTGATATAAGTCGAATTGAAAATATGACATCTGAACAAGTGCTTGAAACTCATACTGTACCGGTTGTTGTAACAGTCAGAACACGGTCATTCCAAGAACTCGCACCAGAAATTGGTATTAATGATGAAAATAATGCATTTAACATTTCGTTCGGAGTAGCGTACAGCCACCGGAACCTTTTTGGAGGAGCACAGAATTTTACATCGTCACTCCGAATGAGCATCCAATCGATTCGTGACTTTCGGTTAAAAAAATTTTTATCAGAAGATCGTTTGAAAGATAGCTCAATTATAGCAAAGCTCGATTGGAGCATGCAGCTCGTACAACCATACTTTTTGAACAATAAAACAAGTCTACGTGTAGCATTTACTGCTAGTGTTGATAAACAGCGTTCGTACTACCTTCCAGTTGTGCGATGGCAAACAGGTGTAACCACACAGACAGCAATGTATACCAAGGTGTTCCTCGATTGGAACTTGGAATTTAGTAATCCGACAGCGCTCGCAACGCGAGCAGATACTATAATAGGGCTCTACGAACGTCAGCTGAATTCAATTTTTACATTTACTATTCAACGCGATAAACGAAACGATGTTTTTTACCCTTCCTCTGGTTTTTTCCATTCATTTACATTCGAAGAAGCAGGTTTACTTCCACGCACGATTGGTCCATTTATAAAGAATACAATTCCATACTCGCAGTATATCAAAACAGTGGTTTTTGGGTATTGGTATTGGGATCCTACATTAAGGAATAAATTCATTTGGGCAGTGAAAGCAAAAGTCGGTACTGCATTTCTCTATGGGCACGCTGCTGCAAATGTACCATTAACACAACGCTTCTTTGCTGGTGGTAGTGGAAGTATGCGTGGATGGAAAGCAAGGAGCTTGGGGGTTGTACAACGACGAGATCTAGGTGGAAACGCATTAATTGAAGGGACCGTTGAAGGGAGATGGAATCCTTTACAAGAAGCTGGTTCATTTTTGTTTCTTGATGCTTCCAAAATATCTTTTGTAGGATTTTACGACATTGGCAACATGTGGGCACGACCAGCAGAAATCCGTGTATCACAACTCTCGATGGATATAGGCATTGGTATACGTTACAACACTGTTGCTGGTCCGATTCGTTTTGATTTTGGTGTACGTTTGTACGATCCCGATCTCCCACAGCGGTATCGATGGATTCATCAGCGACGATTCTTTCCAGAAACCGTTGCAAATGGGGTTTTTCATCTTGGTGTAGGACATACGTTTTAGCTATGGCGTGGAATTCAATTATTGGACAAGAGCGTGTAAAACGTCTCCTCATAAAAACGTTAGAGCAGAGAACAATTGCTCACGCTTACCTTTTCTATGGTCCGAAAGGTATTGGGAAAAGTGCTCTTGCACTTGAATTTGCTAAAGCATTATTGTGCGAAGCACAGTCCAACGATGCGTGTGGAAGCTGTAAAAGTTGCAAACAGTTTGAAACACTTCAACACCCAGATGTTCATCTTGTGTTTCCTCTTCCAATAGGAAACAACGAAAAAAGTGGAGATGATCCATACGAACGATTAACCGATGAGCAACTTTCAACAATACGTGAGCAACTTCGTCTTAAAGCAAGGAATTATTATCATACCATAGAAATACCGAAAGCAAATTTTATAAAGATTAATAGTATTCGCGAGTTAAAGAAACAAACAGCCCTTGCTCGTATACAATCACGATTTAAAGTTTTTGTTATATTCGAAGCTGAAAAGATGAATACAGAAGCTGCAAATTCATTATTAAAAACGCTCGAGGAACCACTTCCTAATACTGTGTTGCTGTTGACAACAAATGATCGTGATCAAATTTTAACAACGATAATTTCTCGATGTCAACAAGTACAATGCATGCCACTTTCGGAAGACGAAATAATCAAGGCACTTATTGAAAGGGATGGATGTTCAGAATCACACGCACGTTCAGCTGCACGCTTGTCTAATGGAAGCTATTGGCAGGCACAACGAATTATTGCGAACGATATTGAACCGTATCAAACAGAGGTAATTAATTTCCTTGGGTACGCTGTCACAAGACAGTGGAGAGAACTCATTGCGATTGTAGATGAGCTTGTAACACGCGAAAAATATGATATTCGGCAATGGCTCCAATTGCTTCAACTATGGTTGCGTGAGGCAATGGTACTGCGTGAAACAAAAATAGACAACTATTCATTTTTTCACGCAGAACGTTGCAAACGATTTCTTGAACGGTATCCCAATGCAAGACTCAACGAGGCAATTACTGCAATCGATCGAGCAATTGCTCATCTAGATAAAAATGTCTACCTTCCATTAGTAATTACAACATTAGCACTAGATTTGCATCAATTAATAACGGATTATCAATTATGAAAAAAGAGTTTAAACGAGTACTTATCACAGCTGCATTACCATATGCAAATGGATACATTCATTTAGGACATTTGGCAGGCGCATACCTCCCTGCTGACATCTACGCTCGATACCAACGTCTTAAAAAGAGAGATGTACTCTTTATCTGTGGCTCTGATGAACACGGTGTTGCAATAACAGTGTCAGCAGAACGAGAGAAAACGACACCTCAGGCGATTATTGATCGGTACCATCCGGCAAACAAAGAAGCATTTGAACAGTTTGGTATGAGCTTTGATAATTATTCGCGGACATCGCTACCACTACACCATGAAACAACGAGAGAATTTTTTGCTGATTTCTACAAGCGTAATATTGTTATTGAAAAGAAAGAACAGCAGTTGTATTGCGAGCGCGATGCTATGTTTCTTGCTGATCGATATGTCGAAGGAACTTGCCCGAAGTGCAAATCGATTCAGGCGCGTGGTGATCAATGTGAAAGTTGTGGTTCGTGGCTAAGTCAAATAGAACTTATTGATCCAAAATGTAAAATATGTGGGAGTAGGCCAGTTATTCGTGAAACAACACATTTGTATTTCCCGTTAGGTCGTTACCAGCAACGACTAGAAAAGTATATTAGAGAACGACATGAACGTGATGGTTGGAAAGAAAATGTACTTCGGTATAACGAATCATGGTTCAAAGAAGGTTTGCAAGACCGTGCTGTAACACGGGATCTCACATGGGGTGTGCCTGTACCAGTAAAAGGATTTGAAACGAAAGTCGTCTACGTATGGTTCGACGCAGTCCTAGGATACATTTCTTCAACAAAAGAGTGGGCATTGAAGAATAAAACACCTGAAGCTTGGAGAGAGTACTGGCAACGTGACGATACAAAGTATGTTGCATTCATTGGAAAAGATAATGTTGTATTCCATTGTATTGTGTTTCCAGCAATGTTAATGGCATGGAACGATGGTCATCCTGATGAACAATATGTACTTCCTGAAAATGTTCCAGCAAATGAATTTTTAAATTTTGAAGGGCAAAAGTTTTCCAAAAGCCGTGGATGGGGAATAGATGTACGTGATTTTCTCCGTTTTTTCCCAGCTGACACATTACGGTATGCTCTTGCTGTTAACTTACCGGAAAAAAGTGATAGCGATTTTTATCTACGGGATTTTCAGGCACGTGTAAATAATGAGCTTGCAGATATACTTGGGAATTTTATCAATCGAACACTTGCATTTATCGAGAAGAATTTTAATGGAAAAGTACCTCCACGCGGTGACCTCAATGATCTGGATATACAGATACTTGAATACATGAAGCAAGCTCCAACTAGAGTTGGAAATTACTACGAACAGTACCGATTTAGGGAAGGTCTTGCTGAAGCAATGAATCTTGCCCGTGTTGCAAACAAGTATTTTAACGATAGTGAACCATGGAAAACAGCAAAGGCAGATAAAGCTCGATGTGCTACTACACTCAATATTTCTACGCAAGTAGTACGGGCATTAGCGATTTTAATGGAACCTGTAATACCACATACATCTCACCGTATTTGGTCACTCTTGAATTTACAAACAACCATTTATGATGATGGGTGGGACAGTGCAGGGGAAGAGAGAGTTCCTGTTAATCACCTGGTGAAAAGTCCAGAAATACTCATTTCAAAAATTGAAGATTCACAGATAAAACAAATTCTCAACTTTATAGAAAGTGGTTCAGAAACATCTACTCTAACTACAATTGCAATGCAAACACATACCATAACGATTGACGATTTTAAAAAAATTGACCTTCGTGTAGGGAAAGTCCTTTCTGCCGAACGTTTACCTAAATCTGAAAAACTCCTCAAGGTACTTGTTGACCTTGGTGTTGAACAACGACAACTCATTGCAGGTATAGCACAATATTATACACCTGATCAATTAGTGGGGAAATCGGTTGTTGTTGTTGCTAATCTAAAACCCACAAAATTAATGGGACATGAATCTCGTGGGATGCTCTTAGCTGCTACTGACCACGACGGGACTCTTGCGTTAGTAACCCTTGAGCGAGATATTACACCGGGTTCTTCTGTAAAGTAGTGTATGTATGAACTGGAACAGACAATGGAAAAAAGTAGCTCGATTTCTTAAAATTGAACATACGCTATTTTCACTTCCACTTATTTTTGCTGGTGTATTGTTAGCAGCAAAGCAGATACCACCACTTTACCAGATCGTACTCATTCTTCTTGCTGCAGTTGGTGCAAGAACCGTTGCTCTTTCATTGAATCGCATTATTGATAGGCACATAGACGCAAAAAACCCACGTACTTCAAATCGGGAACTACCAAGGAAAACAATGAAAGTATCAGAAGCGCTCATAGTTATGTGTATCGGCCTACTCTTCTACATCGGAAGTGCAGCACTGATTTCTCCTTTTTGTTTACTACTCTCACCTATACCACTTCTTGTGTTTGCAGTGTACCCATACTTAAAACGTTTTACACCTTTGGTACATTTTGGTGTGGGGCTTGGTTTAGCAATGGCTCCTTTAGGTGGATGGTTGGCTGTTACCTGTACGTTCGATGGAATCTTACCGGGTGCGTTACTTGCGCTCTTTATGTTTTTCTGGGCATCTGGATTCGACGTTATTTATGCAACCCTTGATGAAGAATTCGACAAGAAAGAGAAGCTATATTCTCTAGTCGCAACGTATGGTAAGGAAAAAGCGTTGAAAATATCTGCAATGCTCCATGTACTTTCTTTCTGTGTGTTATCGTTAGTATGGGCATTGTATCTACACAATGTTGGTTCGTTGCTTTTGCTTCTCCTCTCAGGGTATTTACTTTACTTAGAACATAAAAATGTAGATAATGTTGAATTGGCATTTTTTAGAATCAACGCTTTGAATGGATTTGTGATACTAGGAATGGTAATAGTAGGAATCTACTTCTCATGAGGATCGTCGTTGGCATAACAGGAGCATCGGGAGTACTCTTTGCCAGAGAATTCTTGCGGCAATGTGATACTGAAAAATACTTAATTGTTAGTAAATGGGGAAGCGTTGTATTGAGGGATGAATTAGGTATTACAGAACGAGATTTACTACCGTATGTACAAAAATATTTTCATGATGATGATCTTACCGCTCCAATAGCTTCTGGTTCCAATAAGATTGATGCTGTTGTAATACTACCATGCTCAACCTCTACGTTAGGTAAGATTGCTTCAGGAATTGGGGACACTTTGATTACACGGGTTGCACATGTAGCATTGAAAGAACGGTGGAAACTCATTCTATGTGTGCGAGAAACCCCACTATCGACTATAACGCTTGAACACGCAATGAAACTCTCCATGCATGGAGCACTCATAATGCCAATTTCACCACCATTCTATACAAAACCGTCAACGCTTGATGATGTTATTGCGGTATTTGTCGAGAAGTTATGTAATATTCTAGGTATACGTGAGTCAAGAGGTTGGCGCTCTGAGAATTTGGAGTAAGGATGTACTATCGAGCTCTTACAGAATTCCTTATGGTTTTAGAAAAGCATGGTGAACTTTGTAGAATTACAAGACCAGTTGATCCACACCTAGAGATTACAGAAATTGCAGTACGCGCTGTTCGTGAACAAAAGCCTGCACTGCTCTTTGAAAATGTTAAAGGTTCACGGTATTCTTTAGCCATAAACGTTTACGCTTCTGAAAAGCGTATTGAGTTAGCCTTGGGGACTCATCCTGAACAACTTGGGGAAGAAATTTTACAATATGTAGAGCGATTCAATCCGCCCACGTTGAAAACTCTTTGGCATGAGCGACGTTTTTTGAAACGGTTGATATCAATTCGACCTCATTTTGTTAGTGGCGGTGTTGCTCAAGAAGTGGTTGAAAAAAAACCTACTCTCTCTGACTTACCGATACAGACCTGTTGGCCAAAGGATGGCGGTAAATTCATTACTCAGGGACAAGTTATTACATATCATCCTCGAACATGGCGAAGAAACGTTGGTGTCTACCGGATGCATGTGTTTGATGAACGTACAACTGGGATGCATTGGCAAATTCAAAAGGGAGGAGGATTTCACTTTTCGGTTGCTGAAAACCTCAACCAAAGCCTTGAAGTAGCAGTTGCACTTGGAACTTCACCGGCATTGTATTTTGCATCAGTTGCAGCACTACCTGAAGATATAGACGAAGTTATTTTTGCGTCATTTCTTCAAAATAGACCAGTATCAATGACATGCGCTAAAACACTTTCAATTCATGTACCAGCCGATGCTGAAATTATTCTCGAGGGAATTGTGTCGCCACATATGCGGAGACTCGAGGGTCCATTTGGTGATCACTTTGGACATTATTCAACAGTAGCGGAATTTCCAGTATTTCAACTCACCGCAATTACACACAGACGGTCTCCAATATATCCTGCAACAGTCGTTGGTATACCACCAATGGAAGACAAGTTTGTTGGTGATGCAACGCAACAAATTCTATCACCTTTAATTAAGGTGTTTTTTCATGAAGTTAATAAAATTTGGGCATACTACGAAGCTGGTTTTCATAATTTACTAGTTGCTGCTGTGAATGTACGATATAAGAAAGAAGCAATGAAGACCGCATGTGGTATCCTTGGAATGGGACAGTTATCATTAACAAAGTGCCTTATTCTTGTTTCGAGTAGCATCGATCCAAGGAACTGGCGATCGGTGTTACGTGAAATACGGGACAATTTTATTCCAGAGTGTGACCTTACGTTTCTCTCCCATGTTCCGATTGATACACTCGATTTTACAAGTGGGACATCAGAACTTGGTAGTAAAATAATTATCGATGCTACAAGGAAATTATATAGGCAACCTATTCACCGGGAAAGAAAAAAATTGTCCAACTTAGAACAAAAGGTGAGAGAACTTGATTCTCGAATTACAGCTGCTCGTTGTATGGAAGACTGTATGCTTATTGTCCAGTGTGAGAAAGATGGCCGTTCAATAGTTGAAACTTTAGTATCACACCCGGAACTCCAGGGATGTCCAATAGTTGTAGCAGTAAGCAGCGATATCAATGTGAATGATGATGAAAACGTTCTTTGGGGAATATTTACCCGTTTTGATTGTACACGGGATATTGTTGTGACAGAGAAAATGTTCGTTGGTTGTATGCCAGTGTACAAGGGTGTATTAGGCATAGATGCAACTCTGAAACAAGGGTATCCAGAGCCATTAAAAATGGATCCAAATGTTATACAACGAGTTAATGAGTATTGGGATAGTTTATGGAAAAACCGCTAATACGATTTCGTGACAAACGACTTCAACTTATATGGGAAAAAGTCTCTACTGCTGAACGGTTAACGTTTGATGATGGGCATACACTCTTTCAAACAAATGATTTCTATGCTCTTGGAAAAATGGCACGGTATGTTCAGATGGTGAAAAATGGTGATGCTGTTTATTTTTCGCTCAATCAAAAAATAGAACCAACAAATATTTGTGTACTCACATGTAAGTTTTGTAATTTTGGAGTAACAAAATACCATCCTCGTGCATATGAATTAACAATTGATGCAATACTTAAAATGTTGAATGAACAAGTACGAGAAGTGCACATTACTGGGGCTTTGCATCCAGAATGGAGTTTTGAACACTATGTCCATATAATACGGGCAATTCGCGAACATTTCCCCCGCATTGGCATCAAAGCATTTACAGCAGTAGAAATATGGTACTTCCATAAGAAGTTCAACCTATCCATTGAGGAAGTGTTAAAACGTCTTCAAGAAGCGGGTGTTCAAGCATTACCAGGTGGTGGTGCAGAAGTATTTTCAGAACGTATTCACAACGAACTATTTCCACAAAAATTGGGTGCAAAGGAATGGCTCTCAATTCACCGTACAGCACATTTACAGGGGTTACCTTCAAATGCAACAATTTTGTATGGACATATCGAAACTATAGAAGAACGCGTGAATCATCTACTGCAAATTCGTTCATTGCAAGATGAAACAGGTGGCTTTTTATCATTTATTCCCCTTGCGTTCCAACCTGGTACAACGAAGATAAAGCCATACGCGTATCCTACTTCAGCACTCGATGATCTCAAAATGATCGCAGTATCACGACTCTTACTTGACAATGTACCTCACATAAAAGCTTATTGGGTAATGTCAACAGAAGAAGTGGCATCGGCAGCACTCAATTATGGAGCAGATGATCTTGAAGGTACTGTAGGTGGTGAACGGATTGCTCACGATGCAGGGGCACGAACGCCAACCAAACTTTCAATAAATCGTATACTTTCACTCATTCGCGATGCCGGGAAAATTCCTGTTGAACGAGATATTATGTACAATCCTATTGCAATACACTCACCAAACGTTATTGGCAAAATTCCATATTTAAATTCAGTTCCTTTTTTTACAAAATTTACGTCGTCATCCTTCAAACTCCTTCCCCTCATTCCTAAACAAATGGGTATTCTAGCAGAAAAGAAACAGCTTCTTGCAGGGTTATTTCCTCTTATCGAATATCTTCGTTTGAAGTCGATGCTACTCCCATTACCATATTGTCTTTCATCACGCGATCAAGTGAAAAGTGTGCTTCTCTTTTCAAATGAGGGGTGGAAGCAGTTAGAAGGGAAAAAAATTGGTGTCACAGATGCAACAGTTACTTCGGTAATGCTTCTCAAAGTACTCTTACGAGTAAAGTACAATGTGAACGCTCATATTGAGAGACTGCCACCAATGATGAGTTCATACACACACTATGATGCTGTGTTACTAATTGGCGATCAAGCATTAAAACATAAAAAAGATGCCTTAGGATATTTTGAGCTTATATTCGATCTAGCACACGAGTGGTACGAGTGGAAACGGCTCCCATTTGTCTTCGCACTATGGGCAATTCAAGCATCTGCTACAGAGGAAGAGAAATCAGCACTCCTGAACACATTGAATGAATCTATAGATTATGGCGAAAGAAACTTTGCCAAACTCTGTGGCTATCATGCAAAACAGTTGAAAATTTCTGAAATTGAGTGTATAGAATACTTAGAAGGATTCAATTTTCGTATGGGTCAAAGAGAACTTGCTTCTATCCAAGAATTTGAACGATGTATCAGCGAACTTATAACAATCGAGCACTAGGGTAAACGTATGACAGAAATACTACTTAAACGATTCGAAGAACTCATTGAATCTGGGAATAAACTTGTTCCTCTCGGTGGATTTGAATTTTCTGGGTATAATGCTCGCCTACAAAACACATATAGTGAATGGCGAAAAGCAAGTCTTGAACTCTTTGATCTTGTAGGTCCAATAGGGTTTCCTTATAAAAACAAAGTACTGAGTGATTCGAATAGTGTATATTTCTACCAAACGTCGGCATTTCTTATTCTCAATGCACTCAAAGAATTATCGGAAAAACTTAAAGCAACACCAGAACTCATTACGGAAAAATCAATTCTTGCTCAGGAACAAAAGGAGAGAGAGCAAGTCACGTTTCACCAAGAAGAAGGTGTAACGGTACTAAAACCACCACCGAAAAAACAACCACCGCAGCAACAGATATCGATTGCAGAGAGGAGTATTCGTAAAAAAGTCTACGTTATAGGTAATAAGAATGAACCACTTCGAGTACAGCTCTCAGAATTTCTTAAAGAGCTTGATATTGAAGAAGTAGTAATTGAACGTACACCTGGGAAAATGCTTCTACTTGACGAGATACAAGATAATCCCGACGTTCACTATGCTTTTTTCGTAGTTGATTCTCAGGATATAGCATATATCATGTTTGAGCTTGGTCATTTCGTTGGTAAACTTGGCAATGGGAAAGTAATGGTACTGCATATGACAGATGTGCAATTCCCACGTGAAGTACCAGGTGTTACTGTGAAACCAATAGTTGTAAAATTAGAAGAGGCAAGTTTAGCAATTATAAAGGAACTAAAAGCAGGAGGGTACTCAATCAACATTTAAAGTGTTTAAACGAGAGACTTTAATGAGAATTAGGGAAATACTCACAGCGTGTATCAATGGGAAACGAATTACACGCGACGAAGGGTTACAACTTTCTCTTGAAGCTGATATCCTTGAACTTGGTGAAGCTGCTTACGAGGTACGATTTCAAAAGAATCAACAACCATTCGTAACCTATGTTGTGGATACAAATCCTAATTATTCAAATATCTGTACAATTGAGTGCTCGTTTTGTGCTTTCTACAAGCGAAAAGGTGAAACAGGTGCATTTACGCTTTCAGTAGAGGAACTTATAACATCTTTTAAACACGCTGCAGAACGCGGTGTGACAACAGTGCTCCTTCAAGGGGGGGTACATCCAGATTTACCATTCGAGTACTACCTTGAATTAATTGAACGAACACGAAAAGAAGTACCGCACATTGTACCTCATTTTTTCTCACCACCAGAAATACTTGGCATTGCTCAGACTTCTGGGTTGAGCGTAGAAGAAGTGCTTCAAAAGTTTTGGTATGCCGGTCTACGAACTCTTCCTGGTGGTGGTGCTGAAATTCTCTCAGATAGGGTACGACTAAAAATAAGCTCCAAAAAAGGAAGTTCAAACGATTGGCTCATGGTGATGAGGATAGCACATCGGATTGGATATAGAACAACAGCAACAATGATGTTTGGTCATTTTGAAGAATGGGAAGATATAATTAACCACTTGGAAGCAATACGTATACTGCAAGATGAAACTAATGGATTTATGGCATTTATTCCTTGGTCATTTAAACCTTCTAATACACCACTTGAAAAAGTAATTCCTTATCATGCTACACCACTAAAGTATCTTCGAATACTAGCTCTTGCACGTCTTTACTTGGATAATGTTCCTCACATTCAAACATCTTGGTTTTCTGAAGGGAAAAAAATTGGTCAAATAGGATTGTACTTTGGTGCTGATGATTTTGGGGGAACGATCTTTGAGGAAAATGTGCATGCAGCTGCACAGTACTATAACAAAGCTACAGTCGATGAATGTAGGCGATTGATTCGTGAAGCTGGCTTTATTCCAGCACAGCGGAACACATTGTACAACATTCTTTCTATCGATAAATAATAGGATCTACGTTTTAACTGTAATTGAATTCTGAAATATACGTTACTTGACATTTTTTTCTTCTCTCAGTATCTTGGTATTTGCAATAAGGAAGGAGCAATACGTATCGAGTTTTGATAAGGTATTGAATAAACTGGAAAAGAGCTGTGCAAGTAGACCTTTTCAAACTCGATATTGTACAAGTTGAGAGTGCCAGATGAAAAGGTACCACTTTTTATCTGGCTTTTTTATTATGAAACACGTAGTGGCCTATATAGTATTACTTACAACTACTGTGCAGGTTGTTCTTGCACAAAACAGTATTCCACTTAGAATTGTTCAGCAAACACCTACTTTTGTAGACATTGAATTTAATCCCTCTGTACGGCAATCTATACGGTTAGGTTCAGATGGCAAAGAGTATGGTTGGTATGATTTTGAGTATAGCCACATAGGAGTTGACTCACGTTCTGGATTGCTTTTTTTCTATGCGATGATTCCTGTAGTACTGCCAGATTCTTTCTGCACGATTCAAATTCTAACAACGGAAAGCTTTGAAACTCAGGTACTACCACCAAACGCAGAAGCACTGGGTATATCAAGTATCCAAAAGGAATTTAAGGAAGATAGAATTGCGTGGTTTACTGACTTTTCTCACTTCCACGAGTATACAGTTGCCTCGTTGATTTTGAGACCAGTTGAGTTTATAGATGTTTCAAGAACTCGTCTTTACACAAAATTTGTTCTTCGGATACAAAGCACAAACGGACATCTATTTGCGAACAATCCACTTGCACTCTGTCGGTGGAATACAGGATCAGAACTTGAAGCAACAAGTACTCGTACAATAAAGAAATTGACTGGAGTACCTTCACCCTTAGCAACTGGAACATGGTATCGTTTTACTATTCAAGAGACAGGGATATATAAACTTGATTATTCATACTTTAAAAGTCAGAATATACCTGCTACGGTATGGAATAACATTAATGAAATAAGAATCTATGGGAATGGTGGTATTGTTGTACCACAAAATACTGGCCAACCGTATCCAGATGATTTGCAAGAAATTGCGAGACTCGTTGTAGACAACAATAAAAATGGAACGTTTGACACCGATGATTACATTCTTTTCTATGGTGTTACACCACGTATGTGGGTATATAAAGATAAAAGTATAACGCATGTACTCCATCCATATACAGAAACAAACAACTGCTTTCTAACATCAACGCCAGGTATACCAGGGAAGGCGATGAGTGTACTCGAGTCAATATCCTCAAATACTATATTTCAACCAGCCTATTTTTTAGATGGGGTTTTTGTTGAACAAGAGAAGTATAACCTTATCAAGAGCGGTCGTCGCTGGGTAGGACAACGATTCGATGCAAATACACAGTCAGCAATTTATACAAATACGCTCTATGGAATTATCTCTTCACTACCAATTGAGTATCGTTTTGTCTTCTATGTTAGATCGTCAACATCAGACGCTATGACCATAACAGAAAACGGGCAAAATCTTCTCACGATCTCCTTACCGTCGATGGTTGTTAACCAATCGGATAATCAAGGGTACTATGCGCAAACACGTCAGTATTCGTTTAAGACGATTCGACAAATTCCCGATAACAGAAGTGTCGTAAAATTTCAGTACTCACCAATGAATGCAAATGGAATTGCGTGGTTGGATTGGTTTGAAATTATTTACTATCGAAGTTTTGACGCTGTAAACAACTTTTTACTGTGGTGGGGGTACGATACTACTGGGTATGTCCAATATGAAGTGAAGAATTTATCATCCGCAGACGTATATGCTTTTGATGTAACAGAACATTCAAATGTAAAAGTGATTATCGGTTTACAGACTGAACCTGCAAACCCTACTGTTAGACGGTTCACAGTATATCAAGCGGGTGGTACAATTCGACGTTTTGCTATTGTTGGATTAAACGGTACGAAAACACCAAGTACCGCTGAACGCGTTGATAATTCCAATCTCCATGGTGTAACAGATCGTATCGATTACATTATTATTACACCAAAAGAATTCGAAACAGAAGCAAATCGGTTGAAAAACCACAGAGAAACTCGTGATACAATCAGAACATTAGTAGCAACAATTGAAGCGGTTTACAATGAATTTTCTGGTGGACTTCAAGACCCCATGGCGATTCGAAATTTCCTGAAGTATGCATATGAACGGTGGCCTACACCTCCAAAGTATGTTCTCCTATTTGGAAGTGGTCACTATGACTATAAAAATATCACGACAACTCTAAAAAATTGGATACCTCCATTCGAAACAGATGAGTCAAATTATCAAATTATGTCGTACTGTACCGATGATTCACTCGTTCTATGGGGAAATAGTTCAAGGGTAATGATGGGGCTTGGACGTTTACCTGTGCGAACAAAAGCACAGGCAAAAAGTGTTGTTGACAAGATTATTCGATATGAAACAGAATCTCCCTTTGATGAATGGCGTAGTCGGATTACTTTTGTAGCAGATGATGAGTTTCCAACGCGTGTAGTAGGTGATTCTGCATCAACTACGAAGGAATATTTCCATGCTGAAGACACGGAAATTCTTGCCCGTGGCTATGTTCCGGCAACAATGGAAAAGAATAAAATTTTTCTTTCACAGTATCCAGACGTCATTACTGCTGCAGGACGGCGGAAACCAGGAGCGGCAGAGGCGCTTATCACAGCTATAAACAATGGAACGTTAATATTGAACTACGCTGGTCATGGTAATGAAACAGTCTGGGCTCACGAGGAAGTGTTTTCTCAATCTTCAACGTTACCCCAATTAACAAATCAACGGATGCTACTTCTCCTCATTGCTGCAACGTGTGACTTTGCTTTGTACGATGATCCTTCTGTGTTCAGTGCTGGAGAAGAATTTGTCACAATGGCAAATGGTGGAGCGATTGTAGGTATTTCTGCTGCTCGACCAGTCTATGCAAATCAGAACATTGCTCTCAACCGTGAAATACTTAGGCAATTGTTTTTACGTGATACATATGGGAATGTTCCAAGGATTGGCGATGTAATAAAGACAGTAAAGCAGTTCTATAACACAGTAAATGACAAAAAATACCATCTCTTTGGCGATCCAACTCTTCGTATTTTAATTCCGCGATACACTGTTGCAGTTGACTCTATTAATGATGAAAGTCCAACGTCACTAGTTACGGTTAAAGCACTTGGAAAAATAAGAATAGCAAGTTCAGTACGAAGTAAAGATTCAAGTATTATTGAATCTTACAATGGCGATGCCATAGTAAAGATTTATGGACCAACAAGGGTACTTCGATTTAATAATTGGCCGAAGTCCGATTCATTCCTTGTACATGGGGCAATTCTTTACAGTGGGAAAGTATCAGTGCGGAATGGTACTATGATGGCGTTAGCACGTCTTCCTAAAGATGTCGTTATGGGAAATAATGCACGACTTGCAGTCTACTGTTGGGATAACAACATAGATGGTATAGGTGTGACAGAAAACATTCTTATCAACGATATCGATACATCAGATGTCAGTGACTCGAGAGGACCCCAAGTCACAGTTTACTTTGATAATGAGATGTTTCGAAATGGCGATGTTGTACCACAAACAACGAGGCTCATCGTACGAGTAGAAGATGAAAGTGGTGTTAATACATCAGTTCTTGGTATTGGACATGGGCTCCGGGCATCCCTTGAACGACCACCCTCAGTAATTGATCTCAGTTCGTACTACAAGAATGATCGTGATACGTACCAACGTGGCGAAGCTCAATATGTACTACGAAATTTACCATTAGGGAAAAATTCTATCCGTGTAAAAGCTTGGGATATTCACAATAACTCAAGTGAAGTAGAGGTTGCATTTGAGGTTGTTGAGTATTCAAAAACAGAGATTACACGGATTAACAATTACCCAAATCCGTTTTCACAAAGTACATTCTTTACTTTTCAACGGAGTTCGGGTGATCCAATTGCAATTGAAATTAAAATATATACCCTCGCGGGTCGTCTTGTGAGAACTCTCTCTCTACCGGTTTTTACAGAACGGTACGGACGGATACTATGGGATGGGTACGATACACATGGTGATAACGTTGCGAATGGTATTTATATATACAAAATTATTACAAAGGATTTGATAACGAATGATACTAAAGAATACATAGGGAAACTAGCACGTGTTCAATAATGATAATTGTGAACTAATAATTAACCGTAAGGAGTACTAACAATGCAGAAAATTCTTTTAATTGTAATTATAACAATTCTATGTTTATCAGTTCTCCCAGCCCAAGAACTACAAACAACAGCGGTACCATTTCTCCTTATTGCTCCGAATTCGCGGGCAAGTGCCATGGGAGAAAGTGGTGTTGCAACAGCAGATGATGCATGGGCTATTTTTTGGAATCCTGCTGGATATGCTTTCCAAAAGGGTTCAGAAATTTCGATGTCACATGCGAACTGGCTTCCTGCTCTAGGCTTATCCGATTTATGGATTGCCCACCTCGTTTATAAGCAACCGGTTGAAGAATTGGATGGTATTGTAGCTGCATCGGTAACCTACGAAAACCTTGGTGAGTTTCAACGCACCCTCAATGACCCAACACCAATTGGTACATTCAAAGGATATGAAGCAGCACTTACACTTGGTTATAGCACAAAATTATCTAAAACAGTAGGTATTGGTGTAAATACAAGAATTATTTACAGTCACTTAGCGGACAAAGGAACCGGTGAAGAAGCAGGGCGTGGTACTGCCACAGGATTCAGTTTCGATGTTGGGTTACTCTATAAACCAGAGCATGTTCTCATTCCATTCACAGGTATTGATTTGCAGAATGCGTTAAGTATTGGAGTCAATATTTCAAATATTGGTCCAAATATATATTACGTTGACAAAGAACAGGCAGATCCATTACCTCAAAATTTACGTTTTGGAGTTGCGTTTAATATTCTTAATGATGAGTACAATTCGTTAACAACTTCTCTTGAATTCAACAGACTTCTTGTGAATCGAGATACCTCTGCCAAAAAAGCCGACGAGTTCTACAAAGCGTTCTATACTACGTGGACTGGCGGTTCATTGGCTCAACAACTTAGACGTTTCACAACTGCTGTAGGTATTGAGTATTGGTATGGATCACCGAAGCTCATCGCACTCCGTGCTGGATACTTTTATGAGGATCCCCGCGCCGGTAATCGTAAGTTTATGACATTTGGTGCCGGAATTCGGTACGATATTTACGGATTCGATTTCAGCTACATTAGTACAGCCGAAGAGCAACACCCACTCGGGGAAACATTACGTTTTACATTGTCGATAGGTTGGGGTGGTGAGTAAATCAATTACTGGTAGAGTAGAGAGTGTAGTGAAAGTCGCTATCACAATGTGTGTTATCCTATCTTCTTTAGCAGTGGCGCAAACATCATTGCCACAGCTAATGAAAAAGAATGTACCATCAGGGCAAGTATTACTCCAACGTTCGTCAATAAACATATTTGCACTTATGGTTCAATTTCAAAAAGATGATGATCCGCGTACGACAGGAGATGGTACATTTCTTACTACTGAAAAACGTATTGGCGTTATTGATCCTCCGCCACACGATTCAAATTACTTTTCAAATAAAATACGCTTCCAACAGAATTACTTTTCTAAAGTTTCCAATAACCATCTTACAATTGTAGGTACTGTTTGGGGTAAAGTTCTTACACTCTCCAAGCCAATGTCGGCATACGCACCACCAACTGATCGAGATGACTACCAAAAACTTATCGAATGTATTACTGAAAGCTGGCGAATGGCTGATTCATTATATCCTGAAATTGATTTTAGCCAATACGATGCCTTTGTTATTTTCCATGCTGGTACTGGGCGAGATATCGACTTGGTGAATCTTCTAGGGTATAATCCAACACCCTATGATCTCCCTTCACTCTTTGTCGATTCAACTCTTTTTGCAAAGTCATTGAATCAAAATACTTTCAATGGAATTCCGGTCGATAGCGGAACTGTGCGCATTAAACACACAATCTTTTTACCAGAAACCGAGTCAAGAATCCTTCCAACAAGCCCACCAGAAACATTGCAGTTGAGCATCAATGGGTTGTTTGCAGGTATGATAGGTAGTTTCTTGGGGTTACCCGATCTTTTTGATACGAAAACCGGTCGTTCTGGTATAGGTCAATTTGGGTTAATGGATGGTGCTGGTATGTTTGCCTACAGCGGACTTTTTCCACCAGAACCATCTGCTTGGGAAAAGATAGAACTAGGGTGGGTAGTTCCTCTTACTATTCAGCGCTCATCAACAATAACGCTTTTTTCTGGTAATAGACGAAATAATATCACAGGAACTATCATTAAAGTACCAATTAGTGATACTGAATATTTTCTACTCGAAAACAGAAGTAGAGATCCAGATGATAATGGACAAACAGTCACTGTAGTTGATCAGTTCGGAAGAGAAAGAAATATATACTTTAGAAAAGATACAATAGGTTTTAACCAGTACGATGTTTCTGCTATCCATGGTTCAGTAGTTGATGTTGAGGACTTTGACTGGGCACTACCTGGATACATCGATTCTACTCATTATTACGATGGTGGTGGGATTCTCATTTGGCATATTGATGATAGAATTATAAAACAAAATCGAGAAACAAATACAGTCAATGCTACTAGATCTGCAAAAGGTGTTCGACTAATGGAAGCAGATGGTTCTCAAGATATCGGACAACAGTATGGACAATATACAGCTGGTGCGGGGACTGAGTATGGAAGCCCACTCGATTGTTGGTACAAAGAAAATCGAGCACCGTTTTATAAAAATCAATTTGATGGTACAACATATCCAAATTCAAACAGTAATACTGGTGCGAAAAGTTTAATTGCAATACGGAATTTTAGTAGTCGTTCCCCAATCATGACCTGTGAAGTGGAAATTGGAATAATCGGAGTAACTCCAATCGATAAATTAACGCGTTCTTTCAAAATAGGGAGAGCAATTGCTGTTCAGGATTCATTTATTTTCCTATTAGCTGATTCTTTACTATATCTTTTGAAAACCAGTGGTGATTCCGCTGTCCAGTCGTACAAGGGAGCACTATCCACAAATAGTAAAGCTCAAGATATAGCTGCAAAATTTCTAACACAAAACATTTTGCTTGTGGTTTCATCAGGTGGTTCGGATATAACTTTACAGAAACTTTATGATACAAATAACGACGGAGTATTTGAGAGTTGGGATGTCAGTTCATGGTCTCTTCGATCTTCAGAGGTTACAACAACGCCGGTAATATTTGAAAACTCAAATAGTACACTTGTTTTGGTTGGAGATTCGAGAGGGTGTCTCTGGTTTTTCGACACGAGTGGTGTTTGTAGAGATTCTCTAATCGTTGCTCATTTGCCTATTACGTCGTTAATGGTACTAGATACCATGTGGTATGCGTGTGCAGGTAATACTGTTTATTGTAAAACTCATTCTGTAGTTACGGGGTTACAGAATACTTCATGTATACTCGTTGGTCTTAAGGAGCACGGGTCGTCATATCTTGCCGTTACAACTAGAGGGTCTAATGCACTTCAAATATATACAAGTGATCTTCGTACACTTCGTTGGAGTGGAGTTCTTCCCGTTGATAGTATTGGTGCAATTGTTGCAGGTGATATAAACTCAGATGGTTTCACAGAAATACTTATAAGTGGTGGCAATAAACTAGTAGCAATTAGTACCAATGGTGCGATAGCAGAACATTACCCTATTGAACTTTTCGATGGGAGCCTCTTTGCAGAATCTCCTTTACTTATAGATTGTACGAATGATGATATTCCTGAAATTATTACTTCAACATCACGGGGAAGTATCGTGGTTTACAATTCTGTTGGGAACATTTTAAATGGTTATCCTTTCCAAGTTGCATCTGAAAGTGCACAGCTTGTCGTGGGAAATATTCAAAATCATATTGCACTGTGTGCTTTTACAGAAAATGGTTATTTAACAGGAATTAAAATCGAACAACCCTGTCCAAAGTTAGAAACATACTGGACACAACGGTATCGAAATTCGCAGCGAATAAATGCAACAGATCAACCAACAACACAGATACGTCGGTATAGTACGTTTTTTCCTGAGGAACGTGTTTACAATTGGCCAAATCCTGTGTATGGGAATCGAACATATATCAGGTACTACATATCGGAAGATGCTGATATAAACGTGAAAATTTTTGACTTGGCTGGTACATCCGTTACAACAATAAAAAGTAAAGGATATGGCGGATACGACAATGAAATTGTCTGGGATGTTACGCACATTCAGAGCGGTATTTATTTTGCCCACATCGAAGCACGAAGCCCACAGTACACAGCTTCAAAAGTGATTAAAATTGCAGTAGTAAAATGAAAATCGCCATTCGAGTTATAATTCAAATGACCTACAATATAACTGTGCTTCTTTTTATTTTCTGTGTAACGAATGTGTTTGCACAAGAGAGCTATAATCACCCAGAACTCGATTGGTTTACAATTGAAACTAAACACTTCTTTGTCCATTACCATAAGGGAACGGAACGCACTGCACGTGAAGTCGCTAAGATTGCTGAAACAATATATCCAACAATAACCTCGCTGTACAATCATACTCCAGATCAAAAAGTAACGTTCATCATACGCGATCACGATGATTACTCAAACGGTGCGTCCTACTTCTATGATAACAAAATTGAAATATGGGCACCAGCACTTGACTTTCATTTTCGAGGTGTTCATCCATGGTTATGGAATGTTGTAACGCATGAATTTACTCATCTCATACAAATTCAAACACTTATGAAGTTTGGAAGGAAGGTCCCATCCGTTTACTTCCAGTGGTTAAGCTATGAGAAGGAGTATCGTCCTGATGTCCTTTATGGATATCCCAACGTACTAGTATCGTATCCTCTATCAGGATTTGTATTACCAAGTTGGTTTGCTGAAGGTGTAGCACAATACAATGCGCCTGAGTACACATTCGATTATTGGGATACACACCGTGATATGCTTCTTCGTACAGCAATTCTCCACGGTACTCTCCTTTCGTGGGATGAAATGTCTGTTTTTGGGAAAAACAGCCTTGGTAATGAATCCGCGTATAATGCTGGTTTTTCACTTGTCAAGTACATTGCTGAATCGTACGGTGTGGATAAACTTGCGTCTCTCTCGCGAGAGCTTGGAAAATTACATCGTCTAACAATCGATGAAGCTTTACAAAACGTGTTAGGAAAAAGTGGAAAAGAGTTATATGCAGAATGGAAAGCAGAGAAAGAACAATACTACAAAAAGCTTATCGATTCACTCCAAACACAAGATGTCAATGGAGAAGTAATTGAAGCAGATGGTTTCGGGAATTTTTACCCGGTATTTTCAAGATCAGGCAAATTCATTGCATATGTTTCAAACAAAGGACGCGATTACTTGACTGCAAGTAGTTTGTACCTTTACAATCAAGAAATGCAAGAAGTAAAACTCTTAGTGCAGAATGTTCACTCTACACTATCATTCTCTCCAGATGATAGATACATTTACTATTCAAAAGTATCATCACAGAATAAGCATCGGTCAAATTTCAGTGATCTGTATAGGTATGATATTGTTGAGCAGAAAGAAGAACGATTAACATATGGCCTTCGTGCTGCAAATCCAAAAATATCTCCTGATGGAAAAACGATTGTTTTTGTGTTTGGAAACGACGGCACTTTGAATCTCGGACTATGTCAGAACAATGGAAAAGGCATTCGATCGATAACGAATTTTAGAGATGGCGAACAAGTATTTACACCGTCATGGTCACATGATGGAGAAAAAATCGTTTTTGGTTTTTCGAGTGGTCACTGTCAGCATATTGCAAGCATTGATACGTCAGGAAATTATTTTACGATACTCATTAAAAATGGTGATAGCCGTCACCCTACGTTTTCATGTAATGGTGAATCTATAATATTTTCATGGGATAAAACAGGTATATTTAATCTTTATGAGCTTTCACTTACCGATTCGACAATTAGGCAAATTACCAATGTTACCGGTGGTGCATTTGCACCATCTGCTAATAAACAGGGAGATATTGTCTATGCACTATATACAAAATCAGGTTATTCAATAGCACTGTTAAAAAACAAGGAATGTTATACGTCAGAGTGCTTTCAGATAAGTTCCCTTCAACGAGATAGTACGTGTAGAGATAGTACGTATAAATGTTCCAATGAGTTACCACCAACTGTAACAGAAGAAATATCGGAATCAAAGTCATATCGTTCACGGTTTACAAGTGTTTCACTAATACCATTCTTGAGACTTGATCAGTATAACAAGCGAGAAGGTCTCGATATCATAAAACCTGGATTCTACGTTACTTCAAACGAAGTACTCGATAATATGTCGTTATTCGGTGGAATTGCTATAAATCGCAAGTATGAGCGGGATATATTTGTAATTTTTGAGTATCGAAATCGATTACCATTACTATACCAATTTGGTCTCGCACCAACTGCAACATTGGAACTGTATAGTGTTTCACGGACGTTAGAGTACGAATTCAATCTCTATATCAATCGACTTGAAAAATTTCAAACAAATGTAGAATTCAACTTGTTTGAATTTGATGCATCGTTGTCACATCCCTTTGTATCGTTAAATAATAGCATCGAAGTTCGTTATATTTACTCGCGGTATAATCAAAACTTTGGAAGTTGGCTCCATCCAACGTATGGTGTTATACCCGCTTCACGAATGACATATTTAAAGAGTAATACACTTGTACTATCATTTAAACATGATGGAATACTCCCTGCATCTGATATGGCAATAAATCCGAAAGGACGGACAATTACACTAAAATATTCTTATGAAATGAATCGATATAATCCAAATGATAGTGCGGAATATAAGAATGGTCTCCGTGTGCCTGTATATATACCATATAATTTACATCGTTTAGAACTTTCATGGCGAGAACATTTACCACTGCCATTAAAAAACCACGTTCTTGCACTTTCAATTCGCAGTGGTTCTATTCTCGGAAACACAGTAGATAATTTTTTTGATTTCTATGCCGGCGGATTTATCGGTATGCGCGGATATCCTTTCTATGCAGTAAGTGGAAACGAAATGCTGGTTACTCAAATAGCCTATCGATTTCCTCTAAGTACTGAACTTAACACTCGATTGTTACATTTATACTTTAAACGACTTTATGGAATTATTTTTTACGATTTTGGAAATGCATGGAGTGGGAAAACACCAGCTATCAAGCAGTGGAAGTCTGATGTCGGATTTGAATTACGTTTAGAAACATTTTCATGGTACGTATACCCGACACGTGTTTTTTTTAGTGGGGCCTATGGATTACGATCATTCACTCGTACTATAGAAACACTGTCACACACTACAATACAGTACGGCGGCGAATGGAGATTCTATTTAGGAGTACTCTTTGATTTTGAAATATCGGATGTATCACGTTATATCAGACATTAGGTGAGATTGAGCTATGATAAGAATATTTCTCAGTACGGTATGTGTAATAACCCAATTCGCAATAGCACAAATGAACTGCGATAACATGGCACTATGTGTTAAGAATAATTACTATATCAGTGGTAGTTTAAAGAATGATCTTTGTGCAAATAGAGAATCGTACTATATAAATTATAATACAGCAATGGAGCAGTCGACGGTAAAACAAAAATACTCTCCGCTGAAAGCAGCATTGTTCTCAGCTGTAATACCAGGTGCAGGACAATTTTATACGAAGAGTTATTTTCAAAGCGCATTGTTTTTTAGTGCTGAAGTTCTTTTCTGGATACTTTATGTTCAATATAACCGAAAGGGGTACATTCAAACTGAGAATTTTGAGCGATTTGCTGATGAACATTGGTCTGTCCTTCGATATACTCGCTGGATTGAAACATTTTACCCAGCACAGTTTGATCCAAGTGTTATTCTCGGTAATCCATCGAATGATGTTCATAATCCGTGGGAGTATATCAATTGGAGTAAGCTTAATGAAGTCGAAGATAAAATAAGCCAATTAGCAACTCAAGGGCAAGTAACAGGATTTACACATCGATTACCACAACGACCAGAACAACAGTACTATGAACTGATAGGGAAGTATTCACAGTACGGTAGTGGTTGGGATGATGCATCTTATTTTACACCTAGTGATGTACTGACAAGCAATGTTTCACCACGATTTCGCAGCTATAGCCAAATGCGAGGTAGAGCAAACGACCTTTATGCAGTTGCAACTACTGCTACGTATTTGATTGTAGCAAACCATATCGCCAATGCTTTGGAAGCAGCATGGAATGCAGCAAGAATCAATAAGAAATTAGTAACGAAAAGTTCATTTGATATAAAGCAGCGCGGACACTACTACCATCTTGAAGCAAATGTAACATTATCACTAGAAGTTCAGTAAGCGAGGTGCATGTGATGTATATTACGTGAACATTCAAATAGTTTGATTTGGAAATGATATTGTAATATATTAGGAAGAAATCACGAAGGCATAATTTAATGGCAAAACACTTATTTTCTCCATGGCGATCTGAGTACATTGAGGAATTTAATAAACCGAAATCAAAAAAGTGTTTGTTCTGTACACTCGCTTCTGATAAGCTCGAAGACAGAAAAAATTTAGTTATCTATCGCGGGGAGCATTGCTATGTTGTGATGAATAAATTTCCATATAATAGCGGACACTTGATGATTGTTCCATATAAACACACAGCAAAATTAACCAAACTTACAGAAAATGAATTTACAGAAATTATGAATCTGACTGTTCGTTGCTCAGAAGCGCTCACAACACTGTATAAGCCTCATGGATTTAATTTTGGAGCTAACATTGGCAGAGTTGCTGGTGCTGGCATTGAGAAACATATTCACTTCCATCTTGTACCACGATGGAATGGCGATGTGAATTTTATGCCTGTCTTAAGTGATGTTAAAGTTGTGTCACAATCAATTCAAAAAATTGCAGATTCGCTCCAGAAAGTGCTATGTAATACAAAGGGTACTGTATGATTAGACTAATAGTTCCAATTACCTTATACGTAGGAATATTAATATGTTCGTCAGTGAGTGTGGCTCAAACCAAAGACGAAATAGAAAAAACATTAAAACAAATGGGTCCAGAACAAATAGATCAAAAATTAAAAGAATTAGGTTTATCACGTGAAGAAGCACTCAAACGAGCACGTGAACAAGGAATCGATCTAGAATCATACCTTACTACGCTTTCAGTTCAACCAACAAAAGGACAAGCTCAACAGACGGCAGTCCATTCAATAAAACAAGAAAAACCAACACCGCCTGTACAACTTGAAACCATTGAACGTTCACCAGAGGCAAAAGGCACGTTACTGCCAGGATTTACGAATAGAATCCAAGCTCTGGGGTTGGAACCCTATGGCTACTCGATTTTTCGATATCCAGCAACTACCTTTGAGCCTGTACTTAATATCCCTACTCCACCTTCATACATTGTGGGACCAGGTGATGAAATAATTATTTCTGTGTGGGGAGATACAAAACTTTATCATGAGCTGACGGTGAATAGAGAGGGAAATCTTGTTATACCTGATGTTGGTCCAATCAATGTTAACGGTTTAACGATAAAGGAGATACGGGAAAAACTGCTTCGGCGTATGACAGAAGTGTATTCAAGTCTGAAACATGGTGCCAAAGGGGCGACATCGTTTCTTGATGTTTCACTTGGGAAATTGCGTACTATACAAGTTTTTGTACTTGGTGAAGTTTCTAAACCAGGTGGGTATAGCTTATCCTCCCTTTCCACAATGCTCCATGCCTTGTACCTCTCTGGCGGACCAACGACGAATGGCTCGCTTAGAAAAATCAATCTTCTCAGAAATAATAAAGTAGTTGCTCAACTTGATTTCTATGAATATGCGTTGAAAGGAAATCGTACCGATGATGTACGATTACAAGATGGTGATATACTGTTTATTCCTCCTGTACAAAAACGTGTTGCGATTGTTGGTGCAGTTCTTAGACCCGCTATTTATGAGTTAAAGGAACAAGAAACGCTCTCGGACCTCATAGCACTATCCGGTGGTTTACTTGTCAATGCGTACACTGAAAGAATTCATATTGAAAGACTTGTACCGTTTTCACAAAGGTCAATTCTTAAGAAAGATATCCTTGATATCGATTTACCATTTGCATCCCTTGAGCAGTTACAATCAAGTGTATTTAAACTTGAAGATGCTGATATTGTGAGTATATACTCTATTACAAACTATCCATACAATCGAGTTACTATCACTGGAAATGTTAATAAACCCGGCACGTACGAACTAATAACAAGAATGCGAGTTTCAGAACTAATTATGAAAGCAGATAGTTTCGCACGCAATACATTTATGGAAAAAGCGACACTCCTCCGTTTATTACCTAATCTTCGGAGAGAAATTTACCATTTTAACCCACGAAAAGCATTGGCAGGAGATACAACTGAAAATTTAGTTCTTCAGAATGAAGATCAAATTATAATTTACCAAGAAAGCACATTTTTCCCAGAACGATATGTAGAGATTTATGGAGCGGTAAAAAATCCAGGTCGATATCCACGATATGAAAAAATGACAGTTGCAGACTTGGTAATTTTAGCTGGCGGTTTACGAGAAGACGCTTCGTATGAGAATTGGGAATTAGCGAAAATCGATACAGGGAGTATCGATAATTATTCTAAAATCTTTAAATTTAGTGTACTTGTTTCTTACTGGGAAGATCAAACGTTGAAACAGTTATTACTCCAAGATTTCGATCGTGTAACTGTTCCTCAGAATCCAAGATTTAAATACCCAGTACAGGTTACACTTGCTGGATATTTTGTCTATCCAGGAGTTTATTCACTAATAAGTAATGAAGAACGGTTATATGATATCATTAAAAGAGCCGGTGGAATAAGACCCGATGCATATCTACGGGGCGCTACCATGTACAGAGTTGTTAACAGTGTCGTAATGA
>JAOAFT010000018.1 GCA_026416125.1 Bacteroidota bacterium
ACATCAGGATGGTCACTAAGAGCACGTGATACAGTTGATGGTGATATACCTAGTTTTTTTGCGATATCGATAATTGTGGAATGCTTCATGAAAAACGCCTTTTCAAACGTTTGCATAGTAATATTTAATTAGGAATTTGTCAAGGAATTTTTATTGAAGGTGGTAGAGAGGTGTGAAAACGTGGTGGTACCTACAAAAAGCTTCTGGATCCTATACTAAAAGAAAACTTTTAGTACCACCACATACGTCACAAAATAGAGTGTTTTTACTTTGCAAAGACCATCTTCCTCCTTAATGTAATGACTTGATTATTGTATTGAATATTCAATCCAAGAAATTTACAAATTATTAGAATGAACTATTATATATAAATAGAAATATCTATTAGTCTAATCTCATATCTCTGCTAGTTACACAGTAAGATTTCACAAAATCAATATTGCATTCTAACTCTCTTTTATTTCCCCAACCCAATAAAATTATAAGCACATTTATATTCTATTTTCCTTTATGATCTCAAAACCTGAAACTTAGTATTATTTTTCAGAATAAACTTAAACTCAATATAATCCTCTTAGACGACAAATTGATCCAACTCACCAACTATATTATGGATAACAGAATCACAAATTCTTATTGGTAATCATTGAATAGATATATAATTTAGATTTGTAGTGAAAAAAAATAGTATCACTCGGTGATAAACAAATTGGATTTCTTTCTTACGTTTTGGATATCGTTTCTGCAAACTTTTTCTATCATACAAACTAACAAGTAAGCATATGACCAAAGAACGCATTTTTCTCATCGACGGAATGGCGCTTGCCTACAGAGCATACTACACCTTCGTCAAACGACCACTTATCAATTCCAAAGGTATGAATACAAGCGCAATCTATGGATTCGTTACATTCCTCAATCGTATTATTACACATGAAAAACCCGATCATATCGCAGTTGTCTTAGATACCGGAAAACCAACGTTCCGACACACACAATATAAAGACTACAAAGCCACTCGACAAAAAATGCCAGAGGACATGGCAACTCAACTCCCTCTTCTAAGACAGGTTATCGAAGCTTACAACATTCCGATCCTTGAAATCGATGGGTATGAAGCGGATGATGTTGTTGGTACCCTCGCACGAGCTGCTGAACAAACCGGTGCACACACTTTCCTCGTTACCCCCGACAAAGATTTCATTCAACTGATTACTGACAAAGTTTCACTTTATAAACCTGGACGTCAAGGAACTGAAATCGAAATTATCGATGTAGATGTTGTGAGAAGTCTATACGGTATCGAACCACACCAAATTATTGATGTCTTCGCTCTTACAGGCGATTCTTCCGATAATATCCCTGGTGTTCCCGGCATTGGTGAAAAAACTGCTCTTCCACTCATTCGACGATATAGTTCACTCGAAAATCTATACACGAATATAGAAAACATCGAACCACCGAAACTTCGTGAAAAACTTCAAACGTACCGCGACCAAGCGTTTCTTTCAAAACAACTCGTGACAATCAATACCAATGTACCATTACCCATCGACGTCCATTCACTCAAAGCTCAGGAGAAAAATATCGATATACTTTTGCAAATTTTTGAAGAACTAGAATTTCGATCGTTCATTGGAGCACTAAAAAAAGAGGTATCACAATCTATTCCCATAGGTACCACAGAAATACACTCTCTCGCTAACGATCAACACCAATATACCCTCATCGAAACTATTGAAGCATTTCAAGCGTTTCTACAGCATCTGCACTCCGTGCAAGAATTTGTCTTCGATACCGAAACAACTTCAACGAATCCATTTAAAGCCGACCTTCTTGGTATATCATTCAGCACCGAACAACGACGAGCATGGTACGTTGCAGTCCATCTATCAGATCCTCAAAACTCACCTACTCTCTTTTCATCCCCATCTTCTTCAGAACGACGTGGAGTACCGCTAGATTTCTTCATATCATCTTTGAAATGCGTATTTGAAAACCCAACTCCTCGTAAAATTGGACATAACATCAAGTACGACATTCTCGTTCTTAAGCACTACGGTGTTGAAGTCAGAGGTATATCATTCGACACTATGCTTGCAAGTTACTTGCTCCGCCCCGATGGCCGACATTCCCTCGATGTTCTTGCTCAAGAGCACCTACACTACAAAATGTTTAGCTACAAAGAGCTAACTGGAAGTGGAAAAGATCAAAAGCAGCTGATCGAGATTTCAAACACTAAAGTTGCAGAATATTCTTGTGAAGATGCTGATATAACCTACCGTCTCTATAAACACCTTAAGCAAAAGTTGATTGAATACGACATGGTGAAACTTTTCGATGAAATCGAGATTCCTCTCATTTCAGTGTTAGCTACAATGGAAACAACAGGTGTAGCAATCGATGTTCCATACTTGGAATCAATGTCGAAAGAACTTGATCGACAACTTACCAGTATCACACAAGATATTTATCGCCTCGCTGGTTCACCATTTAACCTCAACTCATCACAACAACTTGCAACCATCCTCTTCAGTACACTCAACCTCCAGCCAAAGAAAAAAACAAAAACCGGATTCTCTACTGCCAGTGAAGTACTCGAATCATTGCGCGACGAGCACCCAATCGTCGACAAAATTCTCTCTTATCGACAACTTTCAAAACTTAAATCAACCTACGTTGATGCACTCCCAAAACTCATTAACCCACAGACCGGGCGTGTGCATACATCGTTTAATCAAGCTGTTACTGCAACAGGGCGTCTTTCGAGCAGTGAGCCAAACTTGCAAAATATACCCATCCGTACCGATATAGGAAAAGCTATCAGAAAAGCATTCATTCCTCGCTCTCCCAACGCTCGAATCCTGTCGGCAGACTATTCACAAATCGAACTCCGAATCATGGCCCACATATCCAGTGACGAAGAACTACGAAAGGCATTTCACAGTGGAGAAGACATCCATGCATCAACAGCTGCAAAACTCTTTGGTGTACGTATGGATGAGGTCACACGCGAGATGCGTCGAAAAGCAAAAGAAGTCAATTTTGGAATTATGTACGGTATTGGTCCTTATGGCTTAGCAACACGTCTCAATATTTCACAAACAGAAGCAAAAGAAATTATTGACCGGTATTTTAATCGATTTCCCAAAGTACAACAATACATCAAGGATACTATTGCAACTGCTCGTGAACGAGGCTTTGTTTCAACACTCCTCGGACGTCGACGATTCTTACCAGACATCACAAGTCGAAATCAAACAGTGCGTCAAAACGCAGAACGACAAGCTATTAACATGCCTATTCAAGGTACTGCTGCCGATATGATTAAAATTGCAATGATCAACATCGATCAAGCATTCGCTAACCATCACTTAAGTGCCCGTATGATACTTCAAGTACACGACGAGCTTGTTTTCGATGTTCCAGAACAAGAAGTTGAACAAGTTCAAAAGCTTGTCGTGAATTTAATGGAAAAAGCACTCCCTCTTTCTGTTCCCATCGTCGTTGAAACAGGTATTGGGACAAACTGGTTGGAAGCTCATTAGCGGGAGAATTTCTTCTTCTGCGGTAAAAGGATCGAAAGCCCCCATACTATTAACAAGACTGGCCAGTACGTTTGTGCTATAACACTAATATCGTACCATTGAAGAACATCAAATTGCCAGAGGTAATAGACTATACCATATGCACCAAAGACGAGTGCAGCAATAAGTCTTTTGTACCGTTTAATATCGATGACATACATCATGAGAAAAGCAAAGCCACTTGCCATACTCACCACAGCTAGGTAATTCCACGGTTCACTTTCAAGATACCATATTTTGTGAACAATCATCCCCACACTGATGAAAAAGAATAAACTCCCCCAAAAAACGGAACCGGCTCGTTGTTGGGTAAACGCAACTATAGCAATTCCCAACCCATAGAGTCCAACTACTCCCCACAGTACATACGACCATCGAAAATGAATCAATGAAAGCTTATTTAATAAAAGGAATATTCCTAAAAGAATGAAAAGAACTCCAACCCACGACACTGTTAACTTTTTACTTCCACGGTTAGTACGCATAGCAATTCCTCTATTGTTCCGACGATTCTTGCTTCTGTGGAATCACAAGAGCCATCAAGAAATACAGTATAACTCCAACGCCCCCGGTTGCAAACGTAAAGAGAATGTAAAGTATTCGAACAATCGTTGAGTCAATATGAAAGTACTCAGAAATTCCTCCACATATGCCGAATATCTTCTTATCAGTGTTAGAACGCATCAGCCGCTCATATTCTTCAGCTCCTTGTTGTTGGAGTGGTGGTGGTTCTACTCCTTCGACTTGGGAAGGTATCTCCGAAGTAACAGACTGTTGTGAAATAATTTTCCGTCGGAGAAGAAGTATTATCCCAATAACAATAAGACAAATCGGAAGTATGTACTCCCAACTCTTCCTCCAAAGGTCACTAAAAGAAAACAGGCCTACGGTATCAGCTAACAGAACGACTCCAAGAAAAACTAAAAGTGCCCCGATGATTGTCTTGAAGTTAGAGTTTGTTTCTACAATAGCACTCTGGGAAGGCTCAGGATTTTCTGGCATGATTAGGTAGGCAATAATATAGAGGAGGACTCCCGAACCACCAAGTAGTGTTAAGAGAACCCAAAGTATACGGACAAACGCAGGATCAACCCCAATAAATTCGGCTAATCCACCGCACACACCTGCAATAACTTTGTTTGACTTACTCCGGTAGAGTTTCTTACTATCCGGCATAGAGATTTCCTTCCAACAGTATTGTACTCTATTCTACGTAATGAATACCACGAAGTTGCATGGATGAGAACACATCTCTCTTCGTCAATAAAATGGTTGGCAGTTACAACGAACCGTACTTTTTATACTTCCATTATTTCTTTTTCTTTTTGTACAAGAAGTGCATCAATATCTTTAATGTACTTATCTGTCAATTTCTGTGCTTCTTGCTCACCACGTTTTCGCTCGTCTTCTGAGAGATGTTCATTCTTTTCAGCTTTCTTCAAATGTTCAATTGCATCACGGCGTATATTCCGGATTGCAATTTTACCATCTTCACCGAACTTTTTAACAAGCTTAACAAGCTCCCGACGGCGTTCTTCGTTAAGCGGTGGGATAGGAACACGAATAATATTTCCATCGTTGACTGGATTTAATCCCAGGTTAGACTGGAGAATTGCTTTCTCGATATGTGGTATGAGAGACTTTTCCCATGGTTGTATTGCTATAGTATGAACATCGGGCGTACTAACACTTGCAATCTTATTGAGCGGCGTTGGATTTCCATAGTATTCAACACGAACAGCATCGAGTAAAGCTGTTGTTGCTTTCCCGGTTCGTATTTTTGCGAGTTCGCTCCGTACAACTTCAACTGCTTTCTTCATTCGATCTTCAGCATTCTTGAGGATATCTTTTGTGTTTGTCATATGCACATTCACCTTTCGTTTGTTGGTGTTGAAAATGCTTCGTTAGAGAGAGGTTTCTGTGACTAATGATCCTACCGGATCTCCCAAGACCACGCGTTTTAAATTACCTGAAATATTCATATTGAAAACAACGAGTGGTAATTTATTTTCTTGTGACAGTGTAATTGCTGTTAAATCCATCACACGCAAGTTTTGGCGGAGTACATCAGTATAGCTTATCGTTGGAATGCGAATGGCATTTGCATTTTTCTCTGGATCAGAATCGTACACTCCGTCAACACGTGTCCCTTTCAGGATGACATCCGCTTGGATCTCAATGGCACGGAGTACTGCAGCAGTATCAGTTGTAAAGTATGGATTCCCTGTACCAGCTGCAAAAATAACAACACGCCCCTTTTCAAGATGACGTATCGCCCGTCGACGAATGTAGGGCTCAGCGATTCTCTCCATATTAATTGCTGTTAAACACCGTGTCTTCAACCCTCGACGTTCGAGTGCACTTTGAAGAGCAAGGGCATTAATAACCGTTGCAAGCATTCCCATGTGGTCGCCTGTTACTTTATCGATTCCATCTGTTGAATTTTCAACACCACGATAGATGTTCCCACCACCAATGACGATCCCAACTTCAACTCCCAACTCATGCACCGATGCAATTTCTTCTGCGTAGTGTTTTAGCATTGCGGGATCAATTCCATACTCACGATTTCCCATGAGTGATTCTCCACTTAATTTAAGGAGAATACGCTTGTAACGAAGTGTCACCATTGAAGAGCCCCTTTGTCTCTCGTTTGTTTAAATATAAAAAATCCCGAATTGCTTCGGGATTTTCCTTATTTACTCACCTAAATGGAATCGAACAAATCGCCGTATCGAAATCTTTTCCCCAACACGCCCGACTTCTTCATCAATGATATCTTTTATTGTCTTTCCTGAATCTTTAATAAAACTTTGTTCGAGCAGTACAAATTCTTGGAAAAACTTTTCTAGGCGCCCTTGGGCAATCTTTTCAGCAACGTGTTCAGGTTTTCCTTCATTAATAGCTTGAGTTTTGTAGATTTCAAGTTCTTTTTCGATTGTTGCATGGTCAACTTGGTCACGCGAAATGTACTGAGGATTCATTGCAGCAACTTGCATTGCAATATCGTGAGCAAGCTGTTTGAACCCAGGTGTCTTTGCAACAAAGTCTGTTTCACAGTTCAGCTCAACCATTGCACCAATACGCCCACCTGCATGGATGTATGCTTCGACAACGCCTTGGTTAGCAACTTTATCTGCTCGTTTTGCAGCCGTTGCTGCACCCCGTTTACGAAGATACTCAATTGCTGCATCCATATTGCCGTTTGTTTCTTCCAGGGCGCGTTTACAATCCATCATACCGGCACCAGTTTTCTCTCGTAATTGTTTTACGAGTTCACTAGTAATTGTAGCCATAGGTCATCAGTTTCCTTTCCTATTCCTTTGATTCACTTGTTTCTTCAGCAAGAGCTTGTTCTTCTTCAGCAGCGTTCTTCGCTGTTGCTCGTGCAGTTCCTTCAATAACAGCTTCTGCAATGAGATTCGTAATAAGTTGAATTGATTTCAGTGCATCGTCATTTGCCGGAATTGGGTAATCGATTGGATCCGGATCGGTATTCGTATCGACTATTGCGACAATTGGAATTCCCAACCGATTTGCTTCCTTTACAGCAATAGCTTCCTTCTTTACATCAACAATGTAGATAACACCAGGAAGTTTCGACATTTCAACAACACCAGAGAGAACTTGTTGAAGTTTATCCCTTTCCCGAGTCAGGTAGAGGCGTTCCTTTTTTGTCATACTATCAAAAGTTCCATCTGTTTCCATTTTTTCAATGTTTGTGAGGCGCTTGACGCTTTTCCGGATCGTAGTAAAATTAGTAAGCATACCACCAAGCCAACGTTCGGTCACATAGAAAGCACCACACCGAAGTGCAGCTTCTTTCACAACATCCCGTGCTTGAGGTTTTGTACCAACGAACAGTGGCTTTTTACCTTCTGCAACAATGTTTGAGACTGCATTCCACGCTTCGTCGATTGCTTCTTGTGTTTTTTTGAGATCGATTATATGAATCCCATTCCGCTCCATGAAAATATAAGGCTTCATTTTGGGATTCCAACGGCGTGTAATGTGCCCGAAATGAGCACCTGCTTGGAGTAATGTTTCTATTTCAACATGTGGCATAGAATAATCCTTTCAGTTAGTCTTCTATTCCCTTCGTCTTCTCCCGGATTCTGTTCAAAATGAACAGAACACTGCCGGTTGAATCCAGGAATATGCTTGATTAATGATCCGATAGTTATCTATCGGTGGTGAATTAACGCTTCGAGAATTGGAATCTTTTTCGTGCTTTCTTTTGTCCGTACTTCTTTCGTTCCACCATTCGAGGGTCACGTGTTAGCAACCCCGCATTTCGGAGAGGTGTACGAAAATCCTCATCCGCAGCAACAAGTGCCCGTGCTATTCCTAAGCGTATTGCACCCGCTTGTCCAGATACACCACCACCATCAACACGAACATAGGCATCATATCGTCCGAGTGTATCTGTGACTTCAAATGGTTTCAGAACATCTTTTCGTAGTACGTCAAGAGGAAAGTATTGCTCAATATCCCGATCGTTTATGATTACTTTCCCCGATCCTTCAACAAGTTTAACCCTGCTGACAGCATTCTTCCGACGACCAACACAAATTCGTGCTTGCATATTCTACATTTTCCCTTAAATCGTAAGTTGTTCCGGTTTCTGTGCAGTATGGGGATGTTCGGTGCCCCGATAAACTTTTAACTTCAATCCAATCCGCTTTCCCAATCGATTATGTGGCAACATTCCCTTCACTGCATGTTCAATTACTTTCTCTGGATGTGTTTTAAGAAGATCCTTCACATACTCAAATCGCGCTCCACCTGGGTATCCTGTATTGTGATACAATTGCTTAAGTTCAGCGCGCTTACCAGTGAGTTGTACCTTCTCTGCATTGATAACGATAACAAAATCTCCAACATCCGCATTTGGGGTAAACGATGGTTTGTGTTTTCCACGTAGTACACGTGCAACTCGCGATGCTAACCGTCCTAATGTTTGCCCTGCTGCATCGACTACATACCACTTTTTTTCGACCTCATCCTTTTTAAAAAACCGTGTTTTAGGTGACGTTTCCACTATAAATCTCCTTCTATTTCAATCAATCACTATACATTGTGCACCCACCAGGACTCGAACCTGGAACCCACTGATTAAGAGTCAGTTGCTCTACCAATTGAGCCATGGGTGCAATACTCTCTTGCTCTGGACACTCATTTTCTCTCAGGAAGTTGCTGACTTGCTGGTGCTTCTTGAATAGGCGGAAGCGATTGCGTCGGAGGTGCGGATTGGATGACACTCTCACGGGTCGAAGCACCACGCGGTAAAAACCACAAATTGATAACCAATGCTAGTACAATAAATATTGCAGCAAGCCATTGCGTTGCTTTCGTGAGAAAATCGGATGTCCTCCGTACTCCAAACACAGCCCCGAGATTTGCTCCACCAAACGAGCCTGCCAACCCACCCCCCTTACTCGATTGCATCAAAACAACTACCATGAGTAATATAGCAACAAATATTTCAATAATAAGGGCTATTGTATACATACCTAATTCCTTTTTCACGAAAAAAATCCCCACGCTTCTGTGGGGTTATGTAAGTATAATGAAAATTATAACGATATGCAAGAATTCACTGGAAAGAATTTGCATCATCTCTTAAGTTTCTTATGGAGAGATCCGTGAAGTAGAATTCATTCCGTGTTAGTATGAACTTCTTCTTTTACTTTTTCAACCCACTTTTGAAACCTTATTTCTCGTTTTTCCCGTGTGAAAGAATGCTCTTCTTTCAGAAACCTCTATCACTTTTGTGGCACTTTATTTATTCGCCATCCTTTGTTTTGGTGTAAACACTCTATTGTAACTTTGTAAAGTTTAAAGAGTTTCTTCCTTTATGATTAACACCCAATCACCTTTACCCGGTGGCAAAAAAGTCTGAGTTTTAAGTTCTTTAATGGATTCATTGAACATAGTCACTCCTATTCGTGGATCATACCACAAAGAGGAAGCGCGCTTCCATTTCAATTTTCTTAGGTTGATCGTAAATGATTTACCTGTGAAAGTATATGCAAGAATAAAATTTTTCCCACGTGAAACAAGTACATATTCATACTTTGAAGCTCTGGGTGAAACAAGCAGTGATGGATCATACCATCGTTCATAAAACCCATTATCAACAATCAAGTGTTTTAAATACTTCATCTGCATAGCACCTTGAGCATCGAGTGCTGTATACCAATACTCTTGCACCCCATATGCACCTTTTCCATCACAGGGACGATGGAATTGCATAACAGCATTATGCCCATACGTAAAACCACAAGCTCCTGCAAGAACTGACCAATAAGCGTAACGTCGTACATCCAAGTCTGTCCATCGTGGTTGTGTTGTATCGTGCAATCCTTGCGGAATTGATTCATAGGATGGTTCACCATCAAGTGTTGGTTTGGGAGGATATTTTTGGTAATCTTTCACAACGTACTTCCAATTATCTTCGCCAACTCCTCCTGGATCTTGATCATACCGTCGATGCCCAGATTGGAACATATTGAAATCTAACCACGGCGCAGTGTGAAACCAATCAGACGATCGAGTACGACCAAAGGGATGGAATGTCACTAAATGGAGTGAATCGTACTTCTTCAATGTTACTCCGATTGCATGCCATACATTTGGGTAAATATCACCTCGAGAATCACCACCATTAATCCAAATGATATTGGGTTTTCTTCCGTATCTCTTAGCAAGCCATTGTGCATAGATCGTTGCTGTCGATTCTTTAAGTAAACCTGCTTTCACAATTGATCCCCACACCGGTACAAGCCCTATAAACATATTCTTCTCCAATGCACAATCGATAATATAATCGAGATGGTCCCAGTAATCATACTCTTCTGTATCATTCGGGTCATTTCCCGGCGTTATAATGGGTTGAGTGAAATCATTGCAACAGAGTGCTGTATCTCCATATGCGTTCACCGCAGGGAGCGAATGAATAACGATCATTTGAATGACAGTAAAACCCTTCTGCCGTCGATTCTCAAGGTAGTATTCAATTTCTTCCCGCGTTAATTTCATACAGAGAAGCCATCCAGTGTCACCGAGGTAGAAGAATGGTTCTCCATTTTCAAATTGAAGGTATCTACCATTCCACGATACTGTAAGACGTCCTTTCTCAGCAATTGAAGAAGGTTGGGCAACAACATCCGCTATGCACAGAGGTACTGTAACAATGAGAATGACGATCATTCGACGGAACATGCTTTACACTCTTCTCATCGATTAACTACTTACTATTCATTCTCTCACTACCACGCTTCACAGTAAAGAATTCTTCCACATAAGTAGCATTCCCCATTTTATCGTGAGCAGTAATGGTAACAATATGAACACCTGGAGCCAATGGATATTCCTCCTCGAATTGCAGTAGACCACGATATGGGTCATATTCTCCAATAAGTGGCATACCATCAATTTGCAATCGCAGTTCTTCAGGGTCGACACCAGCAGTTTCATCTGATACTCGAACAAGACACCGTAATATTCCGTTTCGATAGCGGATCGAGTGGAACGATACTTTAGGAGGTGTCTCATCGATACGAAGAACAATATCACCGAGGAATGCTCTCATTTTCCCTTTGAGGATTTTTTTCCCTTCAGGCCGACGCCAATCAAGAAGTTTGTTCCCTATAACCGAAGCATGAAACAATCCAATACGCATGCGATTCAACGAATCTGGAACATGGTATTCAACTTCTACATCATCGGTGAGTGGCAGAATATCAGGCTTGAGCGAGTATCCTAAATATAGAGAATCCACTATGCAATGGATCGATGTAGGAACTGCAAATGGTGGAAATGTAAATGTTGCATCACGGACGAAAACAATTGTCTTCTTTTCCTGATCAATCGGCACAACAGTAACACCAGTTGTACAAGCAATATTTTTTGCTCCATTAATGTCAGCGGATGCTACAATGGTTATATTACCACTTTCAAATGGCAAGAAGTTTATAGTTCCGAAATAACTCCGTTCAGTTTCGGCATTCAGATCGACGTATGCAGTTCGTGTTGGTGTTACTAACCAGAGAGAAGGTCGAAGTGTAAACGGAAGATGTGAGTGAAGCTTCACAATGAAATAAGTACGTTGTTGAAGCACCGAGACTCTCAATGAATTTTCTAATGGATCCTTCTTCAAGAAACTAATAGAATACTCAGCACAAGTATTCTCGTTTCCATGAGTCGTCGGCGCTGGTTGTGAAAAATGTTTCGTATACAATCTATAGGGTGGTTCCTCATTGTGAAGTGGTACCAATGTCACGGTAAGTATCGAAGTATTTTGAGCATCATCTATAGCAGTAACTTTGAGTTCATGCTGTCCGGGTGGAAGGATTTGAGCATCAATAATACCACTTCCTTCTGGCAATGGAGTAACCATTGAGTATTTATTTCCTAAGTCAACATACAACTTTTGGAAGTACATTTCACCATTTCGAAGCAGTTCATAGTCATAGTAGAACGCTATCCCCCTATAGCCACTCCTTGGAATTATCTTAATTGTTGAGGAGAATATTGCTATACCATTTAATTCACTGATAAAGTGCTTGCATTGATTTCGATAAGTGGTTGCTGAAAATCGGTCCACTGCACGTACGCAAACACCAATTTTCCCTTGAATGTACATTGTACTACTACACGTGTACTGACCACGTTGTGTACGGTAAACATCAACAATCACGGGATCAATTCTTCCATTCACTCTCGACTCTTCTGTCAACGGGATGAATGCTACTTTGCGAAATTCTGGTTTGTAAGTATCATGGACTTTAGCAGCGATGGCGGGGAAAAGCATCGGATCAATAAAATTCATTGAATGGTCAAGAATTTCGAAGTGAAGATGCTCGTCACCTGCACCGGTATTCCCCGTATACGCAATTACTTCTCCACGTTCTACACAAAATCCACTATCATTCAATGACAACTCAACAGGGTACACTCCTTTTTGCCGTTGATAGGAACGTACCATGCGTTCAAGTTGTGGCGCAAAACTCTTTAAATGAGCATAGCGTGTATACAATCCATCGGGGTGTCGAATGAGTAACATCTTCCCATAACCATATGGAGAAACACTGATGTGAACAACCGTACCTTTATTCGATGCAAAAACCGGATAGCCTGTACGTCCATGCGTTGAAATATCGATACCACCGTGGAAATGTGTTAATCGAAAATCTCCAAACGCTGAAGTTACTGGAAGGGTTGATGATGTAGGCCACTGGTAAGCCAGTACATCGATATTTGGGATCTCTCTGTAGTCAAATTGAGTGGTTTCTCTTCCTTCTCCTTCGTCATTGTGCAAGCAAAGTTGAGAGAAAACGTGTGTCTTTTGGTACTGTAAGAAGAAAAAGATCAGAAGCATGATTGAAGAAGTGCTCATAGAGTACTCCCCTGCACTTCACTCTCTGATTGCCCACCAACGATATTTACTGCTTCCTCATTGCCATGCTGAAGAATTTCACGTGCAAGATTCAAGTATGCAGTAGCACCTTTTGAACTTGCATTAAAGAGTACAACAGGTTTTCCATAAAATGTAGCTTCATTCAAATGTGTACTTCGTGGTATTATCGTTTGGAGAAGATATTTTCGAAACCGTTGCATTAACTCATGATCCATTATTTCAGTAACCTTCGTATGTGGCTCATACATTGTTTGTACAATTCCTTCAATGGTAAGCCCTTTGTTATACGTCTCCCTGATTGACTCAATGTACTTAAGCAATTTATCAATCCCTTCGAGTGAAAAGTATCCCGAACGAATGGGAATTAAAACAGAATGAGCACATAGTAAAGCTGCAGTTGTTAATCCTTTTAAGACCGGTGGAGTATCAATGATGATGTAATCATAGTACGGTGTAATTGATTGGAGAATATTTCTGAGAAGTGTTTTATTTTCCGAAAGCCGTAGTAATCGTTCTTCCATCTGAACCGAGCGAATATTTACAGGAATAAAATCTAAAAATGGTAATTCAGTACGATGGATAACTTGAGACAATGAATATATAAAGTTGTACACTTCATACAATCCACCCTTTATTTTTTCCTGAGTGAACCCCAACGCTAATGCACAAGCACCAAATGGATCGGCATCAATGAGCAACACCCGTTTCTCTAGTACAGCTAGACTCGCCGCAAGGTTAACAGCTGTTGTCGTTTTTCCTACTCCACCTTTCGGTATTGCGATACAAATAATTTTTGCCATTGTTACTACAACCTTTATGGATATTCACGGGTAGCAGTTACAGTAACGGTTGTCAGTGTTTTTCCATTCAGTATTAATCTCCCCTCAAGAATATCGTTCTGGAACACTGGACCAACACCAGGAGGAGTCCCTGTAAAGAGAAGATCTCCAGGTTCCAAGGTAATGAACTGAGAAATATACGACAAACACCGTCCAACAGGGAAAATCATATCTTTACACACACCACGTTGACGCACAACCCCATTTACACTCAGTTCCACTCTTAAATCTTCAACGTGTGGTACTTCTTCTCGTGGTATGAACTCAGAAATAGGAGCAGAAGTATCGAAACCTTTTGCAAGAGTCCATGGTAATCCTTTCTGCTTTGCTTCACTTTGAACATCACGCATTGTCATATCGAGCCCAACACCATATCCAGCAATGTACTCTAATGCATCCGATTCCGGTATCATTTTCCCACCCTTCCCAAGCACTACAACTAACTCTACTTCGTAGTGTACATTACTTGAAATGGAAGGAAGAACAACCTTGGTTCCACTGGAGGTAAGTGCTGTAATCGGTTTGAGGAAGAACACAGGAGATCTTGGAATTTCAAAATTTAGTTCTTTTGCGTGTTCAGCGTAATTTTGGCCGATACAAAGTATTTTCGAAACATTGAAGGTGTATCCCAAATTCTTTATGATTACAGTTTTCATACGTACACTCTAGTTGCGTGTAATATACAGAAGTCCGAATCGAATGGCAATTTATAATTGCTCGAGTGTATTTACAATTGTACTGACACCGACAAGCGCTGCTGTTTCCGATCGGAGTCGCCGTTTACCAAGATTAACCACTAAACACCCACTTTGGTGTGCATGCTCAACTTCTTCATCAGTAAATCCACCTTCAGGACCAACAATGAAAAGTATCGAAGTAATTGGTGATGCTTCTCGTACAATCTGTGTTATCGTATTCGTGAAAGGTTGCTTTTCATGCGCAAGCATAACCAACGAGTACTTTTGGAGATTGTTGAGAAGTGTCGGGAAATCCAGTACTGGTGCAATCCTCGGGAGCACACAGCGACCACTCTGTTTCATGGCAGAACGCGCAATAAGTTGCCACCGTTCGATTGATGCTCGACGCACAACCGTCCGTGATGATGTAAAAGGGAGAATATCCGAAACACCTAATTCTGTTGCTTTTTCGATGCAAAAATCGAAGCGATTGGGATTTTTAAGGAGTGAAACTGCAAGTGCTACTGGCACTGGAAGCTCGTTGACATTTTGACTTACTGATACAACTGAACAGTAGACTTCTGTCCGTGTAATTCGTTCGATCTGTACAATGTACTGCATACCATTTCCAGGGGTAACAGTAATGTAGTCGCCAACCTGTTTCCGAGCTACACGGGCAATGTGTTTTGCCTCATCATGACGAATAACTATGTTATTCGGTGTACAATCTTGTTCGAAAGCAAAGTAGACATCCATGGAACAATGAGCTTCTTAAAACGAAACATCCCATGCAAAATAGAGTTCCGATTGATGGTGTTCATTTATTGCACCTTCGAGTCTAACACACACAGCATACGGTAAGAGAACGTGGAATCCACAACCAACTCCTGCAAGGATTGGTTGTTGAGTTATACGTTGAGTACGGTACCATATTTTCCCAGCATCGCCAAAAAAAACCCAATATACTCCATACCTCATTTGTGTAAATTGACTCATTCCAAACACAGGAAATGAGATATGCCGTGGTGTTAACATTGGAAATCGTATTTCCGAAGAAACTAAAAACCTCCGTTCCCCTTCATATTTCCTGAAGTAGTGCCCACGAATACGTTCACTAAAGCCAAAGAACATTCGGAGGTATGGTGGTGAAATGCCTCCACTTAAAATTGATGCAGTACTCCGAAAACCAACACCTCCTTCTCTTACAATTGGGTAAAAATGACGTATGTCGTACTCATAACATACAAGATCAACAAGGAAGCTTCTACTTCCGTACTTTGTTATAGTACCTTTTACTAAAGTACCTGATGTCGTATATTCCTTATTGTTTCGTGTATCATACCGATAGTGAATACCAAGTACTGGGAAAGCATCCCTCCCTTTCATTGAGAGTGTTCTACCTGCTAACGGTTCATTCACTTCCCACACATCGTACCCTCCTGTCACATTGAATCGATGATAGAGCCCCCACCGTTTCCCCAGTGAACAACGCACACTCATATTATCATTCTCATATTCCCCACCAAGTACACTGAGGTTATGTGTTTTCTGCAGTGTAATGAGAAGGGACACAAAGTAATCGTTATGTTGTGTAAGATATGGAGCATTATATTCAAGTGTTATCCAGCGATCGTATCCCCACCCTATTGTAAATAAAAGTTTTTCATTCCTCCCTCGAAGATTATTGTGCATAACACCGAATCCATAGTATAGTTTTTGAAAATCGTTATACTGAAACCCCACAACGGGGAAAGGAAAAAAATACCATCGTTCTACAACATCGACGTAGAGTGTGTCCTGCGAGTACGTAAGATCAACACGGTTAAAAAGACCGAGATTATAGATTTGATTTTTATCATGCTCGAGTGCACGAGGGGTTATTGTATCCCCTGGCTGTAATGTCATCTCTCGTAGAATAACATAGTCCTTTGTGATAGTGTTGCCTCGAATCATAACAGTGGAAAGAACAGAAGCCTTTTCAGTTTGCCCTGAAAGATTCGAAGACACAGAGAAAAAAAATACTATAAATACTCCCAGCAAGGCTGATGGCGAGATTGCATGTACAATCGTGTGCATTATTCTTAGAACAATTGATATCAAAGGTGTTATAGAGTATCGTAAGAGGTAAAGGATATCAACATCATCTTTCAGTTCTTGTTGTACTAAAATCCTTTTCCTTCCACAATTTATTGGATGAGACGTGTATATTCCATTGCAATGCACCGATTCATAATGACCTGCAAACCAAGGGATTCGGCTCGAGCAGCTTCAACTTCATTTATAACTCCTAGTTGTAACCACAACACCTTTGCATTCGACGCCACAGCATCATCAACAATAGCTGCAACATCTTCTGGCTTCCGGAATACATCAACAATATCAATCTCCTCTGGAATTGTTCGAAGCGTTGGGTAACAGTGATCACCAAAAATCGTTGTATAGTTTGGATTCACTGGAAATACCTTGTACCCAACTCTTTTTAGGAATTGATAAATCCTTCCACTATCACGCAATGGATTTTCTGATGCTCCAACAACTGCAATTGTTCTCGATGATGTAAGTATTGAATGGATGAGAGTATCGTTGTTTACTACCATTCTGCTTAACCTTTCGGACGTGGTAATGTACATACTATATTTCGATCCCCGTACGTATTGTTAACTCGTGCGACAGGTGTCCAATACTTCTTCATTCTCAAGTACGGAAGAGGGAATGCAGCGACTGTGCGTGAGTAACTATGGTTCCACTGTTCAGATAACACGTGGGCAGCAGTGTGTGGTGCGTTCTTCAGTGGATTATCGATACGCGGATACTTCCCCTCTTCGATTGCTTTGATCTCTTCGCGAATGGTAATCATTGCTTCAACGAATCGGTCAAGTTCTTCTTTCGGTTCGCTTTCAGTTGGTTCAATCATCAACGTTCCAGGAACAGGAAACGAAACAGTAGGAGCGTGAAATCCAAAATCCATTAATCGTTTTGCAACATCTTCTGCTTCAATTCCTGCTGTTTCTTTGAATGGTTTGAGGTTCACAATAAATTCATGAGCAACACGATTGTTTGGTCCTGTGTAAAGAATAGGATAATATTTCTCTAAACGAGTTTTAAGATAATTAGCATTGAGAATAGCACACCGTGTAGCGTGCATAAGCCCTTCAAGTCCAAGCAGGAGAATATACGCATACGAAATAGGTAAAATATTTGCACTTCCGTATGGTGATGAGGATACTGCCGGAATAGACTTCGGACCACCCTTCTTAGTAACAGTATGCCTGGGTAAATACTGTACTAACTCTTCTGCCACACACACTGGGCCCATTCCAGGCCCTCCGCCACCATGGGGTATCGCAAAGGTTTTGTGGAGATTGATGTGACAAACATCGGCACCTAGATCTCGGGGGCGTACAAAACCAACGAGGGCATTGAGATTAGCACCATCCATATAGACAAGACCACCGTTTTCGTGGATGATAGCACAGATGTCCTTAATGTGTTCTTCGTACACACCGTGTGTAGAGGGGTATGTAATCATTAATCCTGCAAGAACATGACGATACTGCTCTGCTTTCTTTTTGAGATCCTCAAAATCAATATTCCCGTGTACATCACACTGAACAACAACAACTGAAAATCCTGCCATTACTGCACTGGCTGGATTTGTCCCATGTGCAGATGAAGGAATAAGCACAATGTTTCGTTGTGATTCATTCCGATCGTGGTGGTAAGCTCGAATAATGCTCAACCCTGCAAATTCACCTTGTGCCCCTGAATTCGGTTGAAATGTAATATCTGCGAAGCCAGTTAGAGAACACAATGCCTTCCCCAAAGCTGAGATAAGTTCTTCATAACCTTGTGCTTGTTCTGGAGGAACGAACGGATGAATTCCAGAAAACTCTGGCCATGTAATAGGAATCATTTCGACTGCAGCGTTAAGTTTCATTGTACATGAGCCTAGAGGAATCATCGAAGTAGTAAGAGATATGTCTTTTTCCTCAAGGCGTTTTAGATAACGAATAAATGCAGTTTCCGATCGATAGAGATGAAAAGTAGGGTGGGTTAGGTATGGCGACGTTCGTACAAGTTCTCTTGGAAACCGTAATCCACGAGGTACTTTTTCATCGAATGTACTCTCAAAAGTATAGACTTTCCCACGAATGTTCGCAAAAAGCTGAAGAAGTGCATGAATATCGCTGACGGATGTTGTTTCGTCAAACGATATTCCAATGTACCTATCTTCAATCAAACGAAGGTTGTACCCAGTTTCACACGCTTTCTGTAGACAATCTTCTGCTTCCATACGTGATTGAAATGCGATCCGTAAAGTATCAAAGTACGATGTGTTCAATTGCCGATACCCCAAAGACTGTACCGTGTCATCGAAGTATTGTGTTAACGCATGAACCCGTTCAGCAATATGGCGAATGCCTTCAGGACCATGGTAAACAGCATACATTCCTGCAATAATTGCAAGGAGTGCCTGAGCTGTACAAATGTTTGATGTTGCTTTTTCTCGCCTAATGTGTTGTTCACGGGTTTGCAGTGCCATTCGATACGCAGGGTTTCCATCGGCATCGATAGAAACACCTATCAATCGTCCTGGAAGAAATCGAATGTACTCCGTACGTGTTGCGAAAAATCCAGCATGAGGTCCACCATATCCAAGGGGTACCCCAAACCGTTGAGCACTTCCGACAACAATGTCAGCCCCCATTTCACCTGGAGGTACAAGTAAAGCACATGCGAGCAAGTCAGTTGCTACAATTGCAATTGCTCCAACTGCATGGACCTTATTAATAAATTCTCTGTAATCTACAATCGATCCATTCTCATTTGGATATTGAAGTAGGGCACCAAAAAAAGTAGAATCGAACGACGTGTGATCTGGATTTCCAACAACAAGCTCGATGTTGTGCGGTATGGCTCGCGAGAGTACTACTTCGATTGTTTGGTGAAAGCACTGGGATGAAAGAAAAAACTTGTTCCTTCGTGAAGAATCTTTTTTAGAAAGATTGAATGCCATCAACATTGCTTCAGCAGCTGCTGTACCCTCATCAAGGAGAGAAGCATTTGCAACCTCCATCCCTGTCATATCGCATACCATTGTCTGAAAAATGAGAAGAGCCTCGAGACGTCCTTGAGATATCTCAGCTTGGTATGGTGTATAGGAAGTATACCAAGCAGGATTCTCTAAAATATTTCTCTGAAGAACAGGTGGAAGATAAGTATTATAGTACCCTTGTCCTAAGTACGATTTCTTTAGAGTGTTTTTTTTACTGACTGAACGGAGGTACTCAAGAACCTCATGTTCTGTTCTTGGTAATGGGAATTCTATTGGCTGTGTAGAACGCAGATGTGATGGGATTGCCTGTGCTAAGAGTTCATCGAACGATTGAACTCCTAGTTCCGCTAGCATTTCACGTTGCTGATCTTCTCGTGGGCCAATGTGACGGTACAAGAATTCATTTTGCCATATCATGATGTTCACTTTTCCTTTCGGAGATACCTTTCTCATTGTTGTGAAGCAACTTGTCTAGTGCATGTGCTGCAGCAAGTTGTTCAGCCTCTTTCTTACTCCGTCCATTCCCAGTACCGTACGATTGCGAACCAAGGTAAACTTCTACCGTAAACCGCCGATCATGCTCAGGTCCTTCTTCTTTTGTTACCGTATAGTGTGGAATTCCAAGGTCGTGCGCTTGAGCATATTCAAGGAGTGCACTTTTATAATTGTTATCAGTGAGCACCTGTTCAGTAAGTGTAAGAATGTGTCGTTTGACAAATTCACGAACAACCCGAAGCCCCCCATCAAGATACATAGCACCTATAAGAGCTTCGAACGCATCAGCCAATATAGAATCAGAACCAGTACCAATAGAATGTGCAGCGCTGGCACTTAATAGTAGATACTGTGAAAGATTTATTGTCCGCGCTTGTTGTGCAAGTATTCGTCGATTTACAAGCCGTGACCGTAATTTCGTAAGGTATCCCTCTTCCATTTCTGGGAACATTTCGTACAATTGCTCAGCAACAATAAAATTGAGTACAGCATCACCAAGAAATTCCAATCGTTCGTTCGACTCATGGTCTTGCGTTAAAAATTGTAGGTAGGAACGATGTACAATTGCTTGAAAGAGTACAGGAACGTAACGCGGTGAATACCCTAAGAGAAGCTCAAACCCCACAAAATCGAACTTCCGCTGTCGTAGGCAGTATACTATTTCCTTAACACGAACATCTCGTGAAATATAAGACCAACGGAGAATATGCCACCGGCTCCGCAGCCAAGTCAGAAGCTTTCGCGACAAACGAGAACCTCACACGTACCGTTACTCTTCAAATCGTTTAAAAAGCAACGTTGCATTGTGACCACCAAACCCGAATGTATTGTTGAGAGCAACATCAACCGTCCATTCTCGTGCAACGTTTGGAATAACATTTAAGTCACATTCAGGATCCGGAACTTCCTGATTGATTGTCGGATGCACCTTGTTCGTCTGGATACTCATAATTGTAACAACTGATTCTACAACACCAGCCGCACCCAAAAGGTGTCCAATCATTGACTTCGTTGAATTGACTGCAAGTTTTTTAGCTCGCTCTCCAAAGAGTGTTTTAATCGCTGAAGTTTCTGCTTTATCACCAACAGGAGTTGATGTACCGTGCGTATTGATGTAATCAACCTCTTCAATAGTCAACCCTGCATCACGAATTGCATTTCTCATCGATCGGACAGCACCTTCACCACCGGGTGCTGGTTCTGTAATATGGTGAGCATCTGCTGTAAATCCAATACCTGCGAGCTCTGCATAAATTTTTGCACCTCGTTTCAATGCATGACTCAGTTCTTCGAGAACCAATGCTCCTGCTCCTTCCCCCATAACGAAACCATCGCGTTCCTTGTCAAAGGGGCGACTTGCTTTCTCGGGAGCATCATTGCGAGTTGATAGTGCCCGAAGTGCATTAAACCCACCAATCCCCATTGGACATATGCTTGCTTCTCCACCACCTGTAATAATGACATCCGCATCGCCTCGCTGAATGAGCATGGCAGCATCGCCAATTGCATGGGATGATGTAGCACACGCAGAAACAACTGCATAGTTTGGTCCTTTCAAACCATACTGCATAGATATTCTTCCAGCGGTAATATCGGGAATTAACATTGGAATGAAGAATGGACTTAATCGCCGTGGTCCTCCTTCCACAAAGGCCATGAATTGCTTGTGGTATGTCCACATTCCTCCAATTCCCGACCCAAATATAACACCAACTCGTTCGCGGTCTTCTTCTTCAAATTTTAACTGCGCATCAGCAATAGCTTCTTGCGCAGCAACAAGACTATATTGAGTGAACAGATCAACACGTTGTGCTACTTTCCGATCCATGTAATTCAATGGATCAAACCCTTTCACCTCACAGGCAAACTTCGTCTCGAACGCAGTTGTATCAAAGTATGTAATAGGACCAGCACCACTTTTTCCTTCCAATAACGCATTCCACATTTCTTTTACACTGAGTCCCAACGGCGTAATAACGCCCATACCCGTTACAACCACGCGTCGTTTTTTATTTTCGAATGCCATACATCATCCTCACATTGTGAATGTATGAAGCGTTACTCATTCCCCCAAACTATGGGGCTGATTAATAACGTTGAAGTAGTCCCCTCACCTCAACCTCGAGGTAGAGCAACTCTAACTAGATACATCACCGCTATTCAACAGCCCCATAGCTTCTCTGGAATTGCTCTAGAATCCTTTATCCTTCAAGTACTTGATTACATCACCCACTGTTGAAATCTTCTCAGCATCTTCATCCGGAATTTGGATGTTGAATGCTTTTTCGAACTCCATGACAAGTTCGACTGTGTCGAGCGAATCAGCACCGAGATCGTTTGTGAACGATGCTTCTGGTGTAACCTGTGCTGGATCGACACCGAGTTTTGCAACAATGATTTCTTTTACTTTTTCAGCAGTATCTGCCATAGGCTTCTCCTTATAATATGTTTATGATTACGTAACTGTTTAGCACTACATTACCATTCCACCATCAACACATAAAACCTGTCCCGTAATGTAACTTGCAGCTGGAGAAACAAGGAATACTACAACAGAGGCAATCTCCTCTGGTTTCGCCATTCGTTTCATAGGAATCAAACTGAGTAATGCCTCTCGTTGTTGTTCTGTTAACTTCTGTGTCATCGGTGTATCGACAAACCCTGGCGCAACTGCATTTACTTGAATATTGCGACTTGCAAATTCTTTTGCAAGCGTTTTTGTAATTCCTATAACGCCAGCCTTCGATGCTGAGTAATTTACTTGGCCTGGATTGCCAACAACACCTACAACAGATGAAATATTCACAATCTTCCCTTCACGTTGACTCATCATTTGCCGACAGGCAGCCTTACAATAGTTGAAAACTCCTTTCAAATTTGTTGCTATCACAGCATCCCATTCCTCTTCTGACATCCGCATAAGGAGATTATCACGAGTAATCCCAGCATTATTTATGAGAATATCGAGACGTCCAAATTCTTTCACAACAGTATCAACAGCTTCCTGGGCAGATGAAAGACTACGTACATCAGACTCAATGGAAAGACCACGGCGCCCAAAATCTTTGATCTTCGTAAGTAAATCATCCGCTTCGGAACTAAATTGAATGTCTGTAAATGCAATATCGGCGCCTTCTGCTGCTAGGGCAAGACTTATAGCCTTGCCAATACCCCGACCACCCCCTGTTACCAATGCTACTTTATTTTCTAAAACTCCCATGAATATTCTCCTTACTGAAATGACTGGATATCTTCAAATGTATCTATTCCACGAACAGCAACTTCTGGTACAATTCGTTTAATTAATCCTTGTAACACTTTCCCGGGACCAATTTCAACAAAATCTGTTACTCCATCAGCTACCATTGTACGTACACTCTCTTCCCATCGAACGCAGTGAGTGAGTTGAGCAAGGAGTGCTTCTCGAATTTCTTTCGCCCGTTGGAGAGGGAGTGCTGTAACGTTTGAGTATATTGGAACAACTGCATCTTTGAACTGTACTGCTTCAAAACCTTCTAATAATCCACGGACTGCCGACTCCATTAATGGAGAGTGAAATGCACCGCTCACTGCTAGTTCTTTCACAATTTTTGCACCACTTTGCTTTGCGCGTTCCATGACATTCCTTACACCCGCAACAGTACCAGAGATAACAATTTGCCCCGGCGAATTGAAATTCGCAGGCTGAACCACACCAATACTACTTGCTTCTTCACAGAGCGATGCAACAACATCTGGTTCTAACCCAATAATTGCTGCCATCGTCCCTGGGTTTTCTGAACCAGCCTTGTGCATAAGTTCACCACGCAAACGAACTAACTTCAACCCATCCTCAAACGAGAGAACTTCTGCTGCGACAAGGGCCGCATACTCACCAAGCGAGTGTCCTGCCACAACATCGAATCGGACTTTTTTCTTTATGATAGAAAATGCTGCAATACTGTGGAGAAAAATTGCGGGTTGAGTGTTCTGTGTTTGTCTCAACTCATCATCAGGTCCACTGAAGCAGAGATGTGAAAGCTCGTATCCCAGAAAAGCATCCGCTCTTTGAAATAACTCGCGAGCCTCTGCATCATTGTCAAAAAGACTTTTTCCCATTCCCACGTATTGAGACCCTTGGCCTGGAAATACGAATGCACGTTTCATATGCACTACTTCCCATTCTCCAACGACCATTTTAGATACATTGCCCCCCAGGTATAGCCCGCCCCAAATGCAGCAAGAATAACAGAATGACCGCGTTTGAGGAGACCCTTGTGCCACCATTCTGATAAACAGAGCGGAATGGTTGCTGCCGTTGTATTCCCATATTTTTCGATATTGATCATTACTTTCGATCGATCGATACCCATTCTCTCTGCTGTTGCATCAACAATACGTAAATTTGCTTGGTGAGGTACGAGCCAATCGATATCTTTGTATGTTAGTTTATTCCGTTCCATTATTTCTACTGCAACATCTGACATCCCCTTTACTGCAACTTTAAACACCGATTTTCCATCTTGATAGAGATAATGCATTCTCTTTTCAACAGTTTCATGCGAAGCAGGGCGGAGACTTCCACCAGCCTTCATGTGTAAAAATTCAGCACCGCGCCCATCACTGTAAAACTTTTGGTCAAGAATTCCTAATTCTTTTTCATCGGTGGGTTCAAGTAAAACAGCTGCTGCAGCATCGCCAAAGAGAATACACGTTGTTCTGTCTGTATAATCGGTAATCGAACTCATCTTATCAGCACCGATTACTAACACTTTGGTATGAACACCCGATTCAACGAATCGTGTCCCAACACTCAATGCGTAGAGAAAACCAGAGCATGCAGCGTTGATATCGAATGCCCAAGCATTCCAAGCACCAAGTTTTGCTTGCACTAAGCAGGCTGTTGCTGGAAAAACCATATCAGATGTTATTGTAGCAACAATGATAAGATCGAGTTCTTCAGCCGATATTCCTCTGTTTGCCAAGACCCTTTGAGCTGCCTGAACAGCCATGTCAGATGTTGCTCCATGTTCGAGAATCCTCCGCTCACGAATCCCCGTTCTCGTAACAATCCAATCGTCACTCGTATCAACCATTTTTTCTAAGTCTTTGTTCGATAGGATTTTATCTGGAACATAATGAGCTACAGCAGTAATCGTTGCACGTTGCAATTCCATACGCGTTTTCAGTCCTTTCTTCTTTCGGCAGTAAACAACGCAGAATGAAGCGCTTTTTCGATGTGGTGATTCACATTATTCCGTACAACCTCCGATGCGCGGAGGATCATGTTTTTAAACCCTTTTGGCGATGTGCTCCCATGGCCAACTACCACAACACCATTGACACCAAGAACAGGAACCCCACCATGTTCATTCGGATCAAGATCATTTAATGAACGTTTTAGAGGAATCAATGCAAGTCCTACAAGGAGCTTGTTCAGCAATCCTCTACTTGCATACTCCCGTAACCGATACTTTAAGAATGAGGGAAAACTTTCTCCGAATTTAAGGAGAGCATTCCCTACGAACCCATCACACACAACAACATCTGCTTTCACCGTGAAAATGTCACGACCTTCAATATTTCCAACAAAATTGAGTGAACTTTCAGAAAGCATTTCATACGCCTTCAGAACTTCTTGTGTCCCTTTTGTCTTTTCTTCACCAACGTTTAGTAACCCAACGGTAGGATTTTTCTTATAGTACAAGTGCTGAACATATATACTTCCCATAACAGCAAATTCGTACAAATGTTGTGCCCGGCAATCGACATTCGCACCGGCATCGAGTAAAAGGCACACACCATTTTGAGCCGGAATAAATGTACCGATTGTCGGACGACTTACCCCTTTTATACGCCCGAGAATAAGTGTTGCTGCAGAAAGGACAGCACCTGTATTTCCGGCACTCACGAACGCATCGACGTTTCCCTCACGATGCAAACGCATACCAACAGCCAGAGATGAATTCTTCTTCTGTTTCAACGCTGCAGTTGGTGAATCATTCATCGTAATAACTTCAGGAGCGTGAACAACCTCCACATTGAAGTGGTCCCCACCCTGCTTCTGAAGCTCATTACGAAGTATATTTTCGTCACCAACTAGAACAATGTCAACCGTTGAACCAAATGTTCGAAGTGCGTCGAGTGCTCCCGCAACCTCACGCTGCGGAGCATAGTCACCACCCATGGCATCAAGTGCTATTCGAAATTTTTTAGGAGATTCCATGGATTAGCTTCAGGTGCCTTGTGAGTGTGGCAATTACCCTTCACTACGATTCTTTCGGTGTGATAACGACGCGACCATTGTAGTAGCCGCAATGGGGGCACGCACGATGTTGTAATTTCATTTCATGACAATTTGGGCATTCTTGAATGGATGGTGCAATTGCTTTGTAATGGGTTCGACGCTTCCGGCTGCGTGATTTCGAATGTCGTCGTTTAGGATTTGGCATGATTCTATCCCTTATCTTAAATGAAACACGTCATTGCTACCTAATTTCCAAGTAACGTACGGAGTGCATCCCATCTGGGGTCTACATTCTCAATTGTACAGTGACATTCTGTCATATTTTTATTCACTCCACACACAGGGCACAACCCTTTACAAGCTTCACTACAGAGAATTTTCTGTGGAACCGAGAGTATTAAAAATTGACGAACATCTTCGTCGAGATCAATGTACGTTGTGTCCTGTGCAATAAACTGCACTTCTACGCTTTCATCAATCTCTTCTATACTGTGGGTATCCGAAACATACACAATGATATATTCTGTGTTCAGCCTTTGTTCAAACTCTTCCAAACACCGATCACACACTAACCGAGCATTGACCGTTGCCTGAACTCGTAAGAAAAGTTGTTTGCGAGTTTTCTCTAATGATGCACGTGCACCTACTTGGCCAATGTAATTAGGCTCTTCTAGCCCAATGGCAGACGGTAACGACGAAAAATCGTATTCATATGTACCTTCTGCTAATCCTGCAATATTTATCCGAAACTCTGCCATTGTATCATCCCAAAAGCTTTTCTCCGAAGCTTTGGGTAATTCTGTTCTTTCAAAGTGCTATCCAATATACATAAAAGCTCTCTGAATATCAATACACTATATGAAAATCCGATCCCATAGATTCAGAAAACATTTGCCCAGTTATTGAATCTCCTGGCCTTGACATTCACTTCCAAACTCTCTATAATCCATAGTAGCTATCCATCAATTAATGAAAGGGGTTGCTATGAAACAAAAGCGATCTCTGCTCCATCCACATGCAAAACAAACTCAGTCACTCCAACGGAAACTTATACAGCAGCGATACAACACAACGTCGAACCTAAAAAATCCTAAACTCGTAAAAGTACTCCAAAGTGTAACAGCTGGGCATATTCGAGGTGGTCACTCTTACCACTGAAAGCACTAGCGAAAAACGAATCTGAATACATAAAAGCTTCAAGTGTAACTTTTCTGAGGCTGTTTCAATAATACAAAATATGTATTATTGTTCCATTTAACTTATAAGCTTTTCCATAAGGCAGAATAATATTTTATAGTAAGCTCTATTTGCTTAAAAATTGGCCCTAATACAATCATAAGTTACACTATTTTCATTACTGATAAGTACCATAAGTAAAAAATTTTCATGTACTTTGATCATATAGGTTACCCAAGAGACTAACTTTTATATCTATGCATTCCGCCAAATATTTTTTATAAAAAACTCCATTCTCTACTCTTACGGCAAGAGGTTTTCCCACTGAGAATCATCACAATGTATCAAAATATCAAAACAATGAGGATAATGTACAAACATTAACGAATCGACTACCCCATTTATAATTCAATAATAATTTCCAAACTATAGTGCGATAATACTAAGTGCTTACTAATAAGCAAATGAAAGGAAACACTAAACTTTATTATAAGATTGAACATTCAATAAAAAAGTGCTCTTTACTAGATAAACTAAATAGTAAAAATTTCTTAACCTCTCACGGTTTTATCATTCAACAAGAATTATAATACGAAAGTGTACAGAGGAAAAATCGTGTTGAAATATATGCCCCGCTTACTCGTCTTACGATCAGAACCGTTTTATATCCAAAAATTGGCAATAAAGAACTTGTTAGCATTATCAATGATCGATTAAAAAAACCTGTTTCTATCTTGTTTCTATGTTGATTATGTTCTTCTCATATCACTAGGGAATATTTGAGAATTGTTGCAAAAATAAAAATAAAAACCTATTTTTAACGTATAAGTATTTTGTTCATCGTCTTTTGCATTTCCAAAAGTGCTAAATACAACATTCCTTTAAACTTTGAAGAAAATGTAAAAAGTTCTCTGTAAATCTAAATGTTTAATTTTTTGTATAAAGTCAGATTTTCCCTCGCAAAATTATTTAAACCTAAAGGGAAGCGATCGTTTATTAGTTCAATCGTTCCAAAAGGGAAAGTACTGGACGTTGGTTGTGGAAATAACAGCCCTTATCTAACAAAATTACAAAGGCCAGATATCTATTATGTCGGTCTAGACATTCGTGATCACAATCAATCTTTAGGAACAAATTACGCAGATGAGTATATTGTAACAAATCCAGAAAATTTTCATGAAAAAATTGCATCTTTTGCTAATACGTTTGATGCAATTATCTCATCACACAATTTAGAACATTGCAATAGCTATATAGATGTGACATTAGCAATGATTAAAGCTTTAAAGAAAAACGGGACCATATTTATAGCTTTCCCATGTGAAGAAAGTGTTAACTTCCCCCATAGGCACGGTTGCTTGAACTTTTATGATGATGTCACCCATAAAAACGTAATTCAATATTCATCATTCATTGATTTATTAAAGAAAAATGGAATAGGCATTCTCTTTGCAAAAAAAAGATACCGTCCTTTTTTGTTGCGTCTACTAGGATTTATTTGCGAACCAGTCAGTCGTTTACTTAACAAACAAATACCTGCAGTTACATGGGCATTCTATGGTTTTGAAACAATTATCATAGGGAAAAAATTGATATAAAACATTATGATGTTTATATGATAACAAAGTTTGCGTCTTATTTTTTTCAGTCCAACGTAGTAACAACATAAATAACAATACATGTATTTATTCAATATTTGAGTAACAAGTTATATAATCAGTACTTCATGTAGGTGCAACAGTCAAATTACATATGAATACAGCCAAATATAAGTCTTTTACTTCATAGTGATATATTGAAAGAATTCTATAACAATTTATTGTTTCTATCATCAATCCAAATGCAATACTAAGTCCTTCAAGCAAGTGTATTCAAGGGATTCGTAATATTCAATAAACTCAAGCTTTGTGAGCAATAATTGCTATTGTAATTTTTTAATTATTATTCAATGGTATTGAACCAACACAAATAATTTCTATGTAGTTCTATTTTATCCATCTTATATATCTAACTTCTCTAATTTCAGAAGTGCACGACCAAAAATAGAATTTATGTTATAGCACTTTGTAAGTTTCAATTACTATTTTATTTTTCAACCATTCCCGATTAACATCTGCAAGAGGGGAACAATACAATTTCAAAATAACTAAAAGTGATACGTCGGTACTAGATAGAACTATGCAACCTATTTTTTAATTATTTACATTTACTGTTACCATTTCCGACTGACCGCCGTCCGATGTCAAAACAAGAATACCGTAAGTGCTTCGTCCACGTGCAGGATTAGTGTCAGTTGCAGAACGAGCATTCGCTTTCAGCGACCCATACTCTTTGAATTCACCATTCCCCACCGCTTTATAAAGAACAAACCAGTACTCACCCTGCTCTTTCGGCAAATATTTCCAACGGAGTGTTACGGTGTTTGTCTTCCGGTCGTACGTTGCGGTCAATTGCTGAACGGAAGAGCGTTTGCCAGTATCATAGGGACGTGCTGCAACAGGTACAGCTTCCTCGGATCGTAGCCCAGAGGAATCGACGCTTACAAGTGTATAGATGTACATCTCTCGTTGTTTTACCCGTGTATCAATGTACTTTGAAACAGTGGCTTTCAGAGAATCGAGCACCTTCCATTGGGCTATTTTCTCCTCACGCCGCAGAAGAAGCTGATGTGATACATCTTTCGAAACACTGCAGTGCCACGTTAGCTGCACAGAGGAATCTGTAGCAACGACATCACGGAACACAGGTGCACTCGGTGGTACAACATCGGGTCGTTGGAGTGTTAGTATTTCAGAGAATGCTGAATGCTGGTACTGTTTATCAACGGCAGCAATTTTGTAATATAATTTTTTTGTCAGTGTCGAAAGGTTCACAGAATCAATGTACACAGTGTCGGTGTGAACGTGTCCCGTCAGTGGTGTGAAATCATGGGTGGGATCGTTCGCATAGAAAACACGGTAGCCAAGGATGTTCCGTTTCTTCACTGGTTGCCACCAGAGTGTTACTTTACCATTGGAATGTATTTTGCCTCGTAAACCTTTTGGAGGTGGTGGCGGCAATGAATCAATGAGAGCAATGTACACTGGAAGAGAGAAGGCATAATTTCCTGCAGTATCAACTGCTGCAACAGCATAGTATGCTTCATCGTTTTCAGTGAGTACATCAATAAATTCATGCTGAGTGGCTGGAAGTGGGTTTGGTGTGCGGAGTACCATACTATCGAGCGTAGCAATGCTGCGAGTAATAACAAACCCTTTGAAGTCCTTTGGTACAACACTCTGCTCCCACGTAAGTTTTATACGTGTCGGTGAAAGTTGTCGGGGTGTTGCAACAATCGGCGCCGGTGGAGGAGTCAGATCGCGAGAGAATGCGGTTACTTCTATTGGCTTACTGAAGTCACCGAATGGTGTTACTCCAACCAAACGATATCTGTACTTGCGGTAGTTAACAGTTGCTGTATCAATAAAACATGGCGATGCGCCATCGTGCAGGGTGGAAATTTGTGCTACAACAATTGGGACAGTATTCATACGAGAAAAGGTTTTCCCATTGTCAGCCGAACGATAGACGTAGTAGCCAGAGAATCCCAGTGGAGCACTGACACTCCAAAACAGCTTGATTATTCCATCACCACTTTCTGCTCGGAATCCTAACGGAGGATCAGCCGGTGGTGTTTCTTTCGCTTCGATCATAACGTACGCTGTGTCGAACGAATAGTCGGGCGTTTGTACAGCAACGTACACTTTATACACATACCGTTCGCCACGCCGTACTTTTGTATCGACAAAGCGTAATCCAAGTGCCTGTGCTGTTACCGCATCATTGTCGGCAGCATAGAGTGCAAACGAAAAGCGATTCGTCAATTCGTTTGCAGCATCACTCAGCACAGCAGCAGCATTCTGGTTTGTTGCTTGCGGTACGAATCGTTTCCCATAGACTGCCTGAACAGCAATTGCGGAAAAGTCGTTCGTTGGTCCGGCATACTGCTTCCATTCTTCCAGCGAAAGTGGCTTTATAGGACGATTGACAAGGGGAGTAAAGTGACTTTCTTCAACACCTTTTACCGGATCGATAGTTGCTCGTTCAACAATGTACCCAAGAGAATTTGCAATCACCCATCCGCCAGGAGTATCGGGCGCCCACCTCAACACGATTGAATCAGGAGCCGAACGCGCAAGAAGTTTCAACGCAGCAAACCGACGATTTGCCGATTCCTGCGCAAACACGAATGTGCATGCAATGATACTAAGAATAATTGTGTGAACAAGAATTTTTTTCCCACAGCAAGAATCGTTCTTCATCGAATCCGCCTTACAGGTTAATTGAATATTGAACATTTCCATAGAGTTCATTGTAATTTTTTTGAATCACGCCATCACCACGAAATGAATTATTCGTTAGGTAGCAGGCAACCGTACCGTAGTTGCCAAATGTATAACCAGCATTTACACGAAACACAATTTGAGATGATTTCTGTACTGCCGATATGAAGTTCACACCAAGACTAAATGAAGTCGTCACTCTGTTCTCCAAAAACTGTTTGCCAACGGCTTCACTGACGTGAATAATGCTCGCCGTAGAAGAACTCATTATTGCTTTATTGTAGAGAACTGTTGTCGTCAAAGAAAGCGTTGTCGGAAATAAAAGAATGTACGTAGCATTAATTGAATGCGTTCGTGAATCGGAGAGAGCCGTAGTATACACATTTTTATCGGATGAATTTTGATAGCTATATGTTACCAGTACAGTATTGGAACCACTGAATGCGTCGAATGTTATGCGCGGAGAGAGCGTGAACGCATCGAAAACATTTGAGAGCCGGAGAGTATCGTTTTTATGTTGCGAACTGATTTGGTTTCGGTTGTAACTTGCATCAATACCGAGAGCATGTGACACCTGCCAGCTTGCACCGAGCATTCCTGTCCACCGACGCGTTGTTGTTGTTCGCGTTTGTCGAAGATTGTTGTACCGTACCCCTACTTTCGAACGAAGCGAAAGTTGGTTATCGAAAAAGCGTGCGCGTGGACTTATGGAAATCTCCAGCAGATCGTTCGGCATCAATGCGTAACCAAGCGTTGTAAAGCCGGGGCCAACCCACCGCGTACTGAGTGTCACCGACCAGTAACGAGATGGCGTAACACTAACGTTGAGTTTTGCTGCTCCATCAATACATGTCGAAGCATTAGGATGAAAGAGGAACGAAGGTACGTTAATACCGGCATCAATTGTGTCAGCTTTAGTGTTAGAAGAAAAAAGTGATACACCAACTTCACCATCAAGCGTTACAATCTCACCAAACCGTGCACCAAAATCGATGGAACCAACGAGATTTTCCTGTGGATGTACGGTAGCAGAATCTGTCGTAACTGATAGAGAATCATCGATGGCATGGAAAAGATTAACATTGACATACGTATCCGAAAGATTTCCGTAACCGAACGAGAGGGCGTATGCCGTTTGCTTATAAACTTCCGGTGCAAAACTTACTCTGTCAGGTTGTACTGCTTTCCTCGTACGACCGTAGAACGCTTTAATTCTAAAATCGGCAGGAGCAATTTCGAATCCGGCACCGAGCACCCGAAGATCACCAAACGTGAAGTCTGAAATCCGCGTCGAAAAATATCCCGCATGGAGCGTTAGCCAGTTCGAAATCCGAGGACTTACTCCAAACTGGTTGAATGGTTGCTGAAACTGCGCTTGCTTCGTTGAAAAGTACAATTCGAAGGGAAGCTCTACAATCTCGTACAGTGATACCGTACTGCGAATAATTCCATACTGAAGACTCCTCGGTTGACGAGCTTCGATACCACTGGCACTATAGAAATTGCTTGTGAGTGTTGCAGACGTACGCAGGCTAACAAATGGATTTCCCTCTTGTCCGTATCCAAGCACAACAGCACAAATCGATAACATACTCAGGATTGTTCTTTTCATAGAATCTTACTTTTCTAATAGGTAAATGGTTTTGCTATTTCGATGATCGTTGCATCGACTGCTTGACAACCATTGTAGTTATAGAAAAATCCAATCGGATATGTTCCGCGATACATTAATTGGTAACTCCGGTTGACGATAGCATTTAACCTCGTACGGTCACTGTTGGTTTTTGAAATGAACGGATTTGACAAAACAGCCAATGCCCGTTCTTTTACGGTAAGATAGTCTGTAGGAACGATAGTGCCGTGATTGTAGAGAACTTTCAAAACGATCGAGTTTCCACTCGTTTTCATATTTTGAGATGATGATTGCGCAGACGTACTCTTGCTTTGTGTTGACGATGTGCTGGAAGGTCCTACTACAAACAGTGGAAGATTCTGTTCGTACCCGATACTCCCAAATGGCACACCAAGCTCCATCGCCGATTTTTCATACTGAAGTTGTCCGTTCCAGAATCCTCGGTTTTTCATCCACATTACTTCGTCGTAGATCGCTGGATTTACGAATTGTGTATGCCATTGCGATGTACGTTGCCATGCGTTGAGCTTCACAAGAGGACCAAATTTCTGAATCGCTCCGCATGATGTCCACAAAACAGGAACACAATCATATCGATCGAAGGGCTCTGTCCCACTGAATGTGATAGCTTGGCGTTGGAACATCCCACTCGTTTCTGTCTCAATGGTTGTTTGTCGGAATGTACTCAATTTCTCCTGCAACGTGTTGAAACGACTTGTTTTGAATGTATATGCATAGAGTACTCGCTCACCAAACTGATGCGTCGGTGATTGAACCATGCGTTGACCAAGTAGTACTGTTGAACCTTGCACGTTGTATACTTCACGTTCACGAATAGTTTGCTGCCCTGACGGTACGCCACCGCTGCTCTGCATTCGTTCCATTCCCTGCACCAAACGTGCAAGATTCGGATCGTTTGGTACTTCCTTCCGAATTATGAGAAGTTGGTACGTTGTATTCCGGAGAAGTGTTGGAATGTCAAACACAATAGTTGCAGACCCTCCATTGTAGGTAAACGGAACATCGAGAGCTGGTTGTGTACGATCTTCTGGTACAAAGCGAGCAATAAACTGTACATCGTAATTCTCTCTTGGCTGGAAAAGGTATGCCATTCCTGTCTTCAATTGTATTCTTCCTGAGCGACATTCACCTTGTAAGAAGTATTGTTGTCCTTCTATTGGATAGGTATATGCAATATGTTGTGGTTCAATTTTATCAGGCGCAGTACCAGTTACGAACACAACTGCTTCCTGTTGTTTGATAACCGAGCCGTCTTTTCGTTTTGCTGGTGACCACGATCCATTGATAAGCTCCTCACCATACGCCGACGCAGAAAATCGATATTGATGCTGGCTTCCCAACATTTCGTTCGGTTTATAGAACGCTGCAAAACCATCGGGTGATTCGACAATATTTCCTCCAATTGTTTTACCGGCCGACAGATCCTGCAACGATAATGGATCGATCTTTACACGGAATGTTCGAATTGTTGCCTTCCCGCTCCCATCCGGCATTTCTTCGATATCGAATGGTGTGTTAAGTTTGAAATTGAAAGCAACCTGTGGTTCAATGGCAACATCAACATCGCGTTGACCATTTGTGGGATCAAGCTCCGAGATGATATCGATCCGCGACAACGGATTTTCTGCCATCATCTGACATTGTTCACCAATACTAAATCGATACTCACAACGTCCTTTAATAGCACCCCCAAGTACACTATAGTTCCCGCTCACCATTCCTTTTATCCATGTTGGATTCGGTGCACCACCCTGAAGCACTGAGGCAAGTGTAAGATCAAGTATTTTTTTATCACCCTCATAGAAGTACGTCTCGATATGCATTCCTATGACAGCGTTGAGGTACGCGTAAATTTTTCCAGATGCGTACCACCCATTGATGCCGAGTGGCGTAGAGGTTCCCTCGCAGGTTACACCATCGTACTTCAGTAACGACATATCGAACCCATAGAGTGCAGAAATATCACCGGTAAAAACAAGGTACTGTTGCTTTCCCGTTTGGAATCGCTGGCTGGCACCGAACGCAAACCCGTTTCCCTCACGAATCTGGATGCTGCGGTTTTGTACAAGTCCTTGGTACTGCTGCAGCTCTGGTGGTAGCTGTGGCGTTGGCAGTTGCATTCCTGTCATTATGTATGCATTTGCCTGAAGCCAGTTTGAAAGGCGGAGGCTGCACGGCTGTGCCGGTTCACCAATCTTGATGTACCACAGATTTGGATCGAAGTGGATCACAGCCCGTCCACCACCTGTAAGAGGATCAGCATTCACGATACGAACATTGAGATTACCATCAAGAGTTCTGGTTGGAACATAGTAGGTAAGATTGACATCCGAAAGGATTTTTGCTTTCTGTCGTTCTGCTATACCGCAGAGGATATAGCCACTGCCCGTGAGCGACATACTACTTAGTCCACCGGTGCTTGAAAATTGAGCTTCTAACCCAACATCGCCATTGAATGATTCTGCACTTGGATGAGTACCAACGACGAGCGTACCAGAAAATCCGAACGATGCGTTCCTATCCGGCGCATACTGAAATCCAGACCCTGTGCCAGTGGATGATGTACTACTATCGGTAGATCCAAGCAATGCGCTTGCATCGACACTTCCACTTCGCCTCATACCGTACCAGGCACCTCCCGCAAAACCATAAACACCGAAGCCTGTGAACAACGGTGCTCCAGCTGGAAGAAGTGCTTTCGCATCAACGTACCAGTAGCGATGATCATTCACCGCACCGAACTGAGCAGTTGCCCCTACCATCAGTTTTTCTAAAAATGTTGCCCTCACAGTTCCACGGAAACCATTGCCAAACGTTGGGTCATTACTAAAGAGATTCAATCCTCCTTGAACCTTCACAGCACCTACATCAGCATCAATCCCGATTGAATCTAACTCAACACCATCGTACACAAAGCGTTGAGGACCATCTTCAGAAGCAAGGGCAGTCCATATCTTCAGCGTCGTACCACCTCGCACGCCGTTCGTTCCTGATTGTAAATTAACATCTACTGTGAATTTCAACGCTGCCGCAAATCTCCCATGACGTTCCCCCGTTTCAATATCAATATTGGTAATTGTTACAGGAAATCCCGCGACACTATGCTGTGGACTGGCAAATTCATATCTCCCTCTTTCGAAGCGTGGTGTTGCTGTACGCACCTTCCAGTCAGAAAATTCGATTCCCTGTAATCCAATCTTCGAAAGAAAGTCTATCGATGAGTCAACCTTCAACACACCGCTGAAGTTCGCTTCGCCAAGAAAACCGTCTCCTCCATAGGTCATGGTAATTGATGACGAAGAAGCAAGATTGAGTGTACACTTCAAACAGGAAAGTGGAATTGGAATATCGGTACGAGGATTAATTGAAAACTGATACTGGAGACCTTTCTGTGCCGTACTACCACTATCTGGCGCAGGACGTGAAATGGTTCCAACGTACTCAAAGAGTGTATCTGTTATTGATATCTTAATACGTCCTTTCATTTCGCTATGCCGCAACGAACTCGAAACCATTTCGATTCGGAGTGTATCGATACTTCCACCCCATCCACCAAAATTGACTCTGGGATAGTGAATTACATTTTGAGCGTAGAGCTTGCCGGTAATTCCTGTACCGTCAATGATAACATTCGTTAATGCAAGTTCAGGATTTACTCCATCGAAGGTTCGCAAACGATCGGGCAATCGTATCGTAGCACTCTTGAGAAAAAAACCTTTCCACTGTGCTGAAGTATTTGTGTACGATTCTGGGAATGTTATTCCTTCCGGATTCCGAGACGTTGAAAAATCGAAGACAAGACTTGGAATGTTTAAGGTAAACCCAGGTAACTGTGCAAATTCGCACTCATTGAGTGATGAAGTCATCATCCATTGCCAACCGTTTCCATTTTTCTCTGCTCGACCTTTGAACAGTGCTTTCACGCTCGACGAGGAATCCCGCGTATTCACAAGCCACGAGCGTGGAAAATCCACTTCGGCAGAAACAACCAGATGACTGAATCCTTTGCAATCCCATGCAGCGAAGGTACCTGAATCTGAAAGTGTCGATGCTTTGAAGAGTATACTCCAGCTCCCTTCCCGCCGATACCCGAAATCCCGTGCAAGGTACAACACAGCTTTGTCCATCCCAGCAAGACCAGCTTTGTGGAAACAGATATTCTTTGCGCCTAAACCAAAGCCAACATCAGGTCCCAGCGCTGGCAAGTCAACCCACGTTGCAGCATTGAGTACTGCTTGCGTCGGTGTAAACATCATACCGAGAATAGCAATAACAGTAGGATACCCATCGATCGCTTTGTCGAATCCAAGTGGCAATGTTGTTGGTGAGGTATTGATAAGTGCACTTACAAGCCGACCTGCACTTTTCGATTTCTCATAGATGCTCTTTAATATCCCATCGGCGAGACCAAGTACTTTGCCTTCGTACTCTTCTTTGCTCGCCATCGAGTAGCCAGCAGCAGGGTCAACTTTAGCAAATATTGCTCCTTCGTATACCTGATTCTCGCTGTTTACTTTGATATTGTTAAACTCAACACGAATTGGAGCGCGCAAAAATTGTACATCGACAGTCCCTTCACCAGAGAGCGATGCAGGGGTTCCGGACACTGAAGTAAGTGTTACGGTAAACTTACCGATCGATAGAACACTATCCTTCGCAAGTGTTTGTGTCCCCGGTGTTTTGTTCGTTGGCACGTCAGCAAAACAATCACCTGGGCATGCATTGTTCTCATCTTCACCAACTTTTACCTGAAAGAGACCATCAGCGCTTACAACCGAGTCCAGCGCACACACACCACCATCAGCCCGTACGGAATCTCTGTTGTACTTAAGCATGAAATTCCAGACATAGGTGGCATTAGAATCCGTAGAAAATGTTTTTGACGTTGAATCACTGTTTAGAAGATTAATGTCATAGCGCGTAAATCCTTGCATATCTGTTGAGTATTGGTAGAGCGCTCCATTCCCTGAAAAACTTGTATCAAGAACCGGTGTTGATTGTTTTGCATCCGTAATGTTCTGCGTTGGTGAATTCATCTTCCAGATCCGGAACCGACCACCAGTGATTGCTGACTTCCGAATGACTGGCTTCACTGAAACTGCAAACGTTGGGTTGAGACCACTTGTCCACACGCCATTGCTTTTCGGTTGTTCAATGAACATGTCAAAACACATTCGTGCACTATCAGGAACAAGACGGAATGAATCAACTGCGGAAACTGCATACGTTGCAGTATGGTTATCAAGAAATCGAACTCGCCAGTAATATTGACCTGTATCGCGCAGCGGAGAAAAGCGCTGACGTATAGGCTGAAACAATGCTTCACACCGATCGCCCGATGTATATGGTACGCCTTCTGGTATCCGTACAAATACTTGTGAAAGGAGTGAATCGAATGTCTTACGCTTCGAAAGCTCAAAAGCAACATTCGCTGTTGCAGTACTCAGTGCATTATATCCATTGAAGTACGGATTCCTCAGCAGCTCTGGATATAAAAAATTCAACACACTCGGTTCTTGCACCCTGAACGATACTTCGATGGGGGTTCCACTGGTAACAACTGAATTTGTAGCGCACTCCATCTCCCTTGGCTTTTTCAATCCAATCGTAAACGATGTTTCTGACGAGCGTGCTGTCAACGTTTGCCCATTGTGCTTTGTAACTGTTGCTTCTACACGCCAAAAGTATTGTTTTCCCATTGCGAGTGTTTGCATCCATGAAGGAAACGTACCGGCATCATCGACATTACAGAGCAATATCCCTGCTTTTTCCCCATCCACCAACTGCTGGCTTTGTCGTGGTCCCTGTGGAAAACGGATTGTTCGTACATGGTGAATTGTGCTTGATGAATTTTCGGATCGCACAGTAAGACGAACAATAACAGAACGAATATCATCGTCACACGGAGCAAGCCGAATAAAAAGTTGTGGTGTCGACCATGGCAACGTATCATTCTGTGCCGGATAGATGTGTTCCAAGGTAAGTGTGTTGTCTTCCGAAACCGTTTCCCGAAGTCGGAACGTTGCAAGCTCACTCTTTCCCTGATTCTTTGTTGCTGGTTTTCCCGTTGCATCGAATGCTTGCACAATCCACACAAAGCGGTTAACGTTCTGATAGTAATCGAAGTGGAGTTCCCCGGGCAATGGTTGAAGAAAACTTGTTTGAATACCACTTTTTTCAAACAGTACTGGGTTCCGCTCTAACGCGTCTCGTGGTGATTGACCCTCCCACACTGGACATATTTTTATTTTGTAGTTAACCGTGCTTCGTGTAAAATTGTAACTTGTAACCGGAACCCATCGGAATATTGGAAATGGTGTTTGAAGAACTTCATCCTCTGTCGGCGAGACTATCTGTGGTGGTTCGGGTACCAATGTTTGAATGGTTGTGCAGTACTCATCGCCAAGCGTTATATTTACACCAAACTGATCATACACCGAGATACACAACTGGTAGGTTCCTTCGGGAATTGATCCGGATGTTATAAGTGTTCTTTCGACGTCCCTGTCATATTCAAGAGCATTCACATTAATTATTTGTGAACCAGTCAGAACGATCTGCGATGGTATAGCACCAGCTGCCGGAATATATACTCGTGGTATATAAGCACTGTTCTCCTTTGTTCTGAGAAGAACTTTGCCGTTGTCATCCATTACAATTATTCTCACAGTAGCACTTGGATAGTTGTTCGCTGTAGCATTCGTTATTACAAGTTGAAGTACATTCGGGTCTGCTATCCATGCACTGAGTTCATATGGAAGAGGCATTTTGAGGAGTACTTGGAGATTGACTTGCGAATAAGTACTTGGAAGAACTACTACTAGAAAAATGAAGGGTAGAATACTCTTACGCATTTTATGTCCCTTTCGTATGTCTTGCTCATTTCAATATTGTATTCGAGAAAGGGACATCCCACGAGCGAGATCCCCACGTACCCTTCATCGAAATAAAGAACAGCGAGACTATGCACTAATATAGAGTACCATACCGCCACAGTCAAGCATTCTCTGTGATGAGGAAAACACCCAAAGTGGTAACACTATTATCTTGAAAATGGATAAAATTTTCGGTTGTCCGATAGCCTCCTCAGCTACACACACAGTATACAGTCTTCCTTTACACATTTTTTGTAGGGTGAAGCTTGAGACACGAGAATTAATATTCTCACTTACAAAAGTTGTGCACGGATTGATATGTTTGTGAGTTTACATCAACTACTATTCAAAATTGACAAAATCTATACCTACCCCAAACACTTAGTTCCCACAAGTAACATACCGATCTAGTGCGGATTAATTCGAATAGTATCTTTTGATACACTCCGTCTTTGGTGTTCCAAATGCCTTGTAAAAAATGTGGATATATCGTACTCTCGCTTTCGAATGTATTCGTGTTGTGATTCAAGAACTGAGAGAATTGCATCGCTTGAAATAATTTGTGTAACACCATACTCAATATGTAACCCTCGATTGATATATATTTCACCAGTGTATGGTACTTCAGGATCGTAATCGATTGTTGCACCTTCACGTACCGGAGAAAGGTAGTACACAGCACGTGCTACAACCAAGTGTACAATGCTTACAAGTTCAAAATTCGGTATTCAATCACGAATCGCAAACCCAGGCACCCCATTAAACCCTCTATTCACAACTGCCTCAATGAAAAATGAGTTGTATCGATCTTTCTTTGAATTACTCACATTATTCCTTTTGTAACAAGACACTGACCAGCTGGGTAACCAAACACGTAGACAAAACTCACCCACTCTAATTCGTGTGCTTTACCAAAAGAATACCGTAGTACGTAAATGGGAAATTCAGTTAATACACTCACTCCAACGAATGCAACATCACGATGATTCTCCTGAACAAGAATCTCGACTTCACTCAAGCCTGCTATACCTGCAACACAATTCGCTTGACGTTCTTTTATGGATATTGTACGAATATAAGGTGTTAGTTGTCGTTGTTCGTTTTAGTAAAACCTTATGAGAGTTTCAGGGAAGGAAACAACATGTGCACAAGTTACCAACTAGACATGTGTTTGTGTGGCACCGAGAATCGTTGCAGTACCTGAGGATGCACGATTGAGATAAATTACCTTTGTAGCAAATTATAGTGTTTCTCCAATATGAATTTTATCTATTGTCACTTGAGTTTCTAGGGGAAACACATACGTACGATAATAGGCAACACAACTAATCATTTTAGTAGAAAAAGAAACTTCTTCTAATTGTTGTGAGCAATCTCGCGGTATGGGAACCGTGAGTCATATCGACCATTTGACAAGTTTAGATAAACTTCATAGTAAGGAGTACTGCAGGATGTGAGCGATTCTACTATAAATACACTGCTGCTGCCAATTTTCCAACCACGTCATTACAATCCCACCTTACAACAGAATCAAAGGGAGATGTGCAAAAGTTAACAGTGAGTAGCGGAGTACTGTTTCTTTCCGTTTCACAGGAGTATAAGATGAAAAGTATATACCTTTGACAATTGTATTACTCATCATTGCTACAAGAATAGCCGTCGCAAAAAGCGTTGTATCACTTTTAGGATTTTGAATAAGTGAAAGAATGAACGGATCAATGTCAGAAAATCCGACAATGCATGCAAGTCCCAATAACCCAGTATTACCCACAGTAGTTACGACAACGTTTGTCACCACTGAAAGAATCACAAAAAGGATGGCAAAACTTATGGCAGGACGTACTTCAAATGGGTTTTGGAGTTCTTGAAGTTCCTCACCTCCATTAAATGGTATTGCATGCTTTGTAATAGAGATTAAGAATCCCACCATGGAAAGGATGAGTAATCGATACCACAATGTTGAAATAAAAACTGGATTAATGAGCCATACGAGAATAAGCACACGAATATACATTACGCTGCTTGCAAGCAGTGCAGCTTGTAATGCAGCACCAGCTCGTTCAGGTATCGAACGAGCCATCCGTCCAACTGAAAGTGTTACAACAGTGCTGGAAACGATACCACCCAAAAGACCAGAGAGCCACAACCCTTTTCGAGTACCAAATTTTTTCTCTAACACATACCCAATGAAACCAAGAGATGATACTATAATGACGATGCGCCACACGCGCGCTGGATTAACGTTGAATTGCGTAAATTCCTGATCTGGAAGGATAGGATAAATAATGAGTGTAATCAATAAAAATTTTATGAGAGCGAGAAATTCTACTTTGCTTAACTTATCAACATACGATTCGAGCATTGCTTTTTCAGAGAGAAGCATGGTGTTCACAATCCCCATCGCCATCGCAATCCATATATCTACAAGCATCGCTAATGCACCAGTTATGAACGTTAAGAGAGCTGATACTTCACTCGTAGAGCCAAATTTTTCTGCTCGAATCTTTGCAACATAACTAATACCTGTGAGAAGAGCGATGGCAAAAAGCCCCATTGGTAACATAAACGTCGCACCAATTGAATAAAGCCATGCACATCCAAACCCGAACAAACTAATAATTGGGTGTGTTCGGACACCACCGAACACTAGTTTCTGTTCCACCTTCGTACTCTCACGTTCCAACCCAACCAAAAATCCAAGTGCTAGTGCAACAAGAAACCGCAATGGTACGGTCCATTCAATAGAAGTCAACACCATAGGTCACCTTCAAAGCACAGTTATTATAATCCCTATACTGCTCACAAAATATAGTTTTTTCAAATGCTATTGGCAACTTCCAAGTATATAACAAGTATATTACTTGACTTCAAACGTGGAATTTACTTTATTGGGTATAGAGTAACAAGTAAGGATTCACAAGGGCAATGTACGACGATTTCGAAAATAACAATGAACTTCCTACAAACGATCAAACATCGGACGATGATATCCATCGCTTTAAGGAAATGATTTCTAACGGGGGTAAAGACATTAATAACCCTGAAGCATTAGAAGAAATCGTCCAATTCTACTTCAACCATGAAGTATTCGATGAAGCACTCTATTATGTTGATCGACTTCTAGAGTTTGAGCCTTACAATGCCGATGCACTTCAACGGAAGGGGATGATCCTTAACAATCTTGGGCACTACGATGAAGCACTTGAGATATTCCAAAAAGCTTTAAACCTTAATCCTTCCGATGCAGAACTTTACGTCAACTACGGAATAACGCTCGACAACGTGAACCGTATTGATGAAGCGATGGATGCGTTCAACCATGCCCTTGAACTTGACCCCCTTAATTCAGACGCCTTGTTTCACAAGGGCGTCACGTATGAAAAGCTCAACAATTACGAGGAAGCTCTCAGAATTTTTAAAGCCGTAATCCAAATTGATCCAGAACATCCCGATGTATGGTACGAACTCGGGTATTGTTACGACTACCTTAACAAGCCTGAAGAATCAATCCATTGCTACGATGAATACATTGAGCGAGATCCTTTCAACTACCAAGCATGGTACAATAAAGGGATTGTCCTAAATAGAAATGGCCATTACTCTGAAGCAATACAAAGTTATGAATTTGCTCTTGCAATAAAAGAAGATTTTCCAGCATGTTGGTACAATATGGGCAACGCATATGCAAACGCTGGTGATTTTACCAAAGCTTTAGAATGCTACTTTAAGGCTTTAAAATATGATCCAAACGATCCTGACACCCTTCACAACGTAGCAAATGTTCTTGAACAGCAGGAACAATACAGTGAAGCGATTACATACTATACGAAAGCAATTATTCTCGATGCAACCTATGCTGAAGCGTACTATGGCCGTGGATGCTGTTACGATGCACTTCAACAGTATGAGGAAGCTGCAAAGGATTTCCATAAAGCTGTAGAGCTAGATCCTGATAATTCGGAGTACTGGTATGCATGTGCAGATGTGGAGTACAACAGAGGGAACATTGAAGCATCAATTACACACTATAAAAAAATTATCGAGATGGAACCATACAATTACGAGGCATGGTACGATCTGGGTGACACCCTCCTAGAGGTAGGTTTATATGAAGAAGCTCGCGAAGCACTTGAACAAAGTATTCACATTGAACCAGAATTTGGTCCTTCATATTTTAGTCTTGGCAAAGTGTTTTTTTCATTACGCATGTACAGAGAAGCCATAAAAGCATTTTCAACAGCATTGAAACTTTCACCTGACCTAAAGGAAGACTTACTCTACCTAATTCCAAAATTCATTTCGTGGAAAATTGTAAAAAACTTCTCCACTAAAACTAAATCAATGTGAGGGGAGCTAGTTCATGGAGAACGACAAGGATGAACATATTAAAAGATTCGGCATTATAGGATACCCATTAAAGCATACACTCTCACCTCTCATACACAATTTTTCTTTCCAGCACTATGGACTTCCTTACCACTATGACACACTGGAAACTGATCCTGCATATTTTGAAGAAAAAATACAGACGTATGTGAAACATGGATATATTGGATTCAACGTTACAATCCCATTCAAAGAAACAATTGTTAATAATATCAACCATCTAAGTGCCGAGGCAAAAGCAATTGGAGCTGTAAACACTGTTCACATACACAACAACGATTGGTATGGGTACAACACAGATGCAATTGGGACACTTCGAACACTTGAACCTTATCGGAACGATATCAACCAATCGAATGTTCTCATTTTAGGGGCTGGAGGTGCAGCACGTGCAGTTGTCTATGTACTAGCAACATACTTTCATCCTCGAAACATCACTATTTCTGCACGCAATGTTCAACGTGCATTATCTCTATCCTCTCTGATCCCTAAAGATTCTGATATTACTTTCCACCATATTTTCGACTCTGCTTCCGACCTCGAATTCACTATTCTCACATCAAAACTTATTATCAATACAACCCCTATTGGTATGTACCCAAACACTAATACATCCCCTCTACCTGAGACCGCTCCACTTTCTTCAAATCACATTGTTTTTGATGTTGTTTATCGCCCTCTTAAAACAGCTTTATTAAAAAAAGCCGAAGAAGCTGGAGCAACTATCCTTGGCGGTTTACCTATGCTCGTGCATCAAGGTGCAGAAGCTTTTCGCATTTGGACTGGAAAAGAAATGCCAATAACACAGGTTATGCAAATTCTTCAAAAAAAACTCGCTGAGGAATTATAACTCTTATTGACTCTTCTATTCTTTTTTGGTACATTTATACTTGAATTTTAAAAGGGATCGTACGATGTTTGCAATAGTTGAAATTGCAGGATCACAAGTGAAGGTAGCTGAACGGGAACGGGTTTATGTTCCAAAACTAGCCGCTGAGATTGGTACACAACTAAAATTTGACACTGTTTTACTAAAATCAAGTAACAACGAAACAGTCGTCGGTGCTCCTTATATTGAAAACTCTTTTGTCGAAGCAACAGTAGTTAGGCACATTAAAGATGAGAAAGTTGTTGTTTTCAAGAAAAAACGCAGAAAGGGCTATAAAGTACGAAAAGGACATCGACAACACTACACTGAACTAGAAATTTTAAAAGTTGTATAAAGAAAGGTGATTATATGGCTCATAAAAAAGGTGCTGGTAGTACAAAAAACGGACGTGACAGCCAAGCTAAACGTTTAGGTGTAAAGCGCTTTGGTGGACAAATGGTGCTTGCAGGGAACATCCTCGTACGGCAACGAGGTACAAAGTTCCATCCAGGTCTCAATGTAGGTATAGGGAGTGACGATACACTCTTCGCTCTCACGAATGGGATTGTAAAATTTGAGCGTGTTGGAAAAACAAAGCAACGAGTAAGTGTAATCCCCGTTGCATAACTATTCGTGATTTTGATCCTTAAAGCTCCCATCAAATGGGAGCTTTTTTTTTCGATTTATAGAGCACCAACTAAATGGAGAAATCATGAAAATCACTATTATTGGAGCTGGAAACGTTGGAGCAACAACAACACAACGAATTGTTGATAAGGGCCTGGCACGAGAAATTGTTCTTCTCGATATTGTAGATGGCATACCTCACGGAAAATCGCTCGATATCATCGAGTCGACTCCCATTATCAAAAATGACGTATTTGTTAAGGGAACAACACAATACCAAGATACCAGGGAATCCGACATCATAATCATTACAGCAGGAATTGCACGTAAACCAGGGATGAGTAGGGATGATCTTCAAAATACAAATGCTGCTATTGTTCGGTCGGCAACCGAGCAAGCAGTACACTATTCACCCAATTCAATAATTATTGTTGTAACAAATCCACTAGACGTAATGACTTTTGTTGCATTAAAAGCAAGTGGTTTTCCCCGTGAGCGCGTTATAGGAATGGCTGGGATACTAGATTCAGCTCGATTTAGAACGTTTATTGCTTTAGAGTGTGGCGTTTCTATTGAAGATGTAACTGCTTTAGTCCTTGGGGGACACGGTGATTCAATGGTCCCCCTTCCTCGTTATTCTACAATTGCTGGTGTTCCTTTACCTGAATTGCTTGATCAAAGAACTATCGAAAAACTTATTCAAAGGACACGTGATGGAGGTATTGAAATTGTTAACTATCTTCAAACTGGGAGTGCTTACTATGCACCATCAGCAGCGGTTGTTGAAATGGTAGAAGCAATTGTAAAGGATAAAAAACGTATTTTACCTTGTGCAGTTTTTCTTAAAGGTGAATATAATCTCACGGATACTGTTATTGGCATACCCGTAAAAATTGGACGTACCGGAATTGAAAAAATAATGGAAATCAATCTTCTACCAAACGAATTGGAAGCGCTTCATATTTCTGCTAATGAAGTAAAGAAAAATATCGAAAAATTATCATTGTAAATATATTTGCATTTCACAATACTCTTTACTATACTTTTTATAAGTGGTTTTACAAACAAATGTTAAAATCACATTCTACAACAATAAATTGTAAGGAGGAATCTATGAAACAAACGCGTCGTATTCTTTGGGTAGCTGAATTAATTGTATTGTTCTTCGTAGGTGAAGTTTATGCTGGTGGCTACCAAATCTACGAACAAGGTGCAAGAGCCACAGGCATGGGGGGAGCATTTGTTGCAAGAGCTTCTGATCCTTCAGCTATTTTCTACAACGTAGCGGGCTTAGGATTCCAAAAAGGGACCAATGTTTTAGCTGGTATCAACCTCATTGTACCTTCAACCACATTTAAAGGGAAAGGAATAGTCCAACCATTAGAGTATTCAACAAAATCGAACGTTTTCACCCCAATTAATCTCTATGGCTCACACGAAGTTACAGAAAATGTTGTTGTAGGAATGGGAGTATACAACCCATTCGGACTGGGTACAGAGTGGAATGATCTGTGGGGGGTATCAGTTTCTGGAAGGTATTTAGGAAGTACAAAAGCAGTCAAATCCTCTGTAGAAACTTGGTACTTTAACCCATCGATTGCGTACAAAATTAACAATGAACTATCTGTTGGTGTCGGTATCAGTTATATTTACGCGTCAGCATTTATTTCGCGGAATATTTTGCCAAATGCTATTTACAAGCTTGAACTTGACGGAACTGGTTCTGGATTTGGTATAAACGTTGGTGCAATTTATAAACCTATCGAGAAACTTTCCCTTGGTCTTTCATACAGGACTACAACCACGATAGAATTTGAAGGAGAAG
>JAOAFT010000019.1 GCA_026416125.1 Bacteroidota bacterium
CCGACGTGGTATTACACCAGCTACAGATTACCACTATAAACCCACTCAATATCCTGTTCAAGTACGTTGGCCGTTACCGGAAAACTTTGCATATACGCAACCAGCAAACTTACTCACAGCTGGTACCGACGGCTTACCACTAGGGGACTTAAACTGGTTCCCAACTGCAAAAGCTCAGTTTGAAGCAAACAAAGCGCAATACATTGCTCAATTGCAAGATTTAGCTGGACCACGAATTGTAATCACGCCAGTTGCCGACTACGAATGTGAAAACGGTGTTCTCAGTGGTACGGCAACTATTAAAACGTTCTCCGGTTTTGCGTATTTCCAAATGGATGGTGGCGGATGGATACAGTGGGATTTCGACTTAGCACAAGCTGGCCAATATGACCTGAACATATGGACACACCTCCGTGGTAATAGTATGCGTGGACAACGAATTATTGTCAATGGTACAAGTATCCATGACCCCAAGGGATGGGGTGAGTACATTTGGGCACCAGATGAGGTAGGTCACCCAACTTATGGGATGCCAAAGAATGAATGGACATGGACAAAGATTCGTCAATCTGAAATCTTAGAACCTGGAGCTCTCACGTTGCGTGCAGGGAGAAATACGATCCGAATTGAATCGTCGTGGGGTTGGCAGAATTTTGCAGGGATCGATGTAATACCTGCAGGTCAAACCACCCCAGCTGTTCAACTCCGTGCATGGGATGCAACGTACGAAATTGTACAACTCAAGGCAGAAGGTGCTCCATGGGTTCCAAGCAAATTTAAGTCGGTTGCCCTTGGTCCTAATGGAACTGTGACGTTGAGTATCAATGCCGCTACTGCAGGAAATTACTTGTTTGCTTTGTACTACCAAAATGGGTCAGCGAGTGCAAAGACAATTTGGTACAAGGTTGACAACGGCTCTGCTGTTGAAATGTTGTTACCAGGACGAACAGATTCAGCAGGACTGACAAAGACATCCAATGTTTTCCCATTGACTGTAGGAACCCATACGATTACGATTGGTGGTGGCGATGGAGTTAACGTCGATTACATTAAATTGAATAAGCAAGAAATGGTTACAGATGTAGAATCTGTAAACCTCCCTTACACCTTCAGTCTTGAGCAGAATTACCCCAATCCATTTAACCCAGCAACTACGATCAACTTTACGATTGGTAAATCATCGAATGTGAAACTTGTTGTCTATAACCTTCTAGGTCAGAAAGTTGCGACACTTGTTGACACGAGAATGGATGCTGGACAACACACAATCATATTCGATGGTGCACACCTTGCTTCAGGCGTTTATTTCTACAAACTCGAAGCGGGTGACTTCCGTGCTGTTAAGAAAATGCTCTTGCTGAAGTAAGGAGTTTCGTTGCAGTACCCTTAAGAAGCTTGCCGGTGGGCGAATAAAACTAAGTGTGCCCATCGGCAAGCTTTGTTTTCTTTAGATTCGATGTTCTTTTCATGCAAGTGGAGCGGTTCTATGTTCAAAGAATGTTTTTCTCATCTCATTCTTCTTATACTCGTTAATATGATAACAATGAACGCACAAGACTTTGTTCCTCGCTCATACACTGAAGCGTTGCAATTGGCTGATTCTATTATTGCACTCATGACTGAAGAAGAACTCTTGAGCTATATTGGAGGAGATCGGTCGTTTTTTATTCGCCCAATTCCACGACTTGGAATTCGTGAAGTGTATATGACCGATGCAACGCAAGGTGTTCACATTCGGGAAAAGTTCCATGATGCAGATTTGTCAAAGTATGCTCTTAGAAAATCGACAGCGTTCCCGTGTCCTTTAGCACTTACTGCAACATGGAATACTGAATTGGCTTATAAGTATGCTCGAGCAATTGGTGAAGAATGTCGTGCTGGTGGAATAGGCATTCTCCTTGGTCCTGGATTAAATCACTATCGTCACGCTCAGTGTGGTAGGAATTTCGAATACTTCGGGGAAGATCCTTTTCTTCGTTCTCAACTCATTGCTGCATACGTACAAGGTGTTCAAAGCACAGGAACAGTTGCAACACTAAAACATTTTGTCGCGAATAATACTGAATATTACCGTCGGAAAAGTAACTCAATTATTGATGAACGAACACTTCACGAAATATACCTCCCAGGATTCAAAGCAGGTATTGATGCAGGCGCTACAGCAGTAATGACATCATATAATTTGCTCAATGGGGAATGGTGCGGACAGAGTGAATATGTGATCAATGTACTGCTACGGAAAGAATTAGGATTTAAGTACCTTGTGATGACTGATTGGTGGTCGGTCTATGATGGGACGAAAGTAATAAAAAGCGGCCAAGACTTGGAAATGCCATGTGCGCTTGCGGTTAAAAATGCCAGAGAACTTGTAGTTGATGGAAAAGTTTCGATGGATGATATTCGGCGCATGGTACGGAACATTCTTACAACGTACTTCAGAATGCGACTTGATAAACGAAAGCCAGATCCTCAATACTATGAAACGTTCCCGTATCATGAACATCTTGCTCTTGAGGTAGCACGGGAGTCAATAGTGTTACTGAAAAACGAGAATAAAATCCTCCCCATCAAAAATACTGTAACAACAATTCTTGTGACTGGTGAGTATATTGAAAAGCTTGCAATGGGTGGTGGTTCTGCTGAAGTAAAAGGGTACAATACAATAACACTTCTCGATGCACTAAAACAAGAATTTCACGATCGAATCGTATACAAGAAAGCTCCTACCGATGAAGACATACGAACAGCTGATGTGGTACTCTGCAATGTTGGTACGTTTGATAGTGAAGGCTGGGACCGTCCGTTTGAATTACCTGCCCCACAAGAAGATCTTGTAAATCGTTGTGTTACGCTTAATCCACGAACAATTGTCGTCGTGACCTCAGGAGGTGGTGTGCGAATGACAGCGTGGGCTCCTCGTGCAAAAGCTATCCTCTATGCGTGGTATGGTGGGCAAAATGGAAGTATAGCAATTGCAGAAGTGCTCAGTGGAAAGGTAACACCATCAGGGAAATTGCCAATTACCATCGAGCGTGAATTTTGTGATTCACCAGGGTACGGATATATCCCAATTGGTGAAAAACTCTATACAGGTTGGCATGGTGAAGAGGAAAAAGAGCATCCAGTGTACAACATTGAATATAAAGAAGGAATTTTCACTGGTTACAGATGGTACGACGCGAAAAACATCGAACCACTCTATCCATTTGGATTTGGGTTGTCGTATACAACGTTCGAGTATTCGGATATAAAGGTTTCGCAGGAAAAAATAAAACAAGGTGAAACACTCATTGTTTCATGTAAACTTAAGAACATAGGTATGGTGAATGGGAAAGAAATTGTACAAGTGTACATTCGTGATGTGCAGTCATCGGTACCGAGACCACCTAAAGAGTTAAAAGGGTTTGTTAAAGTTGCACTGAACGCAGGTGAACAAGTAAGGATCGAAATTCCATTAAAAACTGAATCGTTCGCTTTTTGGAGTCCGCAGGAAAGGAAGTGGGTTGTTGAGCCTGGAGAATTTGAACTACTCATTGGTACATCGTCACGTGATATCCGCTTGAAGAAGACAATCGTCGTAGAGGATTGATTTATATAAGGGAGTACGACTATGAAAAATGTGTGTAATTCGATCGGTGTTTTGCTTATGGTGTTTCTTTGTGTAGTTTTTCATGCACAAAGCCAAACACTTACGAGAATTCCATACAATAACCAGCAACTGTTCCTCAGTGGTGTGAATATGGCGTGGATGAGTTTTGCAAATGATATTGGCCCAGGTAGTGATAATTATGAGGCCTTTGCTGACTTCTTCCTTGCCGTTCACGACAGTGGTGGGAATGCTGTGCGGTGGTGGCTCCATACCGATGGTACAGTAACACCAGAATTTGATGCACATGGATTTGTTGTAGGACCAGGGAGCGGAACAATTCAGGATTTAAAAACAATTCTCGATCTTGCCTGGCAACGAGAAGTAGGTATTATACTCTGTCTATGGTCATTTGACATGCTCCGAAGTTCAAAACCGGCAGTAGTACTAAACCGAAATACAAAACTGCTCACAGATACTGCATACACAAATGCATACATTAGAAATTGCCTCATTCCAATGGTAGACTCCCTCAAAGGTCATCCTGCAATTATTGCATGGGAAATCTTCAACGAACCAGAGGGGATGAGTACAGAATTTGGTTGGAGTGAAATTAATCGAGTACCGATGTCGTCAATTCAACGGTTTGTGAACCTGTGTGCAGGTGCAATTCATCGCACTGATCCCCGTGCTCTTGTTTCAAATGGCTCCGTGAGTATCAAGACATTAACGGATGTAACGCCTAGTGCATCCGTTGCTAAGATTAGTGAACAACAACAACGAGAAATAGCAGCATATATTAAGCAAAAGAACAATCTAATGGCATCGGTGGAAGAAATTTCCATTCATCTCAATCGACTCGCCACATTGGCGAATTACAACTACTACAGCGATGAACGGTTAGTTGCAGTTGGAGGGGATGCTCAAGGATACCTTGACTTCTACATGTTTCATTACTATGGAGCAGATCTTACCTCATCTCCATTTGTAAAGTCGGCAACAACATGGAATTCTTCAAAGCCACTCGTTGTTGGTGAGTTCCATATGACGACAACGAATGGTATTCCGAAAGAGAATCTTTACCATGTGCTATATGGAAACGGGTATGCCGGTGCACTTTCCTGGTCTTGGACAGACAATGCTGTCTCGCAAAAGACAGATATTCTTAAAGCACTTGGTGCGATGTACCGTTTATTCAAGAACGATATCGATGTTAACGGCATTAGTGGAGATTGGCCCAATGTAACGCTTGTTTACCCTCGAAATAATGCACAATTTAGTTCTGGAGCACTGATTACCCTCGTTGCAAGAGCAACCGATACAGATGGAATCATTACCCGTGTCGAATTCATAGTTAATGATACATTATTGATTGGAATCGATTCTACAGCTGATTCGACGAATTATTATTCATATACGTGGACAGGGATGAGAGATGGATTGTATACTCTGAAAGCAAAAGTATACGATGATCGTGGTAATTACAGAACCTCCGCGAAAGTAAGTATACAGGTTGGACTTCCACCGTTTATTCGATACGAGGCGGAACGGGCAGTACGCGTTGGTCTCAACATGACAGTGAAGAGTGATCCTAATGCAAGCGGTGGTTATTTTGTTGATGTGGCAACGAATGCACCAGGTACTACTATTACGTGGAAGATTGTGAATGTTCTCGGTCCTGGTACATATCCGATTATTTTTGGATACAACTTGTACTATAACACACCTAAAGGACAATTCATTAATGTTAACGGTGTCCGAGTTACGGAATTGATGTTCGATGGTCCAGTAAAGGTTTGGCAGGAAAAGTCGATTAATGTGTTTCTAAAAGCGGATACAAATACTATTCAGATGGAGATGTCATGGGGGTGGATGTACGTCGATTACTTAGCAGTTCCACGTGAGGTCGTAACTGATCTTGAGGAAACAAAAGAAATTATTACGGAATTTTCCCTTGAACAAAATTATCCCAATCCATTTAATCCAGTTACAAGAATTCGCTATGTAATCCCCTTGAAAACTCATGTACGGTTAACAATCTACGATATTCTTGGACGGCAGGTGTGCCGATTGGTGGATGACATTCTCCCTGCTGGGGTATATACTACTGCGTGGTCCGCTGCAAATCTCCCGAGTGGTGTGTATTTCTATCGGCTTGAAGCTGGCTCGTTTGTACAAAGTCGAAAAATGCTTGTTTTGCGGTAATAGTGAGATTAACAATAACCTACTGAAAGGAAAAAACCATATGCTGAAGATGTTCCTCTGTTCTGTTGTTCTTATTCAATCGAATTGTTTTTCTCAAGGAATACTACCCGATACCCTTACAAAAGGGTACAACTTCATTCAAACAACTGTGTATTCAGCAGAAGAGGATATGAAGCTCTTAAAACTCTTTGAAGGATTACGTGTTGCTGACATCTCCGATGCAATGGATATCGTGGGGTTACCGAACACAGGCCTTGTCGACCCATCGATCCATCCTGATTGGATTGATGAAAAGGAACTCACACATCAATTCCGGGGTATTGCTGTCACTGCTCGGTACGTCCCTACCCAGCGTCCCGATCGTCCAGCACCAGGGCAAAAGTTTTCAGAATGGGAAGGACACTTCTACACAGCATATTCCCACGAGGCATTCGCAAAGCTTATTCGTCCAGGAACAGTTGTTGTAATTGATGATGTAGAAGAGAAAGACATTGGTTCGATCGGATCGTACAATATTCTCTATTGGAAGAGTCTTGGAGCTGTTGCTGTTGTAACCGATGCAACAGCACGGGATACAGACGAAATAGCACTTGAACGCGTACCACTCTACCTCAAGAAGAAAGGGCGTGGAATTCGACCTGGGCGGAATGAGTTAGAGTCTGTTAACCGTCCTGTTGAAATTGGTGGTGTACTAGTTTGCCCAGGCGATGTTGTGGTAGGAGATCGAGACGGTGTTGCTGTTGTCCCACGTGCTGTTGCGGAACAAGTTGCCAAAGTGGCTCGGGAAATTCTTGAAAAGGATAAAGATGCGCGTACACACCTCTACAAGCAACTCGGACTCCCAACGGATAAAACAGTGAACAAATAATTCTTGCACAACAGCATACTCGAGATTGTTGAGAGGAGAAATTGGCAATGAGTTCCAAAGCTTCTGAGTACTCAGGGTGGTGGTCGCTTCTTCACCTGTGTTTCGTTGCTCTAATTCTATCATCCAATGGTTCTCTCAGTGCAGACAGCACAAAAACACTTGCTCGAACAGTACAGCACGAAATGTTCAATGTTTTAACGAAGGAATTTACTTGTTGGTATCCACGTGCAATCGATACTGTGTACGGCGGGTTTTTGAGTGATTTCAATTCGCTCTGGCAACCCGAGGGTCAACAGAACAAAATGATAGTTACACAAGCTCGGCATGTATGGTCCACATCGAATGCAGCGATGTTCTACCAAAAGGATAATAGCTTCAAAACAATTGCTCAGCATGGTGTACAGTACTTGGCAACTACACTGTGGGATTCAATATACGGTGGGTTCTATACCTATGTTACGCGGGAAGGAGTGCCGATTGAACTGAGCGGGACCAGTGCAAAGACAGCGTACGGGAACGCGTTTGCACTCTATGGACTCGCAACATACTTTTGGGCAACACACGATACCAGTGCTCTTGAGTTGGCAAAGAGGACATTTCGATGGTTAGAAGAACATAGTTACGATCCTGTGTACGGCGGATACTTCCAGTTTCTCTCACGAGAAGGAACCCCGTATGTTACTGGTTATGGTGTAACCCCACCTAAAGATTACAATTCTTCAATTCACCTCCTCGAAGCATATACTGCCCTGTACCGTGTATGGAACGATTCATTGCTCAAAGTACGACTTGCTTCGCTCCTTCATATTGTTCGTGATACTCTCTGCGATCCTCGTGGATTTTTAAAGATGTTTTTTACACGAGAGTGGCGTCACGTTTCGTTTCAAGATTCGTCCGATGAGGTAAGGAAACGGTTTGCATACTACGATCACATTTCATTCGGTCATGACATCGAAACTGCATACTTACTTCTCGAAGCATCCGAAGCCCTCTATGGAGAGTACGATGCCATAACATTATCGGTGGCAAAAAAACTGGTCGATCATTCAACCACCTACGGATGGGATACACGGGTAGGTGGCTTATTCGATCGGGGATACTATTTCAAAGGACAGACAAAGCCAACAATACTCCAAGAAACAAAAGAATGGTGGGGACAAGTTGAAGCACTCAATTCGCTTCTCTTATTTTCAACGCTCTATCCAAACGATCCTCATCGGTACTTCCAACAATTCCTTGCACAGTGGGAGTATTGTAAACGATACCTCATCGATAGTGTTAACGGAGGATTTTATTGGGGTGGAATTGATCGAGAACCATACCATCGTAAAGGTCCTAAGGCTTCAATTTGGAAAGGGAATTATCATACATCACGTGCGCTCATCAATTGCATCCAACAGCTTCGTACGCTGAGTTTATCGTATGGTGATGCACGATATGCTCCTGCCAATCCGAACGCAACACAAGAGGCACGTAAACTTCTTGCGTTTCTTTATTCTATCAAAGGGAAACGCATCATTGCAGGGCACCACAATGATGTACGTACTCCTGATGAATATCCTCGGCGTTTGAAAGAAATTACAGGGAAGAGGCCTCTCTTGTGGGGTGCCGATTTTATTCACTACTATCTTCCCGGAAATGCCCAAGCCGTTGTCGATGAAGCGTACCGGAAGTACAAAGAAGGATACATTATTACGTTGATGTGGCATGCTGGTCGCCCTCAAGATGATCCCCCGTTTGGTTGGAAAGAGAGCATACAAGCAAAACTCACCGATGATGAGTGGAATGAGTTAATAACACCCGGGACTCGGTTACATACGCGATGGCTTGCACAAGTGGATACTATTGCCTTCTACCTTAAACAACTCAAAGCAAGAGGAGTACCGGTACTGTGGCGACCCTACCACGAACTCAATGGAATCTGGTTCTGGTGGGGAAATCGTAAAGGTGAAAACGGTTCGGCAAAATTATTCCGTATGATGTACGAACGGTATGTGAATGTCCATCATCTCGATAATCTCCTGTGGGTCTGGAATGCGAATGCACCACGCCAACGAATGAATGATGAAGCGTATGCATACGAAGACTATTTTCCTGGTCTTGCGTACGTCGATGTTTTAGGCTCCGATATTTATCGGAATGATTATCGACAAAGTCACCACGATGAGCTTGTAGAATTAGGGAAAGGAAAAATTATTGCACTTGCTGAAGTAGGTCAAGTACCAACGCCAAAAATTCTACAACGTCAGCCATATTGGTGCTGGTTTATGGTGTGGAGTTTTTTCATCGAGAGCCAGTACAACAGTCAAGAAGTCCTACGCCTTCTCTACAACGACCCGCGTACAATAACGTGGGAAGAGTATAGCGCCAGTACCAAAACGGAGCAACGATGAAATGGAACGGCGAGAATTTCTCAAACGCAGTGGATTGGCAGTTGTGGGCATGGTTGTAACACACGTAGGGTGTCAGCCCAGTGTACTCCGTGAAAATCCTATGGAACGATTTCGGCGATACTATGGATTCAATCTCACGGAAAAAACTGGTGGACTCGGACCACGACGAAAATTCAATGAACGCGATTTCGAGATGATGGCTGAGTGGGGATTCAACTTTGCACGAATTCCGATGTCGTACTGGAACTGGTCATCACCACAGGATTGGTATACGATTCAGGAGGATGTATTTGATGATATTGATGAGGTTATCGAATTCGGAAGGCAGTACGGCATTCACATCAATTTAAACTTCCATCGAATACCTGGGTACTGCATTAACGGACGCGACCGGGAACCGATGGATTTGTTCGACGACACACCAGAGCGTATGGCGAAAGCACTGGAGGCAGCAGCGTACCATTGGAAGTACTTTGCGCGGCGCTACAAAGGGATCTCGAGTACACTCCTCAGTTTCGATTTGCTAAACGAACCACCGAAGAATACAAATGATCAGCGGTACGAAAAAATCGTTCGCACATTGGTCCAAGCAATCCGTGAAGAAGATCCTGAACGCCTCATCGTAGTTGATGGGAAAGATATTGGCCGTACTCCGATGACTGGAATTGTTGATTTAAATGTTGTGCAAAGCACACGTGGCTACGATCCAATGGCTGTAAGCCACTACACAGCGTCGTGGGTGCCCGATGATGAGAAAGAAACGTTCAAAGCACCAACATGGCCACTTCTTGCGGATAACGGAAAGTTATGGGACAGAGACGCTTTGCGGGAAAAACTTATCGACCGTTGGACACCTGTTACCTCCCGCGGAGTTGTAGTGCACGTTGGTGAGTGGGGATGCTTCAATAAAACACCACATACAGTATGTTTAGCGTGGATGAAAGATATCCTTTCACTGTGGCGAGAAGCACGATGGGGCTGGGCTCTATGGAATTTACGTGGGAGTTTTGGAATACTCGATAGCGAACGAACTGATGTTTCGTACGAAGAGTTTCGAGGACATAAACTCGATCGGAAGATGCTTGAACTCTTGCTGGAATATAAAACATGATTCGGAAAATCTTATTCTGTATTCTTTTTGCGTTTGGCATTCCGCACTGGATGGAAGCTCAACGCGCACCCTTTACCAGAGGTGTGAACTTGACAAACTGGTTTCAAGTAGATGCTCCAAGGCAAATTCAGTTTACGAAATACACGAAACAGGATTTTCAGAACATCAAAGCTCTTGGTGCAGATGTTATTCGATTACCAATAAAACTCCACGCTATGACAAATGGTGCACCATCGTATACACTCGATCCGCTTTTCCTCATGTTTCTCGATAGTGCTGTAACATGGGCAGAAGAGTTGGATATCCACTTAATTTTGGATAACCACACGTCCGATGGGACACAACCAACCGATACTGCTATTGGCAATGTCTTAATACCCGTCTGGACACAAATGGCGCAACACTACAAAAATCGATCGAGGAAAATTTACTATGAAGTACTGAACGAGCCACAAGGAATATCTGATGCAAAGTGGAATGAAATACAGCAACGTGTCGTTGCCGCCATTCGTACTGTCGATACTATTCACACAATTGTGGTAGGTCCGGCAAATTGGAACAGTTACTACAACTTATCTGCAATGCCTGTCTATAGTGATACAAATTTAATTTATACTTTTCACTTCTATGATCCCTTCGTTTTCACACACCAGGGAGCAGGGTGGACGAGCCCAAGCCTGGTGAATCTTCAAGGAGTGCCATTTCCCTACGATGCAGCACGCATGCCAGTCTGTCCGAGTGATTTGAGAGGAACATGGGTTGAAACAAGTTTGCAATATTACCCTACCGATGGTACAGTGCAGAAAATTCAGGAACGAATTAATGTAGCACTCAACTTTCGCTCGCTGCGCAAGGTACCGATTTTCTGTGGTGAATTCGGGACTCTCATGACGTACGCACCAGAAGCTGATCGAGCATACTGGTACAATGTTGTTCGTTCGTATTTCGACCAATATGATATTCCATGGACAATCTGGGATTACCAGGGCGGCTTTGGACTCTTTAAAAAGAATAGCAACGAACTGTTTAATCACGATCTCAATGTACAATTACTCGAAGCATTGGGATTCAACATTCCATTGCAAACGCCATACGTACGGAACCCGGATTCAGGTGCATGTGTAATCTATACAGATTACATCGGGAAGGGAATTGTGAACTCATCATACACCGCGGGTCAATTTGATTTGTATAATACTCAGAACCCTGCTGTTGGGCAATTCTGCATTTACTGGAGTGGTGCGCAGCAATACCAAGCATTGTCTTTCGATTTCAGTCCGAACAAAGATTTATCGTACCTCAAAAGCAGTGGGTACGTTCTCGATTTTTGGGTAAAGGGGAGTGGTGCAACGTCGATCGATGTTCGTTTCGTCGATTCGAAAACGAGCGAGACTGACCACCCGTGGCGAATGCGAGTTACACTTAATAGTTCCGTTGTAAACTTCAATAATCAATGGCAACATCTTCGCATACCTCTTTCAAATTTCGTTGAACATGGTGCGTGGGATAACAATACATGGTACTCGCCCCAAGGTTTGTTCGATTGGACAGACGTCGATAAACTTGAAATTGTCGCTGAGTACGGAGCACTTACCAATGTTCAGCTCTGGTTTGACGAGATAGTTATTACACAACCTACAAGCGTTGTTGTATACGAACCACTGTACATTCCACGACAATATGCACTTCTTCAGAATTTCCCGAATCCTTTCAATCCAATAACGACCCTTGCATTTTCTCTTGCCGGAGAAGCGAACGTTACATTAGCAGTGTATGATGTGCTGGGGAGAGAACTCCGAACGCTTCTGAATGAACGGAAGGGAGCTGGGAGCTACTCAGCAGTGTTCGATGGGAGTGATTGTGCATCAGGAATCTATATTGTGCGCTTCTCTGCAATGCCGGTTGATGGAAAGGAAGTGTTTGTTCAATCCAGGAAAATACTGTTGTTAAAGTAGAAAAGGTTCCTCTATGCGTGTGTACGTATTGCTCATTCTTGTGAGTATTTCTCCAGGGTTTCTTTTTTCACAAGTATCCGTTCAAGACAAGTTCATAGTGAATGAACGAGGATACTACGAAGCATCGAATGCAACAATAACGGTCTTCGATGATTTCTATCCTGAGGGTCACCAAGGTGGGATTACGCTTATCCAATGTGGAAAACGACTTGCTGCAAATGGCGATGTACGTCTTGAAGATGCTCCGGGTCAATGGTCTCCTGTGCCTAAGTTTGGAAACAAAGAAATTGATAGAGTGAAGGGAACAATAACTGTACGTCTCTGGTTTCCCGACTCAAGTAAGAATCGAAAAGGGTTCAATCCCATTGAGTACCCCGATGTAACATTTCGATATCGCATTGTGACAATACCTGACGGACACAGTATTCGTATACGGGTTACTCTTGAAGATTCGCTGCCAAAAATTTGGAGAGACAAGGTTGGGTTCAATCTCGAAATATTTCCTGGTGAATACTTTGGTGAAGCATTTCTTATGGATACTGTTGCTGGAATATTCCCACGCCAGTTCAATGGTCCAGTGGTACGAACGTTGGGAAAAGAACTACGAATTGTACCGTTAGCTCAGGGTAAACGGTTAATCGTAGCACCTGGGAACAACACCAAACAATTTTCAATATCATCCCTGCGTAATACACTCACACTTCTCGATGGTAGGGCATTCCATAATAACGGTTGGTTTGTTGTACGTTCAACATTCGGCAGTGCACCAGTGATTGAGTGGGTACTCACACCAACGATTCAACCAGGGTGGCGTTCTACGCCTGTCATTCAAGTATCGCAGGTCGGATTTCATCCTCTCCAACCCAAATTTGCTGTCGTTGAACTTGACGCAAGGACAACAACCTATCAATCACTTGAACTGGTGCGCATTGATGGAGAATCTCCTCTGCCAAATGTGAACGAAATCGTAGTGAAAAAGGATACAGTACCAAATGTGTGGGGCGATTTCTTACGTTCAAAATATCTTCGTTTTGATTTCAGTGAAATCGAAAACGAAGGATTGTATAAAATTCGGTATGGTACTATTTCCTCCCACACTTTCCCGATTCGTAAAGACATATACGAAACAATCTGGCAACCGACGTTGCATACGTTCCTTCCAGTACAAATGTGTCACATGAGGGTAGAAGATCGTTATAAAGTATGGCATGGTCTCTGTCACATGGACGATGCACGGATGGCTCCGTGTAATCACATCCACTTCGATGGGTACCAGCAAGGAAATACAACGCTGACGCGTTTTCAACCAGGTGATCACGTTCCCGGACTCAACGAAGGCGGATGGCACGATGCAGGTGACTATGATTTGCGCATAGAATCCCAGGCAGAAACAGTGTATAAACTTGCGTTAAGCTTTGAGTTATTTCCGAATGAGTATGATGAAACGACGATCGATCAGAAACGCAAACTGGTTGTACTTCACCAACCAGATGGAATACCAGATTTTCTGCAACAAATTGAACATGGAGTACTTTCAATTGTCAATGCGTACGATTCAATGGGTCGATTGTACCGTGGAATTATTTGCCCAACACTCAAGCAGTACGTGCATCTTGGAGATGCTGCAACAATGACCGATAACCTTGTGTATAAGGTACGCTCATATGATCCCATTCTTCAGAAGCCACTTCCGGAAGACGACCGATGGGTTTTTACAGAGCATAATCCTCAGCGTGAATTATATGTTGCACAATGTCTTGCTGCAGCTTCGAGAGTACTTCGTACTTCAAATTCACAGCTTGCCGCAAAGTGTCTTCGAGTGGCTGAAAAACTCTTTTGGGAGAGTGATTCCTCAGCACCGGTTGCGAAGTACTGTGTCGCTGCAGAATTACTGATGACGACCGGGAAACCAGAATACAAAAGCTACGTTCTCGATCACTTCAACCTGCTGGAAACGAATCTTCCTTCTTGCCTTGAGATTGTGGGCAGAGTTGTCAATGCACTTGGTGAACCAACACTTCGTCAGCGGATGGAACCGATTGTTCAGAAAGTACAAGAATACTTTGAGGAAGAAAGAACTAGAAATCCTTACAATGTTCCATACCATCCGAGAATATGGGGTGCCGGATGGGAGATCCAGTCTATTGCAGTAAAAAAGTATCTTCTTGCTCTCGGCTTTCCGAATACCTTTGATCGAACATCAATATTTTATGCATTGAATTTTCTTTTTGGATGTCATCCCGGGGAGAATACAGCTTCCTTTGTTTCAGGTGTTGGAGTAAATTCGGTTACGGTGGCGTATGGTGTAAATCGAGATGAGTGGTCATATATACCAGGAGGCATTGTGAGTGGTACCGCTCTCATTCGTCCTGATGTTCCAGAGTTGAAAGTGTGGCCCTATTTATGGCAACAATCGGAATATGTCCTTGGTGGTGGCACCGGTGATTTTCTCTTTTTAATGTTGGCTGCTGAAGCAGAAATGAAAAAACTTAAATGAGGAGGAAGATCTATGAGCAGGATGATATATGTATTGGTGGTATGCGTTGTTGTTCCAATACCACTTTTTGCTGCAGTAACCATTGATGCTGACAATCCCTACATCCAGTACTACGGTCGGTGGGATTTTTCAAATCCAAAAATCCCAACACACTCCTGGCCTGGGGTATACATTTACACGAAATTTGAAGGAACAAGCATCGGGTGGATTACGAACGATAACGGTTGCTGGTACAATGTTTTCATTGACGATTCACTCTACCTCGTCTTCAAAGGAACCTCCTCAGCATACACAACATACACGCTTGCAAGCGGATTGAGGGATACGGTCCATTCACTCCTCATTACCAAACGAGGTGAAACAACGTGGACGAAGTTTGGTTTCAAAGGTTTTGTGCTCGATGACGGGAAAAAGCTTGTTGAACCACCACAGAAGCCATCCCGTAAGATTGAATTCATCGGTGATTCGTACACGAGTTGTTCTGGTAATGAGTGGACGGAAGCAGGTGCTCCGCCGAATGATTCATATACAAATATCTACAATGGCTTTCCATCAATTACGGCACGACACTATGGTGCACAGTACCATGTAACAAGTCGAAGTGGATTTGGGCTTGTTGTCGACTATCAAGCGAATTATAATAACAACCTTCCCGATTATTTCGATCGAACGCTCTATGCTTACTCAACACCCAAGTGGAATTATGACCAATGGATTCCCAATGTTGTTGTCATTTGTCTTGGGTTGAATGATTACAATGGTTGGGGAGGGTACTCAGGTCCTGTTCATCCGGATTACGCTGCACTCTACAAGAAAAAGTACCATGAATTTATTGGACGCCTGATGGATGTGTATCCCGGTGCAAAAATTCTCTGTGTGGCGGCAAATGACGTTGCATGGATTAAGCAGCAAGTATCGGAAGTTGTTACCGAAGAGCGTGGTCGAGGCAATATAAATGTGTTCTATACGTATTTTCCGTACTACACTGGTGAGTACGTCAATAATGGACACCCAAACGTTAGTGCACACAACAAAATTGCTCAAGTGCTAATTTCTGCTCTCGATTCTATGGATGCCTGGACACCGTACATCGATACCATTCCTCCGGCGTTTGTCAATGTACCGGAAACCACTATTACAGCAACATCTCTTCCGTTCGTCCTCTCAGTCTCAACAGATAGTTATGCGAACGTTCGCTTGAGCACCAACGATACACCATACGCACTGATGGAGACAAATTTCACAACAACAGGTACCCGTACACATAGTATTACACTCTCAGGTGAACAGGGGAGGGAGTACACATACTACCTGCGTGCAATTGATCGGTATGGTAATGAAACTCCAACTTCGACAGTGCTACGTGTTCGTGTGGATACTGTGAAGCAATCGGTTCGCTGGAGCACGTTTACGTATGATCATTCAATGTGGAAAAGTGGGAGTTCACCGTTGGGAAACGATGGATCAACTTCAATTGTCACTGCAGTACAACCTGCATCGGTTGTGTATTTCCGAAAGGAATTTGACATTCCTGATCCTTCGAAAACAGGTGGTGGAATTCGTATTCACATTAAAGGTCACGATGGTGCTGTGGTCTATCTCAACAATACCTACCTTCAGAGTATTAACCTTCCAACTGGGGCAAATCCGGCATACTCTGTCTTTGCAATCCAACCCAGAACACTCAATGACTCTGTTGTGTTGAACTATAGCAATCCACTAAATTTCCTCCGTGTTGGAAAAAATGTTGTTTCAATAGAAATTCACTCACGGTACTCACTAACACCATCGATCCTCTTTGACGGAAAAGTGTACGATAGGGCTGGGAACATTTATGCCGATTTCGGATCAAGGTGGTACTACTTTGATGCCGGGTATACTCCTGTTGATCAACTGATTGATAAATCAACGAATAGTATTGTTCAGGAGGGTTTCGTTCCACACACACTCGTGCTTCAACAAAACTATCCCAACCCATTTAATCCTTCTACAACAATAACATTTACTCTACCGCGTTCTTCAAATGTCCAATTGCACATTTACAATCTCTTGGGCCAATGTGTATCCACTGTTGTAGATACGAAACTCGAAGCTGGTGAGCATAGGATCAATTTCGATGGTTCGTCATTTGCGGCTGGGGTGTACTTTTATCGTTTAAAAACAGAAGAACAAACTGTAACAAAACGAATGGTGCTTTTGAAGTAAAGAGAATGGGTGTCGGTATGGAGCGAAGAGATTTTTTAGGAGTACTACCACTTACGATTGCTTCTCTCAAAGTAGCTAAATGGGGAAGTGCTATGAGTGATGAACGACAACTCAGGTGTGTTGCCGCAGTGCGCGGAACAATACAAAAAGTGATGCTTGCAATGCTCACAATGCAAAGAGCTACGTGGGAACAGGGAGTTGCTATGCAAGCACTTCTTGAATTAGGTGCAGAAGAACATGTTATTCTTATGGCAAAGGATGCTGTACTACGTCAGTCGGAGGATGGTCGCCTGGCAATGTTGGGAGAAGATTTTGCACTGACGGATGCCTGTGCAGCTGGAGAAGCAGTACTCTGGAGTGGAAAGAAAACGAGAGATCCTTCCTTTCAGCGGGCAATAGATAAACTCCTCGCATACATCGAAACGAAAGCACCACGGTGTGATGATGGTACCATCTACCACTTTACGAACATTCCACAAATCTGGAGCGATGCAACGTACATGCTACCACCATTCTTGGCTGTTGTGGGAAAATACGAGGAGGCTGTGAGACAAATTCTTGGAATTAAGAAAGTGTTATGGAATTCGGACAAGAAGCTTCTTTCTCATATGTGGGACTGTGAAAAGAAGCAATTCGCACGCAAAGACTGTTGGGGTGTGGGAAATGGGTGGACTGCCGCAGGTGTAACGAGAGTCATTCGTCTTCTCCCACCGTCGATGGTACACGAACGTACGCAACTCGTTGCGTATGTACGCGATATTCTTGATGGGTGCCTTGCACACATGCGGAGTGATGGATTGTACCATAATATCGTCGATAATCCACAGTCATTCGTCGAAACGAATCTCTCGCAAATGCTTGCCTATAGTATCTATCGAGGAATACACGGTGGATGGATTGAGCAGTCATACAAAACATTTGCCGATACAATGCGTGCCGCTGCTCACGCAAAGGTTGATGTCTATGGATTAGTTCAAGGTGTCTGTGGCTCACCGGAATTCGATCATCCCGGCACTGCCACTGAAGGGCAAGCATTCTTCCTGATGATGGAAGCAGCGTACTACGATTTGGAAGGAGGACGGTAATATAGTTCCGATAACACGACCATATGCACAGTGTTGTTTAAACAAACATCGTTACGTTTACGATGATAATCGAACAAAGTAAAACGTGTATCACAAGGTTTCTCAAGGGAGCTTGGAAACAGATTAAAAGTAATGTTCTTTCTTTTGTTTGAAAGGTCGAGTTATGCATAGATATAAATTCTTGTTAACTATAGTCGTTGTTCTAGTTCTTCCTATTGCACTTGTCGGTCAAACAGTACAGCGGCCGCAGAAAGGCACACAGTACGAGCCTGTGATTGTTGTACTCAACGAAAATCTGAACTTTAGTAATCCATTTGATCTCATTCAGAATCAAGTTGAACTCCACATGCTGCTCCCTGATAACACACGGCGTACACTCTCTTTTTTTTACGATGGACAATGGAATGGGCGAGAGCGGTGGGAAGCACGATTTACACCAAAGCAAGCCGGACTTCATCGTTTTTCAGTTATTGTCCATGGTGTTGTGCGTGATACATTCTCAGTTCTTATTGCGAAGAACACACGGCAGAAACAGGGTGGCATAACGCTCTCGGATCGGCACGGCACATTTCAGTACGAAAGTGGGGAAGCGTTCCGTGGTATTGGGCTGAATGTCTGCTGGGCTGATGACTACGAGTACTACTTCCGAAAAATGCAACAGGCGGGGATCAATGTTGTGCGAATATGGATGTGTCCGTGGCACCTCTCCTTTGAATGGCAGGAAACGGGATTGGGAAGGTACAACCTCGAAACTGCAAAACGACTCGATACAATTCTAACACTCGCTGAACGCTATGGAATTTATATTGATCTTTGTTTCGACTATCATGGCATTGCACCGAAGGGACTTGGGTTCTTCAGAGAAGATCGATGGCGTGTCAATCCGTACAATGTTCTCAATGGTGGTCCGTGTAACGATCGCATCGAATGGTTTACCAACACTGATGCGAAACGATTTCAGAAGCAACGATACAAGTACCTTGTTTCCCGCTACGGGTACAGCAATGCGCTCTGCACATGGGAGTTTTTGAATGAAGCTGACCTCATGGCAGGGCATTCGAAAGCAATTAATGCATGGCACATTGAAATGGCAGAGTATGTGAAATCGATCGATGTACATAAACGACTGGTAACATCAAGTTCAACACGACGGTACGTTGAGAAACTTGTTGATGCATTCAAGTCACCTGCGTTCGATTATATTCACTTCCACGATTACAACATGCACGACGTTGCAGCACATTGTACCTATCTCCATGAAGCAACCCTCGAGTACTACGATAAACCAGTTGTCATGGGTGAATTTGGGATTGAGTATCGTGGGGGTGAGCTAACATACAAGCTCGATTCACTTCACGTTGGGTTACACAATGGTATTTGGGCTGGATTCTTCAACGAAACTCCAATTATACCTATGAGTTGGTGGTGGGATAGTTACATCGACAAATACGATCTGTGGCATGAGTATAATAATCTAACACGCTTTGCTCAATTCATCGATTTCAATTCGAAGAATCTTCGTTTTATAACCCTCACTGCAGGCTATGAGCGAGCAAAGCCAAGTGAACAAGTATCTTGCTTTGTCCGTGCCCTCTATTTCGGAACGAACTGTGCACTCTGGATTAAGAATGACGCCTATAAATGGTGGTTGCTCTCCGAAGGGAAAGAACCAGCAATAGTACCATCGTTTGTTCAACCTGTTCCAGCAATGCTCCCTGGAACCTATACCGCACACTGGTACGATCCACAAACGGGTTCATTTTCTACGACCGTAGATACTGTGGTCGTTGATAGTAATGGCAGTGCTGTAGTTCAGGTGCCACCTGTTAAGTACGATATTGCGTGTTTGTTAACAAAAATTCGATAACTGGAGGAAGAACCTATGAAGAAATATATTATCAACAGTGTCTGTGCACTCCTTGTACTGCAGTGTTGTTCTCAGCATCTTGAGGCACAGTGTCGAACCGGGATTGTAAAAGAGGGGTTGATCGTGAAGAGCAAAATTCTTGGGAAAGATGTTCGTTACACAGTGTACCTGCCCTACGATTATGAAACTTCTTCGCGTTTCTACCCGGTTGTTTATCTTTTCCATGGGTACACGGATAATGACAACGCTTGGATTCAGTTTGGCGAAGCACAGCGCTTAGCAGATCAAGCAATTCTGAGCGGAGAAATACCGCCGATGATTCTCGTTACACCTGATGCAGGAGTGAGCTGGTATATCAATAATTACGATGGGTCAGTACGGTATGAGGATTTCTTTTTTCAGGAGTTCATTCCAACGATCGAAAAGCAGTGGCGAATACGGAGTGAGAAACGGTTTCGGGGTATCGCCGGTCTATCGATGGGTGGCTACGGGGCAACACTCTATGCTCTCAAACATCCCGAGTTGTTTGCAGCATGCGCAGCTTTCAGTGCAGCATTGTTTACTGAAGAAGAGATTGTAAAATTTGACTCTATACAGTGGAATAAAATTTCTACAGTTCTCTATGGTCCCAACCTGCTTGGCGAAGAACGATTAACACCACACCTGCGAGCGAACAATCCATTCTTCATTATTCGTGCACTTCCCGTTGAGAAGTTGAAAGAAGTGCGATGGTACTTCGATTGCGGTGATGATGATTTTCTGTACAAAGGAAACTCAACACTACATATTCTCCTTCGAGATTTGAAAGTACCGCACGAGTTCCGGATGCGCGATGGTGGTCACCAATGGTCCTACTGGCGCACCGGGCTCATCGAAGGACTAAAATTTATTGGAACAAGTTTTCACCAACCATAATGACACGTCAAAGGATAAACGTCATGCAACGGATCTTGTTGGTTATAGTGGTCGTAGTTAGTATTCTTACGAGAGGGTATACACAAGGAGGAACTATGGAAAAAATGGGCTTCTATCTTCGGGCAGGTGTCAATGTAAGCCACTGGCTTTCTCAGAGCGACAAGCGTGGTGAAGAGAGGCGCGCGTACATTACAAAACACGACTTCGATCAAATAGCAACAATGGGCTTTGATCACGTGCGAATCCCTATTGATGAAGAGCAACTGTGGGATTCTTCTGGCACAAAGGATAGAGAAGCATTCGAACTCCTCCACAGTGCACTCAAGTGGGCACGAGAAGCGAAGCTGCGGGTAATTGTCGATCTTCACATTCTCCGTTCACACTACTTCAATGCAGAAAACAATCCGCTGTGGACTGATCCGAAAGAACAACAAAAGCTTGTTAATCTTTGGCTCCAACTTTCTGATGAATTGAAAAACTATCCGACATCTGATGTTGCATACGAAATTCTTAATGAAGCAGTTGCACCCGATCCTGAAGCATGGAACAATCTTCTCAATAATGTTATTACAGCACTTCGACAACGGGAACCACACCGATACATTGTCGTTGGTTCAAATTTGTGGCAAATTCCTGCAACGTTCCCACAGTTGCGATTGCCAGAGAATGATCGGAATATCATTCTCAGTTTTCACTTCTACACGCCATTAGCACTTACTCATCATACTGCACCGTGGACACCACTTGCTGAATACCGTGGTCCAGTCAACTATCCGGGCATTATTGTCGATACAGCTGAGTATAAAAATCTTTCGCCCTCAACAGTGCAGTTTATGAAAGAAGTTGCGAACGGGTACTTCGACAAAGAACGTCTCCGGCAGGAAATGATGCCTGCTATTGAAGTTGCGCGGAACCACAACCTACCACTCTACTGTGGAGAGTTTGGCGTATATCCAAAAATACCAGAGGAGGTGATGATGCGGTGGTACCGTGATGTATGTGATCTCTTCCGTGAGTATTCAATTGCCTACTCGCACTGGTGTTACAAAGGTGATTTTCCGATAGTCAGTGAGGATGGTAGTCCGAAGAAACGTCTTGTTGATGTATTGACTCAACGTTGAGTATTTGGTTTAGATGACATGTGCAACTATCAAAGCCGCGAAGAGGTAGTGCAGACATTACTTATCAGCTATAGGGTGGATATATTTGAGTACGTTACTTTGTCCATTCTAGGACTTTTCCAATTGAAGTTGTTAACTTTCTGCGGAATATTATTGTGGTGCAATTTTGTTCTGTTGTAACAGATGTTGTGTATAGTTTCTGAATTTAAATTACCGATAAGTGAGGTTAAAAAAGTTTTAGTATAGGAAAATAAAATGTGTTCATATAATCGTGTGATTCACTCTTTTACTCGTGTCATATGCGTATTCGATGGCACGTTGGCTCTATTCTTGGTCAATGTAAATACGTGGTACTCGATTGGTGATAGTACAGAGGACCTCGTAGGGTATAGTACCAATCTTTTCGCAGAGTTTTTCTAAAGGAATTGAGAATCCATCCATTTCTCCAAAAATTAGCACGTCATCACCATTGTATGCTGTGCCATCCATACCAATATCGACCATACATTGGTCCATGCAAATTGTTCCAACTATGGGATACTCTTTACCACGAATAATTACAGTTCCTTTGTTTGAAAGGTGCCGACTATATCCATCACCATAACCAATCGGCAGGGTAACTATTCGCGTTTGTGACTTTGTAACGTATGTATGATTATAGCTGATGCCAGTGTTTGGCGGTACCACTTTGAAGTAGGCAACTTTTGTTTTTAGCGTCATGACAGGCTTCAATGTTCGACCATTGAACGAAACGTTAGGAAAATATCCCCTGGGATGATAACCATACAACATGATACCTGGTCGAACCATTGTATAGTGAGCATGAGGGTAGTACAAGATACCAGCAGAATTTGCAATATGAATGAGAGGAGGAAGTAAGTTTTTCTTATCCATTCGTTCAAGTACTGAGTTAAAACGTGTGATCTGTTCTTCGGTAAATGTGGCATCTGATTCTGCTTTCGCAAGGTGTGAAAAAACCCCACGAACGATAATCGAATCAAGGTTGTATGTTGTATCAATAAATTTCTCTGCGTTGTACCAGTGGACACCTATACGCTCCATCCCTGTGTCAATTTTCAGATGGACAATTGCCTTCTTGCCAAGTTGATGTGCGACAGCATTGATAGCTTGAGATTTATCGATTGAAGAACTTGTTATTTCAATATTATGCTCTATGAATTCAGCAATTTGGTCTGAGTTTATTGCACCGAGTACAACAATAGGAGCAGTGATGCCACAGTGTCGGAGGTAGAGAGCCTCCTCCAAAAATGCTACACCAAGGTAATGGACACCATGGGCTAAAAGTTCGCGGGATATTTCGAATAATCCATGGCCATATGCATTCGCTTTCACAATGGCCATAATGTGAACATCTGGTTTGATGAGTGATTGAACGATCGCGAGGTTGTTTCGGAGATTAGGCAAAGAAATTTCTGCTCGTGTCGGTCTATTTCGATACGGCTCGAAGGTCGTTGTCACTCTCACTCCTTTCTCTCATTTTGTACTTGAAAATACTGAGGAAAGGGAAGAACAGCAATGAAAAACCACAAGCTTCTTGAAGAAACAGGAATATTCATCTACATTATAACTTGAAAGGAAGGGAACGTATGGGTAAATCCCATGTATTGCTCGCCTGTCTTCTAATAAGTATTGTGTTCTACAGTGTCAGCTCTCGTCAAAAGAATGAATCAGCTGCTCGAATGTTTTTGGATGATTTCTCTGGTCCTTCGCTACAGTATGACCCACGAGGCATTGATGGGTGGTCCTTTTTTACTGGTGATGGTCGCGCACGCATGACATTGACAGTGTCAGGTGAAGGATATGCAACAATCACCGTCGATGCCTCTGATGATAAGCTTGGTATTTGGTGGGCACTGATCAAGCGCTGTGTTTCTCGGACAATGAATTTAGCACTTCTTCGCGATCCACACTATGAATTCAGGATTGAAGCACGCATTCGGGTGAGTGATGCGCCTAAACGTGTAAATCTTCACTTAAATACTCAGCGAACAACGGATTTCCATACACACCTTATGGAATTTGACATTCCCGATACTGTATCGTGGCATATCATTAGTATGACAACACAAAACTTCGATGCCGGACCTGGTGATACAGTATTCGGTCAGCTTGCGCTTATGGATTGGGGATTTGAACAGTATCGAGTAGATATTGACTACTTTAAAGTATCAATCGTTCACGTCGATTCCATAGGACCGGATCAGGGAGTACAGGTACCATACCATCCACCACTTCCAAATTTTGAAAGCATGTCACACCACATTCCTGTACTCGAAGCAGCGACAGTTGATACAATATACACTGATACCAATTTCTCATCCTGGTATTGCGCAGATAACGAACATCACTCGGACCTCCTCGTTGTTGGAGATAGTAAAATCGTTCTCTTGCGGTGGGATGTGAGTACACTCAAAGGGAAACAAGTACGCGGACCAGGAGTGTTAGAGTTAACGACCCATGCAATTCAGCGACTGAGTGATCGCACGCGAGACTTTGGGATTCTGCGTGTATGTGAAATCATCGGCGGACAGGAACAGTGGGATTCAAGAACAGTAACTTACGAATCGTGGAAAAACCAAGCACCATTCGCTCGTGTGGTAAATTCGCAAATGATTATTGATGTGCCTGTTACAGAACAACGTGGTGGGAAAACGTACTGTACTCTCTCGAACCCTGTACTACAACGGTTACTTGATACACGAACGAAAGGTATCGCACTCCGAGCATTGGGATTACTACACGTAACATTCTTTAAAGACTCTGTTAACCGACCCGTTCTTCATTGTACTGTTGATCAATGAGGGAATGCCATATGAATTCCACAACAACAGGATCGTCTGAACAAGAGCGAATTCTTTCTCGAAAACACGTTATAGGACTCATTATTTTAGTTATTGTTGTATTAAGCTACGTTGCTCTTTTTACAGTGCTCTCCCACAGCTCAAGTGAGCATCCCGTTGAAATTTACTTTGCAGATCGAATGACGGAGGGGCATCGTATACTCATCGAACGGTTCAATACTCTCAATGAAGGAAAATTGAAGGTTGTACCGGTTGATTTCCCGTTTTCAGAATTTAGTACCGACGCACGAAAAGAAGTACTTGCTCGTTCGCTGCGAGGTGAAGATGATGCGATTGATATTTTTGCAGTTGATATTATTGGGGTTCATCGCTTTGCGAAATGGAGTGAGTCGCTCGAAGCACATTTCTCACAGGCAGAACGCGAACAAATATTGCCACTCGCTTTGCAAACGTGTATATATAACAATGAGCTTGTTGCAATGCCATTCGATCTTGTGCAAGCGGTACTGTACTATAGAGAAGATTTGTTGAAAACAACAGCTATAGGACGCAAGCTCCTTGAAAAAATTCAAGCAGGTATTACATGGGAAGAATTTATGAGGTACGGCACTGCGTTACGTTCTCCGTATCCTTACTATATCTTTCCGGCTTCGGATTATGAAGGATTCGTTTGTAGCTATATCGAAAATTTACTGAGTCTCAAGCCCAATTACTTTGAAACCCATGGGTTTCGTTTTACGACGCCTGAAGGAAAAGCTGCTTTGGCATATTTAGTAGCTCTTGTCCAACAAACACGTCTTTCACCGCCAATTGTAACAACGTTTACAGAGCAGAACAGCTTTCAATATTTTATTAAGAATAATGGACTCTTCATTAGAGGATGGACAATATACGACAAAGATTTTCAAGCTGAGCCTGTAGATAGTGAGAAACAAAAATATCTACGGAAAGCAATGCTCCCGTACCCAGCTGGCGGGAGACCAGCATCACTATTCGGTGGTTGGAACTTGATGATTTCGAAAACGAGCAAAAAGAAGGATGCCGCAATTAAGTTCTTAAAATTTCTCCTTTCCGAAGAATCTCAGGAAATTATGTACACCGCTTCTGGATACTACCCTGTACTCAAACGGTTTTATACTGATTCTACATACATGCTCCGATACCCAGAAGTTGAGCATATGAAGAAGTTTATGACCTATGGAGTTCTTCGCCCAGTACAAGAAAACTATACAAAGTACTCTAAAATCATGGCACGGTACTTCTCTCTTGCTGTAGCAGGGAAACTATCCATTGATGAGGCAATCCGTGAAACACAAGCTGCCATCGATATCGAAGAACAACGTACGCAATAGTGAGGTGGACCATGAAATTCCTCTCAATTACGCTGCCAACACATATTCGTGAAAAACTATCACGCTACCAATTTGAAATTAGTCACATTATCATTATCTTCATTGTTCTCATATCATTCCAAATTGCGCTTATTTTTCTTCAGAAGACTACACTGAACAACTTTTTACGCGACACACAGCGATGGTTTCAAAAATACTATGCAGAGCGTCTTGCGCTCGTTGCGACAACGAGTGTCGAAATGCTCTTCGAAAATCAGCAACGCCAACGGGTACAACGCGAGGGTTCTGATATAACAATGGCGTACGCACTCAATGTTATTATGAAACAGCAACGTATTCACCGGAGCGTCGATGATATTTCGTTGTTCCTCGTTAAGGGGAATAACATTTACATTGTTGATAGTGGGTTGAAACTCGCAGCATTCTTCAATGGAACACTTCAACCAACGCATAATCAATACACAGGCGACCATGAGGCAGGACTTCGCCTCTTCGTTACTGAGCAGGAATCGATGCGGAAAAATGAACGAATTTTAAGTGTCGTAACACAGGAAAAAACATTCGATGTCCTTGTTCCCTTTGTCCCTGATGGCGAGTACCTCGGTGTTCTCTATATGCGCGTAACTCCAGATTTTTCATTCTTAACATCAGAAATCCAAGCAAGTTTCGACAAAGTATTCTTAATTATTACGCTCCTTATTCTCGGTGGACTTGTAGGGATCTTCATTGTATCATCACGTGCTGTACAAGAGCGAAATCGAGTTCAAGAGCAACTCTTTAAAGAACATGAACAAAATTTAGAACGCCAAATTCGGTTGGAGAAAGAATCACTCTTCACAAAGAGGATCTACCATACACACCACAAAGCGGAAAAAATCATGGGATTTATCAAAGAAGATGTCCGGAAAATGAATCCTCACAACCTCAACGAACTTAAACACCGTGTTATTACATACTCAAACTTTATTTCTCGAATCATCTACGATATGAAGTGGTACGATCAAGATATTAACACAATCGTCAACCCAATGTTTAAAACGAACGTTAACGCTGTCATCGAATTTATCGTAAAGCACGTGTTCCTCCGTATTTCAAGCAAGAATGAAATGTTTGAATTGAAATTAGATCTCGATCCCTCGTTACCGTTAGTCCATGTTAACGAGTTTACTGTATGGGAAATTCTCGAACCTCTCATCCAAAACAGTATCGATCATTGCGGTGTGCCTTTTGTGACCATCAAAATTAAAACATACCATGACAAACAAACGGATATTTCCTATATTACAATAGAAGATAATGGAAATGGCATAGCTCCAGAGCTCCTTGAAGTCAATGAAAACGGTGTAAAGAAGTTGTTCCTTGAACACGAAACAACGAAGAAACTCTACAGTGTTCACTCAGGTTATGGGTGCTACATTGCTCATCAACTCGCAGTAGGAAAATGTGGATGGCATCTCGATGCAGAGAATTTACCAGGCAAAGGATGTCGATTTACAATAGTAATTCAGCATTAGGAGAGTATGTTGTATGAATACCTCGACTGTTATCAAGGTCATGTTAGTTGATGATGAAGAGTTCGATGTACGACGAGTCCAAAACACTGTGGCGTTGTCACCAACGAAAATTCAGGTAGAGTGTGTACTCTCAAATGGTCGTGCAGCACTCGAACATATCCAAAAGTACCCCGATCGCTACGATGTTGTTATCTTGGACTACCAAATTTCTGGTGGGTTACGAGGCGAAGATCTCATCCGTCAAATGAAAGATGCTGATCCATTTCTGCAAATCATTGTCATTACAAAAATGACCACAAACACTACAGATTTTGAATTTGCGAATAATCTCCTCAAAGCTGGTGCATTTTGGTACTGCACCAAGTATCCTGGCAATATAGAGGAGTACATTTACCAACCTACAGATTTTATCTTGAGCATTGTGAATGCGTATGAGAAGAAAAAACTTGAAAAACAAAAGATGAAATCGGATAAACGCCTCATGCAAAGTATAGAGAGCATGCTCGAGGCAAAGAAAATTATCGGTGAGTCGAAACCGATGGTTGAACTCCGCGCTGCTATTGAGAAGTATGCGAAAAGTGATGCGAACATACTCATTAGTGGTGCCTCAGGGACAGGGAAAGAACTCGTTGCATGGAATATTCACCTCAAGAGTAAACGGAGGTATGAAAAGTTTATTCCAATTAACTGTGGAAGTATTCCTCACGAACTCGTTGAGAGCGAATTGTTTGGGTACGAGCGTGGTGCTTTTACTGGCGCCGTCGGTACAAAACCAGGACTCTTTGAGGTTGCAAATAACGGTACTGTGTTTCTCGATGAAGTCTCTGAGTTGCCTCTTTCAGCGCAAGTCAAGCTCTTGCGAGTTATCCAAGAAGGCGAAATTGAGAAAATTGGAAGAACCGGAAGTCTTTCCGTTAACGTTCGTATTATTGCAGCAACAAACAAAAACCTTGCTAAGGAAGTAAGTGAAGGTCGTTTTCGGGAAGATCTCTACTATCGACTCAATGTTATTCCGATCGATGTTGTCCCACTACGACAACGGGGGGAAGATATTATCCTTCTGTTTAAACACTTTGTTGAGTACTTCAGTAACGACATGGGCACACCACCGCCAGAGATCGATCCCAAAGCATACGATATTCTTATGAATTACCAGTGGCCAGGGAATGTACGTGAGCTCCGGAATGTTGCACAACGTTTGGTTCTAAGTGGTGCAGAAAAAATTGGTGTAAAAGAAGTGAGTGACCCTATGATTTTGAAAAACACTATTCTTCCAAAGGACTTGTCGTTCGAAGAGTTTTACAATGGTCAAGTACTCACGTTACGGGAAATGGAACGCGCCTTCCGTCTAAAGTACTTTAAGTACGTACGCAGTATTTCGAGTTCCGATGCAAACGCTGCAGAAAAGCTAGGCATTGCACCATCGAACTACTACCGTATGTGTAAAGAACTGGGGTTAAAGTAGAAACAAAGGAAGCCTTCCACCGTAAGGAGGAGAACCAGTGGAAGGCTTCTGAGGGTGGCTAGTTGTTGACGACTTTTTCAAGATCAAGGAGAGTTAACAAACGATTCTCGAGTTTCCCAACACCAAGGATGTACTCTGCATTCGAACCAACTGCTAATGGGGGTGGAGGCTCTGTTATCGATTTTGGAATTCGAAGCACTTCTTTCACCTCATCAACAATAAATCCAACTGTTTTTTTCTCTAGTTCAACCACAATAAGACGTGTGTTTGAGTTTTGTTCCTTGATGGGGAGGCCGAAGCGTTTCCGTAAATCTATAACGGGAATAACTTTCCCGCGGAAGTTAACAACTCCTTCAATGTCTGGTGGAGCATCGGGAATTTTGGTTATCTCCATCATCCGATTTATTTCCTGTACTTTGAGAATGTCGATGCCAAATTCTTCATCACCAACCTTGAAGCTAACAAGTTGGAGTATATCCTCTGATGTTTTTTGTTGTATGGATTTCTCTGTTGCCATTGCGAAAACTCCTTTTATACGTTAACAAGCTTACCATTGTGTCGGACAGCTATTGTAGAGCGTTTCTGCTGTGACTGAGATTCACGTACACCACGCTGATCATTTGACGAGACCTTGAATTGCTCAACGGTTCGTTGCAATTGCTCAGTCAGTTGGCTTAAACTTTCTGCTGCCTGCGCAATTTGTTGAATACCAGCTGTCGATTGTTGTACAATATCAGAAATCGAGGTGATGTTCTTACTAATTTGCTCTGCCGTGCTAGATTGTTGCTCGTTGGCAACAGCAACTTGATTGACAATGTCAGAAAGCTCACTTGCTGCTTTAATAATCTGCTCAAGGACCTCTCCGCTTCGGTTTACCAGTGCTTTTCCATTTTCTACTTCCTTTGTCCCTTGTTCCATCGCTGCCACAGCATTCATTGTATCTCTCTGAATTTCTTTGATCATTTCGGCAATTTCTTTCGTTGCCTTCGTTGTTCGTTCTGCAAGTTTTCGTACTTCATCTGCTACAACAGCAAATCCGCGCCCCTGTTCGCCAGCGCGAGCTGCTTCGATAGCAGCGTTCAGCGCTAAAAGATTAGTCTGATCGGCAATGTCGTTGATAACTTGTACGATCTCTCCAATCTTATCGCTATTTGTACCAAGGGTATAAACGAGTTTTGCAGACTTCGTAACAACGTCATCGATACGGTTCATCCCCTCGATCGTTTGCTTAACTACAGTTCCCCCTTCCTTTGCTTTGTCACCTGTAGCTTTCGACCGTTCCGCTGCCATTGTTGCGTTCTTTGAATTTTCAACGATTGTCTTACTCATTTCCTCAATGGCACTTGCAATTTCTGCTATTTGCGATGATTGTTCCTGAGCCCCAGCCGCTGTTTCTTCGCTACTCGATGAGATTTGAGTTGCTGCATTTGCTGTTGAATGGATTACTTCCACTAAGTTTAAAATAATACCACGCAAATTGGTAACAACAGTATTGAACGATTTGGTGAATTGACCAAGTTCATCGTTTGTCTTCACTTCGATTGTAACGTCTAAGTTCCCTTGCGCTACCTCTTGAGCTGTCGTTTGTAATGTCGTGAGCGGTTTCGTAATGCTCCGGATTGTGTAACTCGATATGAACGCAACAGTTGCGAAGATGGTGATTACAAGTGCAATGATAATGGTTCTGGTTTGTGCAACAATGGTAACAGTTACATTCGAAACAGACTTTGCTCGTTCTTCCTCATCATCAATAAATTTTTGCAATGCATCGAAGTATGCATTTTGTGCATCGCGGAGTGTTCCAAAGAGCATCGCTATTGCTTTCTCACGTGCACCAGCGCGAACCAGTGCGAGATATTCTTCTCGTACTTCGAAGTATTTCTCACGAGCAGAAGTAATTTTTGCAAACTGAGCTTGTTCTTCTGATGTGGTGAGAACACTTTTTAACTTTTGTAATCGATCGTCTACAATCCGACGAATATCGTTAAAGCGGTTCATTTCTTTCTGAATTTCGATCGGATCCGTTAACAGAACAAGATTTCGAAGCACCCGAGCATTAATATTTACTTGGTCAATGATCTCGTTTGCCCAAATTACTTTAGGCAATAATTCGTTCGCTACTTGCTGAACGTGCTCGTTTATTGTTGAAATCCGCCATAATCCAATTGCAGCAACTGTAAGAAGTCCACCCATTGCAACTATACATGAAATAGTTAATCGCTTTTTTATGGTAATGTTTGAAAACATTGTGATCTCCTCCTCGCTATTAATTTAATATATGGTTTAATTAGGTATCATTCGGGGGTACAACAAACGAATTCTTCATACGCTTATTCTCCTTATGCATGTTGAAGACGATATGACTTTGCAGTGTGCGTTCCCTGTCGTCGTTTTTGGGAGACAGGCTCAGGTTGTGGTTCGTCGTCAGATTGTAAGCGAAATTGTGCAACGATCTGGTTGAGTTGCTCCGTCAGTTTGCTAAGTTCGTTTGTAGCTTGAGCAATTTGTTGTGTTGCTCGAGCTGTTTGATTTGTGACTGTAGAGATAGCTTCAACATTTTTGGAAATCTGTTCACTAGCGCTCGATTGTTCTTCACTAGCTGCTGCAATTTGGTTTACCATATCCGTCACTCGTTGGCTAATAGCAACAATTTCCTGCAGAGCAGCACCAGCTTTATCGGCAGAGGCAATCCCTTCGTCGACTTTGAGAGTGCCTTGTTCCATTGATTGTACTGCGTTGTGTGTTTCGCTCTGGATATGTTTAATCATGCCTGCAATTTCTTTTGTTGCTTTTGTTGTACGTTCAGCGAGCTTTCGTACCTCGTCAGCAACAACAGCAAAGCCACGACCTTGTTCACCGGCTCGTGCTGCTTCAATAGCTGCGTTTAATGCAAGAAGGTTAGTTTGATCGGCGATATCGTCAATTACTCGAATAATTTCTCCGATTTGATCGCTCGAAGCACCAAGGGTCTTCACTGTTTCCGCAGATTTCCGAACGACATCTGCAATTGATCGCATTTTCTCAATCGTTTCTTTGACAACAATGCCACCGTGCTCAGCAGCATCTTTTGCTTGCCGAGCGGTTTCAGCTGTGTAGTTTGCGTTCTTTGAGTTTTCAATGATTGTTTTCGTCATTTCCTCGACGGCACTAGCAACTTCGTTCGCTTGTGTTGTTTGTTCTTGTGCACCTGCAGCCATTTGTTCGGTGCTACTCGATATTTGTACGGAAGCAGTTGCTACTTCGCGAGAGACATGGGCTACATTGAGAAGGGTCTCTCTAATGGAACGGACAAAGTCATTGAAAGCAGATTGGAGATGACCTATTTCGTCAGTACGATCAATTTCAAACTGTGTGTTTACATCTGCGTTCTTCATGTGTTCAGTAACATCAAGGATAGGTTTTACAAGTTTCTTCCCGGTGTAATAACTGAGAAAGACCATAACAGCAATTATTGCAATAAGACTAATCAAGATTTCAACAACAAGGGATTTAAGTTGTTCTTCAATACTATCGATGTAGATGCCACTTCCAACGACCCACTTCCACTCGTTTACATTTTTTACATACGAGAGCTTCGGACTTGATGTTGTCGAGTTTGGCTTGTTCCAAACGTACTCAAAAAAACCTTCCCCTTGACGTTGACATATATTGATTGCTTCAACAAAAACTCGTTTCCCATGAGGATCTTGTAAGTTACTTTGTGACTTACCAATGAGTCCTTCGTTGGGGTGAGCTAGTACGATAGCGTCGTAATCGTTAATCCAGATATAATTCCCATCGTCATAACGCATCGATTGTAATGCTTCGAGTGCGCGTTTTTGGGCTTCAGCGGTTGTAAGTACACCCTGCCGTGCAAGGGAGACATATCTCTCAATTGTACTGTGGCCAACATCTACAATGTGGCGGACTTGTTCAAGCTTTTCATCCCACAAATGGCGCTCGACCTTTGGTAAAATATAAACGTAAATGAATATTCCCATCAGTACGATTGCTATGCTTGGTAACAATGCAATGCGTGTAACGAGAGAAAAGTTATTAATCATCCGTCTGATATGAGTCATAAAACACCTTCCTTTTATTTACCGAACATTTTTTGATTCAAAGAATGGAGCGTATGCTTTATCAGTTTTTTGAATGTGGTTGGTAAGCCATTGTTTTAAGAAATTCATTACCTCCATTGTTAATGTTGTTGTGTTGCTTAGGAGTTTCCGTTGAAGATCTTGAAGTTCTTGGACGAATTTGTCGTGTTGAATTTTTTGAATTGTATAGCCTGGGTAGTTGTACTGCTTCATGAGCGCTTCTTCGTCTGCAAAGTGTGTTTTTGTGTATTGCATCATATCTTCAAGGATTTTGTGAAGTATCTGATTCCCTTTTCCTACTTTCATAGCATCGTGGAGCTCGTTAATGAGATCAATGAGGCGTTTATGTTGTGTGTCAAACTTCGAAACATTCACACTCAAATCGCTTGTCCATTGGATTAATGGCATACTCTATCCCTTTCGCTTTGTTTAACAAGCAGAAGTATATAAGACAAATAGAGTGCCATCTATTGTAATCAAAAAAATGTAAGAATAAAGAGTATATCGGATGTGGATATGAAGGCTATTCGCCACGTGCACAATATTTGACATTTGTGTTCTTCAGGTCAGGGAAGATTGCCCTTTGGCAAACGAAGATACATAATTTGATTAGCGCATGGCGAAAAAAAATCCCGCTCGCACAGGAGCGGGATTTTGCTTACTATGCCCTTTTGTGGTAATCTGGTGGACTATGCTTGTCCAGCACTACCAAGGACGTTAATAATTTTATGTTTATAGAGCTCTTTGAGTTGTTCGCGGGCAGGACCAAGGTACTTTCGTGGGTCAAATTCTGCTGGATTTTCAGCCAGGTACTTTCGGACTGCTGCTGTTACAGCGAGTCGTCCATCGGAATCGATGTTAATCTTACACACAGCGGATTTAGCGGCACGTCGGAGTTGGTCTTCGGGAATACCGACAGCATCTTTTAATTTTCCGCCGAATGTATTGATTGTTCGCACAAGATCAACTGGAACAGAAGAAGCCCCATGGAGTACAATCGGAAAGCCTGGAATACGTTTTTCGATTTCCTCAAGGATATCGAAACGTAAAGGTGGGGGAATAAGAACGCCGTCTTGAGTACGGGTACATTGTTCAGGTTTAAACTTGTTTGCTCCATGGGAGGTACCAATTGAAATTGCAAGGGAATCAACACCTGTTTTGCTTACGAAATCTTCGACTTCCTCTGGTTTTGTATAATGGGTTACTTCACTTGCAACATTGTCTTCGATGCCTGCCAGCACACCCAGTTCACCTTCAACTGTGACATCGTACTGATGTGCGAAGTCGACAACTTTTTTTGTGAGTTTGACATTTTCCTCATACGGAAGGTGCGAACCGTCGATCATTACAGAAGAAAACCCAGATTCGATACACGACTTGCAAAGTTCAAATGAGTCACCATGATCGAGGTGGAGTACGATAGGAATTGGATAACCGAGCTCCTGCGCGTATTCCACAGCACCTTTTGCTAAGTGTTTCAGCAGGGTCTGGTTTGCATATTTCCGTGCTCCACTTGAAACTTGGAGAATTACAGGTGACTTAGTTTCAACGCAGGCAGCAATAATTGCCTGGAGTTGTTCAAGGTTGTTGAAGTTAAATGCAGGAATTGCATAGCCACCTTTAATAGCTTTTGCAAACAGTTCTCGTGAGTTCACGAGTCCTAATTCTTTATAGTGTGTCATAGTCCAATCTCTTTTCGTTGTTTAACAAATACTCCCACACAGTCTAATACTCTGAGAGACCATACGAGGTGTGTGGTATTGAACCTCGTATGGTCACACCACAGTGTACTCTAGCTTCTTCCACATGCGCACGCAACGTTGTACTCTTGGCTCCCTCTTAGTATAAGAACATTGGTTTTCCAAGTAAGTGAGCCACTTTCGGTCGGTATTGGTCAACGTTGTAAAGTTCGTCGACATCGACTCGTTTTTTTCCTTCAGTAATAGTACTAGCAGAAACAGTCGTATATTTTCCATCTCGGAGTGCAACCATACGGCCCGATTTCTTCTGTAAAAGTAAATCAGCTGCTAGGTACCCATAAGTTGTTGCTACCATACGATCGAGAGCATCAGGGGCACCACTTCGCATAAGGTAGCCCAACTGTTGAACCATAACACCAATACCAGTTTTCTTTTCAATTTGTTTTCCTATGAATTCACCAATACCACCAAGTTTTTTATGACCATAGGCATCCTCTTCACCGCTTAGGAACATTTGCCCACCTATTGGTTTTGCACCTTCGGATACAGTCATAATTGCATAGTGGCTTGGGTTTTTTCTGCGATCTTCGACGAGGAAATTAACAAGTTTATCAATATCGAAGTCTACTTCAGAAATAATTGCACGATCAACATTAGCAAGGTATGCTGAAATGAGTGATGTTTCGCCAGAGTATCGACCGAACAGTTCGATCACACCGATACGCTCATGAGAACCTACAGGTGTACGCATAGCGTGGATGAATTCAACGCTTCGAGTAACTGCAGTCGAGAAACCAATGCAGTAATCAGTACCATAGACGTCGTTATCCATCGTTTTTGGTACACACACAATGGGAACACCTTCCTTATGAAGGCGTACTGCATAGCTGAGGGTGTCGTCTCCACCGATCGCAATCAATGCATCAAGTTGTAAATGTTCGATTACCCTCAAGGCATGAGGTGTGCAATCTGCCGGCTCTGTTCCATTTGGGTGTTCAAATTTTCCCTTGAGGAACTCAGGCATATCTTTTGGTTTTACCCTACTCGGGTTTGTACGAGAGGTATGAAGGAATGTACCACCCGACCGATCGATTGTTCGGATTACATTGAAGTCGAGAGGGAGAACGTACTCTTTATGAGTTGTTGGGTCGTCAGGGTTATAGTATAGGAGAGCAGCCCAACCACGTCGTAAGCCAACAATTTCATGCCCTTCTTCCATAATTCGCGTTGCAGCAGCTTTCATACACGAGTTCAGCCCAGGTACATCACCGCCACCAGTAAGAATTCCAACACGCATGGTTCATCCTTTCGTAAGTGAAACAAACTGTACATTAATGAGTCAAATATTTTAGAGCCACCCTTTCTCTGGATATGGAACAGTTAATTTGTGTAGTCCTACAGAAAGGGGATGCCTTAAAAGTGACAAACTATTTAAATTAAATAAATGAATGCTTCAAAATCCATTTAAAAGATGTAAAAATACCAAAACCGCGACTTGATTTCTCCATGGAGCTCGGATGTGATAACCTACTTTCCTTGACAAAGGTACTATTTATGGTTAACTTTTACTGAATTAGTATGGAAAAACGTGGAGAATATCCGAGAAAATTAAATGAACGTGAGCAGAGTATCCTTCGGCACGTTGTACACAATTATATAAAGACTGCCACGCCGGTTGGATCCCGATACATTTCGAAGCATTTTGAGTCGTCGCTGAGTCCCGCGTCGATTCGGAATGTATTAGCGGATCTCGAAGAGGAAGGGTACCTTTCTCATCCACACGCTTCAGCGGGACGTGTCCCAACGGATTTGGGGTATCGTTTCTATATCAACTACTTAATGAAAATCGAAGAAATTTCTGAGGAGGAACGAAAAAGAATTCAGCAACAGCTCGATCAGGTACAGGATACCGAGGAACTCTTGCGAGAAACCTCGAAACTTTTAGGGCAAATTTCACGTCAGTTAAGCGTGGTAACATCACCACAGCTTAGTAGCGGAATTTTTGAGAAAATTGAGTTAGTACAAATATCAAGTTCGAAAGTATTAGTCATTATTTCAGTTCGGCGTGGTATTGTTCGTACTATTATGATGGAAGTAGGGTGTGAAGTAAAACGGGAGAATCTTGAAGAGATGAGTCGTACGTTAAACGAACGACTCTATGGGTTAACATTGAAAGAAATTAGAGACACGTTTGTTGACCGTGTTCGCGACCTTCAAGCAGAACCATTAGGTCTTGTTCGATTATTTATTGATTCTGTCGATGAACTCTTTACAGATGCGAAAGAACGCGAACGTCTTCATATCGGGGGAACGAAGAATATCATCGAACAACCTGAGTTTATTGATCCGAAAAATTTTCGGAGCGTTATTGAACTTATTGAAAATGAAGATATTATTGTTCACTTACTCGAAAAACATAGTGAACAGCAAAAAGGGGCAGTTGTTACAATAGGATCTGAGAACGAAGAGGAATCAGCGAAAGATTATAGCATCATCACATCGACTTATGAAGTCGATGGTGTTGTTGGAAAAGTTGGTGTTATTGGACCAACCAGAATGAATTACTCTAAGGTGATTCCTCTTGTTGATTACGTTGCACAAACGATCGCAAAAATGCTTGGGAGTTAGTACTAGAAGAAGGAGTACGTTCTGTTATGCAGGAAGTTCAAAAACCTATTGAGGAGAAACAAGAACGCGTTACACTCGAAACACAATCAGCACAGGGAGAACTCCCTGAAGCTACTCCACCACTCGTGGAGCTTGAAGAACTTCAAAAAGAGGTTGAACGGTACAAAGATTTGTTGTTACGAAAAGCAGCTGAGTTTGAGAATTATAAGCGACGCGTCGAACAAGAAAACGCGACACTTGTAAGGTATGCGAATGAAGATTTATTAAGTCAGCTTCTACCAGTGCTTGACGATTTTGAGCGCTCACTTACTCATAGCAAAGAAGCGAAAGACGTTGATGCACTCATCAAAGGGATTGAACTTATTTACCAAAAGTTCATGAAAGTTTTAGAAGCAAATGGTGTAAAAACTTTTGAGTCTGTTGGAAAGCCATTTGATGTTCAGTATCACGATGCTCTCATGCAGATTCCACGGACAGACGTTCCTCCCTTTACAGTACTTCAAGAAGTAGAGAGAGGATACATGCTCTATGACAAGGTACTTCGACATGCCAAGGTCGTTGTGTCAACGATACCTGTCGAAGAAGAATCCAACAAAGCTAACATACAGCAGGTAAGTTCTTCGTCTGCTCCGGAGAGTAAATAAGTATGGTAAAGCGAGATTACTACGAAATACTAGGTGTTTCCCGTAATGCTACTCAGGATGAAATTAAGAAAGCCTACCGACAGATGGCATTGAAGTACCATCCGGATCGGAACCCCGGCAATAAAGAGGCCGAAGAGAAATTCAAGGAAGCAGCCGAAGCATACGAAGTACTGAGTGATCCTGAGAAACGGCAGCGGTACGATCAATTTGGACACGATGGATTACGTGGTACAAATTATCGTGACTTTACGAACGTTGAAGATATTTTTAGTGCGTTCAGTGACATATTCTCAGGAGGTTTTGGTGGTTCTATTTTTGATGAAGTTTTTGGGACCGGACAGCGCAGGCGTCGGAGTACAACACAGGGTCAGCCAGGGTCTGATTTACGAGTTCAACTTCCCCTTACGTTAGAAGAGATTGCCAAAGGAGTCGAAAAGAAAATTAAAGTTAAGAGACAGAAAAAATGTGATGCTTGTGGTGGAAGTGGTGCGAAGTCATCTGCTGGGAGAACAACGTGTCCTCAGTGTGGAGGCACAGGCGAAATACGACAAGTATCGCGTTCGATGTTTGGGCAGTTTGTGAACATTACTACTTGTTCGATGTGTGAAGGAGAAGGAAAAATTATTAAGGAACCGTGCTCAGTATGTCGAGGAGAAGGGCGCGTTCATGGCGAAGCAACAATAAAAGTTAATGTTCCAGCCGGCGTTCAGGATGGTAATTACATACCGCTTCGTGGACAAGGGAATGCAGGTCGCCGTGGTGGACCTGCTGGTGATCTGATTGTTGTCATCCAGGAAGTTCCTCACGACTATTTTAAACGTAATGGTGATGACATTATTTACGATTTATGGATCAGTTTCCCCACAGCAGTACTGGGTGGTGAAGTTGAAATCCCAACATTGAATGGAAAAGCTAAGCTTGTTATAGATCCAGGTACTCCTGCAGGACGAATGCTTCGAATGCGGGAGCGAGGTATTCCTCACCTCAATGGGTATGGGCGAGGTGATCAACTCGTTAGGGTGAATATTTGGGTACCAACAAAACTGAATGCACGAGAGAAAGAATTACTCCGTGAACTTGCACGAGGCGAACACATCAATCCAACCGAAGAAGAACAACGAAATTCAAATCGTTCTTTCTTCGATAAAATGAAGGACGTATTTTCATAATACAATGTTCCAGCGTTTTGCTGAATGGCTTGCACTGACGAAAACAGAGCAGAATATTATTCTGTTCCTTTCTGTAGCTTTTATGGTAGGTATTACCGTCAAATTATTCAAGCCATCGAAAAGCACTTCCGACTCTTACAATTATAGCAGGAGCGATAGCATTTTTACAGCCCTTAGTTCAGTGCCTGATGATAGCCTTAAAGAACTTCGTACCACAAAGAGAACAAAGCAATTTGAAGTAGGTGGTATTAACATTAACACAGCAACACAAGAAGAGCTCGAATCCTTACCGGGGATAGGTGCGACGCTTGCACGACGAATTATTGAGTACCGAGAGACAAGCGGGTCTATTCGTAATGTCGAAGAGTTACATAATGTAAAAGGGATTTCGAAGAAGAAACTTGAGAAACTTAAGCCATACATTCGTGTTCAGTGAGGGTTAAAGGATAATTTTATGAAACCAGTACGGTACCTTGGAGTTTCCTTCTTTGATAACAAACTTCAATGCGCGGAAGTCGAACACGGTAAAAAAGTCACCGTAACAGCACTTGCGGAAGTTCCCGTCGATGTTCACTTAGTTGGGATTGGTGAAACAAATGGGGATCAAGACCAAATATTAAAAGTACTGAACCGTGAACTCCTAAACATTATCCGTCGACAAAAGCTCTTAGCGGAGTATGTATCGTTTGCTGTTCCTACAAGGTCTGTGTTTATTAACGTAATCCCACTCGATGCATCCTTGACAACAGCGGAGGTGCCAAGTTACCTTCAGTGGGAATTTTCCCAGTACTACCCCGATAAAGATCCTAAAGAAATGATATTTGATTACCATTCACTACCAGCAGTCAGTGGTGAAGCGCATCAGACATTTATTGCAGGAGTCCCACGAGCACTTATAAAGCTCCTTCAAAAATTAGCACAGAGTATTCGCCTCAAACTATGCATTGTCGATATTGATCAATTTAGCACTGAAAAGACACTGCTGATAAACTACCCTGAAATTGCAGACCATGATATTGCGCTCATTGGTATTCGACCAGGACAGGTTGATGGTAGTCTAATTCATAATGGTGAGATGGCAGATTATCGGTTGTACAAGCTCGAACAGAATGAGTTACCAACAAAAGTTATTCGGGATTATTTACAGTATATTAAAAATAAATTCTCTACAACTCCTGAAGCATTGTTGTTGCATGGTACTCACTTTACCCAAAACTATGTTACAGTACTGCGCAATGAAACTGGTATAACCCAAACAGTTTCCCTCAATTCTTTGCGGAAATTAAGAAAAGCAGAGACAATTCCACCGCAAACCTTAAAAGAAAATCATCGATATGCTTCTGCAATTGGAGTCGCACTTCGAACCAAATGAGAATTATTAGCGGGAAGTTTCGTGGCAGGCGTCTAAAAACTGTACGTGATCGCTCTGTACGTCCGACAACAGATCGTGCAAAGCAATCGATATTTGATATTCTTTCAAACCGAATCTACTTCGAAGGTATTTGTGTACTCGACCTGTTTGCTGGGAGTGGAAGTTTAGGATTAGAAGCATTGAGCCGAGGGGCATCTTCTGTTGTCTTTGTGGAACATTCTTCGACTGCACGAAATGTACTTGAAGAGAATGTTCGTTCACTCGGTTGTTCTCAACAAGTCACAATAGTACAGGACGATGTGTTTTGGTACTTACAGCATACTACAGATGTTTTTGACCTTGTTTTTGCTGATCCGCCTTACAAATTAGAAGGAATTGCTACCATACCTAATGCTATTTTTTACGCTGGTGTGCTCCACGAAAATTCATACGTCGTTATGGAACACAGTAAAGAATCCATGGTAGACCTAGATGAGTCAAAATACGACGTTCTTATGAAACCCTTTGGTCAAACAACGGTTCTCATTTTACGGGCGCGGTCCTGTTTTTGTAATAGATTGAAAAGTTGTACTTCTGCAGATAAGTAAGAGCCATTTATTGTTGCATGATATACTTCCCACAATAATAAACCTAATCTTCTTTTCTGCGTGTGATTTGTGATGTCCTCGATACTCTTCCATCTGTTGTTGGATAATAAAATTAGTCAACTCACTTTACTCACTTGTTAAGTACGGAAGATGAGTTTTATATGTAAAGAGACAGGAAATACTACGTCATTGTTCGTGTATTAAAGAGACTATTATGATTCATGGACCTATGTATTATTTAAGACATAGGGGCAAAGGAGATTAGTAAGAAAATATAATTTTAGTTATTTAAATCACCGTGTAACTTGTTTGCTGGTTCAATCCGGTACGAATGCGTTATCGGTACACCTGCTTCGAGCTGTGCTGATAC